>JAFQES010000018.1 GCA_017398945.1 Bacilli bacterium | reverse complement strand
TTTGCCGTTATTATAGAGTTCAACAAGTTGTTTTTTGAAAGAATCATCAAATTTTCCTTTACCTTTTTTCATAATCCACTTCCTTTCTTTTATTTTAGCATGTCCACATTTTTTCTGTCTAATTAATTGTAACCAATCCAATCCATTTTTAAAAAGAGAAAGAAAAGAAAGTATTCTTCTTATAAAGGAACTGTTGGGAGAATTGCAGATAATTACATTGATAGAGATTTTGAAGCAGATAAACCAAATAAAAAATGGTATACAGATGTAACAGAATTTAATTTAAGAGGAGAAAAAGCTTATTTATCACCAATATTAGACGGATATAATCAAGAAGTTATTTCTTATAATATTTCTAAATCACCAAATCTAGAACAAATAAATGATATGTTAAATAAAGCATTTGATAATAGAGATTTAGAAGGCTTAATATTTCATTCAGATCAAGGATGGCAATATCAACATCAAGCGTACCAACAAAGATTAAAGAATAAAGGAATTAAACAAAGTATGTCTAGAAAAGGAAATAGTATGGACAATGGATTAATGGAAAACTTTTTTGGAATACTTAAAACAGAAATGTTTTATGACCAAGAAGACAGCTATAAAACACTAGATGATTTAATAAAGGCAATAGATGACTATATTTATTATTATAATTATGATAGAATTAAGACAAAATTAAAAGGACTGTCACCTGTAAATTACAGATTACAATCCTCTAATTAGAAACTATTTATAAACTGTCCAACTTTTGGGGTTCAGTTCATTATTAGTACTTTTTTATTTATAAAATTATCTTTACAATCAAAAAGTAAACTTTTATAATAATGGATTATAAAAAAGAGCGTAAAGATGGAAAAGTTTAATGCTAATGGTCAAAAAATATATATTGATCCAGATTGGATAAGTGGAAAAACTTGTGTTTTTATGATTGATAATATGTCAGATAGAACATATACATTAAGAGAATTATTAAAGATGCGCAATGAGTTTGTTAAAAAATTAGAAGCAGAAGGTTTTATAATTACTAAAGATCCTTATGATACTGATGAAAATATTATTTATTTTACAATGAATTCTATAAGCTTAGGTCAAGGTAAAGAAGCTACTGCCATTTATAAAAGAAATTTAGATAAAAAAGTAGCTGAAGTTGGTGGAAAAAAATTTAACTTTCCTTATACTTTAACCTTAGAACAATACTTTCAAAGTCCATTTTTTCCTGCTGTATTAAAAAAATGAAATTATGAATGGAGGAAAAGATAAATTTTTTATCGAAACACCTGAACAACTTGAAAAAATAAAGTTATTTTATTCACACTATAAAAATGATAATTACTTAAGCCAAGCATTTCAATTTTGTATTTTTCAAAAATTTATTGAAACTCCTACTGACTCTAAAACATATATGAGAGTATTAATGTCAGCATCAGGAGATGTTTTAGGAGCAAGTTTAAAATATTCTAAACCACAAGGCACAAAACAAAGATCGTTTCAAGGTATGTTAGAACCATATTTCTTTAATGAAAAATCTCCTTGCTTTTTAAATTGTACTGGTATGTTTAATTATTATTCAGGGGGAGGAAATATATCTTTTTGTCAACCAAGATATAGCTTTGAAAAACAAGAAATGTTAGAAGCGCATGGAATTGATCCAGAAAATCCAATATTACCTGAAGATGTACTGGAAGTATCCCAAAATATTACTATGAAGGCTAATAAAGAATTGGGCATTATGAGTGGAATAGATTTTATATATAATGTTAAAGATCAAAAATGGTATTATTTAGAAGTTCAGGCTTTTCCAGCTATTAATGAATGGGCAGAAACAAAAGGAATACGTAAATTAAATGAACCAGGAATAAAGGGATATGTTAATTATTGATGTATAGAATTAGAGGCTAGATATGAAGCATTAATGCTTTGTGTGAAAAAGAAATTAGCACAAGATGCCGAGATGAAAAGACAGCGTTTAAATAAACCATCTAAGTAGAGTTTTAAATACTCTACTTTTTAATTAACTGATGGAATTTTTCGGACTTTCATGATAATATTTAACTATAAATATATTACAATTAATTAATGTAGAAAGGAATTTTAATGGAAATACTAGATATATATGATGATAATGGCAATTTAACGGGCAAACAAATTGTAAGAGGGGATAATAAAATAAAATTAGGTCCAAATGAACATGTTGCTATCGTAATGATATTTATCGAAAACAATGAAGGCAAATTTTTGATGCAAAAAGCATCAATTCAAAAAGACGGAATGTATGCTGCAACAGGTGGACACATTACTAGTGGAGAAAATCCTTATACTACTATTATAAGAGAAGTAAAAGAAGAATTAGGACTTGATATATCAAATGATAATTTAGTATATTTAGGAAATTTTATATTAGGAGTTCCTATAAGACATATGTTTTACTTAAAAAAAGATATTAATTTAGAAGATATAATAATTCAAAAAGAAGAAGTAGAAGAGGTTTGTTATTTATCATACGAACAAATTCAAGAATTAATCCTAAAAGATCAACTTAGACCATCAAATAAATTAGTCTTAGAAAAAGTATTGGAATATAAAAATAATCATTAGACTGCAATTGAGCAGTCTTTTGTCTTTAATTATTTAATATGATATACTTTTATTATTGGAGGGATTATGTCAAGAATAAATTTTAATTATATAAAAAACAAATATAAGAAAACAAAAGAGAAATCATTAATTGTATATTTTATATTAAGATTTTTAGTTATTTTATGTATGAGTGCGGCAATTTTAAGAAAAGAATGGAATAGTGCATTTCTTTGTATTCTATCATTACTTTTATTTACAATTCCAACTATTATTGAAGATAAACTAAATATTGAATTACCAACAGTATTAGAATCAATAATCTATCTATTTATTTTCTCAGCTGAAATATTAGGAGAAATAAACAATTTTTATATAATGATTCCTCATTGGGATACTGTTTTACATACCTTAAATGGTTTTTTGGCAGCTGGAATAGGATTTTCCTTAATCGACTTATTAAACAAAAATAGTAAGGGACTTAATTTATCGCCTTTCTTTGTTGCTGTTGTTGCTTTTTGTTTTTCGATGACTATTGGTGTTTTATGGGAATTTTTCGAATATAGTGCCGATTATTATGTAAAGCTGGACATGCAAAAAGATAAAATAATTACCAATATCAATACAGTAATGCTTGATCCCAAAAATAGTAATAAAGTTATTAGAATCAATGATGTAACAAAGACTGAGATTTTTACCAATGATAATTCTATAATAGTAGAAGATGGGTATCTTGATGTTGGATTAAATGATACTATGAAAGATTTACTTGTAAATTTTATAGGAGCAACTTGTTTTAGTCTATTTGGGTATTTGTATATATTAAATCGCGATAAATATAAATTTGTACGGCATTTTATACCATCAAAGAGAAAGTAAAAGGAAGTGATCAATTGCAAACATTATTATGTTATTTTTGGATATTTATTTTAGGAAATTTCTTAGGATTTATCATCGAAACAGTTTGGTGTTTTATTAAAAATGGTAGATTAGAAAGTAGAAAGGGATTGATTTACGAACCATTTATTCCTATATACGGAATTACTAGTGTCTTAATTGTTTTAGTAATACATTTGTTAAAAATAAGTCAAATATATGAAATATTTATAGTTGGTGTTTTAATTAGTACAATTATTGAATATATATCAAGCTTCTTACAAGAAAAAATTTTTGCTACCAAATCGTGGGATTATACAAAATTTCCGGTTAATTTAAACGGAAGAGTAAACTTGATATATTCTATATTGTTTGGTTTAGTTACAACAATAGCATATAAATTATTTTTACTACCATTTATAACTTTCTTCGCCAAAATAAAAGTTAAATTATTTCTAATAATTATAAGTATAGGTGAATTAATATTTCTACTATATGACATTATAATTTCTTTTATAGCAGTTTACCGTATGAAGGAAAGAAGAAACAACATTACTCGTAATAATAAATTTTGGACTTATATTGATAATAAATATAATGATAATTATTTAAAAAAAGTATATGCCAATATGGTTCCTATAAAATAATAAACAAATTTTTAACAATTACCTATTGCTTATCAATCGTTATTTCTTGTGATAAAATTGTTGTTATTGATGAAGGAAAAATTGTAGATGTTGGTAAGCGTGATAACTTACTTAAAAGATGAAAAAAGAATATTTAAATATAACAATCTAAAAATTAATTTATGTTAAATTAAATTTCTATGATATAATTTATCATAGGAGTAGATAACTATGAAAGAAACTTTTCGTAATTTAAAAAAGGTATATCAATTTGGAATAGAGTATAAAAAGAACTTAATTCTATTATGTTTATTATCTTTATTTTTTGTTTTTATAAATATACTATTACCAATTATAACTGCTAAACAATTAATATATATAACAGATGGACTATTTAATCAATTATTAGGAGCTTCAGCTTTAATATTAATAGTAGACTGTTTACGTGCGATTAATCATTTAGTTATTAGAAAAAATACTCAAGTGTTTTTTAGAGGAACTACTAAAAATATTCAGTTAAAAACTGCTAAAGAAATTTTAAAAATTGAACTTAGTGATATAGATAAACGCTCTAGCGGAACTTTTATTCAAAGAATTGGCAACGATACAAATGAAATGTCAGTTATATTTACAAGAGGAATGGGATTTTTAACAGGAATAGTAACTGATGTTGGTATTTTTGTAGCGATTTTTATTATAAACAAAACAGCTTTCTTATTTTTTGTTATAAGCGCAGTTGTTTTATGTATAATTCATTTGATTAAAGTAAAAAAAGTAGATGAAAAAGATAAAATGTTTCGTAAACAAAGAGAAAAAACTAGTGGTCTTGTTGGCGAATTAGTAAGAGGGATTAGAGATATTAAAATGCTACATGCTAAAGATTCGTTTGTTAATGAAATGGAAGTAAACATAGATAAACTTACTCAAAGTCAATTTGATTTAAGAAATGTTGATATGGCATTTAATTGTGTTGCAGATATTGTAAATGCTACAATCCAATTTTTACTAATTGTCTTACTTATTGTATTATTGTCGAAAGAAAAAATTGTTTTATCTGCAGCTATAATCTTATATAGTTATAGAATTAATATTTTAAAAAATCTAATCAATAATATAGGTCATTTATTTACTGAAATTCAAGGGTTTAATTTATCATGTGCTAGAGTATTTTCTGTATTAGGAAATGAAGAATTTAAAAAAGAAACTTTTGGAACAAAACATTTAGATAAAGTAGAAGGAAATTTTGAATTTAAAGATGTTTATTTTAGCTATGGAAGCAATGAAGTATTAAAAGGTCTAAGTTTTAAAATTAAAGCAAATGAAACTGTAGCGTTTGTTGGAAAAAGTGGAGCAGGTAAAACAACTATCTTTTCCCTTTTATGCAAGTTATATGATATAAATAAAGGGCAAATTTTATTAGATGGTATTGATATAAAAGAATTAGATGAATATTCTATTCGTAATAACATCACCATAATTTCGCAAAATCCTTATATTTTTAATATGTCAATTAAAGATAATTTAAGATTAGTTAAAGAAAACTTAACTGATAAAGAAATGAAAGAAGCTTGTCGCTTAGCTTGTTTAAGTGAATTTATTGAAGCCTTACCTGATAAGTACGATACCATTGTAGGTGAAGGTGGTGTTACTTTATCAGGTGGACAACGTCAAAGACTTGCCATAGCTAGAGCATTTGTTCAAGATACTGAAATCATTTTATTTGATGAAGCTACCAGTGCATTAGATAATGAAACGCAAACTTTAATTAAAGAAGCCATTAATAATTTAAAAAATAAATATACTATTTTAATAATAGCTCATCGTTTATCTACCATAGTAGATTCAGATCGAATCATGTTAATTGAAGATGGCAAAATAACAGCAAAAGGAAAACATAGTACGCTATTAAAAAAGAGTAAAGCTTATAAAAAACTTTATGAAAATGAATTAAAAGAGCAAGAATAATTATTGCTTTTTTTAATAAATGTGATATACTATTATTAGTAATCATTACTATTAAGGAGAGATCATGAGAGTTACCAAACAGCGAAATTTAATTCTTGATATCGTAAATAATAGCAAGAATCACTTAAGTGCTGAAGAAATTCACAAAGAAAGTTTAAAATCAATTAAAAATATTAGTTTGGGTACTGTTTATCGTAATTTAAATAATTTAGTTAATGAGAATTTAATTAAAAAAATAAAATTTGAAGAATTTGATAGATATGACCAAATAAATATTAAACATAATCATATGTTTTGTACAAAGTGTCATAAAATAATTGATATATTTGAAGATATTGAAATCTCTCTTAATGATAAATTTGGTAAAGTAAATGACTATGAAATTAATTTTAAAGGAATTTGTAATGATTGTTTGAAAAAAGAAAAGGAGTAGAAATTATGGAATTAAAAGGAAGTAAAACAGAACAAAATTTAATGGCAGCTTTTGCAGGAGAAAGTCAAGCTAGAAATAAGTATACTTATTATGCAAGCAAAGCTAAAAAAGATGGTTATGAACAAATAGCAGCAATTTTTGAAGAAACTGCTAACAATGAAAAAGAACATGCTAAAATGTGGTTTAAAGAATTACATGGTGGTAAAGTGCCAGATACCTTAGAAAATTTAGCCGATGCTGCAGCAGGTGAAAATTATGAATGGACAGACATGTATGATGAATTTGCTAAGACAGCAAGAGAAGAAGGGTTTGAAAGAATCGCTAAATTATTTGAAGGTGTTGCTAAAATTGAAAAAGAACATGAAGAAAGATATCGTAAATTAATTAGCAATATTGAAGAAGGTTTAGTATTCTCAAACGATGGAGATACTATTTGGGTATGTCGTAACTGCGGACATATTGTTATTGGAACTAAAGCTCCAGCAGTATGTCCAGTATGTGCACATCCACAAAGCTATTTTGAAAGAAAAGCCAACAATTATTAACAATTAAAATCCAGATTATTTCTTAAATCTGGATTTTTTTATGTTTTGAGTTTGAATATCCATAGAAAAAAACAAACTATTATTAAATAGTTAGCTTATTAATTTCATTAAAAAAGTTATTTATTTCGTCTTCTTGAGATAATATATCATACGCATTTAAGCAATTATTAAATTCTTTTTTTAATATAACATTCATTCCAGCACTTTCTGCAAAACTAGTTAAAGAGCTTATAGCGGCTTCAGTGCTATAAAGTTGTTTTGGCCTTGCGCCAATACTTACGGCTATCATTTTTTTATTTTTAAGACCTTTTCTAGCATACAATGGATTTAAGCGATCCATAAATATTTTTAAATCTCCTGATAATAAATTCCATCTTGTTGGAGTTATAAACATTATAATTTCTTCCTTACTAATTTTATTTATATTTTCTCTCATATCATCAGTAAAATCACAAACACCATTTTTATCACAATCCATGCAACCTGTACACAAGTGTATTTTTTGATTACCTGGGGTTATTATTTCACAATTTATTCTTTCTTGATCAAATTTTTCTTTTAATTTCTTTGCTAAGTTATAGCAATTTCCTTCCCGGCGCGATCCAACTATTATTAACATTTTTTTAACTCCTTTATTATTATTATGGTTATTATTTAGTTATTTATGCTATAATTAAAAATATGTGAGGATTATAATATGACATTAAAAGATTTCAAAAATGGTGACATCATTTCTTTAGCTGGAAAAGGTATTGGAAAATATATAGTTGTTCACGTAGGGCAAGTAACTAGTGAAAAAGATAATAAAAATTATCCCATCATTTATGCTGAGAATATTAAATATCCCTTTACCGTGAAGATTTTTATTGTAAAAAAATATATTATTGAAATAACTAGTAAAGAACATTATCAAACATTAGTTGATTGGTTTAGAAAGGAAATATTAAATAATGACACTATTGATCCTAAATATAAAATATTTGATCCCGATCAAAGAATTGAGTTTGAAAAACGATTATTAAATAAAACTGAAGAATCTCCAAAGGTTGAAAATACTATTAAGGAAGTAGAAAGTAAAAATGAGAAAATAACAAATTTAGATATAACTGATGAAGAGTTGGATCAGGAAATAGATAAAGTAATTATAGACATATTATATGGTGAACGAAAAAATAAAGGGAAAAGAGGAAAATAATGAAAATTTTAGATGGAAATAAAGCTTGTAGTAATGTTGCTTATTTATTAAGTGAAATATGTAGTATCTACCCAATTACCCCTTCAAGTCCAATGGCTTCTCAAGTAGATTTGCTGGCAAATAAAGATGCCAAAAATTTATATAATCAAAAAGTTAAAGTAGTTGAGATGCAAAGCGAAGCAGGTGCAGCTGGAACTTTACATGGTGCGTTAATTACAGGATCATTAGCTTCAACCTTTACTTCAAGCCAAGGTCTTTTATTAATGATTCCTAATATGTATAAAATAGCTGGAGAAATGCTTCCCGGAGTTATTCATTGTGCATCAAGGACTATAGCTACTCACGCTCTTTCAATATTTGGGGATCATTCAGATGTTTATGCTGCAAGTAAAACGGGCTTTTGTATGCTATCTAGTTTTAATGTGGAAGAAGCTAATCACTTAGCAGCCGTTGCTCATCTAAGTGCTATATCGTCATCATTACCATTCTTACATTTCTTTGATGGATTTAGAACTAGTCATGAGATAAATACGATTGATGAATTAAAAGATACCGATATATTAAAATTAGTTAACTATGAAAAAATTAACGAATTTAAATCTCGCAGTATCAATGACGGAAATCAAATTCAAAAAGGTATGGCTCAAAACGAAGATATTTACTTTCAATCCGTTGAAGCTCGTAATAAAGATTATGACAATGTTGCTGATATTGTAAATGACTACATGCAAAAAATTAATGGAATAAAAAATACCAATTATGCACCTTTTGAATATTATGGTGCGAAAGATGCTACCAGAGTTATTATTGCCATGGGAAGTGTTATAGATACCATAAAATTAGTAGTGGATAAGTTAAATGAAACTAATGAAAAAGTTGGGGTTATCGGAGTCCATTTATTTAGACCATTTAGTCAAAAATATTTATTAGAAAGTTTACCTAAAACAGTCACTAATATTGCTGTTTTAGATCGTTCTAAAGATTTTTCAACTAATGGAGAAGCTTTATATCAAGATGTGAAAACATCGGTTCCAAATAATATTAATGTGGTCGGAGGAAGATATGGTTTATCTAGTAAAAATACTACTCCAGTCCAAATTAATGCTGTTTTTAAAATGTTAAAAACAAGTCCTGTTAATAACTTTACAATCGGTATTGAGGATGATGTAACTAATTTAAGTTTAAAACCAATCGATTTAAATGTTAATCTAGATTGTGAAGAACTAAAAATATATGGTTTTGGTTCTGATGGAATGGTTAGTGCTAGTAAAAATACACTAGAAATATTACACGACTCTTTAAATAAATATGTTCAAGGATATTTTCAATATGATTCTAAAAAAAGTGGGGGAATTACTATAAGTCATTTAAGAATATCTGATCATAAAATAAATGCTCCATATTATGTGACGAGTCCTAAAATTGTTGTTGTAACTAAAGATGCTTACTTTAAAAAAATATCATGTTTGGATGATATAGCCAAAGACGGTTATTTACTTATCAACACCGTCAAAAATTCTGAAGAACTAAATGAATTATTAACAGATAAAGATAAAATGATTATCAAAGATAGAAATATAACAACAATTATTATTAATGCTGAAAAAATTGCTATGGAAAATAATATTAACGGTAAGATTAATAAAATTATGCAACTCCTAATATTAAAATTATTAAATGTACCAAATTATGAAGAGCTTATAAAAGAAAGTGTCAAAAAGGTTTTAGCTAATAAAGGAAACGACATAGTTAATAACAATTTAAATGCTTTAACTCATGTTGAAGATGAAATAAATGTTATGGATAACTTTACTGTTAAAGGAAATATTTTTAATAAAGAAAAAAGTATTTACGATAAAATAAATGCTTTAGAAGGAAATAATTTAAAAGTAAGTGATTTAGTTCCATTTAAAACAGGTACTTTTCCTAATGAATTATCTAAGTATGAAAAAAGAAAAATTAGTAATGTTGTACCTTCTTGGATTAAAGAAAATTGTACAACTTGTGGAATTTGTGCGCTAGTTTGTCCTCATGCTGTTATAAGACCGATTGTTGATAAAGAAAATGAAAAAGGAATACCTTTATTAGGAAATAGCGAATACAAATACGAAATATTAATAAGTGAAGCAGATTGTACTGGCTGTGGACTATGTGTACAAGCTTGTCCGGGAAAAGCTGGCAATAAAGCCTTAGAATTAACCGCGCCAACTTATGAAGAACAAGATAGAGTTGATAAATTGTTTGAAACTCATAAAAATGATCAAGTGATGGATAAATTTACGATAAAAGGAAGTCAATTATGTAAACCCCGTTTTGAATTTAGTGGAGCTTGTGCTGGTTGTGGAGAAACTCCATATATTAAGTTATTAACTCAACTTTATCAAGATAAAATAACAATTGCTAATGCTACTGGATGTTCTTCAATTTACGCGGGAAGTACACCTAGTACTCCATATAGTATTAATTGGGCAAATTCATTATTTGAAGATGCAGCAGAATTTGGTTTAGGAATGCATTTAACATATCAAGAAAAGCACAAACAAATCGATGATATTATTGCTAAATCATATGAATCTGTTGATAATGAAGTAAAAAGACTATATGACTCATATCAAGAACATAAAAACGACTATAATAAAACTAAAGCAATTGTTGAAAACTTAAAAAATAAAGAAATACCTAATGATTTAATAGATTTATTAAATTATATGACTCCAAAAACTGTATGGGTAATTGGAGGAGATGGTTGGGCTTATGATATCGGTTTTGGAGGTCTAGATCATATCTTATCCACAAATGAAAATATTAAAATCTTAGTTTTAGATACCGAAGTTTACTCTAATACTGGAGGTCAAGCAAGTAAATCAAGCAAGATGGGCCAAGTTGCTGAATTTGCTAATGAAGGCAAGAAAACTTTCAAAAAAGATTTATTTAGAATTGCGATGGCTTATCCAAATTGTTATGTTGCTTCCATAAGTTTAGGGGCTAATTATTTTCAAACATTAAAAGCGTTTAAAGAAGCAGATGCTCATAATGGTCCAAGTATCATAATTGCCTATAGTCCTTGCGTTGAACAAGGTATTAAAGGTGGTATGACTAATGCTTTAGAAGAACAAAAACTCTCAGTCGACGCTGGTTATAACTTACTAATGCGTTATAATCCAGAAGAAGAAAAATTATATCTTGATTCTAAAGAACCAGATTTTAGTCTTTATGAGAAGTTTATTAACAATGAAAGAAGATACAAAACTCTTTTAGAAAAAGATGAGAATCTAGCCAAAGAATTACTAGCAAAACAAATTGAATTTGCGAAGAAAAGATATGAATATTATAAAAAAATAGCAAATTAAAATTATTGAAGAACTATTTTTGCAAAAGATAGTTCTTTTTTAATTCAATAAATTATTTTTTGTCAAACCGTAAAAACAAAAACAACTTTTTTGCTTTTTGACTTTCAAATATATTTTTTGTAATATGCAAACAAAAGGATATACACAATAATAGAAAGGCTGGATTATATGAATAAATTAGAAATAAATAGCGCCATTTTTGAAAATATTAAACATATTGATAAATATGGAAAGGAATATTGGAAAGCAAGAGAACTACAAGAAGTATTAGGATATGAAAAATGGGACAATTTTTTTAAAGTAATTAAGCAAGCCATGATAGCGTGTCAAATTAGTAATGTTGACACAAATGAACAATTTCCCGAGGTCGGGAAATTGTCAATAAATGTAAACGGCGGTAAAAGAACAATAATTGATTATCATTTGACAAGATATGCTTGTTACTTAATAGCCCAAAATGGTGATTCAAGAAAAAAACAATTGCACTTTCCAATTTAACAGAAATAGAAAAAAGATTTTATCAAAGAGATTTGACTAGAAAAGAGAATTATTCATTAAACATTGCTGCTAAAAATTCTGGAGTTAAAAATTTTGATAAGTTTCATAATGCTGGTTACAAAGGTTTATATAATGGTGAAACTGCTAATGACATAGCTAAGAGAAAAAATCTAAATTATAGAGAAGATATTTTAGATAATATGGGTAGTGAAGAGTTAGCTGCAAATTTATTTAGAATTACGCAAACCGAGTCTAGATTAAAGAATAATAAAATCGAAAATGAGAATGAAGCAAATAAAACGCATTATAACATCGGAAAAAATATTAGAGATGTTATAGAAAAAAATGGAGGAACAATGCCAGAAGCTTTGCCAACACCTGAAAAAAGTTTAAAACAAATAGAAAAAGAAAAAAATACACTTAAATCTTTAAAATAATATAATGTTTACACGAATTTGACAAAAATAGATGTTTATGATATAATTTAATTACTTGTAAATATTTTAGGGGTTTTAAGAAACAAGTAAAATTGATTTTTAGGACTCATTGTATTTACAATGAGTTTTTTATTAGGAGGAAAAATTATGAATAAAAAAAATTGCGATAATTTATTTGAAAAATTAGATTATAACAATAAACAAACAATTAAGTACTATAATTCATTGATACGTTCAGAAAGATTAATGTTAATATTAACTTACTGGATTATATCAGTATTTGGTCTTAGTGCAGTAAATGCTATATTTAGATACTTTAATATTGAACCAGAAACAGTAATTACGGAAGAACTTTATGAAACTGTAAAAACTTATTTGCTATCACTAACTGCAGGTAATACGCTAATGGCAGGAACAATTCTTTTTAGTACACATAAAGATCGTAAAGCTTGTCATCAAAAAATTGCTGATTTAAAATTAAATAAATATTTTTTGGAAGGAAAGTACAAAACTTGTATTTGTAATGAAGCGGAAGATTTGTCCCAAAAACCAAATATTGGCTGTGAAAAAGTTGGAAATCTGACAGAAGCGCCACAAACTTTAATAAGAAAATAATTAAGGAATGCAAAATTCCTTTTTTTGTGTTTAAAATTCTTGCTAAATAATTATAAAACTTTTATAATTAAAGTATAGATAGTTTATATTAAATTACTATAAATAAAAAATGGAGGAATTAAAATGGATAATGCACAAGCCATTTTAACTCTTATGATTGGACTTTTTGTAGGAGCTATTATTGTAGTTATCATAAACTTTATTAAAAATAAAAGTGTAGAAGCGAAAGCTAATAAATTAATTGAAGATGCTAAAAAAGAAGCAGATAAACATAAAAGAGATACCTTACTAGAATTAAAAGAAGAATCTTACAAATTAAAACAACAAGTAGATGCTGAAGTAAAAGAAAAAAAATCAGAGATTAAAGATAGTGAAGAAAGACTTTTAACTAGAGAAAAAAGTCTAGATAAAAGAGAAGAAATGCTTCAAAAAAGAGATGAAATATTAGAAGAAAAAGAAAATAATTTATTAGAAAAGCAAAAAAGTTTACAAGAAAAAGAAGTTAAAGTGGAAGAACTTCTAAAAAAAGAATTAGAAGAATTAGAAAAAATAGCCAAATTTTCTAAAGAAAAAGCTCATGATACAATTATGAGAAAAGTGGAAGAACAAATGGCTAGTGAAATTAATGAATACTTAAAAGAAGAAGAAGCGAAAGCTAAATTAGAAGCTAATGAAAAAGCTAAAAATTTATTAGTAAATAGCATGCAACGTTATGCTAGTGATGTTGTAGAAGAAATTACTGTAGGTACAATTGCCCTTCCTAACGATGAAATGAAAGGTCGCTTAATCGGAAGAGAAGGAAGAAACATTCGTACGATTGAATCAGTAACAGGAGTAGATTTAATTATTGATGATACTCCAGAAGCAATTGTTATTTCCAGTTTTGACCCATTAAGAAGAGAAATAGCTAAAATTACTATCGAAACTTTAATTAAAGACGGAAGAATTCATCCAGCTAGAATTGAAGAAGTATATGATAAAGTAAGTAAAGATATGCAAAATAAAATTACCGAAATTGGTAACGATGCTATTTATGAACTTAAACTAGGTAAAATAGATCCGGAATTAATTACTTTAATTGGTAAATTGAAATTTAGAACAAGCTATGGTCAAAATGCTTTAACTCACAGTTTACAAGTAGCTCATTTAGCTGGTTTAATGGCTAGCGAGTTAGGAGAAAATGTCTCTTTAGCTAAAAGAGCTGGTTTACTACATGATATTGGTAAATCAATTGACTTTGAAGTTGAAGGAAGCCATGTTGAACTAGGTGAAGAAATAGCTAAGAAATATCGTGAAGATGATGTTGTTATAAATGCTATTGCATCGCATCACCATGATACGGAACAAAAATATATTATTTCTATCCTGGTTGAAATAGCTGATACATTATCAGCAGCTCGTCCTGGAGCAAGAAACGATTCTTTAGAAAACTATGTTAAAAGAATTGCTCAATTAGAAGAAATTGGAAACTCTTATGAAGGAGTAGATAAAGCCTATGCAATGCAAGCGGGAAGAGAAGTAAGAGTTATCGTAAAACCTGATGAAGTAGATGACCTATCTAGTTACAAAATGGCTCGTGAAATAAAAGAAAAAATTGAATCCGAAATGCAATATCCTGGTACAATTAAAATTACGGTAGTAAGAGAAACAAGAGCGCAAGAAGAAGCAAAATAAAAGGAGAATAAAAAATGAGTGAATTTAGTGATATAAGTAAGAAAGCAACTGCTATTGGAGTTGCCGGTGCTGTAGCAGTAGGTGGAGGGATTGCCGTTACTCATCACATAAATAATAATGAGCCAGAATATCTTGAAGCTACTACTGAACAGTCTCAGGAATATAAAGGACAAATACCCACAAGTAATGAATATAATATAAGTGGAAAAACTTTTGTAGTTGAGGAACCAACAACATCAATATTTGGATTTGTTACTGAAACTAACCCAGAAGCTTCAATAAATAAATTTGCTGAAAGTACTAATATAGTTGAAACAACTACTACATATGAAATATCTGAAGATAGAATAATATCATCAAGTAGATTTAACGATTTAGACGATTTATGTAATTATTATATGGGTGTATGGAACGAAAAAAGTGCAGGAAGAACGCCTTTAGAAATAATTCAAAATGTTTATGAAGAAGATATAGCAAAAGATAATGATTTAAAAACAGCAGCAGCTTTGGCGTTTCTAATTAAAGGGAATACGAATAATAATGATATTCAATTTCCGATGTTTGTAAATTCTCCAACCAAAGATATTAATGCTGTTTATGAAGATAATAAAAATTATATGAAATTAATACAAGTACTTGTTCTAACAGGATACTCAAAAGAGCATTTAGATCAAAATGTAATGGCAGATTTAGAAGGATTTTGGAATCAATTCCCTGAAGAATTTATAACAGATAGTAATTGCAAAGGAGCGATAAGTTGTTACATTTATCTAGCTAATGAATTTACAGCTTTGGTAGACGTTGTAATAGATGGAAAAGTTGCCGCTACTTATAATGGGGTTTATCTCACTGTTGAGGTAGCAGAACTAGCTAGGGAATATAATATTCGGGTTTATCAAGAGTTTTTAGCAGATCTACAAAGAAGACAGAATGATATGACAAGAGGATTAACAAAATAGTTAGAAAGAAAAATTTCTAACTTTTTTAATGTTTAAAACTATTCCCAAAAAAATAAAATAAATAATAGTATTAGTGCCTCCATAAGATAAGAATGGCAAAGGAATTCCCATAATAGGAAATAATCCTATATTCATTAAAATATTTTGTATTTGTTGAAATAAAAACATAAAGAAAAACATAGAAATAAAGAGATTCTTAGTTTTTAATATTAGTTTTATAAAGTAAATATCTATTAATAAATAACATCCTAGAATAATAATTGCCATAATAAAGCCAAACTTACTTATCATAAAAGCAAAAATAAAATCAGTTGTTGCTTCTGGGATGTGTAAAGAATGTTTTTTTCCAAATAAACCTGCAGACCCAATAGCTATTAACGCTTGATTTATTTGATAACCAGAATTGTTTGCAAAAGAAATCAGTCGATCAACCCGATAAAAAAAACTAGTTCCAATTAACTTTATTAATAAATTTTGGTTTCCAAAATACAAAATAAAAAATATAACTAATAAACATATTAATAATCCAAATATCATAATAAACCAATTTCGCCTAATTTTGGCAAAATACAAAGCTACAATTGTAATTATAAAATATAAAATAATAGCACCCGTATCAGGCTCTAAAAAAACTAAAATAGCTGGTAAAAGAAAAATGAAACTAATTTTACAAATTAATAGAATTTCTTCTTTAAAATGTTTAGGAAAGTTTGTATTAACAATCTGATATAAATATAAAGCTAAACTAACTTTCATAAGTTCACTTGGTTGAAAAGAAAAATATTTAAAGTCAAACCACGCTTTAGCTCCATTTATTTCTTTACCTATAAACAAAACTAAGATAAGTAAAATAACATTAAATAAATAAATCCAATGACTATAAGCGAAAAGTATTTTAATTTTAAATTTCTTAACGATAAAAAAGATAACTAATCCAATTACTATCCATAAAACTTGCTTTAGCATATAACTATCTAGGGGATACTTTGACAAAACAAAAATGCTTATTAATAAAATAATAAGAACGGGGATGTAAATAAACAGATTATTTTCTTTTACTCTTTTTTTCATATATTTATATTATGTCTCAAAACATGACGATTATCATAAAATATTGTGAGGTGGTATAAGTGGAAAAAAAGTTACCAAAAGTATTTGCTAACCATTTTAATAAGAAACTGAATAACACACAAGAAATATTTTATGGAAATGTTAATATTAGTCAATCAAATAGAAGCTTTAGTTTAAATGAAATCATTAAAAAAATTAATAATATTTTTAATTCATCTGACCATATATTTAAAAGTATTGTATTAATAACGACAAAAGACGGAGAAAAAGAGGAAGTTATTATTGGAAAAACAGCAAATAGTATTTTAACTATGACAGGAAAAACTATTAGATTAAATGAAATAATTGATATTAAAAAAAAATAAGAAGATATTTTTCTTCTTATAATAATTCATCAATATATTTTTTTAATTGTCGAGCATCTTTTCCTAAAATTATTTTTAATTGATTATCTATCTCAACAACACCAGTAGCGCCTAATTTTAAAATAGCATCTTTATCAACAATACTAACATCTTTTAAAATTACTTTAAATCTCGACATATTACATTGAGCGTTAATAATATTATCTTTGCCTCCTAAATAAGTAATTAATTTGTTTGCTTGAATATTAAAATCTTTTTTAGAAGTTTTTACTATAACAGCAGCTATAATAACCATAATAAATATAATTATAATATATTGAATCATTGTTGACATATTATCACCTAAAACAATTATACACTAAATTATTTAAAAATAAAACATTATTTTATAATCACGATTTTAAATAATAATCATAAATTATTAATGAGAATACATGAAAGGGTGAAAAGATATGTGCAATAATGAAAACAATCAAAGCAACTGCATTATGGAAATCTTAAAAGTTATTTTAGTTTTACAAGAAAATGCATGCCCAGATAATTGCTTAGATAGCTGTGATCGTCCAGTTTTAGGTGGAGGACCAAATTGTTTGATTTGTAATACAAGACCAGTAATGCTTTATACTTGTTGTGGAAATGGGGCTCCATGGAGTATGCCAATTTCTAAAGATACTACAACAACTTGTGAAGTGGGTACTGTGTCAGAAACATGCTCAACAGTGTTTAGAGTAGAAAAAATTGAAGGATGTTGTGCTACTTTTAGGGTATTACAAGAAAATCCAGATCCAACAAGTTTAAATCCATATGTTTCAACAAACTCATTCTTTACTATGAATTGTAATTGTATATGTGCCATAAAATGTTTATCAGATACTTTTGTAGATTGTGTTTGCTAAAGGACTTTAGTCCTTTTTTAGATTGCAAAATAGTTAATCTTATGTATAATTAAAAATACGTGAGAAAAGTCATATGAAAATTATTGAAGCAAAGAATAATGTAAGAAAAAATTGCGATGGTCAAACTTGTTAGCTTTTGCAAAAATAATTGCTTAAAAATAGTTTTATAGTATAATCTTTAGAAGAGGTGGATTAAATGAATTTTATTTCTTTAAAAAAAGTAGATTTAAACAATAAATATTTAGAAAAAGAAAATAATGAATTGAAAGTTTACAGAGGCTATAGCCATTGTTATACTATTTTTAATAGCAAGGTTAAATTATCTGATGCGTTAGATTGGAAAGATATTTCGCAAGAAAATGAAACTTGTGTAATACCGATTAGCTGTCTAATTATTAATAAAGGCAAATGTGTTGGATATGTAACAAGCCTTACTTATGGTGTAGATGGTGTCAAAATTATTGAAAATTTACCTGATTTGGCGGATAGAAAAGCTATTGCTCAAAACTTAGTCGATTTATATGAAAAATTATTAAATAATAATAGTGCATATACAAATTGGTGTTTAGAAGATCTGTTAGTAGAAAATTCCCAAAAAATAAGGTTAATAAATCCGCATTTTTTAATTGATGTAATAATGCATGAACAATTCGATACTCCATTATTAGATTATAATTTTTGCGTATTAGTTTTAAGTGTTTTGTATGGATTAGATTTTTCAATAATTAATGCTGAAGAAATACCTGATTTAAATATTCCTGAAGGGATAAAAGAAATTCTAAATAATAGAAAAAACGAAAAAATTACTATTGATACTATTAAAGCGATTATTCGTTATACAAAAAATGAATTTGTGTATCAACCACAAATTCAAAAACTTAAGAGAGAAATTTTAACTAATAATTAGTTAAACGATATAAATTAAATGAAGGTGTATTAAATAGACGAAATTTAAATGAGTTTGTTCCTAGTCCGTTGGTAATATAAAATGGAATATTATTAACCATATATTTCTCGTCAAGATATTTCTTACTACCTTCTTTTTTTATGGCTCCGCCATAAAAAGGAATTCTAATTTGTCCATTTAAACTATGACCAGCAATGATAAGATTAATGTTAGTAAAATCTAAATTATCAACATCATCAGGCTTATGGATTAATCTTATAGAAAACAAATCTTCTTCACAGGTTGTATTGCTAATAATTATTGGAGTATTTCCTTTATAATAAAGTTTTTCTTTGGTATTATCTAATAAAATAAAACCTGCTTCACTCATAATATGATTATAATTATCAGTATCATTATCTCCTTTAATAGCATATTTATATAAACTTGCATCAATTTTTCCTAAAATATTTTTTATGTCTTTTTCGTTATCTTTAGTTAATTTAATACCTTCTGGATATAAGTCTCCAGTAAAAATGACTATATCTGGTTTTAAAGTATTTATTTCGTTAATAATTTTTTTTAACATATTTTTATTAATAGAAGTCCCATATAAAATATCCCCGAAATGAACTATTTTAATTCCGTTAAAACTACTTGGTAAAGATTTATCTATAATATTGTATTCCTTTATTTTAAAACGTTTTGTCTCTAAGAAGCCAAACATTATTACCAAAATAATAAAAAATAAGATAAATAATACTATTTTTATATATTTCTTCATCTTAAATACCTACAAAATTACTGGCAAGTAAAATAAATATGATCATTGCATTATGTGTAATATGAGTAATCGTAGGAGCAAAAATGTTATCAGTATCATATAAAGTTTTTGCGAAGAAAAAACCCAAAGCTCCGTAAGGAACTATAAATAATATTTCTTTAATTGAAGTTAAATGCATAAGCCCAAAAATTAATCCGGAAAAGAAGCAGTATGTATATTTACTTTTAAAAATTTTTTTTAGTGATAATCTGAATATTATCTCCTCGGTTATAGGGGCAATTACTATCATAACTAAAATTGCATATATAGGTGCTTGTTCTAAGATAGCGCGATTAGCGGTTTCGTTAGCAGCTAAATCTTTGTTAATAAGTAGTATAAATGTATTACTAATATACATTATAATTAAACCAATTAACCAATTTTTGTAAGCTAATTTTAAATTATCTTTAGTTAAATTTCTAGAATCATTAATAATCTTCGGGATATGAAAAAGTGCCAATACTAATAATATAAATAGGCTTGCTAATATTGAACTAGTTTGATTTATTAAATTGTTTTTTGAGTTGAAAGCTTCTTGAAAAGCAAAAGCTAATACATAAGATAAAGCAAAATATAAAAATAAAATTATTAAAAACTTTCCAATATTTTTTGATTTTTCTTTAACATCTATCATTTTTTATCATCCTCGTATATAATATACCATATTTTTAATTATTTTAAAGCTTTTTATGACTATTAATTTATAATTGCTATCTTCTTTAATTTATGGTAGAATCACATGTAGAGGTTGGTGTATACTATGAAGAAAAAAGTGGTTGGAATACTAGCTGGAATACTTGCATTAACAAATCTAAATGTAGTAGACGCTGCATCGGCATGTTCTTATGAAAAACAAGTGGAATTAAGTAAGGTGGCTGGCAGTGTTAAAGCTGTATATGAAGAAGCATCGCAAAAAGTAGATTCTTCTTTATATGCTCCTACAAATGAAACTGTTGGAGAAGTTGAACTATATCGAGAATACTTTAAAATTATTTTTACAAATATTACGAAAGAAATATATGTTAAAGTTATGAACGATTATAACGATGAAGTTAAATTCATTAGGTACAAAGATACAACCGATGGAATGTATACTTTAAATTGGTATAACTTAGATGATGTAGTTAATTTTACATTTGAAATATATTCTTCAGATGAAACCGACTGTAGGAATGAAAAATATTTTACAAATTATCTAGTTACTCCAATGTACAATGATTTTTATGAAACAATAATGTGTGAAGGAATAACTGATTATTTACCTTGTCAAAAGTATATCACTGTCAAAATGGAATATGCTGACCAATATGAACAAATTAGTGAATACTTAGAAGTAGTAGAAAATGAAAAGAAAGAAAAAGAAGAGAATAAAAAATGGTACGAAAATATAGGGGATTTTGTTAAAAAACATAAAGTAGCATTTATTGCTGGAGGCTCTATAATCGTTATTGCAGGGGTTGCCATTGTAGTGGTGAATATAAAACGAAAGAGAGAAAGTGTTTTATGAAAAAGAAAATATTAAGTTTATTAATTATTTTAACTTTATTTGTTTGTCCAATGATGGCAAACGCAGATAAAAAAGTTTCTGATTATTCTGATGTTAGTAGTACTCATTTTTATAAAGATGATGGTTATAAAGCTGGAGGGGCAACAATAATTAATTTTGAAGATGGAGGAAGCGCATACTGTGTTGATCCAGGAAAGGTAACTGCAACTAGTGGAGCATCTTGTACTTCAAAAGAAGTAACTGGGCAACAAGCGGCTGGAGCGGCCTACATTTTTAGTAGTAATGCTGATGAAGAAACAAAGGCGTTAGCGATGAGAATTTATTCTACTGCCACAGGAACTTCTAGATTCCAGAATTCTTCTAGTAAGGATGTTGTAAACACTCAATGTGGATATATTTCTGCAGCATCTCAAGCATCATCAAAAGCTGGGTATAAAATGTCTGAAGGATTAACAAGTAAGAAAAGTTCTTATGGTGCAAATTGCGCTAGTGAGTTTGGCGTCCAAACTGATGAAATTGGTACTGCTGCTATAGATCTTGCGGCTGGAGCTATTTCGGCTAGTGGAGCTGGTACAGGAAGTCCGGCCCAATTTCAAGCGCCAAGCTGTAGCGCTAAAAATGCTAATGGTAAAGTAACAATAACATGTTCAAATGTACCTTCTGGAGCAAAACTTACGGTTACTGGAGATTTGGAAGGTGCTGGTACTACAGAAGTATCAGGTTCAGTTTCAAAAAGTTTTAATGCAACCAAAAAGGATGATGGAAGCGGAAATTGTGGAACTTATTCTGCAACACTTACTTATAGTGGGGCAGCCAATGCTTGTACTAAAGTAGTTCAATATAACTGTAATTTAGGATCTGGAGCTCAAAATTATATGGGATGCGACCAAACAAGTAACGGAGGCGGAGAATCAACTATAGATATAGCTTCTGGTGAACCAATAAATTGTGGTGCTGATCCTGATGATCCAGGAGATGAAGACTGTAGAGAAATACCTGGATACACTGACAACTCATCTGGTGGCGTTCCAGGAGCATTTAGTGGATTATGTGATAGTTTTGGGCAAACAGTTGTTACTGTTACTGAAGGAGATGAATATACATCAACTGATGAATCTATTGATGCATGTATTATTGGTGAAGAAGATATAACCGGAACGTCGTTAAAGGCGACTGAAATGATAATGGGTGAAACAATTAAATCCAATGAATATTGTGATATTTATTGTACAGAAGATTACGAATTCTTATCACCTGGGCCATTAAGTACACTAGATAAAAATGGTAATGAATATTTAATAACATCTGGGTCGTATTTTAATTTTGAACCTGATGAAGCTTATGATGAAACTCATATTTCATGTTATGGTGAAAACTATATTGATAAATTAATGGAAAACATAGTAAATAAAGCGCAACAATATGCTAATACTTTAAGTGAAACAACTGTAACATGTACTACTTGGAAAGAAACTTTAGATGATGGCTCAAAAGAAACTAAAGAAGCTAAAACTACAACTACCAAAGAATATGTTGCTAGAAGAAAAGGAAGTAGTTTGGCAGTTGAAATAGTAAATGACCCTACTAAATCAGGCACAATAACTGAAGAGGTAGCTGTAGGAACATGTGTTGCTCAAACAATAAAGGCAGATGACGCGACTATTGCAGCAAAAAAAGCTGAATATATTAATTATTCAAATGAACAAGTTGGATTGTATGAACAATGTAATAGTTGGGACTTTGGAAATTTAGAAAAAGCAGTATCTAAATCAGGAAATTGTCATCCAAGTGTAAGTTTTACATATACAGATGGAGAATGGTTAAGAATAACTAGCAAGGATTTAGAACTTGTAAATGTAGAGGTAACAACTAATACACCTACTACTACTTATAAATCTACTACTGGAAAATATCAAAGTAACAAAACAAGCAAAAAAACATCGGTTTCTTTAGGTATTGGTTCTGAAAAGACTAAAGAATTTACTGATGCTAACTATACGAGTGGTTCAGCTACTATAAAAAATACTTACAAATTAAATTCTGTTGGAATTTGTAATGATTACAACAAAGGGGAATCATATTATAATTATACTAAAGATCAATGTGAAGAGATGCCTGGAACAGTATATACTGAAGGATGGCCAGTAGATTATGAAACACCTCAAGGTCAATACTCATATCAATTTATTGTTAGTAATTATGGACACCATCTTCATGGCGGCAAATGTAAAGCAGGTAGACTAGAAGCAGTTGCTTATGAATTAGGTTTGGATGAAGTAGATCTTATTTGTCCTTATAACGTTAACGGATGTACAGACTGTGATTGGGGATGTGATCCCGAAGGAATGTGTTGGGGAGATCCTGATTGTGATGATGAATGTATTTGGCAATGTCGTAGCGTAGGATGTGTATTTGATATTTCTAATGGCTTGGCAATAGATTTTTCACCAATTTCGCTAATGAATCCTTTTGCAGGAGCAGATGTAGCATACTTAAATAATGTTCATAAAAATGCTTTAGCTTATAATTCAGTTGAAGCAAAAGAAGAAAATAATGTTGAAGATGTTGTTGCAACAGCAACTCCGAATACAGAAGGCTTGGCAGCAAATTGGAGAACTGAGAAAGGACAAGCGGCTTTAGCTAATATTAAAAATTCAGGCGAAGAAGCATATACTGAGGATAATTTAGTTTACAGTATTACATTAGAACCAAATGATATTAATAGAATTCGTGATTATAATGACTCTGTTGAAGATGCTGGAGGTTATTTAAATAATACTTTAAATTGTATAAATTTAACAAATGATTATGTAATTTGTACAAGTACTTATCTTGATACTTTAGCAGGAGAATTAGATAATAATAAAATTGAAGACAATCTTGATGAATTAGATGTATCAGAACGTATATGGTCCGCTTACAAGGGTAAAAAATCACAAGAAGGACCAGCATTCAGATAGAAGGAGTGTGTAAATAATGAAAGATACCTATTGGGGTTATTGGTTAGTTTTACTAGGTATATTTATTGTAGTAGTAATGATGCTTATAAATAATATTACAACTACAAAAAGTCAAGACTATTACTTAGTAAAAGAAATAGCTCAAGCTTCTATGTTAGATGCTATTGATTATACTTATTATCGTGATTGGAAAGAAGTAAGAATTAACAAAGAGAAGTTTATAGAATCTTTCATCAGAAGATTTGCTGATTCAGTATCATTAAGTAGTACTTATACCATAAGTTTTTATGATATTTATGAGGCACCTCCAAAAGTTAGTGTAAGAGTTTCGAGTCAATCAAATTCATTTAACGTTATGGGTGATGCAGATAGTTTTGATATAGTTGAAAAAATAGATGCAGTAATAAACCATGGAGAATTTGAAAAGTAGTAGAAAGGAATAAAAATGGGTAATTTATTAAATAATTTAAAAAGATTTATAGCAAATAAAAACACTGTAACAATTTTAGGTGTATTAGCAGGGATTATCGTTTTATATGTTGGGTATAATTATCGGGTAAATCAAAGCGTTGCAACGATTCAAGTATATTATGTTAAAGAAGCCGTAGGAAGTAATACGCAATTAACAGAAGATATGTTAGGTAAGGTTACTGTTAATAAAAAATTAACCGAAACATATAAAAATTTAGTTACAAATTTATCGCAAATAAAAGATGGTAACAACGAATTCTTTTTTGTAAATTTTGATCATAGTTTGACAGCTGGTTCTTTGCTATGTACTGATGATCTGGTTGCTAAATCAGAAAAAGCTGATCAAAAATTATATAAAAATTTAAAAAAAGATTACAAGTTATTTATGTTAGATGTTGATTTAGATACAACACACGGAAATTCCATTGCACCAGGGAATGCTATCGACTTATATTTACAAGGGAAAGATGAAACTGGTAAAGTAATATTTGCGCCATTTATGGAAAACTTGGAAGTAATAGATGTAGTTGATACAAAATGGAGTACAACGGCTGGTGATGAAGGTTCATCTCCGAAATACATAATTACGGTTGTTTCTAAAGCAAATTTTGAGTTATTAACAAAAGCGACTATGTTAAGTACATATTCATTTGAACTTATACCGGTTCCGAAAGAAGTACCGTACTCAGAAATAACTGAACAAAAAGAAAATATCGTAAATTTATATTTAAAAAACATGATAGAAGCAAATTCTGCAGTAGTTGGAAATTAAAAAGAGGTAAGACCATGAGAGATGCAATATTTTCCCAAATCGATTTTGGTCCGTTAAAAGAGTTTTTAGAGGATGACAATATAACAGACGTTTCATATACCAATGGGGGGCAAATTTGGTTAAAGTCTTTAGACAAAGGTGTTTATAAAGTTGAAAGACCAGAAATAAATGATCCCTTAATTGATAAGTTAGCCTTTCAATGTGCTAATGTTATGGGTAAGACGTTTAATATGGCTCATCCTTTTTTGGATGCTGAAAGTGCTGAGTTACGTATGAACTTTGTACATGACTCAATTGCTACAAATGGAACAGCGTTAGTTATACGTAAAACTCCAGCCAAAATTAGATTAAATAAAGAAAAATTATTAGACGAAAAATATGTAACAGAGGAATTACATAATTTTCTTATTCAATGTGTTATTGGACATTGCAATATTATAGTAAGTGGAGAAACTGGTTCAGGTAAAACCGAATTGGTAAAATACTTAGCTAGTAACACAAAGGAAAATGAAAAAATTATTACTATTGAGGATACACTAGAATTACACTTAGACAAAATATTTCCAATGCGTGATATTGTTGCAATGAAAACTAATAATATCGCTTCATATTCAGATGTATTGGTAACATGTATGAGACAGAATCCTCGATGGATTTTACTTTCCGAAGTTCGTAGTGGAGAAGCTGTAATGGCTGTAAGAAACTCAATTTCTTCTGGACATAACATAATTTCTACTATTCACTCAGACAGTGCCAAAAATATTCCGATGCGTATGTACAGTTTATTAGAAAGTAATCAAGATATTGACCAATTTTTAAAATCAATTCATCGATATGTTCAAATTGGGGTTCATGTAAAAGGTTATTTAAGCAAAGAATTAGGTAGATTTCAAAGAGAAATAGTTGAAGTATGTGAGTTCTTTGTTGATGATAACAATGAAGCAGGTTCTAATATCTTATTTAAAAAGGGATTAGATGGAACGATATCTTTTAATAATCCAACTGAGTATTTAAGAAGATATATGGGAGCGCAAGGTGTTATTTTAGACGAAAATCCTCTTCATATAACAGCTGCTGAAGCAGTAGAAGATAATAGTCAACAAAACAATTTAGAAACTCAATTGATTTCTAACAATATAGAATCATTATAGAAAGAAGGTTAATAAATGGAGCTAATTTTATTACTTGCAATTGCAGCTTTTGTAATGTTATATAGAACTGGTAATGGTCAACAAGCTTACAAGGATGCTTCTAAGAAGGCTATTGATGTATATGAAAAATATGCTCCATATACTTTCAAAGAAGTAAATCAAAAAACAAAAGAATTAGGTTTTCAATATACTAAAAAACAATATGTATTACAAGTAGTTTTATTTGGAGGATTAGCAGGTGGTATTTCATACTTTTATTTCTATAGTATCTTATGGGCAATAGTTTATGCTGGGGTAGCAATTGCTTTTATTCCATATCTTGCTTATTTAAGAAGTCAAAGGTTATATAGTGAATACATTTTTGAACAAATTCAAGTATATACGACTAACGTTATAATGGAATTTAATACAACACAGAGTTTTGTTAAATCCTTAGAAGGAGTTAGAGATTCTGGTATTATTGAAGATCCTGTTTTAAGAGATTTAAAAAATATGATAGATATGTCATATAAAAATGGTACCATTGATGAATCAATCGAATATTTTAATAGTAAATACCCATTTTATATGGTAAAAAATATGCATCAATTATTCTTACAAATCACTAAAGAAGGAGCAAGAGACTCTGGAGAATCCTTAGAAAATATGGCTATGGATATTGATACCCTAGTTGAAGGTGTCTATCGAGATCAAATGGATAGAAAAACATTCTATCGAAAATTTTTAACTTTTGGTTTTGTTTTATTTTTGTTAGTTTTAGTTATGCAATTTTTACTAGGTTCTGAAAATTACGTTGAATTATTAGAAAAAGTTTATGTTCAGATTATTCTTCATGCCATTATCATAATAAATGCTATCTTTTTAATTAAAGGTGTAAAATATTATAATGAAGATGTGGGGGTAGAATAATGCAAATAGAAATTATTATTATAGCGATTATTGTCTTCTTTATAATGAGTTACACCGGAAGATTAGATCTCAATAAATTATTTGCTGACAATGAAATGTTATTTAGAAGATTAAAAGAAGACGATTGGGATTTTTATGTTAGAGCTAAATATGGTGATGGAGTAAGTCCAGATATATTATTTGCCAAAAGAATAAAAAATGCTTTTTTGATCTTTATACTAATAATGTTATTTATGATAAAAGATATTAGTGCTATATCAGTAGTTATATCTTTAATAGGAGCATTTGCTATTTTTAAATGGGACTACATATCTATAAAAAACTATCATAAATCACATTTGCACAAAATAGATTCAATGCTTCCTTATTATTTAAAAAGTTTAGAAATTTTAATCCAACATTATACTGTTCCTGTTGCTATAGGTAAGTCAATGAATGATGCACCAGCAATTTTTAAAGATGGATTACAACAAATGATAAATGAAATTAATGCTGGTAATGATACTATTGAACCATATATGGATTTTGCTAGAAATTATCCAGTTAGAGATTCAATGCGTATGATGAGATTACTATATCGTTTAAGTTTAGGGAGACAAGAAAGAAAACAAGAACAATTAATGACTTTTTCTAAAACAATTTCTAATCTTCAACAAAAAGCCAGAGAGACTAGATATAAAGAACGTTTGGAAAAAATGGAAAGTAAAACAATGCAAATGTTAGTAACTACTGGAGTTGGAGTTATGATTTTGCTAGTATTAGCAGTTTTACAAATGATGAATATGTAAAATATAATTTAAAATATTGATATTAAATTAAAAAATATGTATAATAAAAATATAGATTAAAAATAGGAGATGATATATAAATGAAAGAAGCAACAGGAGAATTAAATATGACAGTAATTACTGTAGTAGCAATTGCTGCAGTAGGATTATTATTTACAATGTTTGTTTGGCCAAATATTCAAGCTAATTTACTTTTAAGTACGGCTTGTAGTAGTGTTAATTCAAACGGAAACTATAGCTCAGCTGATGCTGGAGTTGGAGCTAATGGAGAAGGAACTGTTGAATGTACTCATTTTGAGTGTACAGCTCACTATAATAATAGAGATTATACTCGAAATTGTTTAGAAGAATAGGAATAAATAATGAAAGAAGCCATTAGTGAACTTAATTTAACAGTAATAATTGTTTTAGCCGTAGCTGGTCTAGTGGCTCTTTTTTCTGTGGTGATATGGCCAGCTATTAAAACAGGAATACAAGATTCCGCTAATTGTAGTGATGCAATATGTACAAGTTGTAATGAATCTACAGGTGTATGTGAGTGTTATATGGAAAGCAATCCAGGTAATACTTTCGATTGTGCATATAAAGGGTAGGTGAACAAAATTGAAAGAAGCTATTGGTGGTAACTGGTTATTTATGATAGTAATCTTTTTTGTTATTTTATTTGCTGGATATATGTGTTTGTCAATTAATCAAACAAAAGCTTTTAATGTAAAAAATAGTTTAATTAGAATATTAGAACGAAATGGTGCTGGACTAACGGAAGTTACTGATTTAGCAGATGATATATATTTTACTGAAGAAGTAACTGAAGAATTAGAAGAAATAGGTTATAGAATAAATGGTAATTGTAACTCAGATTTTGATGGTGACGCAGAATGGGTAGGATTTGATGAACGAGGAAATATTGCAAGCGGAGCTGCAGCCTTTTGTGTAAGAAAAGTAAATAGTGCATCAGCAACATTAGGGGCACCTATGTATTATTATCAAATAAAAACCTTTTATCATTTAGAAATACCCCTTATTCGCTCGATTTTTAATTTAACTATAAAAGGTGATACAAAACCAATGATATAGGAGGTTTGTTATGAAAGACGTTTATGGCTCAACATGGACTTTACAATTAATGATAGGGTTCATTTTGTTATTTGTTGCTTTCCTAACATTAACTATAACATACTCAAAGGTATTTAAAGTAAAAAACGAAGTTATATCGATAATAGAAAAATACCAAGGATATACAGATGTATCTGCTGAAATAATAAATAATTATTTAAGAAACTCTGGATACATGACTATGGGAAGATGCGTTGATCAAAATAATCCGACCGAGAACCCTATGTTAGGAATAAATGATTATAATGATATAAATGCTCAAAATGTAACTGAAAATGAAAATTATTTTTATTGTATAGAACAAGAAAGAAAACAAGGATTTAATGATAGTTTAACAAGAGTCAATTATGAAGTAACACTATTTTATAGTTTTAATGTTCCTATTCTTGGTGATATTGCCAGATTTACCGTTAAAGGAAAGACTTCAGATATGATAGATAGAAAGGATCAATTTGATTAAAGAGGAATAAAAATGAATGTAATAGTTTCAAATAAATACCAAGCAATGCTAACAACTTTAGATGTAGATGTAATAAAAAGCATTAATGGCGAATTTACTCCAGGTGAGTTAGCTAATCAATTTAATAATTTTTTTTATAATAAAATGATTTTAGATATTACAGCTATAAAAGATTATAAACAAATAGCTGTTATTCAAGAACTTTCAGTTAGTTTTGATATGAATAAAGTTATTATTCTTTTAGATGATTCAGAAGAAGCTAATGCGCCTATGTATCTTTCTCAATTAGTCTCAATGGGAATTTATAACTTTACCCGTAACTTAGATGCCATTAAATTTTTAATTGATAATCCAAATACATATAAAGATGTTGCAAGTTATCATAATATGGAAGGTGTAGCATCACAAGTTCCTGATATGAATGGTATTGGCGGAGTTTTTGGGTCGATGAAGACGAGAGTGATTGGTTTTAAAAATGTTACATCCCATGCTGGATCAACAACTTTAGTATATATGCTAAAAAAACATTTAGAACAGGCGTACAAAGTTGTAGCAGTAGAACTTGATAAAAATGACTTTGCATTTTTTTCTGATGAATCATTAAAAAGTATTAGTACGCTAGAATTTGCTGCTTTTGTAGCAATGCATCAAGATTTAGAAGCTATTTTGGTTGACTTAGGGGATGATGGTAGTGAAACTGGATGTACAGATGTTGTGTATTTAATTGAACCAGGAATCATAAAATTAAATAAGCTTATTAGAGAAGATCCTAAAGTGTTTGATAAATTAAAAGATAAAAAAGTAGTTTTAAATAGAAGTATTTTAAGTAATAAAGATGTTAGTGATTTTGAATACGAAAGTAATAGTAAAGTTTTCTTTAACATACCATATATCGATGATAAAAAAGATCATCATAAAGTTATGGATGAATTTGGAATAGCACTAGGATTTGCAAAGCTTAAAAATCCTAATGGTGGAAAAAGCAAACTATTTGGCTTGTTTAAGTGATATATATTGACAAAATAAGATAATTTAGATAAAATTATATGCAGAGAAGGAGAGATTTTGATGTTAAATATTCTTGCAGAGGTAACTCAATTTTGTACAAGAACATCACCTATATGGCAATTTGTAGGATATGTTTTATATGTATTTAAAATAGCAATTCCACTATTATTAATTATTTTTGGTATGATGGATTTAGGAAAGGCAGTAGTTGCTAATGATGATAAGGCTATTAAAAATGCTACAAGTTCATTAGTTAAAAGAGCGATTGCTGGAGTAGTAATTTTCTTCTTACCATTCTTAGTAAGTTTTATTTTTGGAATTGTAATAGGATTTGATGATGTTGAAAAAGACTATAAAATATGTCAAGCTTGTATTACTAATCCTAATAAAAAAGATGGAGCTTGTAAAACCGCTGTAGAATCTGCTAAAGATGCAACATATAACGAAAAAACTGATGAAAATAATAACGGAAATTAACTTTAGTAATTCTATATAAAATATTTTACAACCTAAAACCCTAATTGGGTTTTTTTGTGGGCAAATTTATTAACAATACACTTATTTTATAGTATAATAATATTACAATTTATAAAAGAAGGCGATATTATGATATATTTGGATTATTCAGCAACAACTCCAGTACATAAAGATGTATTAGATACATTTTGTAAAGTTACAAATGAATTTATTGGTAATCCCAATTCATTACATGATTTAGGTAGTAAAAGCAAAGACTTAATTGATGCAGCCAATAAGCAAATAGCAGATATTTTAAAAGTTAAAGAATCAGAAATTATTTATACAAGTGGATCAAGTGAATCAAATAATACAGTGATAAAAGGGATATGTTTAAAATATCCTAATCGTAAACATATAATTACAACGAAATTTGAACATTCTTCTATATATGGCCCAATTGGTTATCTTCAAACTCTAGGATATGAAGTTGAATTTGTAGATAGTGATAGTAATGGTCTAGTTAACTTAGAACATTTAAAATCATTATTAAAAAAAGATACTATATTAGTAAGTATCGGAGCAGTAAATAGTGAAATAGGTATCATTCAACCAATTAATGAGATAGGTAAAACTATAAAGGAAAATTCTAATGCCTTTTTCCATTCAGATATTACCCAAATTGTTGGAAAAAAAGAAATTGATCTAAGTAATGTTGATTTAGCTAGCTTTTCTGCTCATAAATTCTATGGCATCAAAGGTATTGGAGGGTTAATAAAAAAAGAAGGAATCGATATAATTCCTTTAATTCATGGCGGGAAAAGTACTACAAAATATCGTAGTGGAACTCCAACAGTTGCTCTAATTGCTTCAATGGCTAAAGCACTACGCTTAGCTTATGAGAAATTAGGAAGTTATGAACAAATTAGAAAATTTAATGAATATCTCCAAAAAGAATTAGTATTTAATAAAAATGTTAAAATAAATAGTAACGAAAAATGTATAGCTCATATCCTTAATTTAAGTGTTATTGGAGTAAAACCAGAAAGCTTACTTCATGCTTTAGAAAAACATGAAATATATATTTCAACACAAACTGCATGCTCTAGCACAAATTCTTTATCTAAATCTGTTTTATCATTAACAAATGATGAAGAACGAGCTAAAAGCAGTATCAGAATTAGTTTGTCTTATAATACTACTAAAGAAGAACTTGATGAGTTTATTAAGATATTCAAGAATGAAGTAACTAAATTATTAGAGGTCGCTCATGAAAATAATTAAAATAGGGGCAATGTGGTGCTCAGCATGTTTAAAAATGCATAAATATTGGGATATTTTAAAAAAAGATTATCCTGATATTGAAATAATTGAATACGATTATGATATGGATGAAGATATTGTTAAAGAGTACGATGTAAAAGATATTTTACCCGTTATCTTGTTTTATCGAAATGATGATTTAATTGCTCGTCTTGATGGCGAAAAAACTTTAGAAGAAATTAAAAATATAATTGAAAATTAGGAGGTTTTATGAAAAAAGTTGTATATATATTTAGTTTATTTTTATTCATATTATTTCCTTTATTAGGATTTGCTGATGAACAAAAATTAATTGACATTTATTTATTTTATTCTAAAGATTGTCCACATTGTCAAAGTGAAAAAGAGTTTTTAAATGAGTATAAAAATGAAGAAAATATTAAAATTCATTATTTTGAAGTGAATTACAATAAAGTTAATGCTGAAAAACTAGATTTAGTTAAAGATGTTTTTGATGAATCAAGTCCTTATGTTCCATTTACCGTAATTGGAAGTAAAACTATAGTAGGATATAGTGATGATACCTCATCTGAGATAAAAAAAATAGTTGAAGCATACCAAGAGGGGACTTATATTGATTTTGTTGATAAAATCTTAAATAAAAAGATTACTAAAGATAATATCGATGAATATTATGAAAAAGAAAAGATAACAATTGATGAATCTAATATAAAAATACCATTATTAGGTGAGATTAATCCTAAAAAGGTAAGTATTTTGCTTGCAAGTGCAGTTATTGGTTTAGTTGATGGCTTTAATCCTTGCGCAATGTGGGTGTTGATATTTTTAATCAGCATGTTAATCAATATGAAGGATCGTAAAAAAATGTGGATACTTGGAATTACTTTCTTAGTAACTTCCGCTTTGATTTATTTAGCATTCATGATGTCGTGGTTAACTGTTATTGTAAACTTTACTAACATAAAAATAGTTCAATTAATTATTGGTGTTTTAGCTGTTTTAGCAAGTTTATTTAACTTTAGAAATTACTATAATGAATGTAAAAAAGATGCTGGATGTAGGATTGTTGATGAAAGTAAAAGAAAAAAGACATTTGCTAAAATAAAGAAATTTACGAGTGAAAAGAGTATTTTTTTATCAATTATCGGGGTAGTTGGTTTAGCTATATCAGTAAATATTGTTGAACTAGCTTGTTCAGCAGGACTTCCAGTAGTGTTTAGTAATATCTTAGCAATCAATAATATTACAGGAATAAAAGCTTTATTATACTTAATTGTCTATATTTTGTTCTTTTTGTTAGATGATTTAATAATATTTACTATAGCCATGATTAGTTTTAAAGTAAGTGGATTAACCACAAAATATACAAAATACTCACATTTAATCGGTGCGATAATCATGCTATTAATCGGAATTTTAATGATATTTAAGCCTAATTGGCTAATGTTTAATTTCTCTTAGAGTGTCAATTCAGGATGAAAATTTGCATTTTTGTGCAATATATGATATAATTTAATGGTTCGAGGTGAAAAGGAAATATGACAAATAGTCAAGATGAAGAGTTTCTTCAGTTAGCCAAAGACATGTTAAATGATGAAAATTTTAAATTATTAAAAAAAGACCGTCATCACGGTAATACAAATAAATACGATCATTGTCGAAGAGTTTCTTATTTAAGTTATAAATTAGCTAAATTCTTTAACTTTGATTACAAACATATTGTAAGGCCAGCATTATTACATGATTTCTTCTATGGAGAACGTACGGAAAAACCGGAAAATTCATATTTAGAACATCCTAAAACAAGTGTATTAAATGCTAAATATTATTACAATATTGATGAAGAAGAAGAAAGTATTATTAGAACACATATGTTTCATCATGTCGTTGCTAGAAAAATATGTCCACTAATTAATTTAAAGGAAAATGCATCTATTAAGGAATCAATGCCTAAAAGTAGGGAAGCTTGGATAGTATGTGCAGCTGATATGTTAGTGGCATTTGGGGAATTTGGTAAATATATCGTAAACTATAATGTATGTTTATTCTTGCTTTTTGTAATTAACTTGTTAACAGTTAATAGATAGTAATTGGAAATTGTTTAGATAAACGATTTCTTTTTTTATGGAAATATTAATAGCTGTTTGTTAAAATGTAATTAGGTGTTATTATGAATTTAGATAAACTTGAACATTATAGGAAAAGGATATTATTATATATTGTTATAGATGTAATAATAATGTTACCAATTATCTTTATCGCAATCATTAATCATCAGGTCTTCTCAATAATTCCTTTAATTGCAATTTTTGCTTTTGTATTGTATTCAGTACTTACAGGAAAAAATGCTAAAGAATTTCACAAATTATATTCGCAAACTTTAACAAATTTATTAGAGCAAAAAAATATAGAAATTGCCATGAATGGTTTTTCTTATAATGAAATTAATGATGATAGTGTTTTATATTTATCTGAGAATTGTCATTATCCAGATTATGAATCAGATTATAAAATGAGTTTAAAACATAATAAAAGAAATTTTAAACAATCATTTGTAAAAATATCTTTTAAATATAAATATTATGATTTAAGTCGTAAAGACATAAGTTATAAAACTGCAATTTTATTTAATGGAAGATATATTAAAATTGATTTATTAAATAACATTCCTTACGAATATACAATTACAAATGATAGTTTTGTTTTAAAAAATAAAATTAATGAAAAAACAATAACAAATATTAAGAGTAAAGAAAACCAGTATAAAATTTATTTTGATAGGACAAAAGAATCAGAAGATTATTTAAATAATGAATTAATAGCTAAAATAGACAATATAACTAAATTGATAAATTCTAAAGTGTTATATCATATTAAAGACAATAAATTGATAACTTGTATAAATAATAAGAAAAAAATATTTTTTCCTAATCTATCAAAAAAGCATACTATAAATTATATGGAATCGGTAATAAATAAAGAATTAGATTTCATTTATGATTTATTAAATAGCATTCAAATATAATTGGTTGAATATTATCTCATTTACTAAGAAAAGCAATTGATTTAATAGCGTTTGATTAAAAAATCTTATAAAACATTATGATTTACTAATTGTCAAATTATTATTTATATGATATATTAAATATGTCAAGGCAACTTGAATATAATAAAAAAGGATACATTTGATTGTGAGAATCAGATGTAATCCCTTGTTGGATATTCATCTGAAATCAACTAATGTTGAAATCAGATGTTTTTATTATCTATATAATAAAGTAATTATTATAAAGAATAATAGTATAATTATAATAAATTGAGAGAATTATCTTTTAGTCATAATTATCACCACCTTTCTTTAATCTAATGATTATTGAAAGGGAAAACATCTAATATTTCAAATGTATCCATTTGCATTATATACTAGGTTATTTAGGATCAAATTACAACATTTCTATTTTTGCCATTAATATGAATCAAAAATAAAATATTTTAAATAAGTACAGGTTTATTTTGTAGTTAAATAAACTCTATTTATTAATTTTATCACCTTGATAAATATCTAATTCTTTCATTTCTTTATCAATATCATTCAAAACACAAAATTTTTTAACGAGCCAACTTGGAGTAACTAACTTTAATGGATCAGGATCTCCCGTAATCCTTCCAATAACAATATCTTTATTTAAATATTGTAACTGTTCACAAACAATATCAATATATTCTTCCTTGGATAATATAGGGAATTTATTTTGTTCATAATATCTTTCTAATGGAGTATCTTTTAAAACACTAAGCATATGAATTTTTAAGGAATTTATATTTAGACTATTTAAATATTTTACGGTTTCAATCATATCTTGTTTATTTTCACCTGGTAGGCCATTAATAATATGAATAGTAACAAAAATATTTCTTTCTTGTAACTTATTAACAGCTTCTTCAAAGTTTTTTAAGTCATGACCACGATTGATCAGTTTTAAAGTCTTATCATGCATAGATTGTAATCCTAATTCAACCATTAAAAAAGTTTTTTTATTAAGTTCTGCTAAATAATCTAAAACATCATCTTCCAAACAATCACTTCTCGTAGCTATCGCAAGGCCAACTACATTAGGAAGATTAATTACTGTTTCATATTTTTCTTTTAATTCTTCTAATGGCGCATAAGTATTAGAATTGGCTTGGAAATAGGCAATATACTTACTATTCGGCCACTTTTTACTAATTTTGTCTTTTACTTCATTAAACTGAGTTACTAAATCTTTTTCTTTATCTCCGCCAAAGTCTCCGGAACCTTTGCTACAAAATATACATCCGTTACCATTCTTTTTATTTGGGCATGAAAATCCTGCATTTAAACTAACCTTAAAAACTTTTGAATTAAATCTGTTTTTAAAAAAATAATTTAATGTATGATATCTTTTATTATCAAAAGAATATTTAAACATAATATCACCTGCTAACTATTATAGCGTATAATTTTTAAAAATCTAGCAATTGTAATAAAAAGACTTTTGTGATAACATTATTATGAATACTAGAGAAGGTGGAATCATGTCCGAGAAAAAAAGCAAAAGTACAACTCAAAATGTTTTTCAAGGGAAAACATATCGTATTACTATTTTAACCGATAGATTAATTCGTTTTGAATATAATATTGGCGGAGAATTTTTAGATTTACCAACAGAATTTGCTATTAATAGGGAATTTCCAAGTGTAAATTTAAAATATGAAGAAGATGAAAAGTACTTGGAAATAGAGGGAAAGTATTTTGCTCTTCTATATCAAAAAGACAAACCCTATATAGGTCCAAAATATGCTCCGGACTCTAATTTAAAAGTTGTGTTAAAAAATACAGATAAGATTTGGTTTTTTAATCATCCTGAAGCAAGAAACTTTAAAGCTAGTGCATCTGAAATTAACGCTGATGAACCAAATAAAACAAAATTAATTAATGGACTTTTTTCAACAGATGGTTTTGCTTCAGTTGATGATTCTGAGTCGTTTTTAATTATGCAAGATAAAACATTATTTAAGCCAAAAAATAGAAGAGTAGATACTTATTTATTTATATATAATAAAGATTTTGGAATGTGCTTAAAAGATTATTTTAATTTAACAGGGAAAAGTCCAATGATTCCAAGATATGCTTTAGGAATATGGTGGAATAGAGATAAAATTTATTCCTTTGAAAATATAAAAACTTTAATTAAAGCGTTTAATAGATATAAGATCCCAATGTCAACATTACTTTTAAGCGAATTTTGGCATTTAAAAAACACCGAGGATTATTCCAAATTTAAAACTGGATATACATTTGATACTGGATTATTTCCTAACCCAACTGAATTTATAAATTATATGCATCAAAGAGGTATTAGAGTAGGGATTAATATAGATCCGGAAGAAGGAGTTTATCCACATGAAGCAAATTACAATAGCTTTGCTTCGTCACTAGGAATTAGTGATAATAAGGTTGTTCCTTTCAATGCGTTTGATCCAAAATTTATGGATTCATATTTCAAATTTCTAATTAAACCATTAAAGCAAATTGGAGTAGATTTCTTTTGGATAGATTACAAAAAAGATATTTTAAGCTTAAGAGCTTTAAATTATTATCATCACCAAGAAATGGAACAAGATAAAGAAAAAAGAGGAATTATGTTGACTCGAAATGCTTTAGTAGCAGCTCATCGTTATCCCGTTAGTTATTCGGGAGAAACAATTGTTAATTGGGATACTTTAAATTTTTTACCATATTTAAATTCCAATTCATCTAATATTGGAGTATCATGGTGGAGCCATGATGTAGGTGGTTTTAAAAATGGAATAGAAGATAGTGAGTTATATACACGACATGTTCAATTAGCAACGTTTAGTCCAATTTTTCGCTTTAGTGCTAGAAGAGGATTATATTATAAAAGAGAACCATGGCTTTGGGATAATAATACATATAACATTGTAAGGGAATATTGTACTTTACGTCATCGCTTAATACCATATTTATATACAGAAACGTATAGATATCATAAAGAATATCAACCGTTAGTTCAACCACTTTACTACAACTATCCTGAAATAATAGATGAACCACTTTATAAAGATGAATATTACTTAGGAAAAAGCTTATTAATTGCTCCTATTACTAAACCTAAAGATCTAACAATGAATAGATCTGTAGAAAGACTTTATCTTCCTAAAGGTATTTGGTATGATTTTAAATCAGGTAAGAAATTTTTGGGAAATAAGCGTTATATAACATTTTTTAAAGATGAGGATTATCCAGTATTTGCCAAAGCAGGAGCTATTATTCCATTAGCAATTTTGGAAGAAAATTTAAATGCTACAAATAATCCACGTGCAATGGAGATTCATATATTTCCTGGACAAAATAATAAATATAAACTATATGAAGATGATGGAATAAGTAATTTATATAAAGAAGGATTTTATACGATTACCGAAATAGATTATAATTATTTGCCAAATAACTTTAATGTTATTATTCGACCTATTGAAGGAAAAAATGGCATAATTCCTCATCATCGTGATTATAAAATCCGCTTTAGAAATACCAAAGAAGCTGAAAATGTAGATGTTTATTCTAAAAATTTAAAAAATAAACTGGATTTTGTGAGTTATGAAGAAGATAACGATTTTATTGTAGAAGTGAAAAATGTAGATACAACAGAACCGATGACTATAAATTGTCGAGGAAAAAACATAGAAATAGAAGCAGCAAGAATAATAAATGAAGATGTAAATTTTATTATTAGTGATTTGAAGATAGATACAAAGTTAAAAGAAAAGATAGCAGTTATTTTCTTTAGTAAAGAAGAAGTTCGAAAAAAACGTATTGCTATTAGAAAACTAGCTAATATAGGTTTAGAAAAAAGATTTATTCGAATGTTTTTAAAACTATTAGAGTATATTTCGGAAATTTAATTTGATTTTAAAAAGACATTTATGTATAATAGTTTTAAGCAGATGAGAAAAGAGTAGTAATCAAATCTTCTTTTTCTAGAGACTTAGTGGTTGGTGTAAACTAAGAAAAGAAATTGATGAACTTGCTTTTTGATTGTATTGGGCTAATCTTCCTTAACAGATTACAGAGAAAAAAATAAGGTGGTACCACGAAAACATTCGTCCTTTGGGAGGAATGTTTTTTATTTAGAAAGAGGTTTTTATATGAATAATACTACTTATTATATTTTATCGTTTTTATCAATTTACTTAGTTGTTTTTATTCTTCATTACTTTTTTCTTACTAAACCGGCTATTGATGAAAAGTTAGGAAAAAAGAAAAAAAGAGGAAGAAAAAGCAGCAAAGAAAAGGAACCGCGTAAAATTGGTGAGGTAGAATATTTGGTTAATAAATTTAAGCTAGATCGAGATATGTTAAATTATAATAGTTTAAAAATTATGCTTCCTTTATTAAATGGTTTTATTATAACTTTTGTAACTTTTATTATAGAACTAATTCCCTTAGGAACAATTTTTAAATTACTAATAGGATTTGCTTTGCTAACTGCTCTTATTTATGCTATTTATGAAATATATGGAAGATACTTATTAAATGTTGAAAGGAAAAGAGGTAATTAAAATGGATTTTAAAAATATTGAAAAGAAATGGCAAGATTTTTGGGATAATACGAAAGTATTTGAAGCTAAAACTAATGGAGATAAAAAACCATATTACATATTAGTAGAATTTCCTTATCCATCAGGATCAGGACTACATGTTGGACATGTAAGAAGTTATACAGCACAGGATGCTTTAGCTAGAATGAAAAGAATGCAAGGATATAATGTTTTATATCCTATGGGATGGGATGCTTTTGGATCTCCTGCTGAACAGTATGCTATTAAAAATCATATACATCCTAAAGATGCTGTTAAAGAAAATATTAAAACGTTTAAAGGGCAAATGAAATCATTAGGATTCTCTTTTGATTGGAGTAGAGAATTTTCCACAACAGATCCAGAATATTATAAATGGACACAATGGCAATTCTTACAATTTTATAAACATAATATGGCTTACAAAGCTACTATTCCTGTTAACTGGTGTCCTACTTGTAAAAGTGTTTTATCTAACGAAGATGCCGCAGGTGGAGTTTGTGAACGTTGTGGAGACAGTGTAGTTCAAAAGGAAAAATCTCAATGGATGTTAAAAATGAGTGAATATGCCGAGGATTTATTAACTGGCTTAGATGATACTAACTTTGCCGAAAGAGTAAAGCTTGGTCAAATAAATTGGATTGGAAAATCAACTGGTGTTGAATTAGATGTTGATATTGTTGGTGGCGGAAAATTTTCTGTCTTTACAACTTGTATCGAAACTGTTTATGGAATTACATTCTTTGTAATTGCTCCAGATGGTAAATTAATTAAAGAATTAATGCCTCGTGTAGAAAATAAAGAAGAAGTAGAAAACTATATTAAAGAAACTGCTAAAAAATCTAATATGGACCGTACTGAATTAAATAAAGGAAAAACTGGTGTTAAAATTAAAGGAATCAAAGCAATTAATCCTATTAATGGTAAAGAAGTACCAATTTTCTTAGGAGACTTTGTTTTAGGAGATTACGGGACTGGAGCAGTTATGGCTGTTCCAACTCATGACCAAAGAGACTTTGAATATGCAACTGAACATAACTTAGAAATGATTCAAGTAATTGACGGAGCATCAGTAGAAGAAAAAGCCTTTGAAAAACATGATTATTTAGGAAAAGGTTGTAAGTTAATGAATTCAGCTGAGTTTGATGGACTAACAGTTGAAGAAGCTAAACCTGCTATAACTAAAAAACTAGTGGATTTAGGTATTGCTAGAGAAGTTAATAATTATAAAATGCGTGATTGGATATTCTCAAGACAAAGATTCTGGGGAGAACCAATTCCAATGATTTATTGTGAAAAATGTGGATGGGTTCCAATGGATGAAAAAGATTTACCATTACTATTACCTGATGTTGCAGAATATGAACCAACTGATAATGGCGAAAGTCCACTTGCCAAAATAACTGATTGGGTAAATACTACTTGCCCAAAATGTCATGGCGCAGCTAAAAGAGAAACCGATACAATGCCAAACTGGGCTGGATCTTCCTGGTATTTCTTAAGATTTATGGATGCATGTAATGATAAAGAATTTGCTTCTATGGATGCCATGAAATATTGGAATAGAGTAGATTGGTATAATGGTGGAATGGAACATACAGCAAGACATTTGTTATATGCCCGTTTCTGGGTTCAATTTTTATACAACATTGGATTAGTTCCTAATAAAGAAATGATTTGGACTAGAGTTTCTCACGGAATGGTTTTAGGTTCAAATAATGAAAAAATGAGTAAATCGAAAGGAAATGTTATTAATCCAGATGATATCGTTAACGAGTATGGAGCAGATACCCTAAGAATTTATGAAATGTTCATGGGTGATTATACATCGGATGCTCCTTGGAGTACCGATTCATTAAAAGGATGTAAACGTTTCTTAGATAAGGTAGTTAGATTACAAAGCAAATTGAATGATAGCGATGAATTTACGAGTTCTTTAGAATCAATTCAACATAAAACAATCAAGAAAGTCACTAATGATTTACAAACCATGGCTTACAATACAGCTGTGTCCGCTTTAATGATTTTAACTAATGCATATGAAGATGCTCAAAGTATTTCTAAAAAAGATTATGAATTATTATTAACATTATTAAATCCAATTGCTCCACATGTTACTGAAGAATTAAATGAACAATTAGGGTTTAAACCAATTTGTGAAAGTACTTGGCCAGAATATGATGAAGCTAAAACAATTGATAAAGAAATTACTATTGGAGTACAAGTTAATGGTAAATTAAGAGGAAGCATCAACATTGAATTAGATGAAGCTGAAGATAGTGTTAAAGAAAAAGCTTTAGCAGAAGAAAATGTTAAAAAACACACAGAGGGATTACAAATTATTAAAGTTATTGTAGTCAAAAATAAAATTGTTAATATAGTTGTAAAATAACATCTTATAAAGGTGTTATTTTTTTGCTTTAATGTATACTAAAATAAAAAGAAGGTAATAAGATGGCATCATCCATAATTCACATGGCCGTGGCCAAAGAAATGAATAAAAATTTAAAAAAAGATGAATCAAAATTGTTGTTAGGCAGCATAGCACCTGATCTTTCTAAATTAGTAGGTGAAACAAAAAAGTATTCACATTTTTTAGATGATAATAATAAAGTAGATTTAAATAAATTCTTAGCTAAATATAAGAATTATTTAGATGATGATTTTGTATTAGGATATTATATCCATCTTTATACAGATTATTTATGGTTTAAGTATTTTATAACAGAAATTGATAATAATGATAAAATAAAAAAATTAGATGGTACTATTGTAAAATTAAATGGTGAAATGGCTAGGTTATACATATATAATGATTATACCAACTTAAATGAAAAGTTAGTTGATAAGTATAAATTGAATTTAAATGAACTAAATAATGTTGAGATATCTAGTATAATTAATGAAATTCCTTTAGATAGAATATCATTACTTTTAGAACAAATTAAAATTATAAATGAAAATATTAATAGACCCAAAACCTTTGTTTTTAATATAGATAATATAAACAACTTTATTAAAACATCATCAGAACTTATTTTAGCATCATTAAAAAATATCTAATTAAATTTAGATATTTTTATAAATTACGAATCCTTTTCACGCCTTTTTCAATTTCATTTCTAAATGCCCTAGAATCAGGAAGGTGTAAATATTCAAATGGATGATTATTTTCAATCCCACCACTTATATAGTTAAAATATTCTAAAAGATATCCATTATTTTGAACATTTTCTCTTAAAAATTCTCTAACCAGTTTTAACTTTGGGTGCCTTATAAATTTCTTTTCAAAATCATATTGATATAAAAGATTTAGACTAACAATAAATAGTTTGACAATATCGCTATTACAATTACTTGAAATAATTATTCCTCTTTCAGAAACAATATCATATGGTGATAATGCTTCATAACCAGCGTTTATTGGTGCCGCAAAATCAAAATCAATCAAATAAATATTTTTATCATTAATATCTTTGGGAATCATACAATTTCTCGCAGCAACATCTCCGACTATTAAAAATTGATGAGCTTCTTGTAAAGTTCTAAATAAACTATTTATTATTGCAATCCTTTTCTCTAAGGAAATGTTTTTACTTTTAAAGCAAGTATCAATATTATATCCTTCTATAAAATCCATTCTATAAATATTATCTGCTAAAAGTTTATTTGGTAAAACAAGCTGTCTACTTATTTCACTGGATATTTTATAATTATACTTAATCTGACGTATAACGTGATTTGATCCTACAAAAGAATTTTTTAAAACTTTGTAAATATATTCATTTTTTCTATATAAATCCGCCGAAAAAGTGGTAGTAAAAAAATCAACTGTATTTCCATCTAGTTTCATAAATTTCACATCCAATTTTATCTGAGATTTCTTAAAATAATATCTAAAGTAGGAAATTGAGGTTCTAAAACAAGTTCTTCAAAATTATATTTATAAAAGAAGGATAAAGTAGATATAAACATTTTTATTATATCAGTGTTAGTGTCATAATCAGCAATAAGACTATATTGCCCACGAATATTATAATTACTACGTATGATTATATTACTATTTAATCTTTTAAAAAAGTCTAAATCTATCATATATCCATCGTTATCATTTTTATCTTTAGGGAAAAGAAGATTTTCTAAATTAATATCTCCAACCACTAAGTATTGATTTATTTCTTCCAAACTTTTAAATAAACTATTGACAATAAGCTCTTTTTTATCTAACAGAATATTTTTCTTTAAGCAAGCTTGAAAAGTATAAGATGGAATATATGGTTGTTTGTACCCTGCAACACTATAGTCATAATAATCATCTGTTTCCCTTATAATATCAGTAGGTAAAACAATAGTTGGACTAACTTCATTTCTAAGCATATGATTATATTCGATTTGTTTAGATGCAGCATCTTTAAAATTGATTTTTTGAAAAACTTTATAAAGTTGATCATCTTTTTTATATAAAATACTATTATTTGTTCGTTTATATCTATGAGCGTTCTTTTTTACATAATTTAATGGTATTGACATAATAACCCCTCTTTTTTTTTAGTGCGATTTATTATATAATATGGATGTTAATTTGTCAAATTACGACCTTTATAAAATGTTATAATTATAAGGGTGATAAGATGAAAGTTAAAATATTTGATGAGAGTCATGAAAAAGATTTAGAACAAGCTATTAATGCTTTCTTAGAAACAATTGTAGCTGATATAATTGATATTAAATACAATGTTGCTATTAGCACTTGTGGAGAAGAGCAATTATATTGTTTCAGTGCAATGATTATTTATTCATAAAAAAACTTACTTAAAAAGTAAGTTATACCATATACATATTGGTTTGGTTATCATAATTATCTATTTGACATGTTGCTTGATTTTCCAGCTTATTAACTCTTGTTTCTAACCGGTTGATTTGGCGGTCCATTTTAGCTAAGCGACTTTCTAAATCATTAAGAGCATAATTTCCGCTAGGCATCATATTATTTGGATAAACTCCAGGACCTGAATAATAGCTTTGACTAGCTTGGCTTGCTACAGTTGGACTATTGGCACTCATCATATTCATATTAGGGTTAGGAAAATAACTAGCTGAACTCATTTGAGCTTCTTGAAAAAATGTATTTCGATCTTTTTTCATAGGTATTCCTCCTTACTTCCTATTATATGTAAAAGATTAGAAAGTAGTGATATAAATGCGTATTAGAAATATTAAAAATAAAAATGAGATTGTTAATAAATGTGAATTCTTAATTAAAAATCCGAGCGAGTATAAAGGAAAGTTTAAAAAATTGTTTAAAAATGATAATCCAATTCATTTAGAAATAGGAATGGGAAAGGGAAAATTTATTTATGAGATGGCTTCAAATAATCCTCATATAAACTTTATTGGATTAGAAAAATTTGATAGTGTAATTGCTAAAGCTATTGCTAAAATGCCTAATAAATTACCTAATTTATATTTAATTAGTTATGATGCTTTAAAATTAGCAGAAATTTTTGATCATGAAATTGATACTATTTATTTGAATTTTTCAGATCCATGGCCTAAAAAACGTCATCATAAAAGAAGACTTACTCATGAAGATTTTCTGAAAGTATACGACTTAATATTTAAAGATGAAAAGAAAATAATTCAAAAAACGGACAATATAGATTTATTTGCGGATAGTCTAGTATATTTATCAAATTATGGGTATCTTTTTAAAGATGTTTCTTTAGATTTACATAATAGTGAAATTCCTAATATTAGGACCGAATATGAGGATAAATTTAGTCAAAAAGGCTTTAAAATTAACTATTTAAAGGCCTATAAGAAATAAATATGAAGTTGAAATATTAAATATGTTTCTGTTATAATATATAATTATAGGAGGCAGTATGAAAAAACTAGCTTTATTATTAATTTCTTTGTTTATTCTTACTGGTTGTAGTGACATAAAAGATTTAAGTTACGATGGTATAATAGCAAATGGTTTGGATAATAAATACAATTATGTAAATATTTACCGAAAAGGGTATAACTATTACCTTCCTAAAGGATTAAAGTTAATTAATAACACTGATGTGAATGACATATTTACTAACAATGAATATTATATGTATTTATATGTTGATAGAATTAGTTTTTATAATAAAGGTGCTTTTACTTATCAAAAAAATAATGAAGCACAATATTCTCAAGTGTATGAAAATACCGGAAAAAAAGGATATTTAGAAATAAATAATTTTGAAAACGACAAATATTTAATTGAAATTATGTATAATTATGCTAAAATAGAAGTGATAGTAGATAAAGATAATATAAATGAAAGTATAAGTTATGCAATAACAATTTTATCTTCTATTGCGTATAATGAAAATGTCATAGCAAGTTTAATGGATGAAGATGTTATGAATTTTAAAGAAGAAGAATACGATATATTTTCAACAATATCTAATGATGGTAATGTTTTAAAATATGATGAAAACTTAAAGGATAATGATGTAGAAGATAATTATATTCCTGATACAGACTTAATAAACTAGGAAGGTGCACTATTATGGGTTTTATTAGTAAAATTAAAAATATTCTTTTTGAGGAAGAAGAAATAGAAGTTCCAGTAACTCCAGTAAAAGAAGAGAAAATAGTTACTCCAACTCCAGTAGTTGATGCTGAAGAAAAATTGGAACAAGTAAAACAAACGATTACAAAGCAAGATGAATTAAGTGAACGAGAATTATTCAAATCAGAAAACACTTTTAATTTTCCAGCTTTTGATGAAGATGAATTTGAAAATACTCTACCAAAGCCCAAACCAAAACCTAAAATGGTTAGGGAATATACAGAAGAGAGAAAGAAAAGACCGGAAGTGGTTAAACATGAATATCGAATTTTTGAAAAAGAACGTGATATAAGAAATAATGAAAAGAAAAAGTTTAAGCCATCACCAATAATATCACCAGTTTATGGTATTTTGGACAAAGATTATCATCCAGATGATATAATGCCAAAAGTAAAAGAAGATTCTATAAAAAGACAGAGTCGTTTAGATGTTGATGTTGTAAGAAAAAAAGCTTTTGGATCTTTAGAAGATGCTATTAAAGAAACTATAGAACAACCTGAAGAAATTGAATTAAAAAAATCTTATGAGTTAGAAATACCTGAGATAAAAGAAAAATCTTTAGACGAACTATTAGAAGAAAGTGCTGAAGAAACTATTATTGTTGATGAAGACTTAGAACTAGAAAATAATATTAAAGAAATCGAAGATGAATTAGACAAAATTGATGAAGATGATGATTTAATTTTAGATGATAAAATAAAAGAACCTAGTGATGATGATACTTTGGAACAAGACTTATTTGAGTTAATTGATTCAATGTACGATGATAAAAAGGAGGTTGAAGATTAATGGAATTTTGGTTAACGTTTTTACCTATAATCATTTATATACTTTTGATAGTAATTTTAATAGTTGGTATAATAATTGGTATAAAAGCGATTAATACTATAGATAAGGTAGAAAAAGTAGTTGATGATGTAACAGAAAAAGTAGAATCTTTTAATGGTTTTTTTTCCCTTATTGACTTTACTACAGACAAAATTGCATCTTTATCTGACAAATTTGTCAGTTTTATTAGCGACTTTTTTGCCAAGAGACTATTCAAAAAAAAGAAAAATCAAAACGAGGAGGAATACGAAGATGAGTAAAAAAGGTGGAATTGGAAAGTTTTTAGTGGGTGCTGGTTTAGGTGTAGGTATAGGAATGCTATTTGCCCCAAAAAAAGGTGAACAAACAAGAAAAGAATTAAAAGCTAAATTAGATGAACTTTTAAATAAGGCCAAAGATATCGATATTGAGGAAGTAAAAGAAAATATAGAACTAAAAGTAAAAGAACTTCAAAATGAATTAGCAGATTTAGATAAAGAAAAGGTTGTCGAAGTGATTAAGAAAAAAGCTAAGGAAATTAGTAAAAAAGCAGAAGAATTAGCAAGACTAGCCAAAGAAAAAGCAACTCCAGTAGTAGAAGAAGCAGCTAAATCTGTAAAAAAACAAGCAGCAAAACTATTAAAAGAAGCTGCAGCTAAAATAGAAGAATAAACTTGAATTAAATAAGTTTTAATAGTATAATTAAGCTATATTTGGCAATGAAGGAATTTACGACTCTGGAGTCAAAACGTTTGTAACGTTATAACATAAAGTGTATGATAATTCATAAATAAAGGTGGTACCGCGGGTATAAACTCGTCCTTTGTTTATGAATTTTTTATTTTAGGAGGCAGAATGATAAAGAGAATAATATTTGATTTAGATGATACTCTTATTCCTTGGACAAAAGAGTATTACATGAATTTTGTTGAACTAGTTAAAAATCACAACATTAGTTTAGATTTACAACAATTAGTTCATATTGCTGATAGTATCGATGAATATGAAAATAATTGCCAAAATTATAATGATGAAAATTTTAAAAAATTAGTTAGTGAATTATCAGGTATAACTATTACCGATGAAATACTCTTATTAATTAAAGAATGGGTTGGGGATTGTGTACCAGTTAGTAAAGATGAAAAACTAATCAAAACTTTGGAATATTTAGCTAGTAAATATGAACTTGTAGTTTTAACTAATTTCTTTTATGAATCACAATATAAAAGATTGGAAAAATATGAAATAGCGAAATATTTTAAAGAAGTATATGGTGCTGATCTTCATAGCAAACCGAATAAAGAAGCTTATTTTATGGCTGCTAATGGTACTAAATTTGAAGAATGCTTAATGATTGGTGATAATAAAAAATTGGATTATGAAACCCCTAAAAAATTAGGGATGGATGCCATTTGGTTAACAAAACAAGAAGAACCAAATGAAAAAACAATAAAAAATATATATGAATTAAAAGATATATTATAGGAGGGTATTTATGAAAATATATGATGAATTATTATGGAGAGGGTTAATAAAAGATTTTTCTGATCCGGCATTAATTGAAAAATTAAATAATGGAGGAATGACATTTTACATTGGAACAGATCCAACTGGAGATTCAATGCACATTGGACACTTCTCATCTTTCTTAATTGCAACAAGATTAAAAAAAGCTGGTCATAATCCAATATTGTTAGTAGGAGGAGCTACTGGACAAATTGGAGATCCAAAGCCAACTGCAGAAAGAGCCATGATTACTAAAGAAGCAGTTGCTCATAATGTTGAATGCTTAACTAATCAAGCCAAAAAGATTTTTGGATTTGAAGTAGTAAACAACTATGATTGGTGTAAAGATATCAATTTTATTGACTTTTTAAGAGATTACGGAAAATATTTTAATATTTCTTATATGTTAAATAAAGATATCGTTAGAAGAAGATTAGAATTAGGGATTACTTATACTGAATTTTCTTATATGATAATGCAAGCATTAGATTTCTTACATTTATATGAAACGCGTAATTGTACTATGCAAGTGGCTGGTCAAGATCAATGGGGAAACATTACTGCTGGTATTGAATTAATTAGAAAAAAAATTGGTAAAGAAGCTTATGGATTTACCATGCCGTTAATAACAAAGTCTGATGGTACGAAATTTGGTAAAACTGAAGGTAATGCCATCTGGTTAGATCTTAATAAAACTTCTAGTTATGAAATGTTTCAATTTTTCATAAATGTTGAAGATAGTATGGTAATTGATTATCTAAAAAAATTAACTTTCTTAAGCAAAGAAGAGATTGAAGAAATTGAAAAAGAACATAATGTAGCTCCAGAAAAACGTCGTGCTCATAAAAAACTAGCAGAAGAAGTAATTACATTCTTACATGGTCATAAAGAATATGAAAAGGCTTTAAAAATTAGTGAAGCATTATTTACAGAAGACATTGTTAACTTAAGTGCTAATGACATTATTGCTAATTTTAAAGATGTTAAACAAGTAACTTTGACTAATGAAGAAAATATTATTGATGTATTAGTTAATAATGGAATCTGTTCTAGTAAAAGAGAAGCTAGAGAAATGATAACAGGAAATGCTATAAGCATAAATAATAAAAAAGTAACTAATGTTGATTTAGTTATCTCAAAAAGTATGGCAATTGATGAAAAAGTTATAATAATAAAAAAAGGAAAAAAGAATTACTATTTAGCGATATTTGCTTAGATAGTAATTCTTTTTTTCGAAAAGATATAAATTTGTTAACACCAATAAATTTTTAACTTCGTAACTATTATCTAAACTTCTTTTTTTGTGGTTTGCTTATATAATTAATAAAATATTTAATGACTTTGGATATATTTAATGGCGTTAGGTGCACTCCGTTACATATACGTAAAGGAGGTGAGGTTTTATGACAAAAAGAGAATTTTCTCAATTTATTATAATTATCCTCCTATTTATATTAGTATTTATAATACTATTTAAATAAAAAAACACACTAACGCTCAAAGCTTGAGTTTTAGTGTGCACACCCAATTTTAGGAGTGTACCTAACCTTGCAAAATTAGATATATCCTTTTTTATTATATTCAAGTTTTCTTGACATATTTAATATAACACAAAGTGAATTCTTTAACAAGCAATATAAAAATTTTAAATATGCTTAAAATTAATTTATTAAATCTTCAAAAATATTAATTTTATAAAATTGTATAACAATAAATAAATTTTAGGAAAAAACATAGTACAGAACATTAATTTTAGCAATTTTATTTTTAAATATAAGTATGGTATATTTGCTTAGTCATATGAAAAGAGCTATGCATAAAATACAACAAAAAGGGGGATTTTTGTATGTATTATAATACTTATTATAAAGATGGAGATCGTATAATTTTTCCGTTTTTAACAGGTGCTTTAGTAGGTGGAGCAGCAGTTGGATTAACTAGACCAAGACCAATTTATAATGTAGCTCCTTACTATAATGCAGGATATGCACCATATCCATATTATTATAATTCATATGGTGGATATATTCCATATAGATAATAAGAAGTGCATACTTCTTTTTCTTTTATGATTAGAAAAGGAAAAAACATGATTGAACTAAAAAACATTTCAAAATATTATAAAGAAACAATAGCCTTAAAAAATATAAACATCAAATTTCCCAAAAAAGGCTTTATAGCAATTTTAGGTCATAGTGGCTGTGGTAAAACAACTTTGTTAAATATTATTGGGGGATTAACTAAGCCGAGTTGTGGAAATATAATATTAGCGAATAAAAATACTAAAAATTTTAAAGAAAAAGAGTGGGATAGCTATCGCAATAATATGATTGGGTTTGTTTTTCAAAATTACCATTTAATAAATCATTTATCAGTTATGGATAATATCAACTTAAAACTTAAATTATCCAACAAATTTGATTATACTAAGAAATCATTAAAAGTTTTAAATGAAGTAGGATTATTATCCAAAAAAAAAGCCTATCCATATCAATTATCAGGTGGCGAAAAACAAAGAGTAGCTATCGCTAGAGCATTGGTAAATGATCCACCAATTATCCTGGCTGATGAACCGACCGGAGCTCTTGATTCTAAGACAAGTTTAGAGATAATGAACCTTTTTTTAGAAATATCCAAAGAAAAGTTAGTCATAATGGTAACTCATAATGAAAAATTAGCTTTAAAATATACTAATCATATCATTAGAATGCAAGATGGTAAAATCATTAATAAACCACAACTAGAAAAGAATAATATAAATACAAAAATTAACTTAAAAAAAACTAAATTATCATTTATAACTGCTATAAAACTTTCTTTAAAAAATCTTCTATCTAAAAAATTTCGCTTTTTTCTAACTGCTTTGGCAGCATCAATTGGTTTAATTGGTATTGTTATAATTTTAGCGATATCAAGTGGCTTTAATAAACAAATTAAAGATTTTGAAAAGCAAGCTATGGCTAATTTTCCTATAGTTATTCAAAATGGCGTAGTTAATCAGACTATTAACAACAACAAATTAAAAAATTCCAGTAAAGATTTAATAGTAAGTGAAACTATTGCTAATAAATACCATGAAAACAAATTTACCAACTCTTATTTGGATTTTATTGCTAATCTTAATAATAACTTTATATCATCTGTTAGCTATCAATATGCTATAGATTATGAGATAAAAATTAATAAAAAATCTTTGTCTTCAATTAATATAAATATGTTTAGCATTAACAAAGATTATTTTTCTTCCGAATTTAATTTATTGACTGGTTGTTATCCTAAAGATGATAATGAAGCGTTGCTATTAGTAAATGAAAATAAAGAAATATCTAGGAGCTTAGTAGATGCATTCTCTTTAAATAAAAATAAGATTGATTCACAAAAAATAATTAATCAAAAGATATTATTAAAAAATAAGAACAAAGATACAAAACTAACAATAGTTGGAATAGGTATCATAAAAGATGAAAGTGTTATAGGAGCTATGCAATTTAATTATGATAAAGATAATTTTGTTTATTTGGATAGTTTAGATAAAACCCTCAATAAAAATATAATGCCTCAAATTATTTACTTATATCCTAAAGATTTTAAAGGAAAAGAAAATATAATAAATTATCTTTCAGAAAACAAAGAAATAATTTTCTCGGATTATGCTAAAGATCTTACAGATACGACTAAAGAACTTATTAACATTTTAACAATTATTTTAATATTATTTTCATGTATATCACTAATTGTATCTATTTTAATGATAAGCATAGTAATTTATATTTCTGTATTAGAAAGAACAAAAGAAATCGGCATCTTAAGAAGTTTAGGGGCACGATCAAAAGACATTAGAAAAATATTTTTGGCCGAAGGATTTTTAATTGGTCTAACTTCCGGGATTATCGCTATAGTAATCAGTTATCTTCTTATTGATTACATAAACAAATTACTATATCAATACTTAGAAATAAGTAATATAGCTCAAATTAACTTTAATATTTGTGTTTCAGTATTAGTTACTAGTATAATCCTAACTCTAATAAGTAGTTTGATTCCGGCATTTATTGCTTCTAAAAAAGAACCAGTCATATCATTATCTAAAGAATAGTAAAATTTAATATGAAAAATATTGTTAAAATTTTAATTAGAAGTGTCATAATATATCTTTTAAATTTTCCAGCTCATTTTCTTTTTGGTTATTTTCCAAATAATTTTACCGCTTTATTCTTTCCAGTAAATGAAAGCATATTTCAGCATATGAAAATGATATTTACTTGTTATGTAATTTTTTACTTAATTAGAAAAATATTTAAATATAAAGAAGAAAACATAACTATTGAATGTTTAATTTCTAGTTTAAGTTGCATTATATTCTTTTTAATTATTTATATACCAATTTATTTAAATTACAATGAAAACTTAGTTTTTACTTTAATACTATTATTCTTATCAATTGTATTTGGAGAATTTATTACATCATTAATTAATATAAATTCAAAAAATGTTAATGACATATCAATTATAATAATTATTTTAATTTTAATACTAAATGCTTACTTAACATTTAATCCTTTAGATAATTTTTTCTTTTTTGATCCAATGAATAAAACGTATAAGATTATTTATAAATAGATAATTATAAATTTAGAAGAAAATTCTATTTTTGGATAATTTACTTTAAATAAACATTGGCGTAAAAATAGACGCATGGTATAATTAATATGGAAGGTTATTAAAAATATTTTTTTGATTTTTGCATGGATAAGGCAGAAAGGGAAAATCAAAAATGAAAAATGAAATTATCTTGTTTGAAGATCAAGATATAAAATTAGAAGTAAATCTTCAAGATGAAACTGTGTGGCTATCTTTAGATCAGATGATTCAATTATTTAATCGAAATAAATCGGTTATATTTAGGCACATTAAAAATATATTGGCAGAAGAATTATCAAATTCAGTTATTGCAAAATTTGCAACAACTGCTCGAGATGGTAAAGTTTATAATGTTGATTATTATAATTTGGACATGATAATAAGTGTAGGTTATCGCGTTAAATCAAAAAATGGAATAATTTTTAGAAAATGGGCAAATAAGATTCTAAAAGATTATTTAATTAAAGGACACGCTATTAATAATAAAAGATTAGAATATCTCGAAAAAACTATTAAGCTAATTGATATTGCTAGTAGAATTGATCAAAATTTGGAGAATTCTGAATCTCAAGAGATAATCAGAGTTATAAATAATTATTCAAAAGCTTTTAATCTTCTGGATGATTATGATCATCAAAGACTTTCTAAACCCAAAGGAAATATTTCTTATAACAAAATAACTTATGAAGATTGTTTAAATGTTATTAGGAGTTTAAAATTTGATGAAAAGAGTAAATTATTTGCTCTTGAAAGGAATGAAGGTTTAAAATCAATATTAGGAGCTATATATCAATCATTTGATGGCAAGGATGTATATCCGTCCATTGAAGAAAAAGCGGCTAATCTTTTATATTTAATTACGAAAAACCATGTATTTATTGATGGGAATAAAAGAATTGCGGCAACATTATTTATCTACTTCTTAAACTTCTATAATTTACTTTATTTAAATGGAAATCAAGTTATTGATAATAATGCGTTAGTTGGCATTACATTGTTAATCGCTCAATCTGATCCTAAAGAAAAAGATATTTTAGTCGATTTAGTTATAAATTTTTTAAATTATAAAACTAGTCATTAAATCATTATTAGTTCATATAGTTATTGTGGGAGGACAAGCCTATAATGAACGGATTAAATAATGAACAAGTATTAAAAAGCCGTAAAGAAAATGGTACAAATAGTATTACTCAAACTAAAAAAAATAGTTTTTTAAAGCTATTATATGAATCACTTGCTGATCCAATTATTAGAATCTTATTAATTGCTTTAGCCATTAAAGTGTTATTTCTTTTTAAAGATTTTGATATATATGAAACAATTGGAATACTAATAGCTGTCTTTTTAGCGTCGTTTATTTCTTCAATTTCTGAATATGGAAGTGAAGCGGCATTTGAAAAATTACAAGAAGAAGCTTCTAAAATAAAAGCTAAAGTGTGGCGTCAAAACAAATTAAAAGAAATACCTATAGAAGAAATAGTAGTAGGTGATTACGTTAGTTTACAAAGTGGAGATAAAATACCAGCTGACGGATATCTGTTTAAAGGAAATTTATCGGTTGATGAAAGTTCATTAAATGGTGAAAAAAAAGAAGCTAAAAAATTTAGCGTGTTAAATAAACTAAATCCTCCAACAGAAGCAAATAAAATATATCGTGGAGCTGTTGTTTATAGTGGTGAGGCAACAATGATTGTGACAAGTGTAGGGGATAAAACTATTTACGGAAAGTTAGCTAAAGAACTACAAGAAAAAAATCCAACAAGTCCTTTAAAATTACGTTTAAGAGGACTAGCTAATGTTATTAGTAAAATAGGTTATATCGGGGCTGGTTTGGTTACTCTATCATATCTTTTTGCAGTAATTTTTATTAAAAATAATTTTGATAAAGAATTAATTTTATCAACAATAACAAATTTTCAAATGATGTCTAGTTATTTATTATATGCGTTAACATTAAGTGTCACAATCATTGTAGTTGCAGTACCAGAAGGACTTCCAATGATGATAACTTTAGTATTATCAAGTAATATGAAAAGGATGTTAAAAGATAATGTTTTGGTTAGAAAATTAGTTGGAATTGAAACCGCCGGAAGTTTAAATGTTTTACTTACCGATAAGACAGGAACATTAACTAAAGGAGAGTTAGAAGTATCTGCTATTTATAGTCCAGATCTAACTTTATTTAATTCAATCAAAGCTTTAGAAAGATTTAAAACTTATCACGAATTAGTAATAGAAAATCTTTATTATAATAATGAAAGTAAAGTAACGGGAGAAAAGATTATCGGTGGTAATATGACTGACCAAGCTTTACTTAATTACGTTAAAGACGCCAAAGTAAATAATTTTGGAGTTATTAACAAAATTTTATTTGATAGTTCCAAAAAGTATAGTGCCGTTACAATTGCCAAAAGTAATGGTTTTACTTATTTTAAAGGTGCTACTGAAGTTATATTGCCGGCAGCTAGATATTGTGTTGATAAATTTGGTAAAAAAAATGTTTTATTAAAAAAAGATAATATTGAAAATAAAATAAAAGATTTAACCAAAAAAGGAAACAGAGTAATATTACTCGCTTATAATGATACAAGTGATAAATTAAGTGGTTGTACAATTTTAGGAATTGTTTGTATAAAAGACGAATTAAGAAAAGAAGCCAAAGAAGGAATATCATTAATTAAAAGCGCCGGAATTCATACCATTATGATTACAGGAGATGCTCTAGATACTGCCAAAAATATTGCTGCGGAAGTAGGGCTAATTGATGATGCTAATGATTTAGTTTTAACAAGTAATGATTTAAATAACTTATCTGATGAGGAAATCAAAAAAATAATTATGCATATCAAAGTTATTGCTAGAGCTTTACCTAGTGATAAATCTAGATTAGTTAAGATACTTGAAGATATGGAATTAATTGTCGGAATGACAGGAGACGGCGTAAATGATGCTCCGGCATTAAAAAAAGCTGATGTTGGTTTTGCTATGGGAAGTGGAACAGAGGTTGCCAAAGAAGCTGCTGATATAATCATTCTAGATAATAACATTTTATCTATAAGTAAAGCTATCCTTTATGGAAGAACTATTTTTAAAAGTATTCGTAAATTTATTATCTATCAATTAACAGTTAATATGTGTGCTTTAGTTTTATCAATTGTTGGACCATTTATTGGGATAGATACACCTATAACAATAATTCAAATGCTATGGTTAAATATGATTATGGATACTTTTGCTGGTTTAGCATTTTCCTTTGAACCACCATTAAAAGAATATATGAAAGAACCACCAAAAGCTAAAAATGAACCAATTATGAATTCGTATATGTATGGGGAAATATTCTTTACCGGTTTATATTCAGCAATTTTATGTATTTTATTTCTAAAATTACCAATAATTAAAACATTTATAAGAACAGGACCTGATAATATATACTTAATGACTGCTTACTTTGCGTTATTTATTTTTATTGGCATCTTTAATTCATTTAACGCGAGAAGTCAAAGATTAAACATTTTAGGAAACATTACTAAAAACAAAGTTTTTATAGTAGTAATAGCATTTATCGTTAGTGTTCAAATATATTTAATTTATCATGGTGGAGACTTATTTAGAACTTATGGACTTCATGCATCAGAATTTGCTTTTGTTTTAATCATGGCATTTACTGTTATACCGATAGACTTTATCCGTAAGACTATCCTACGTAAGAAACATTTAAAAACCGGAGTGTAAATTTTCTAAAAGTAAAATAAATAAACTATTTTACTTTTTTTATGAAATAAAAAGGAAATTGATGTGTTATTAGCAATATAACTAATGAAGGAGTGATATATAATGAATAATTTAGAAATTAATCATTATATATTTGAAGATATAAAACATATAGATGAACTTGGAAAAGAATATTGGGAAGCAAGAGAGTTGCAATTAGTTTTTGTTTATAAAGAATGGCGTAAGTTTGAAAATGTTATTAAAAAAGCTTTAATCGCTTGTGAAAACAGTAACGTTAGTATTAATGATCATTTTGTCAAGGTAGCCAAAATGATAAAACTTGGAAAAGGTGGTAAAAGAAGGGTTGAAGATTATAAACTGAGTCGTTACGCATGTTATCTCGTTGCGCAAAATGGTGATTCAAGAAAAGAAGTGATTGCATTTGCGCAAACATATTTTGCAATTCAAACCAGAAAAATGGAAATAACCGAAAAAGAGTATTCTAGTTTGACTGAAGAAGAAAAAAGATTCTACCAAAGAAACTTAAATAGAAAAGGAAATGGTTCCTTAAACATTGCTGCTAAAAACTCTGGAGTTAAAAATTTTGATAAGTTTCATAACGCTGGTTATAAGGGATTATATAATGGAGAAACAGCAAATGATATTGCTAAAAGAAAAAATCTCAACTACAGAGAAGATATTTTAGATAATATGGGTAGTGACGAACTTATCGCAAACTTATTTAGAATTTCTCAAACAGAACAAAAATTAAAGAAAGATAAAGTCCAAGGAGAAAATAATGCCAATCAAGTACATTATCATATTGGAAAAAATATCAGAGATGTAATAGCAAAAAATGTTGGAACTATGCCAGAAGAGTTACCAACTCCAGCTAAAAGCTTAAAACAATTGGAAAAATAAAACCAAATATAACAAGGAAATAATTTAAACTTTAGAAATATAACTAATGAAAGGAGTGATATATAATGACTGATTTAGAAATTAATCATAATATATTTGAAAATATAAAACATATAGATGAACTCGGAAGAGAATATTGGGAAGCGAGAGAGCTAATGCCAATACTTGAATATAGTAAATGGGAAAATTTTCACAGAGTCATAAAACAAGCGATAGTTTCATGTGAAAACAGTACTTCAAAAGCTTTTGATCAGTTTCCTGAAGTCAGGAAACCGATAGTAGGCGGTAAAGGAAATATTCAAAATATTGTAGATTATCGTTTGTCAAGATATGCATGTTATTTAATAGTACAAAATGCTAATCCTAGAAAAAAATCTGTTGCTCTTGGACAAACTTATTTTGCTATCCAAACTAGGAAAATGGAAATTACTGAAAAAGAATATTCTAGTTTGACTGAAGAAGAAAAAAGATTCTACCAAAGAAACTTAACTAGAAAAGGAAATCATTCCTTAAACATTGCTGCTAAAAACTCTGCAGTTAAAAATTTTGATAAGTTTCATAACGCTGGTTATAAGGGATTATATAATGGAGAAACAGCAAATGATATTGCTAAAAGAAAAAATCTTAACTATAGAGAAGATATTTTAGATAATATGGGTAGTGACGAACTTATCGCAAACTTATTTAGAATTTCGCAAACAGAACAAAAATTAAAGAAAGATAAAGTCCAAGGAGAAAATAATGCCAATCAAGTACATTATGATGTTGGGAAAAAAGTTAGGAAAGCAATTGCAGATATTGGTGGAACGATGCCAGAAGCTTTACCTACACCTGATAAAAGCTTAAAACAAATTGAAAAAGAAAATAAAAAATATAAAGTTTTAGATTAACTTTATATTTTTAATTTTCGTCTTCAATAAAAGTTTTACTTTTATGTGGTTCATCAAATAATAAATCATTATAATTTTGTTGTCTTAAAGCTTCGTATAAGACAATTGCAACACAATTAGATAAGTTAAGACTTCTTACATCAGCACTCATTGGAATGCGCATGCATTTATCTAAATGAGGTTTTAATAACTTAGGTGGTATTCCAGTACTTTCCTTACCAAAAATAAAATAGATATTTTCATTAGAATCACTATAATCAAAGGAAGTATGTGGTTTATGACCATATCTTGTAAAATAATACATTGTTCCCTCATTTTGATTATAAAAATCTTCTATATTCTCATAAATTTTATAATTACATTTATCTATATAATTGACACCACTTCTTTTAACGTATTTATCATCTAAAGAAAAACCTAGAGGTTTAATTAAATGTAGGGTAGATTTAGTAGCAATACAACTTCTCATAATATTACCAGTATTAGTAGGTATTTCTGGTTCAAATAAAACTATATTTATCATCTTTTAACTCCTTTAAAAAATAAGCCTTATTGGCTTATCTTTTCTATATTATTTATATCTAATAATTTGCCTAAGTCTGCAGCTTTAATCATATTATCATCATCTCTTTTGACAATTTCATAAGTATCATTATTGAAATATATAATAGCTGGTATCTTATCTAATTTATCTTCTTTTAAATTTAAACTATCATTTAATTTATCAAGATAATTATCTTCTTCCTTTAAATTAGTAGCATCGATGTAATAAAAGACATCCTTTAAACCATATTCTTCAATAATTGGTTTTAGTTCTTTTTCAAAATTATAAACATTTTCATCTTTAGTATAACCAATATAAACAAAATAAGTTTCTGGGGCTTCCATAAACACTTGATTAATTTCGTTTAAATCATTAATTTCTAAACTAACTGTTTCACTTGTAATTAGGTAACTTTCTTGATATTTTTCAGCTTTTTTTACTTCGTACATTTTAAAAATATATAAAGTAGCTAATATTACTGCTATAATAATAAAAATAACCATATAATAATTTTTTACAGGTATATTTTTAACTTTTTTTGCCTTAGGCATACTATCATATCCTTTCATAATTTATTTTAACAAATTATATGTTTAAAGTAAATTAAAAATTAGCATAGAATTACATTGGTGATATAGTGAAAAAGTATGTTAAATTTAATAAAGAAAAAATACTAATAGTTAATAAAAAATATAAATTATCTAGATTTTTTAATCCTAAAAAACTAAATAAAGAATTATTAATCCAATATGATAAAATGTGGCGTCAAGCTCAAGAAGATAAAATTAATTTACATATAGTAAGTGGTTATAGATCTTATAAATATCAACAAAAATTATTAAAAGAGTATTTACGTGTTGATAATATTGAAAATATCAAAAAATACTTAGCTATGCCAGGTTATTCCGAGCATCAAACTGGACTGGCAATAGATTTAGTAAATACAGAATCAAAGCTAATAAAAAAACATCATAAAGAATACAAATGGTTATATCATAATTCTTATAAATTTGGATTTATCTTAAGATATCCGAAAGGAAAAAAGTTGATTACTGGTTATAAATATGAACCATGGCACTTTAGATATGTAGGTAAAAATTTAGCAAAAGAACTATATAACAATGGAGATTACTTAACTTTAGAAGAATATTTCCAATTAAATAACAAAAAAAGATAGCACAAGCTATTTTTTTATTGTATAATTATGTCAAAGAATATAAATCTTTTGGAGGTTTATTATGGAAAAATTTTTTACTTTAGCTGACTTTGCAATATGTGATCAAAGTGGCTTATTAAAAGCGTTTCAAATACTTGGATACGTATTAGTATTTTTAAAAATTGTTATTCCAATTCTTTTAATAGGACTTGGATCATTTGAACTAGGTAAAGCAGTTTTAGCAAGCGATGATAAAGCAATCAAAGTGGCAATAAGTGCTTTAGTAAAAAAGGCAATTGCAGCAATAATAATTTTCTTTATTCCTTATGCAATAACTGCTGTAATGTCTTTAGTAGATGGTGTTAATAAAGTTAAAACATTCGATTGTTTAACAAAGTGTTTAAAGGAACCATCTTCATGTAAAATAAACGATAAAGATGGAATATTTTCAGAGTAGGTGAATTTATGAAGAAAGTTATATTTTTTGTAATACTAGTTATTTTTATGTTTCTTCCCACAAAAGTTCTAGCTACAGATTTGGAACCTTCATATGGTGATTCTGTGAAAATTTGTGAGTATGAAAATCATTTGCAATATAAAAACTCAAAGGATTCCAATGAAAACAAATTAATAAAATTAAAATCAGCAATTTACTATTCTCCTAATTCAGATAAATATGAATTGATTTATCAAGGTTTAAAGGTAGATAATGAAATTAAGTCATATAGTATTAAGTCTTCAGATCCGATAGCTTTAATACCTCGAGAAACTTTAAATAAAACAAAATTTAAAGAAATGATAGAAGCTTATCAATGTCCATCATATGCTTACTTTGACTTGCCGGATGCATTGGGAGCAATTGGGGAACCAAAATTTTTTGACGAACCAACTGATGAAAAATTCTATTTAGAAACAAAACACAAGGAAAAGTCTTGGACAATAACAAATGCAATTAGAACTTTCAATTTTATGTCTGAGCAAGAAAAAATTATTAATACAATGTTAGATAAATATTTAGCTGTTAAATTTAGTGTTTATCCTGATAAAAGTTTGGAAGAAAATCCATTTTGTAATAATTTGAAAAATAAAAGGGAAGATGAAAATGGAATAGTAACTGAATACATTACAGAAATAGAAACTCAAATAAAAAAACAATTAATCCAATCATATTTTATTCATAGCGATTGGCAAGTGGAAGATATTCCAGATTTTATGTTAAACACTAATGCTTTTGATAAGGTAGCCTCTGTAGTTAATACAAAATTTAATTCAGCTTATGATTCGTGTCAAAAAGTTATAGAAAATGATCAATCATTAAGCGAAGAGCAAAGACAAGAATACATAGGAAATGTTTCAGAAAATATAAATGACCTTGCAGAAGGCTTAGGAAATTATGCTAATTTTCGAATTAAAAGTATAGAAAAATATAAAATCGATTGGGGCGGAGAAGAAGGCTGTGAAGGTTTTTTAGGAAGTCGTGAGTGTCCGACGGGGACTAATTGTGAACCAGCATATTATTTGGATTTAACATTAAATATCATGAAATATGGCGCAATTATTTTAACGTTTGCTTTAAGCACTATGGATTTTATTAAAGCTACAATAAATCAAGATAAAGACCAACTAAAAAAATCTACAACAACTGCCGTAAAAAGATTAATTGCTGCTATTGTAATATTCTTTCTCCCAATATTAATTAATTTTATATTATCTTTATTAGGGGCTTACACCACGTGTAAATTAAGTTAGTAAAGGAGTAAATAGTATATGATAAATAACTTTTTGATTGAAGTAGTAAGTTGGATATATAGTGGCGTAGCCGCTTTATATAATATTTTTCTTTATTTAGCAAGATTAAATATATTTAGCACTGAAGATAATGTTTTAGCGCCAATTATAAGAAGAATGTACACTGTAATAGGGGTTGTGATGCTATTTTTCTTAGCTTACTCAATGTTAAGAACAATCGTAAATCCTGATGCAAAAGATAAAAATGGAACAGGTAAAATTATTTTAGACGTAATAAAAGCAATTATTGTTATTGCTATAGTCCCAACTGCATTTGAATTTGCGTTTGTAGTACAAGATTCATTGCTAGAAAAAAACACAATAGGAAAAATAATATTAGGAACAAATGATTCTAATTCTAAAAATGAATATTTAGTTTCTCAAACAGGGGATCAACAAACTGTTGCTGAAGCTATTGATCAAGCTGGAATAGATATTTCTATTACTATATTTGAATCTTTTTTCTATCCATATATAGCGGAAGAATCAAAAGATAATGAAACCATTCAAGAAGAAATAGCTAATTTTAATTATGGTGGAAGAAAATTTCAAGAAATTCATGACATGGTTGTAGCTGATGGTAATTTTAATCATTATAAACATTATGCTGATGTCATAAACGAAGAAACTCGTGGAGACGGATATATAGTATATAATTGGGTTTTTGCTATAATCGCAGGAGGTTTTTGTCTGTATATGATGATTAGCTATAACTTATCCCTTGCACTAAGACTAGTAAAGTTAGCTCTTTATGAAATCATAGCTCCACTTCCAGCTATGGCTGATATAATTCCTGGTAAAAAAGATATGTTAAAAAAATGGATAAAAGTAACTTTAACAACTTTTTTTGAAGCAATGCTTAGAATTGCAGTGCTATTTTTAATGGTTTACTTAATAAGAGTAATTTGTGTTGTTCTTAATAATGGAAAAATTATAGATCAGAATGCAGGTTTTTTTACAATACGTACGTTAAGAGCTTTACTAATTATGGGCTGTTTAATGTTTGCTAAACAAGCTCCACAATTAATAAGTGAAATAACTGGTATAGACAGCAAAAATATGAGTATGGGTATCAAAGATAAATTATCTGCTGGAGGAGCATTTATGGCCGGAGGATTAGTTGGTGGTGCATTATCTGGTCTTGTTAAAAGAGGAGCAGCTTCAAAAGGTTATTATGATATTAGAAAAAAACAACTAGAAAGCGAAGATAAATGGTCAAAATTAAAAGGCGCAGGTTTAATTGGGCGTGGAGTAGCTAGTGCAGTTGGTGGATTAGTTTCTGGTGGATGGAGAGGAGCGACATCAAGTAAGGATGCTAAAACCTTTGGAGATATGAAAGGAAGCATTCATAAGGCTAATTCAAGAACTGATGCCAAGACCTCTGGAAAATATACAGCATTAACTAGTAACCCTTATTTATTTAATCAAAAAAACGATGCTGGAGAAGTAATTCAAACAGGAAGAATTGCAGAAAATTTAAAATATCGCAAAGATCATATTATGGAGTGGGCGACAGGAAAAGCTGGAAATTATCAAGTTGTTATTGACGATGCAAATCAATTATTAAGTTATCAGAAAAATGCGGTATCTGGTGCAGATTCTGTAATTGCAAAATTTAAGATGTTAGATAAAATGGGAATGAAATTAGATGGAAGTGACATTTTAGATGCTGAAACAAACGAAAAAATTGGAAAAATAGAAGATGGAAAATGTATATTAAAAGACGGACTAATGAATTATGGTAAATTTAAGGGAAAAACAGGCAAGGATGTTGCTACTGTATTTATTGAAACAGGAGCATTAGAAGGCGGAGTTAGTATAGCGCAATTCAAAGCAGTACTTAGTACAATGACAAAAACAGATTTTTCTGATGCTGCTACATCAATTAACATAGATGATTATCTTGGCGGTGTTGAATATAATAAAGAATTAGACACTAAGAAATTAGAAGTTTCAAAAATGTATACTGAAGGATCTGACGAGTTTGAAACGGAAATGAAAAAAATTACAGAAGAATTAAATAAAAAATATACAGAGGCCTTTGAGCACGCTAAAGAAAGGGCAATTGTTAATGCAAGAAATGCATATGGGAAATATAAAGAATACTATGATGATATGGTGGAACAAGTTACAAAAGCTACTCAAAACACTATAATTGATCATGCTAGTGATTTTAAATATTTAAGCGAAAATTTTGACATTGCAGAAAGTAATTATGGTGATTTCGAGGGTATAAGAACTTCCATGGATAATTTAAAAAGCAAATTAAAGTCCATGGGTGGAACTATAACTGGACAAGTTAAGAAAATTAATGAACTTGGACAAGAGTATATAGATGAGGTTACAGCAAATGTTAATAGCGATATTAAAAGTATCAAGGATGCAGCTGAAGCATTGCGAGCTAATAACGAGGTTTTAGCAAGAGAAGCAAAAGAAAGAGAAGAGTTTCAAAAGAAAATTAAAGGAAAAGATAAATAAAAAGGGAGATAACATATGGAACAAGAAGAACAAACATATTTAATTCCAGCAAATGCAAAAAGATCGGGATTAATATTGGGTTATTTTACAATGGTTGATTTGTTTATATTTGGTTTTGGTGTCTTAACTACAGTTATAATGTTGTTAGTAATTAATTCAACTGAATTTAAAACTTTGATGATGATTTTAGCACCGGCATTAGTATCAGCTTTCTTAGTAATGCCAGTGCCTCATTATCATAATGTTTTACAATTAATCATTAATATTGTTACATTTATTTTTAAGCAAAAAAGCTATAAATGGAAAGGTTGGTGTGTGTGGTATGGCGATGACACAAAATAGTGGAGAAAAATATACAGAGGATTGGTTACCAATTAAACAAATTTTAAATGGTATGATCCAACTTGAAGATGGACAATATGTAAGTGGGGTTAAAATTGCTCCTAAAAATATCTTTATTTTAGAAAAAGGAGCTCAAGATTCAGCATTAGCAGCCCTTCGTAATTTTTACAATACAATTGATTATGAATTTTGGTTAATCGTAGCAGATCGTCCAGTTGATATTCATGTTTATATGTCTCAATTACAATTATTATATAATAACAACCCTAATCCAATTGCTCGAAAATTAATCATGCAAGATATCAACAAAGGGAATATGTTTGCTGGTCAAGAATATGGCGTTGTTGATACAGAATATTTTATTTTATTTAAAGAAAAGAGATTAGAAATAGTTCAAAAGAAATTACGTAATTTAATTATGAATTTAGCTAATGCTGGATTAAATTCAGTTCAAGTTTCTAATAATGATTTAAGAGTAATTTTAGATAATTTCTTTAACGATGGTGCTAATACTAGTTTTGGGACGGTGATGTAATAATGGGATTAAAAAGTGAAGTAGCTCCAAAAGGGATGGAGTTTAAACCAACTGAATTTATTTTAGGTGGTAAATATTGTACAATTATGACTGTTATTGCTTTTCCAAAAGCTGTTCCAGTAGGATACTTAGCAGATATTACTGCTATCGGTGGTGTCAAGTTAGCGATTAAACATATTCCAATGCCATTTGACACAATTAGAAAAATGCTTAATAAAGAAGTAGCAGAACTAAAGATGCGTTATCAAAATGAAAAAGATAATACAATTCAAGAAAGCATTCGTTTGGATTATGAATCATTAGAACAATTTATTTCGATGTTAGCAGCTACTCAAGCTCGTATATTCGATTTCCAAATGCATTTAATGATTACTGCTGATAATAAAGAAGATTTGGAACTTAAGAAAATGCATGTACGTAATCATTTAGATCGTTACGGAATGCGTGGAATATCTTTAATGTTTGAACAAGAAAAAGTATTAAAGTCTATTATTCCAATTTTTCCAAGCCAAGATATTGAAAATAGAATTGGAACGCCAATTCCATCTGTTACATTATCGGCAATGTATCCATTTGTATTTGATAGTATTAAAGATCCAGGAAATTCTACACTTTTAGGAGTTGATTTCTCTGGTGGAGTCATTTTATTCAATCAATTTTTATATCAAATAAAGAAAGAAAATAATCGTAATAATGCTAACATTATTATTTTGGGTTCTGCTGGTAGTGGTAAATCAACTGCAGCTAAGTTACTTGTTAGAAGTCACTTAAGAAATGGTTATAAAGTTGTTTGTATTGACCCAGAAGGTGAATTACAAAACATGTGTGATATTGTTGGTGGAGACTTTATCGATTTAGGTAGTGGTGGACAACTTGGAATGATAAATCCTTTAGAAGTTGTTTTAGATATCGATGAAACTGAAATAGCTCAAGGCTTAGGATATACAGTTATAGCTAAAACTTTACAACAATTAAAAGCTTTTATGAAATACTATACGCCAAGTATTGAAGATGATGTTTTAGCAATGTTTACTGATGTCGTAACAGAAACATATAAACGGTATAAAATCGATGTTAATACTGACTTTACTAAATTAACAGCAGCTGATTATCCGACTTTTGATGATGTCTATGCAACAATTAAAGGCAAATTATTATCAATGACTGATGCTACTCATGAAAGAGATGTAATGGAAAGATTAGAGCTTAAAATTCGCCCATTAGTTAATGAATTACGTTATTTCTTTACAGGACATACAACAATTCAATTAGATAGTGACTTTATTGTCTTTAATATCAAAGAACTAATGAATAGTGATTCTAATATTAAAAATGCTTTATTCTTTAATATCTTAAAATATGCATGGAGTTTATGTTTAGATAGTGATATTAATACTGTAATGATGGTTGATGAAGCTCACGTCTTGTTAGCAGGAAATAATGAACTTGGAGCTGAATTCCTAGCTCAAATTCAAAGACGGAGTAGAAAGTATAATACAGGAACTATTATTATTACCCAACAACCAACAGATTTTGCAGATCCAAGAGTAATTGTTCATGGTAAAGCTATATTTGATAATGCTGCTTACTATTTGGTGATGGGATTAAAAAAACAAGCAGTAGAAGATTTATCGCAATTAATTGATTTAAATGAAAATGAAAAAGAAAGTATTAAATATTATAATCAAGGTGATGGATTATTTGTATGTGGTAATAGAAGAATGAGAGTTCAAATTATTGCTACACAAGAAGAGTTAGATTTCTTTGGTTCAGGAGGAGGATTATAATCCTTCTTTTTGAACTTAAATAAGTTTTAGGTGGTGAGATTGATGCATGAAGATGATTTTTTAGATGATATAGATTCATTGGAGGAACTTGGAAACGATGAATTTGAAGACCAAACTGAATCTATGGATGAAGATCAAGGTCAGCAACAAGAGAAAAAAAGATTTGGTGAGGATGAATACAATGCAGCTAGAGATGAAAATGGAAAATATAATAACAATCATTATAAAGCTGAAAATGAAAGATTAAATCAAAATTTACAGGATGCTAAGGCTGAAAGAGCTAAAGGAACTAAAGAAAAAAAAGGTAAAGTTAAACGAGATCAAGATACGGGAAAAGTGATGCGAGATCCTAATACAGGAAAAAAGCTTCGTGAAGACCCGGTTACTAAAAATAAAAATATTCTTGATAAAGCAAAGGATAATAAACGTGTCTTTGATGCTAAGAATGCTAAATTTCAAAATAAAATAAATAGTGCAAAATCAAAAGCATTTAAAACCATGCATCCTTTGGAATATGCTAAAAACCAGATAAAAGGCAAAGCAAAAACAGCAGCGAAAAATACTGCAAAAAAAGCTGGTAAAGCAACAATAAAAAACGCAAAAAAAGCTGGTAAAGCAACAGTAAAAGGGGTAAAGATTGCTGCTCAAGGAATTGCTAAATTAGTTGCTTTAGCTGTTGAGTTTTGGCCAGTTACATTAGGAATTGTTATTTTTGCGTTATTAATCTTTATGCTTTGTATTTTTGCTGGGGCAATAGATGAAGAAAAAAATACTGATCAATATGGATATACTGCATCAACTTGTCAATATAATTTAAATGGAATTAATGAAAATACTAAAATCGAACTAATTAATTGTCAAGCTACCAAGGATGATTATACAGTTTTAGAAACAATCTCTTTTGAAAAGTACATTGCTGGAGTAGCGCTTGCTGAAATGGGTGAAAATTACGTTGATGAAGCGATGAAAGCTCAATTAATAGCAGTTCGATCTTATACCTTAACAAGAGATATAGATAAATATGGCGTAGGGTATGATCCAACTAACAATGTTATAAGAATGAGAGCCTGTGAAAATGATCAGGTATATTGGGATTATGAAAAAGATATTTATCGAAGTGCTAATGCGGTAGGAAATGGAGTTTCTAAGTATTCACCAGAATACACTCCAGCAGAAGGTGAAATGCCTTGGAAAACAGCGCTATCTGTAGAAAAAATAAATCAATATGAATCATTAGTATCAACGGTAATGGGAGAATATGCAGCTGATGCATACGGAAATGTAGTTCACACTCCCTACGTTGATACCATCACTCAGGAATTTATTACATTAGCAAACAATAATGCTGGAACTGTCAATGGAGATTATAATGCTATTTTAATGAGCGTGTATCCAGAAATTCATACAATAGAAAAAGTTGATTGTATAACCCCTACATATGCAGTAGCAGGTGATTATGCAAATTGGAAACAAAAAAATAAACTTGGGGGAGAAGAATGGGGAAATATAAAATTAGGTACAGGAAGCGGTAGCACCATAAATGAAATAGGTTGTTATGTAACATCAACAGCGATATTAATTGCTCATAGTGGAGTTCCGACAACAATCGAAAACTTCAATCCTGGAACTTTTGCTGAAGCTCTAAAATCAGTTAAGTCGCCACCATCTTTCGGACCAACAGGATTATGGATAAATAAAGACAACATAAAATTATTCGTACCATCTTATATTTCAATGAGTGGAAATATCCCTTTAACTGGAACAAAGCAAGAAAAAATAAATACATTAAGAAAAGAAGCAGAAGCGGGAGAATATATTATTTTAGTAAAAAGAAATGATGCTCATTTTATGGCTATGGATAATGCCGGTTCAGCGGCAACTGGATGGACAACAATAAAAGTGTGGGATCCAGCATACAATGAAACTGATTTATTTAAAACGTACACCCCTAGTGATATAACCAACTATCGTATTTTAAAACTTGGAGGAACAATATGAAAAAATATTTTAAAATTAGTTTAATATTAGTAATAGTCTTATCTTTATATGCAACTTTAGTTTATTTTGTAGCAAATGAAGATAATAAAACTCCAAATAATCCCATTATTGATTCTGGTAATAATAATAATGATAACAATGAAGATAAACCTAGTGGTTTTGATAAAGAAGATCAAGACAATGATGTTATAGATATAAATATTTTATTATCTCCAAACCGTATTATAAGTAGAAGAAATGGAATTTGGGAGGAAAATAAAAACTTGAAATATAATGATGTATTATATGATGTATATATAGATTCTCAAAACATTGGACAAAAGTATTTAATGTATAACAAAAAATGGTATATATATGATGAACAAAGGAATTTTATAGATTATAGCGGAAATGTATTAGCTATAAAAACGGATAAGGAATATAAAGTTATAAATGTTAGTAAATCACCTCTAAACGAAATTGATAAAAATAATATAATTTCTATACTAGAAAATAAACAAATATCATACAACTATGATTTAATTGTAAAAGAAAAAGTAGTTTACGATATAAATGCAGATGGGATTAGAGAAGAAATAATTTTTATATCAAATGCTTTTACCGAAAATGTTAACGATTTCAGTAATACATTTAGTATAGGTTTTATAAAATATCCTACTAAGAATGAAATATTTTTTGAATATATTGATGATATATTAAATAGCACATCTATATGTCTTCCGTCTATACAAAATTTAGTGAAATTTGAAAACGATCTTCATTTAATTGTTGGATGTACATATTTTAGTGAAAGAGGAACACAACATAATATTTATAGAATTTTCAATGATACTCTTAGAGAAGAATTAAAAACTAATATTGAATAATAAATATTTGCTAAAAAAAATATTTATAGTATAATAATCATAGTTTAAAAAAGGAGCAAGACTTATGAAATTTAAAGTTGAACCTAAAGATTTTTTATTGTTTGTATTATATTGTATATTATTACTTTATTTATGTGCAATAGCTGTACTTAATTTTACTTCTTTAACAACAGAAGGAACTTTTTATGGTCTGCTTCCTTTTAGAGCTTTTCTTATGCCATATTTACCGATTACAATAGCGATGTTTGTCATAGCTTTAATAATTATATTTACAAGTGTATCTTCATATATTTTTAGTCGTGATAAAAGTGGCGGTATCGGTTTAACTATTAAAGAGAAAGGTTCAGATGGATATTCTAGATGGGCTAAAGAAGATGAAATCAAAAAAAGTAAAGGAGCAACTAAAGTTAATCCTTCAGCTAAAGATCTTGATGCAGCTGGTATTCCTTTAATTAATAATTCTAAGGAATTATGGGTAGATAATAGTGATTATCATAACTTAGTTATTGGATCTACTGGTTCAGGTAAATCAGAAATGATTGTTAAACCAATGGTAAACTTACTTGCTAAAAAGGGAGAAAGTATGATTATTACCGATCCTAAAGGTGAGTTATATCGTGAATGTGGAAACATGTTAAAAGATCGCGGTTATAATATCATATTACTAAACTTTCGTGATACTCAAAATGGTAATGCTTGGAATCCGTTACACCTACCATACGAATACTATATAAAAGGTAATAAAGATAAAGCTACTGAGCTTTTAGATGACGTTGCATTAAATATTTTATACGATCCAACTAGTAAAAGTGATTCCGATTTCTGGGAAAAAAGTGCCGCTGACTATTTCTCAGGTTTAGCTTTAGGTCTATTTGAAGATGCTAAAGAAAGAGAAGTAAACTTAAATAGTATCAACTTAATGAGTACAGTTGGAGAAGAAAGATACGCAACTAGTAATTATATTAAAGAATATTTCCAATTAAAAGGAGAATCTTCAAGTCCATATATTTTTGCTAGTAATACTATTAATGCCCCCACTGATACTAAAGGTGGTATCTTATCAACATTTAGACAAAAAATAAGATTATTCTCATCACGTGAATCATTAAGTGAAATGTTAGCTTATAGTGATTTCGAGATGACTGATATAGGTAAGAAAAAAACTGCAGTATTTTTACTTATCCATGATGAAAAGAAAACTTATCATAGTTTAATGACTATTTTTATAAAACAATGTTATGAAACACTAATTGATGTTGCTCAAGAAAATGGTGGAAAACTACCTTATAGAACGAACTTTATTTTAGATGAGTTTGCCAATATGCCACCACTTAAGGACGTTGATTCAATGGTATCTGCTGCTCGAAGCAGAGATATTCGTTTTACATTTATTATTCAAAACTTTGCCCAATTAAATGATGTTTACGGACAAGAAGTAGCGCAAGTTATCAAAGGAAACTGCGGTAATTTAGTATATTTAATTAGTACAGAAATAGCTGCTTTAAAAGAAATTAGTGAAATGTGTGGAGAAGTTAAATCTAAAGAAAAAGATAAAACAGCTTCAACTCCATTAATAACTGTTTCTGATTTGCAAAAATTAAAACTAGGACAAGTAATTATTATTAGATTAAGAACTCATCCATTTAAAACTAAGTTAGAACCTAACTTTAAAATGAAATGGGGAATCGAATCATCAATAGCTGAGTTTCCAACTAGACAAAAAGAAGAAATTCAATTATTTGATTTAAAAGCTTACGTAACTGAAGAAAAGAAAAAACAAATGTTAGAAAAAAATGCTAATATGCAAAATCAACCAGGATTTAGTCCTAACTTTGGGATGCCCCCTATGGGTGGAGGATTTGGAAATCCATTTGGACCAATGTCAAATCCAAATGCAGGATTGCCATTTGGAGGAGGTATGAATCCAATGGGGGGAATGAACTCTCGTCCTACACCAAATCCATTTGGTATTCCTGGTACTGGTGATGCTTTATCTAATATGGATATCGATGCTATGATGAAAGATATTGATAAAAAGATTAAAGAATTAGAAGAGGAAGAAAGAAGAGAAAAGGAAAAAGAAGAAAAAGCAAATGCAACTAAAGGAGAAAGTAAAACTTTAGAAACAGAAACAAAAGAAATTTCTCAAATAGAGCTTCCACCTATGAAAGAAGAACCTAAAACTGAAATAGAAGAAATAAATGTTTCTGAAAATAAAATTGAATCAGAAAAACCAATTATTAATGTTGATAAAGATAGCATAGTTGTAAAAGAAAATGTTATTTCTGATGATGAATTCTTTGATGATTTCTTTGATGACGAAGACTAAACAGATGATTAAAATCATTTGTTTTTTTATAAGCTAAGCGAGGTTCTAAAAAAATAAAGACATTTATAATAAGCTAAAATATTTTCATTCCATAAAATATATGGGAGATAAATATGAAAAGAATACATGTAAAAGATTATAACCCAAGTATGGGAAAGTTAATTGATGTTCAAGATCCGCTATCATACAAAGAATCACATCATCCGCATAGCACCAATGTTTATTATGATAAATTATTAATGAACCATCGAGCATTATTAAAAAAAGGAGAAAGATATTTTATTATATGTAAAAAAGGACACAAAAGTAAAAAAGCTGTTAGTATTTTAGAATTTTACGGATATGATGTAACTCAAGTCTATTGTGACTAAAATAGTATAAATTATTTTTATTTTGTATTATAATAATAATGTGATTTAAAATGAGTGAATTATTTAATACAATTAGTGATTATATAAATTTTTTTATTGAAAATTTAGGTGTTTGGGGTCCTTTGTTAGGATGCCTTTTAATTGTGGTAGAATCAATTTTACCGGTTTTACCCATCTTTGTTTTTATCACTTTAAATTTTTTAGCTTTTGGTAATATTGTTGGTTTTTTAATATCATGGCTGTGCACAGTTTTAGGATGTTTTATTTCGTTTATGATTTTTCGAGATGGCGTTCAAACTTGGTTTGAAAAACGCTTGCGTAATAAATCGGCAGTTGATAAAATTATGAATGTAATAGATAAACTAAAATTTGAGCATTTAGTTTTATTACTAACAGTACCATTTGTTCCAGCTTTTGCTATTAATATAGCAGCTGGGTTATCTAAAATGAAATTAAAAAAATATGTAACAGCATTATTTATAGGTAAAGCTTTTTTTGTTTACTTTTGGGGATTTGTTGGTACTGGCTTACTAGAATCTTTAACTAATCCTAGTTCTTTAATCAAAGTTTTGATAATTATTATAATTGCTTACGTATTAAGTAGATTAATTAGTAAAAAAGTTAAAAATTAGAGGTGAAATTATGGAGTACATTATATTAGGAATTTTAGGACTTATCGTCATTTTATTAATCATATTACTGCTTAAAAATAATGGTAATAATGAAATGACCGAAAGATTAGGTAGGTTTGAAACCAATATTACTAAAGAGATAGGTGAGTTCAAATTAAATTTTAGTAATGATCTACGAAAAGATTTTGAGTCGTTAAACGAAAAAGTAGAACGTCGCTTAATTTTAATTAATGAAAAAGTTAACGAACGATTAGATCAAAACTTTGAGAAAACTAACAAAACATTTACCAATGTTTTAGAAAGATTATCTAAAATAGATGAAGCTCAAAAGAAAATTGATGGTATAGGTGCCGAAATTATATCTTTACAAAGTGTATTAACTGATAAGAAAACTAGAGGAATATTTGGTGAAGTAAATCTATCATATATTTTAAATAATGTTTTTGGAACCCCGGAAACTGGAATATACAAATTACAACAAAAACTTTCTAATGGCTATATTGCTGATGCAATGCTTTATGCTCCGGCGCCATTAGGAACAATTGCCATAGATTCAAAATTTCCTTTAGAAAACTATCAAAGAATGACTGATAAAACTTTATCTAAAGAAGAAAGAACTATTGCTGAAAAATTATTTAAATCAGATTTTAAAAAACATATTGAAGCCATAAGCAGTAAATATATAATTCCTGGGGAAACATCTAATGAAGCCATATTATTTTTACCAGCTGAAGCTATATTCGCAGAAGTAAATGCTTATCATCCTGATTTATTAAAAGAAGCTTATAATAAAAAAATATGGATAACCAGTCCAACAACTTTAATGAGTACATTATCAATAATAAGTATGATTTTAAAAAATATGGAAAGAGATAAATATGCTAAAATAATTCATGAAGAATTAAATAAATTAAGTTTTGAATTTGATCGATATCGTGAACGTTGGGATAAATTATCACGAAATATTGATACCGTTAGTAAAAGCGTTAAAGAATTAAATACAACTAGTGAAAAAATCACTAAAAGATTTGATTCAATTAATAAAGTAGAAGTTAAGAAGTTAACAGCTAATGAAGAATCAATTACTGATTAGTAGTTGATTTTTTTGTAAACTAAAATCATCATAATTTACATTAATGAATCTTCATGTTAAGATAAATATATAATAGGGAGTGATATAATGCGCTTTGTCGATATTATTGAAAAAAAGAAAAATAAAGAAGAGTTAACTAAAGAAGAAATAAAATTTGCGATAGAAAGTTTTACTAATGAGGAAATTCCTGATTATCAAATGTCAGCGTTATTAATGGCTATAGTATTAAATGGAATGACTGATGAAGAAACATATCATTTAACTGAAGTTATGTTAAATTCAGGAGATGTTTTAGATCTTTCTGGTGTGGAATGGGTTGTTGTCGATAAACATAGTACTGGTGGAATAGGCGATAAAACAACCTTGATTTTAGGACCTATCTTGGCAAGCTTGGGATGTAAGGTAGCCAAGATGAGCGGAAGAGGATTAGGAATAACCGGTGGGACAGCTGACAAATTAGAAGCTATCGAAGGATATGACATAAAAATGACTATTGAAGAATTTATAAAACAAATTAAAGAAAAAAATATTGCTTTAGCATATTCAATAGGAAACCTAGCACCAGCTGATAAAAAAATTTATGCTTTAAGAGATGTAACTGCTACGGTTGAAAGCATTCCTTTGATTGCATCAAGCATTATGAGTAAAAAGCTAGCATCAGGAGCAGATTGTTTAATTTTAGATGTTAAAGTTGGTTCAGGAGCTTTTATGAAGGACATTGAAAGTGCCAGAAAACTTGCTAAAACAATGGTTAAAATAGGTAAACATTTTAATAAAAAAGTCAGAGCAATTTTAACTAATATGGATATTCCATTAGGACGAAACATCGGAAACTTGTTAGAAGTACAAGAAGTAGTCCAAGTTTTAAATAATAATGGTCCAGAAGATTTAAAAAAAGTAACAGTAACCTTAGCAAGCAATCTTCTTAATATGGCAATTGGTAAATCGATAGAAGAATGTGAGTATCTAGTCAATGAAACGCTTGATAATGGTAGGGCGTTAGAAAAATTTAAAGAACTTATAGAATCTCAAAATGGGAAATACAATAGTATTTTTAGAGAAAATCAATCTAAAGTTGAAATCGTAAAGGCAACGGATGAAGGTTATATTACTAAATTGGTAGCTGAAAATATTGGTAGATCAAGCATGATGTTAAAAGCAGGAAGACAAACTAAAGAAGATAAAATAGATTATGAAGCAGGAATTATTCTTTTAAAGAAAATAAATGATTATGTAAAAAAGGGTGATGAGCTAGCATATTTTTATTATAATGATGACGAACTTTTAAAAGAAGCTGAAAAAGTATTTTTGGCAGGAGTGGAATACTCTAAAGATAAGGTTGATGAACCAACTTTAATCTATGAAGTTATTGAATAAGAACGATGAATTTAATAAAAGATAATTGGCAAAATACAGATATTAACCAATTTCAAGAATATTTATTATCTTTAAAAAATAAAGATGAAAAAAAGATTGAATGGACAAGAAATATTGTAAATACTAATCTTCCTGTTTTAGCAATTCCTTCTAAAGATTTAAAGAAAATAGCTAAAGAAATATTAAAGGGAAATTATCTGTCGTTTTTAGAAAAAACCAAAATTACTTATCATGAGAATACCATAATCTATGCATATTTAATTAACAAAATAAAAGATTATACTATCCAAATAAAGTATTTAGAATCTTATAGTAAAATTGTTGATAATTGGGCAAGTTGTGATGCTTTAAAACTAAAAATAAAAAATTGTGAAGAAAAATATTTAAATTTAGCTAAAGCATATTTAAATAGTAAGTTATGTTTTCAAAAAAGAATTGGTATTATAATTTTATTTTCATTATTAATAACAGATAATTATTTAGATGAAATATTTAAAATACTTGATTCATTATATGAAGAAAAAGAATACTATGTTAATATGGCAGCCGCATGGCTTCTGTGTGAGTGCGCAATTAAGCATCGTAAAAAAACTTTTGCATATTTAGAAAATCATCATCTAAATAAATTTATTATTAATAAAGCTATTAGTAAGTGTCGGGATAGTTATCGGATAAGTGAAGAAGATAAAAACTATTTATTGAAATTTAAAATTGTTATATAATTTAATTATGAGGTGAGTTATGAGAGAGTTTACAAATGAAAATGTAAAAAAAGTTAAGAAAAGTAACTTTAGGTTACTAGGGGTGGCAGTAGTTTTACTTATTGCTGCATTTTCAATGTTTGTTTGGCATGGGAAAGTAGTCGAGGATGCTAATAAAAATATTAAAGATCTTCATACAATAATTTTAAGTGATGATGAAAGGGAAGAACAAAAATCTTATGTAATGTTGGCCGTAGAGCCATACAAGTTTGCTGAATATGATGATGAACCAACAAGTGGTTATTATTTAATTGCAGATGAAACATATATGTATATTGTTTATATGGATTATAGTACTTATAGTTCAATTGATTTAGAAACTATTTATGATAAACCGGTTCGTTTAGAAGGTGTTACTAAATATGTTACAAAAGATGTTAAAGAATTGGCTATTGAAGCTTACAATGAAGGATTAGAAGAGGAAGAACAACTTTCGCTTGCTGATTATGAAGTTTATTTCGGTGATGTTTATTTAGATGTAACTGAAGATGCTGAAAGTTCAATCGGAGGTTTTCAATCAGCAATGGGAATCTTAATTGGATTCTTTGGAGTTCTTATGTTAATATTAGCATTAAATAATATTATTAGCTTTTCAAAAGGTATCAAAAAGCTTAGTGATAATGAAATATCAATCATTAATGGTGAAATAAATGATCCAGCAGCATTTTATTATTCAGATTCAAGATTATTTTTAACCAAAAATTATATTTTTGCTTTAAATGGAAAAGTTAAAGTGATTAAATATAGTGATTTAATTTGGGCTTATTCAAAAGAATTTTCTTATAGAGGAGTAAGAACTGGTAGTGTTATGGTTTACGATAAAGATGGTAATAACTATGAAATAGGTCAAATGAATATTAACACTAAAAAATCAAAAGAAATTCATAATGAAATTTTCCAAACAATTATTGCTAAAAATGATAAAATGGCGATTGGATTTACAAAAGAAAATCAAGTTAAGATGAATCAGGAAATTAAAGAAATAAAAAAACGTCGTAAAGAAACAAAGTAGCTAATTTAGCTACTTTTTATGTGGAGTATTAAAATGAAAGATAAAATGCAATTACAAGAATTATTAAATAAGGATTATATGCCAACTATCTATCGTAATATCAAGAAGTATAGAAAAGAAAAAAGATTATCCCTTTTTGAAGTCTCGGAAATATTAGATATGTCATATGATTATTTAAGAAGAATAGAATCAGCTAATGATTTAGTGAAGACTTGTTCATTAAAACTCTTAATTAAATTTAGTATATTATATGAAAAATCATTAGATGAATTTTTAATCTAACAAAAATTACGACAATATCTCCCAGTACTTTTTATTAATATATTACCTTATCAGGAGGGATAATATGTTAGAAAAAGAATTTAAAGAGCTTATTAATAATATAAAAGATGATATAAGAACTACGCAATTGAAAGCTATGCAAGAAGTAAATAGTAATTTAATTATGCTTTATTTTAGATTAGGTAAAATTATTTCTAAAAATAAGAAATATGGTAATAATTTTACTAAACAAGTATCTATGGAGCTTAAATTATCTTTTCCAAATGTAAAAGGATTTTCAGAAAGAAATATAAGATCAATGCGTCTGTTTTACGAGGAATATGAAGATGATGAAAAATGGCAACAGCTTGTTGCCAAATTACCGTGGGGACATAACTTGTTATTGATTGAAAAAATTAAAGATAAAAAAATTCGTCAAGTTTATGCTGAAAATACAATAAAAAATGGTTGGAGTAGAAATGTATTGTGTATACAAATAGAAAGAAAATTCCATGAAAGAATTGGAAATAGTAATAATAATTTTAATGTTATATTGCCACCTAAAGATAGTGATTTAGTAAATAATACTATAAAAGATCCATATATTTTTGATTTTATTGTTTTAAAAGATAAATATAAGGAAACAGAGTTAGAAAATGAATTAGTTATAAGAATCAAAAATGTATTGTTAGAATTGGGAAAAGGTTTTAGCTTTGTAGGTAATCAATATAAAATATCAGTTGATAATCAAGAATATTATATAGATTTATTATTTTACCATTTAGAATTGAGATGTTACATTGTAGTTGAGTTAAAAATTACCGGATTTAAACCGGAATATATTGGTCAAATAAGTTTCTATGTTAAAGCTATTGATAAAATTTTAAAGAAAGATTATGATAATCAAACAATTGGATTACTCCTATGTAAAGAAAAAAATAAATTATCAGTTGAATGGGCATTAGAAACGACAAATGTTCCTATAGGAATATCTTCTTTTGAACTTCATAAATATATCCCTAAAGAGTTATTGGATAAATTACCTACTGAAGAAGATATAAATTTACATATTGACATTTAAAGGGTAAAACATTGCTTTTTTCTATATAAAATGTTACTATCTAATAGTGTTAGATAGTAGAAGAATGTAGTATAATGGATATGTATTTTGAATAAATAAAGAAAAATAAATTTAATTATAAAATTTTTGTCACATAATGAAATAAGCGAATATTTAAGAATATCAAAACATATAAAAGAAATATTAGAAGAAAAAGGAGCTTAAGAAATGCTAGAACTAAAAAATATAACTAAAGTATATGAAGTAGCTGGATTAAAACAAAAAGCATTAAATAAAGTAAATGTTAAGTTTAGAAAAAATGAATTTGTTTCTATTCTAGGCCAAAGTGGTAGTGGAAAAACAACAATGCTCAATATTATTGGGGGATTAGATAAATACACATCAGGAGATTTGTTAATTAATGGCATATCTACTAAGGAATATAATGATCGTGCTTGGGATACTTATCGTAATCATCGCGTTGGTTTTGTTTTTCAAAGTTATAATTTAATACCACATCAAACAGCTTTACAAAATGTTGAGCTTGCTTTAACCTTGTCAGGTATTAGCAAAACAGAAAGAAGAAAAAGAAGTATAGACGTTTTAAAAAGAGTGGGCTTAGAAAAACAAATCAATAAAAAACCAAATCAAATGTCTGGTGGACAAATGCAAAGAATAGCCATTGCTAGAGCATTAGTTAACGATCCAGAAATATTGCTTGCTGATGAACCAACAGGAGCCTTAGATTCGGAAACAAGTATTCAAGTTTTAGATTTATTAAAAGAAATTGCCAAAGATAAATTAGTAATCATGGTAACTCATAATCCTGACTTGGCCCAAAAATATTCAACAAGAATTATCAATTTATTAGATGGAAAAGTTACTAATGATACCGATCCATTTGATGGTAAAGAAGAAAAAAGTAATGATTCTACAAAAAAATCTAAGAAAACATCAATGAACTTTAGGACCGCTTTATCACTTAGTTTAAACAATTTAATGACTAAAAAAGGCCGAACTATTCTAACAGCATTTGCTGGATCAATTGGAATTATTGGCATTGCTTTAATTCTATCTTTATCAAATGGTATTCAAAATTATATAACTAAAACAGAAGAAGAAACGTTAAGTTCATATCCGCTTACGATTCAAAAAGAAACGGTTGATATGAGTGCGATGATTGAAACTTTAACTAAAGAGAATAAGAATAGTGATGAAAAAGATGGTAAAATCCACGCTGTCAACATCATGGGGGATATGTTTAGCTCAATGTCTCAAGAAGTTGAAAAAAATGATATTAAAGGATTTAAAGAATATTTAGAAAGTGATAAATCTAATATTGAAGATTATGTTTCTAATATCAAATATGGCTATAATATTACAATGAATCTTTATAAAGAAGATGAAGAGATAGTAAAAGTTAATCCAACTACTATTTTTGATTCTATAGGTATGAGTACGGCAGGAATATCTAATGCTTACAGCGGATACTTGTCTAATTATGATGTTTTTTACGAAATGCTAGACAATCAAGAATTAAATGAGCAACAATATGATTTAGTAGCAGGTAAATGGCCAGAAAAATATAACGAATTAGTGTTACAAATTGATAAAAATAATCAAATAGCAGATTATGCGCTATATAGTCTAGGAATTCTTAGTCAAGATGATTTAAAAGAGCAATTCAATAATATGATATCAGGAAAAGAAGTGACATTTGAAAGTACTTCTTATGAAATTGATGATCTATTAGGATTAACATTTAAATTAGTTCTTAATACTGATTATTATCAAAAGAAAAATGGATTATGGTTAGATATGTCAAATGATGAAGACTATTTAAAAAAAATAATTAAAAATGCACCAGAAATTAAAATAGTTGGTATTATCAAACCAAATGATGAAGCAGTTAGTGCTAGTGGTTTTGGGGGAATGGTCGGATATCGTAGTGATTTGACAGAATATTTAATCAATGAAATTAATAAAACAGCTATTGCAAAAGAACAATTAGAAAAAGAAAATATTAATATTTTTACGGGAAAAGAATTTGGGCAAGATAAAGGATTTAATATTAATGATTTAACACCTCAAGAATTACAACAATTACAAAGTTTAAGTGAAATAGAATTAGCTGAATACATGAAAAATTATTCCGATAACGCTAAAGCTACTTATGAACAAAATTTATCTAAATTAGGAATTATTGATTTAGAAGATCCGGATTCAATATCATTGTATCCAAAGGATTTTGATTCCAAAGAAGAAATTACAAAGATTATAGAAGATTATAATAAAGGTAAAGAAGAAAATGAAAAAATAAACTATACAGATATAGTAGGAATAATGATGAGTTCAGTATCAACTATTGTTGATGTTATAAGTAGCGTTTTAATTGCTTTCGTTGCTATAAGTTTAATTGTATCTTCAATTATGATTGCGATAATTACTTATATTTCTGTTATTGAAAGAACCAAAGAAATAGGAATTTTAAGGGCAATGGGAGCTAGTAAAAAAGATATTTCAAGAGTCTTTAATGCTGAAACTTTAATTGAAGGATTTGCAGCTGGATTATTTGGAATAATTGTAACAGTTTTATTAAATATTCCAATTAATATAATTATAAAAAAAGTTGTTAACATAAGTAATATTTCTGTATTACCATTAACGGGGGCTGTAATCTTAATTGTTATCAGTATTTTATTAACAGTAATAGCAGGATTTATTCCAGCCAAAATAGCCAGTAAAAAAGATCCAGTAGTAGCTTTAAGAACAGAATAACTCTTTTGAATATGAGTATTTGCAAATTTTAAGTTTCTTTGTTATAATGTGTCTAACAAAGAAACTTTTTATTTTTAGAAAAGAGGATTTAAAATGAGTAAGATAAAAATTTTTAGTTTGGGTGGATTAGATGAAAATGGTAAGAATACTTACGTAGTTGATATTGATAACGATTTGTTTATTTTTGACTGTGGTTTAAAATATGCTAGTGGAAATATGTTAGGGATTGACTATATAATACCTGATTTTGATTATTTAGTTAAAAATCAAAAAAGAATCAAAGGAGTATTTTTAACTCATGGACATTATGAAAATATGGGAAGTGTTTCGGATTTATTAGATAACATTCCTAATTTGCCAATTTATGCTACTAAATTTACGAAATATGTTTTAATGGAAGATGGGGTAAATGAGAAAAACATTATTGAAATAAAACCACATAAAAAAATTAATTTTGGTAAAAATTCTGTGTTTCCGATTTCAGTATCGCATAGTTCACCAGATTCGGTTATGTATGTTTTAAATACTGCTGATGGAGCAATTTGTTATACAGGGGATTTCTTAATCGATCCTAGTATGAGTAATGCCTATGATATGGATTTAGGAAAAATTGCTTATGTAGGAAAACAAGGGGTACTATGTTTGCTTTCTGAATCTGTTTTTTCAGAAAAGATCGGGCATACTTCTCCTAATCATCATCTAGTTAGTTTTTTTAGAGAATGTTTAAAGAAAGAAAATAAAAGAGTAATCTTTTTAGTTTTACCAACGCATTTATTTACAATTGGAGGAATTTTAAGCGCAGCTGCTAATACGCATCGTAAAGTTGTTGTTATGGGGAAAAGATTACAAAATATGGTCAACTTTGGTTTAGCTAATAACTATTTGGAAATTCAAGAAGGAATTTTAGGAGATTTATCAAATATTGAAGATGATAATAGTGTATTATTAATTTGTGACGATAAAGCTAATCAATATTCAACTATCAATAAAATAGTAGGGGGATATGACAAGTTTATTAAACTTAGAAAAACTGATACAATCGTTTTTGCGGAGCCTAGGTATGATAGCACCGAAAAAACAATTGTTAAAATTGAAAATGATTTAGCAATGCAAGGATGTAAAACTATTTCTATTCCGAAAGATAAAACTATTTTACATCATGCTTCTAGTGAAGATTTAATGTTGATGATAAAATTAACTAATCCAAAATATTTTATGCCAGTAAAAGGTGAGTATCGTTATATGGTGGGAGCTGCTAATTTAGCTAGTAATTTAAAAGTTCCAAAGGAAAATATTTTATTAAAACAAAATGGTGATGTTGTTACATTTGAAAATGGCAAGCTTCTAGATAACTTTGAACATATTAAAGTAAATGATGTTTTAATTGATGGAAAAAGTAGTGACGATGTTGGGGAATTAGTATTAAAAGATCGTGAAATGTTAAGTGAAAATGGTATAGTTTTAATAAGTGCAACAATTTCTAAGAAAAATCGTATTTTATTAGTTGGGCCAGAAGTTGTAACTAGAGGATTTGTTTATATTAAAGATTCAACGGAAATGATAAATGAAATAAAGAATATGTGTGAAATAATAATCGAAAGAAATATTACCCCAAATTATGTTGATTATAATAAAATAAAAACGGAAATAAGAGAAGAATTAAGTAAATACTTGTATAGTGAAACTGAATGTAAACCAATGATTATAGCGGTTGTTCAAGAAGTATAAATTTTAAAATATCATCCATAATAGTAGTGGGTGATATTTTTTATGGAAAAAGATTTAGATTTTTTAAATTATATGTATAAAAATGCGCAAATGGGTATAATAGGAATAGATAATGTAATTGGAAAAGTTAAAGGTAAACAATTAAAAACATTATTAGAAAAGCAAAGAGTTCAATATGAAGAAGTTTGTAATCAAGCAACTGAGTTGTTAAAAAAGGAAGAAGCAGATATTCAAGGCGTAAATACCATGGCTAGGGTAAGTACTACTTTTATGGCTAATATGGAATTGTCAAAAGAACCGAATGATTCTTGTATAGCTAAGATGATGATTGAAGGAACTAATAAAGGGATTATTGAAATAAATGAAAAATTGAATAATATTCCGAATATTCCAAAAAAGATTGTTGATTTAGCAAAAAGATTATTAAAGACTGAACAGAATAATCTAGAAGAATTAAAAAAGTATTTATAAAAGTACTTTTTTTGTTGACAATAATCTTTTTGTAGCATATAATTAATGAGTAATGCCCGATTAGCTCAGTCGGTAGAGCGAACGGCTGTTAACGGTGAGGTCGTAGGTTCGAGTCCTACATCGGGCGCCATTTAAAAATTACTACTCAATAGAGTAGTTTTTTTATATCAATTTTTAATTAATACATGGTATAATATTATTAATCATACGAGGAGTTGATTAGATGGAATTTTTAGATGATAATGAAAAACTTAGTATGTTAGAGCGTTATGGCGAAGATATGACAGCTAAAGAGTATTTTACTGATCCAGCAATATTAAGAGACAATGAAATAAAACAATGTATTTTAACGTTGCTTACACCTGAAAAGAGTGCTTTGTTAGTTGGTAAGCCTGGTATTGGTAAAACAGCTATAGTAGAAGGTTTAGCTTATCGTATTCAAAAAGGATTAGTTCCAAATGCATTAATGGGTTGGAAAATTATCAAGATAAATATAACTAGTTTAATTGGAACAACTACTAGTGAAGGTTTGACCGAAAATAGAATAGATTTATTGATGAAAGAGTTGGCAGAAAAGGAAAAAACTATTTTATTTATAGATGAAACTCATTTGCTTGTAAGTAAAACTGGAGGAATTGACTTTGCTAATATGTTAAAAGCTGGTTTGGATAGAGGTTCAATTAAAATGATTGGAGCTACTACTACTGAGGAGTATGAACATTATATTTTAAGAGATAGAGCCTTCTTAAGACGTTTTTCTAAAGTTGATGTTTGTGAAGCCGATAAACCAACTACAGTAAAAATATTAATGGGAACTTTACCAAAATTAGAAAAACAAATTGGAGTTAAAGTAAATTATACAGATTTTATTAAAGAGAAATTAATGGCATTTATCGTAGAAATGACAGATGAATATAAAAGAATATATGAAATAGCTAGTAGATACCCAGATATATGTTTAACTATTTTATCTAATGCCTTAACTTATGCTTTGTTTGATAACTCAAATATTGCAACTCTAAAGCATTTTTATAAAGCAATTTGTAATACTAAAAGTATTTATGAAGATGCTAAAATAAAAGAAATAGAACGCTTTAAAGTTGAGTTTGCAGACATGATAAGAAATGAAAATGTTAATTTAAATGATATAAATTAACATTTTTTTCTTGTTTGCTTGATTTTTCTAAAATTATTTGATATATTACTTATGCACATGGCGGAATTGGTGAAGTGGTTAACACGCCGGATTGTGGCTCCGGTATGCATGGGTTCGATCCCCATATTTCGCCCCAGTTTTGTGAAATCAAACCTTTAGGGTTTTGATACATAAGAAAGCTCAATATTCTAATAGGATAGTGGGCTTTTTATTTGAAGTATGATAAAATGACAATATAAGTGAAAGGGAGTTACTATGGAAAAATTTTATTTAGAAGAACCAACAATTGAAAGAAAAAATGAAGCATTTGAATATTTAAATGAATTTGTTCGATTTGATTCTGAATTAAATGGTACAGGCAGTATGGATAAATGTTTAGATGGTTGGACATATGAAGAATTTTTAATAGAAATGGAAAAAAGAAAAGATAAAGATTATGCATATAGTATTAATCGATGTCCATCCAAAACTTTCTTTTTGATTCGTAAAAATGATAATAAAATTATTGGTATGATAAATATCAGATATGATATATCACAAGAATTATTGGAAAAAGGAGCAAGTCATATTGGTTATAATATAAGGCCAACTGAAAGACAAAAAGGTTATAATAAAATACAGCTTTATTTAGGATTATTAGAGGAACAAAAAGTTGGTGAAAAAAGAATATTACTTGATTGTACAGTAGATAATATAGGATCAAATAAATCTATTATATCGTTAGGTGGAATATTGGAAAAAACTGAAATAGATGAAAATGATAATAAATTGACTAATTACTATTGGATAGATGTGGATAAAGCTATAAGCGAAAATTTAGAGGTATATAGTAGCTTAGTAATAATAGATCCTCAATTAAAGATTAAATAAAAAAATATACGAGAGTCGGACAGTAATGTAATTTATACGCCTATTAGAATATGGCCCCATTAGGATATTTAGTGAAGCTGAAATTCAGTTTCACTTTTTTTCTTTGTTTTAAATAATTTAAATTTAATTTGATTGAAAAAACAAAAAAATGTTTATTGAATTTAAATAATGAATATAGTAATATATTAAATGTAAAATATAAGATATGGTGTTTGGCTGAGGTGGCTAGTGATGAAACTAAAGGCAGTGATTAATTTAATACTAATTGTTGTAAATTTTTTTGGTTCTATATCTCTTTCAAAGTACTATTATGATAAAATTGAAAAAGAAAATCAAAATAAAAATTTTTCTATAAAATTATCATTTGCTGGAGATACAATGTTAGCTTCTTACAAAGATCAAACCACACCTGGTAGCTTTAATGATTATGTTAATAAAAATGATGCGTCTTATTTTTTAAAAAATGTAAGTAATATTTTTAATGAAGATGATTTTACAATAGTTAATTTAGAAAATGTCTTAAGTGATCGAAAATTATTAGAAGTTGGTAAAAATCATAGTCCGGCATATTGGTATAAATCTAGTGCTTCTAATGTAAATATTTTAAGTACTTCTAGTGTAGAAGGAGTATCAGTTTCAAATAATCATACCGGAGATTATGGAGCCATTGGAAAACAAGATACTATTAATGCAATTGCTAATGCAAATATGCAATATGGTGATGGTGCTCATATTATGTATTTTAAAAAGGGGAGTTATACTATAGCAGTGATTTGCAACGGATTATGGAGAGAGTCGCAAGCAAATGGGATTATTAAATTAATAAAAGTAGCAGAGAAAAATTCAGATTATCAAATAATATTTTTTCATGGTGGAAAAGAAAGAATTCATCATCCGGAAGAATGGAAAGTTAGGGCTACTAGAAAATTAATTGATAATGGTGCTGATCTTGTTGTTGGAAGTCATCCACATGTGCTTCAACCAAGAGAAATATATAAAAACAAAGAAATTGTATATTCTTTAGGAAACTTTTGCTATGGCGGAAATAAAACTCCGGAAAATAGAACGATTATTTATCAAATAAATCTTACTATTGATAGTAAAACAAATAAATTGCTAGATGAAAAATCAAATATAATTCCTTGTTATGTTTATACAGGGAAAACAAATAATTATCAACCTGCACCTATCAAAGAGGAAGCGATAAAAAATAAAGTTATTGATTTTATCAATTGGAAGGTAGATAGCCCTTTATAAAGATAGTAATATTTAATTAATGTGAGGTATATGGTATAATATTAATGGAAAATTAGAAAGATGGTAAAATAAATGAAAAAAGAACAAAAAAACTTTAAATTTTTCAAAGTGATAATTATTATATTTGCGGTTGTAGTAATTCCGGTAATGATTATTCAATTAAGTGGTAAAGGTATTGGGAGTTTAAGTAAATTAGTTAATGAAATGAATATTACACAAGAACAAGCACAAAGTATTGAAGATATTTTAGAAGATGTTGGTGTTGAAAAGATAAATGCAGTAGCAAAAGATGAGGGACTTGACGATTATTATTTAAATGGTGGTACTGATAAAGGTTATAGAATTGCATATAATGGTAATGATACAAATGATACTAATAACACAATAATTATAAATATAAAAGAAGATGGAAATGTATTAGTAATAAAAATGACTATGGGTGCTGTATTATATGAAAATGGACAAGTTTTAGATAATTTATTTAATTACAGAATGACGGTAGATGAACAATCTGATTATCAATACTTCGCACAACAAGAAATTAAAAAATTATTAAAATCACCATCTACAGCTGAATTTCCTTCATTATGCGAATGGAAATTTAGCAAAGATAAAGGAGAAGTAACATTACAAGCATATGTTGATAGTCAAAATAGTTATGGCGCTACTGTTAGGGGCGAATTCCAATTTAAATTTGATAAAGATAAAAATGTTATATCATTAATCTTTGAAGGTAAAGAATATATTAAATGAGTCTTATAAGGCTTGTTTTTTATTGACAAAAAATATTTAATGATATATTATTGTATTAATGAAGTGATACAATAAAACAGAAAGGAATAAATATGAATTTTGAATTTGATAATAATATTCCAATTTATATTCAGCTTGTTGAACAATTAAAGATATTTATTATATCGGGGAAAATTCAACCTGGAGAACGTTTACTATCTGTTAGAGAATTTGCTTTACAAACAAAGATTAATCCGAATACGATGCAAAAAGCTTTAATAGAACTAGAAAATTTAAAGTTAATATATACCGAAAGAACTAATGGTAAATTTGTTACTACCGATAAGAAGTTAATAGACAAGTATAAAAAACGGTACGCAGATGAATTATCTAATAAGTATTTTTCAAGTATGTTAAGCATTGGATTTGATAAGAAAAAAGCAATTGAATATTTAAAAAGTTTAGGAGGAAATAAATAATGGATTTAGTAAAATGTATTAATGTAAATAAAAGTTTTGGAAATAAACAAATTTTAAAAAATGTTAATTTAACTATTCCTCGAGGAAAAATTATTGGCCTTTTAGGAAAAAATGGAACAGGTAAAACAACATTAATAAAATTAATAAATGATCTACTTACTATATCATCAGGTGAAATATTAATTAACGGTGAAAAGATTGGTATTAATAGTAAAAAGATTATTTCTTACTTACCAGAAAGAACATATTTAGATAAATCGATGACTATTGATCAAGTTATAGAGTATTTTCAAGATTTCTATGATAATTTTGATACTAAAAAAGCAAGAAAATTGCTTAAGGATTTATCGCTGGATACAACTTTAAAATTAGCAAAGATGAGTAAAGGAATGCAAGAAAAAGTCCAACTAGTGTTAGTGATGAGCAGAAAAGCAGATTTATATATTTTAGATGAACCATTAGGTGGAGTAGATCCTGCAACAAGAGATTATATACTTGATACTATTCTTACTAATTTTAATGATGGAGCAAGTGTTATAATCTCGACACATTTAATTGCTGATATTGAAAGAATTTTAGATGAAGTTATATTTATAGATAATGGTCAAATAATATTACAATCTGATACTGATCTATTAAGAACAAAAGAGAATAGTTCAATTGATGATATATTTAGGAGGATGTTCAAATGTTAAAAAAATTATTAAAATATGATTTGAAAAATATTTATAAATTTTTAATTATTTTTTATAGTTTAGCAATCTTTTTTGCAGTCTTAACAAGAATATTTTTAAGTATAGAAGATTCTTTTATTATGAATATTATTGGTCAAATATGTAGTGGTGTGACAATTTCAATGATGATTAATATTTTAGTAAATAATCTATTACGTTTATGGGTAAGATTTAAAGAAAATTTATATAAAGATGAATCTTACTTAACTCATACATTACCAATTGAAAAGAGTACTTTATATGCATCAAAAGTACTTACAAGTCTAATTTCTTTATTTATAAGTGTATGTATTATTGGATTAACGCTATTTATAGCATATTATTCAAAAGAAAATTTGGAAACATTGAAAAATCTTATATTACCAGTTGTTAATATTTATAATACTTCTGTTTTAAAAATAGTATTAATTTTCTTATTTATATTCTTTATTGAATTTGTAAATACATTACAAGCAGGATTTACTGGTATAATACTAGGTCACAAAATGAATAATGCTAAAACTGGATATTCTGTCTTATTTGGATTTGTCACTTACATGGTTATTCAAATATTTGGACTTTTGGTAATATTTATTGTTTCACTATTTAATAAAGATTTAATGAATTTATTTGTTACAAATGAAATAATAAATTTAGAAATGTTAAAAGTAATAATATATTTATCTATTGCTATATATTTTGTAACTTTTGTTGCTGGATATATAATAAATTTAAATTTGTTAAAAAAAGGCGTAGATGTTGATTAGTTCATAATTAGATATTATGAACTTTTTTATATAAATAACTTATAGTATAATTTAGGTAAATAGAAGTTTATGTGAGGTATTAAATTGTTTAAAAAAGTTTATATAGAGATTACAAATGTATGTAATTTAAATTGTAAGTTTTGTCCTGTTACGAAAAGAAAATAAGAATTTATGAGTGTAGATAATTTTGAAAAAATTATAAAAAGAGTCAAAGGTTATACTAAATTAATTTGTTTACATGTTAAAGGAGAACCTTTATTACATCCTAATTTAAAAGAGTTTTTAGGAATTGTGAAAAAATATGATTTAAAAGTTAATATTACAACTAATGGGACGTTAATTGATAAAAATGTTGAAATATTAAAAAATAGTGGATGTGTAAGACAAATTAATTTTTCACTTCATAGTATAAAACAAAATGAAAATTTTAATAATGACTATTTAAATAAAATATTTAAGAGCGTTGATGATTTAAAAAATATTATAATTTCATATCGATTATGGAATAATAAAAGTTTGAATAATATTGATGAAAATAAAGATATTTTAGAACAAATAGAAAAATATTATAATTTGAAAAATTTACAAAAAAAATTAGAAAAAAATGAATTTGTAAAAGTTAAAAAAGATATTTTTATAAATCAAGATTTAGAGTTTGAATGGCCAGATATAAATAAAAAACCATTTATAAATAATGGGAGATGTTTAGCGTTAAAAGATCAAATTGCTATTTTGGTGGATGGAACAGTTGTGCCATGTTGTTTAGATAATAATGGAGATATTCCTTTAGGAAATATTTTTAATGAATCACTTGATGAAATATTAGATAAAGCTAAATCTATAGAAATTAAAGAAAATTTTGAAAATAGAAAAGTTATTTGTGATTTGTGTAAAACTTGTGGTTTTTTACAAAAGTTAGAAGAAAAAAGAAAATAATTGTCTTTTTGTGTAAAGAAAAAACGATTTTAATAATTTGTCCTAATTTTTGAGGTATAATATTAATAGAATAGGAGATGAATTTATGAGTAATTTAAGAATTGTTCAGTATGGTTGCGGAAAAATGAGTAAATATACAATGAGGTATGTATATGAAAAGGGGGGAACTATAGTAGGAGCATTGGATATTAATCCGGATGTTATAGGAAAAGATATTGGAAGTATTATTGAATGTGAAGATAAAGGTGTTGTAGTTGAAGATGTATCTAATGCAAGAGAAGTATTAAGCAAATTAAAACCTGATGCTTGTATTATAACAACAATGAGTTTATTAAGTGATATTAAAGATGCGGCATTATTATGTGCTGAGTTAGGAATTAATGCTATTACAACTTGCGAGGAAGCTTTCTTTTCAGGAAATTCCAACCCGAATTTAACTGCTGAAATAGATAAATTGGCTAAAGAAAATAATTGTACTATTACTGGAAGTGGATACCAAGATATTTTCTGGGGACAATTAGTAACTTCAATTTGTGGAGCAACACAAAGTATTAAAAAGATTGTTGGGGAGTCTTGGTACAATGTTGAAGATTATGGTATTGCATTGGCAGAAGCTCATGGAGCAGGTTTAACGTTGGATGAGTTTGATGAAAAAATTGCCAGTGTTGATAGAATGAGCGATGAGGAAAGACAAAAATTAATTGATGATGGAGTGTATGCTCCAAGCTATATGTGGAATGTAAATGGATGGTTATGTGAAAAACTTGGTTTAACGGTAAAAAGTCAAACGCAAAAATGTGTTCCGGAAACATATGATAAAGATATTGAATCAAGTACTTTAGGAATGACAATTAAAGCAGGAGATGCCACCGGAATGAGTGCAGTAGTAACAACGGAAACTGAAGAAGGAATCATTTTAGAAACTAAATGTGTTGGAAAAGTATATGCACCAGATGAATTTGATATCAATGAATGGACAATTGTGGGAGAACCCGATACAACTGTAAAAGTACAAAGACCAGCAACAGTGGAACTTACATGCGCTAGTATTGTAAATCGTTTACCAGATTTAGTTAAAGCGCCAGCGGGATATGTACCAACTTCATCTATGAATGATCTTACTTATAAATTTGAAATCTAATAAGTAGCAGTTAAAAATAACTGCTTTTTCTTTTGTTTAAAAAAATGTTAAAATAAACTCAACCAAAGGTATGTGTAATTATTTTGCTGGTTTTGCTAACTTATTACTAGGAGGAAAAATTATGAACCAAGAGAAAATAGGAAAGTTTATTGCTCAATGTCGAAAAAACAAAAAGTTGACACAAGAACAAATTGCAATTAGATTAGGTGTTTCTGATCGGGCTGTTTCTAAATGGGAGCGTGGTTTAAATTTACCTGATGCTTCTTTGATGTTGGAGCTTGCAAAAATTTTAGATATTTCAGTAAATGAACTTTTAACTGGGGAAATAATTAAAGAAAAAGAATATATGAATAAAGCAGAAGAAAATTTAGTTGAGTTAGAACAAATAATTGAAAATAATAATAAAAGATTACTGGATTTGGAAGTTGTGTTATTAATAATTAGTATCCTAGCATTTGTTATAATGATAATGACTTCAGAAGTAGTAGACGATAAGTTTTTTAAGGTTATTTTAATTGGTGGTGCTTCTATAATATTACTAACAGCTATTATATTTGCTTTTATAATTGAAAAAGAAGCCGGATATTATGAATGTTCTAAGTGTCATCATAAATATGTTGCTACATACAAACAAATCCTTATATCAATGCATATGGGGTGGACAAGAAAATTAAAATGTCCAAAATGTGGTGAAAAAAGTTGGAGTAAAAAAGTTTTAAAAAAATAAATTAACATACTTAGGTATGTTTTTTTGATATAATCTCAAATTATTAGTAGAGGGATTGTATGAAAAAAGATTTAAAATTATATAATAAAAAAAGAAACTTTAATAAAACAAAAGAACCTAAAGGAAAAAAAGAAAATAGTAATAAAAAATTAAGATTTGTAGTGCAACATCATTTAGCGAGAAAAGATCATTATGATTTACGCCTAGAGTGGAATGGGGTATTAAAAAGTTGGGCAGTACCTAAAGGACCTTCTTATAATCCCAAAGATAAAAGGTTAGCTATATTAGTAGAAGATCATCCGCTATCTTATCGTAACTTTGAAGGAATCATTCCAAAAGGAGAATATGGTGGAGGAACTGTTATGTTATTTGATGAAGGTTATTGGGAACCAATTTATGATGTTAAAAAAGGATTTACAGATGGAATGCTTAAATTTAACCTGAAAGGAAAAAGATTAAAAGGAGAGTGGACCTTAGTTCATTTTAAAGAAGATAATTGGTTGCTGATTAAAGAACAAGATAATTATTTTGAATATAATGATATAAAACTTTTAAATACTAGTATTAAAACAGGAAGGACGATGAGCGAAATAGCTCAAAGTTTAAGTGGTCCATTAAAAGATAAAGATATGGTTCAAGGAATAAAAATATCTAATCCTGATAAAGTAATTTACTCTGAACCTAAAATAACTAAAATGGATGTAATTAAGTATTATGAAGCAGTGGCAAAAAGAATGTTACCATATTTAGAATATCGCCTTTTTAGTACCATTAGATGTCCTGAAGGTATTGATAAAGCTAGCTTTTTTAAAAAACATTTTGAAAACGAAAGAGAAGGTTTTTGCAAAATAGATTTAAAAAATGATGATGGTAAAAAGGATGATTATTTTTATTTAACAAATACCAAAGGTTTAATAAGTGAAGCCCAAATGAATAGTATAGAATTTCATACTTGGGGATGTAATGTTTTTGATTTAGAACATCCAGATATAATGGTTTTTGATTTAGATCCGGATGAAAATTTAAGTTTGAAGAAATTAAGAGATGGTGTAAAAGATTTAAAAAGCATTTTAGATGAATTAAAATTAAAATCATATTTAAAAACTAGTGGTGGAAAAGGTTATCATATTTTAGTGAAAGTTGATGATGTTACTTGGGAAGAATTTCGGGATATTGCTAAAAATATTGCTGAGTTAATGGAAGCCAAATGGCCAGATAAATATACAAGTAATATTAGAAAAGCCAATCGGAAAAATAAAATTTTTATTGATTGGGTTCGTAATACAAAAGGAGCAACAAGTATCGCGCCATATTCACTTAGAGCTCGCCCTGGGGCTACTATATCAATGCCTATAGCATGGAATGAATTAGATAAAATAAAACCTAATGAAATCACTTTAAAAAAAGCTTTAAAAAAAATTAAGGAGAGAGATCCCTGGCAAAACTTTTTTAAATAAATTTAGTATGTAATTATTTTTATGTCATAAATTTTAATATGGATGATTTAGCAGAAAGATTAAGGCAATTAAAAAACGAAGATTTCATATGGCTTATTTATATAGGGATAATTGTTTTAAGTTGGATAGCTAATAGCCTTGAGAGAAAATATTTTATTTTTAATGATTTAAATAGTAAAGAGAAATATCGTAATCTAATGATATTCATATTTGTTATTCTCATAATTATTTATCTTTATTTTTTAAATGATTCTTTTAATGATGTAAAAAAACTAAAGCCATTTGATCCGGAAAATAAAAAGAATTTAACTTTTTTATCTTTTATTGGATCGTTATTTGTTACTATAAGTGGTTTTATATTTTTATATATAATTATAAAAGATGAACAAATTGATGTAGAGATAGCATTTAATTAGAAATATATTTTTTATCAGGCAATAATGATTTCTAGTTTTCTAAAAATAAGAAAAATAATTTTGTTAAATTAAATACAAATTAAGAAATGTTGTTTATTGACAATAAAATTATATATTTATATAATTAAAATATATAATGGTTGGAGGTGAAATTATGAAAAAAATGTATAGAATAATATTAACTTTGGTTATGGTTTTTTTGCTTTGTGGTTGTGGAGAAAAAAGTGTTACGAAAACTTGTACCATGAACGAAGAAAATATTGAGGAAACTTTTGTGTTAACAGCAACAGATGGGGAAAATGTTGATAAAGTTGATTTAATAATGGCGTTTGACAGTGAGATGTTTGGCGTAGAAAGTTTTGATGTTTTAGACAATAATCAAAAAGAACAAATTAAAACAAGTGTGTTTGACAGTTTAGGTTTAGACAGTTATACATATGATGGTTTAAATATTAATATTAATATTCAAGAAAAACTAACAGTTACTATCAATGCTGATATTAATAAAGCTGATGCTGAAGTTCTTAAGAAAATTGGAATGGATTTTACCGGTGCAGATATGAACATTGAAACTGCTGAAAAAGAGTTGGCTGATGTTGGTGCTACTTGTAAATAATAACCAAATTAAAAGGAAAGCTAAAATTTAGTTTTCCTTTTTAAATATATTTTTTTACTTGATATTCTTCTTTAATTATTTCTTCAATTTCTTCTGGACTTTCTTGACAGCCATTATAAAGCCAAGACTTTATAACGGCATTTAAGCCATGTCTGAAAAAAGTAATATGATACTTTAGATGATCTTTATTTTTATAAAATCTTTCAAATTCACTATCGTCAATCATTTCTTTAAAAAAGTCTGTGTCATTATCATAGTTTAATTTAAAATAAGTTTTATAAAATAATTGATTTTCTTTAATATGTCTAAAAAGTCTTAAGAAGTCATAAGAATGTTTTTTTTCTTTAGTTTCTTCTGGATATAATGCTAATACATCTTGAAATAATTCATCTCTTATTTTGTCTGCTAAATCATATATATCTAAGTAATTGCTATAAAAAGTAGATCTATTTAAATTAGCTTTTTGACATATATCTGAAATTGTTATTTCGTTTATTGCTTTAAATTGAATTAATTCAACAAAAGCTCTTTGAATTTTTGTTTGCGAATCTTTTTTTCTTTTATTATTTACTATATTCATAGTTCCTCCATTAATCCAACAAATGTTGGAAAATTGATGATTGTTTTTATAAATCAAGTTTATTATACTAAAAATGTATTAAGACGACAAGTGTCGTTTTATAGAAAGAAAGGAAATTATATGTCAAAGTTTGTAGATGCTAATGAAAAAATTGAAAAAGCTGTTGTAGGAGGATATCAAAAGGTAGAAGATGCTGTTGTAGGTGGTTACAAAAAAATCGAAGATAAGTTTGTCGATACTTTCTTAAAAAAAGATGGTGAAACTACTGAAGAAGCTAAAGAAAGAATTGCTAAAGATCAAAAAGAATTACAAGAAAAGCAAGCTGCTCAAGTAGCAAAAACTACAAAAACTACGGAAGAAATTCAAGCAGAAATTAAAGAAAAATATGGTATTTAATAAAAGGAGTTAAATTAAATGAAAAAAGAAACATTATTAGAAATTATTTTAGGAACTATTGGTGGATTAGTTTTTGCAATAGGAATGTGTATGTGTTTACTACCTGAGTGGAATTTATTTACACCAGGTGTTATAACTACAGCCATCGGATTTATAATTTTACTATACATTATTCCAGTTTATCGAAAAGATCATCCAAGAAAACCACATGGACCAATTAACTGGGGACTTGTTCTTACTTGGGTAATTGGAGTTGTTGGATCTTTAATCATGGGATTTGGAATGAGTAAAGTAATGGTGGGAGAAGCAAGTCGTATGGATATGCTTGTCGGAATTATTACTGGAGTAGTAGGATTAATTATTTGTGTTTTAAATTATCCAATTTATTCTTATATCAAAAACTCTGATAAATAGTGAAAAAGTTATTTCAAGAAATTTTAAATCTAGAGAAACAAGATAAAACGATGTTATTACTAATTATTGCAACTTTAATAAATATTTTATTGGCAATAGTTAAGTTTGGATTTGCTTTTACAATTCCATCATTATGGTTTTTTGTAAATGCCTGTTTTTTAACCGTTTTATCTTTAGCTAGATTTTTTTCTATTAAAGCATATGGATTAAAAAGAAGTACAACAAGTGAAAAAGTAAAGAAAGAAATAGGATATAAGAATTATTTACATAATGGGATATTATTAATTATTTTAGGAATTATGTATTTCTTTGTTAGTGTTTATATGTATTATAAAGGAACAAATACAACGATGCATGAATATTTAACATATTTAGTAGCTTTAAATGCCTTTTGGCAAGTTGGGTGGGCTATTTCAGGAATGATTAAATATAAAAAGGATGACAATCCAATTATTAAATCCGTTAAAATAACAAACTTTGCTAATGCATTAACATCAATTGTCTTAACCCAAGTAGTGCTTTTAGATACTTATGTTAGCGAGTATGATTTAGCTAATGTTAATGGTTATACGGGAATGGGTGTAAGTCTAATCATAATGGGTATGGGACTTTTTATGATAATCAATATTCAAAAAAATTTAGAAATGGAAAAATAATTTATTTAATAAATGAGTAGGTATTTTTTATTGTAAATAAAGCTTATATTATGGTATTATAAAAAATAAATTGAGGTGATACTATGGAGTTGTTGGGTGGAAATGCTCATGACAAACTTATTTATCATACATATGGTAGCTATAAACTGAATGGAATAAATGTTCCTCATGAAATAATTGTATTAAAGTTTTTTTCAAAATTAATTATGAACAATCAACAATTGCAAGATGATTTTTATTTATTTTGTATAAAATATTATTATAAAACTGAATTTGTTTCTAAATTTTTTGAGGTTGATAATTTTTGCTTTTTTTTACATCAACAATGTAATCAAGCAGAAATGTATTTAAAATATAATTATATTGATAAAGTTTCAGTAAAACCGAGTGATATTAATTATGCTATGTTATTAGGCGATATTATTTTAGATTTTTTGATTAGATGTTATGGGTATACATTATTAGGATGTTCTAAACAAAAAGTTATAATTACATCAAGTAAGAATCCAGACAAAGAATTTGAGAAATTTTTAACAGAAGGATATTATATAGAAAAAAGAGGTAAAGTAGAATATTTAGGTTATGGAAAATTTAAAGAGTTACGGGCTTTACCTACTAAAGATGTTGATTATATTTCTGAAGAAATTATAGAAATGCCTGATGGTAGTTATCAAAGATTATTAAGGCCATACAATGCATTAAAAAAATGAATATTAAAATTCATTCTTTATAAGTAATATTGTAGTTACTTGGACCTTCGATTGAATTACCATCTATATCAAATCTTGATCCATGGCAAGGACAATCCCAAGTTTTTTCAACTTCATTAAAGATTAAACTACATTTTAAATGAGGACATATATTATAGACGATATGTTCTTTTTTATTTTCATCAATATAAATTGCTATTTCTTTGCCGTTTCTATTTTCAAATTTAACATTAGGAGAATACCAAGGTTTTTGTTTAGATATTTTGGATTTTAAAAATGAATAAGCATTACTTGTTAAAATAACTGGAAAGTTAACAACTTTACCAAAATTTATTTTGCGATTTGGATTAAATAATTTTGTGTACTTGTTAGGTATTCTTAAAATAAGATCGCTAATTATTTTACCAGCTAAAGATCCATTAGTCATTCCCCAAGTATTATAGCCAGTAGCTAAAAACAATGTTTTATCATTTTTGAGCGAACCTATAAAAGGAAGAAAATCAGCAGTCATAATATCCATATTAGACCATAAATAGTCGGGATTAGCATTTTTAGCTTTTCTTAAATTTTTAAAGTTTTCTTTTTCATTATTTTTAACACATAGATTATGGGAGTTAGTTAAATATATTTGATAGTTTTTATTATTATCACTGTGATATCTCGTTGATATAGAAGGTTGGTAAGTATTAATAGAACTAAAAACGTAATTTTTATCTGCTTCAAAAGCTTCGATATATGATTTTTCGATATAACTTTTTAATGGCATCCAAAATGGGGATAAAAAATAAGGATAGTGTAGTGCTAAGACAACATATTTAGCTTTAATAATATTACTTGGAGTTTCACATATATGGCAATTATCTTCTTTTTCTATAGATACTATTTTGGTGTTTTCATATATAGCAATTTTTTTCTTTTGACAAACTTCAGCAAGAGAATATATATATTTTAAGGGATGAAATACATAAGTATCTTCTACATAAAAAGCATCTTTAACTTTATCTTTATTTGGTAAAACATTAGTTTCTTTAAATTTGATATTCAATTGCTTTAAGATTTCTTTTTCTTTATCCAAACTATAATTTTCATCGTTAGTAAAGACATATGATTGAACTTTTTCTAAATCACAATTGATTTTTTCTTTTTCAACAATCTCTTTAACTAAGTTAATGGCATCGACTTGAGATTCTAAATATAATTTGGATGTATCTATATTATGAAAAACATTTAATTTAGAGTAAATATTTTCTTGAAGATAGGTAAGTTTCCCAGTAGTTTTACTTGTAACGGCTTGACCTAATTTATTTTTTTCAACTAGACAAACTTTTAAATTGCTGTTAGCTAAATGGTAAGCAACGCTAAGTCCTGTAATGCCTCCACCTATAATCAGAACGTCAGTTGTAATGTCATTGTCTAACTTTGGATAATTTTTAGTTTTTTTAAAATCTGACCATATACTTTTATTTTTCAATTGTATCACCATTTTTAATATGGCCAGTATTAAATGTTTTTAAACTATGTTATACTAAGAAAATAAGAGGTATTTATGAAAGAAAGATATATGATAAAATGTGCAGTATTTTTGATTTTAACTAAATATGAAAACAATCAAGAATATGTCTTGCTACAAAAAAGACAAAATACGGGAATAATTGATGGTGAGTATGATGTGTCTTGTACTGGTCACTTAGAAGTTAATGAATCGCTAACTGAAGCAATGATTCGCGAAACGAAAGAAGAACTTGGTATTGTAATTAAACCGGAAGATTTAATGTTTGTTAACTTAATGCATGCTAAGTATCAAAAAAACGATTATATCCAGGTTTGTTATAGTACAGATAAATTTGAAGGTATTCCCAAGATTATGGAGCCAAATAAATGTAGTGATTTAAGTTGGTTTAAAATAGATGATTTACCAAAAGATTTATCTGATACGCGAAAAATAATGATTGAAGGTTATTTAAATAACAATAATTATACAGAATATGGATTTGATAAATAACATAAGAAAACATCTTGTTTAATACAATTAAATGAGGTGTTTTTTTGAAAAAAGTTTTAATTTTATTTGGTGGAAATTGTACAGAACATTATGTTTCTTGCAAATCTTGTAAAGAAATAATTGATAATATTGATACTAAATTATTTACTTATGAAGTAGCTGGAATAGATTTTGATAATAATTGGTATAAGTTTAATGATGATTTATCATATTTAGAAAATGGTAATTGGAAAGAAGCTAATATTTATAAAATAGATAATATAGTAGAATATTTAAAAAAATTTGATGTAGTTTTTCCAATTACCCATGGGACTTATGGCGAAGATGGTAGATTACAAGGTTTACTTGAACTTTTTAATATCAAATTTGTTGGATGTAAAACTTTAGCTAGTGCAATAGGAATGGATAAGGAAATGTCCAAAATAATTTTTAAAGATTTGGATATTCCAATAGTTCCTTATATAGTTTTAAATGAAAAAGATAAAATAAAATCAATTTTAAAAGAAGTAGAATATCCAGTTATTGTTAAACCTGCTAATGGGGGATCTTCTATTGGAATTAATAAAGCTAATAATAAAAAGGAATTAGAAAAATCAATCAAAGAAGCACGATGTTGTGATAGAAAAATTATTATTGAAGATTTTATTAAAGCGCGAGAATTAGAAGTAGCAGTATTACAAAAAGGTAATGAAATAATTTGTTCTAACCCAGGAGAAATAAAATCAGCCAATGAATTTTATGATTATAATGCTAAATACGAAAATGCTGATTCATATACTAAAATGGCTACTGATTTACCAGTTTATATTGTTAACCAAATAAAAGAATATGCAAAAAAAGTGTTTATTAATTTAAATTGTAGTGGTTATGCAAGAATAGATTTTTTCTATGATGAAAAAAATGAAAAGATTTTAATAAATGAAATAAATACTATACCAGGTTTTACACCTATAAGTATGTTTCCAAAATTAATGAAAACAGAAAATATAAGTTATCAAGATTTAATAACTATTTTAATTAATAATGCATAATAATTTTGAATTAGTAATTATTGTTATGTTAAAATAAATATAGGTGATTTAGATGAATGAAATAATAATAGAAAAATTAACTAATAAAGATTTAGAAGAAGCTGTCAAAATATATGATGATAATCACGATACAAAGACTAATTTTGAAAAATTGCTAAATAATTATGAAAAAATAGAAAATAATCCCGACTATCATCATATTGTTGCTAAAATTGATAATAAAGTAGTAGGGATAACATCTCTTATAATTAATCATGATATTGTTGAAGATTTAAAACCATTTTTAACTATATGGAATGTTTCAGTTCATAAAGCATATCGAAGACAAAAAATTGCAACTACATTATTGGAGTATGTTTATGATTATGCTAAAAGTAAAGATTGTGCTTTCGTTGCATTGCTGGCAGAAAAAGATAATGAAGCGGCTCAAAAACTTTACGAAAGTCTTGAATTTAATAAAGAAGTTGGATATGTAAAATTTATAAATTAAAAATTTACTTATTGTCAATTTAAATTGATTGTGTTATATTAAATATGTCAAGGCAACTTGAATATAATAAAAAAGGATACATTTGATTGTGTGAATCAGATGTAATCCCTGAATTTGGGGCATCTGAAATCAACTATTGTTGAAATCAGATGTTTTTATTATTTATATAGTAAGGGGATTACTATAAAAAATAATAGTATAATTATAAGAAAAAAAGAAGTTTCTCTCTTAGTCATAACTATCACCACCTCTCATTTATCGTAAGATATTTGAAAGGGAAAACATCTGACTTTTTAAATGTATCTGAGAACAATTATATAAGATGGGGAAAAGTATAGCAAATGACTAAAATTTGATTTTCGATCTATATTAGATGCTAATTATTGCTTTTAGTAAAACCTTTAGGTAATCTTTTGTTAATGTTAATATTCATTTATAGAAACTTTAAATATTGTAAATTAAATTAATGTGTGATAACATTGGTATGTAAGCAAGTAATCTTGCATAAAATAAAAAAGGATACATTTGATTGTGTGAATCAGATGTAATCCCTTATTTGGATGAGCATCTGAAATCAACTAATGTTGAAATCAGATGTTTTTATTATTTATATAGTAAGGTGATTACTATATAAAATAATAGTATAATTATAATAAATTGAGAGAATTCTCTTTTAGTCATAATTATCACCACCTTTCTTTAATCTAAAGATTATCGAAAGGGAAAACATCTGATATTTCAAATGTATCCAAAAAGCATTATATAAGACGATAGGGGATATAGCAAACTACTAAAATTAAATTATTGTTATATGTTGTATTAAAGTATTATTTTTTTAATGAATATTATGATAAATTTTGATAATTATAATAAACAAATTATTAAATTTTACTAATTGTCAAGTCATTGTATTTATGATATATTGGATATGTCAAGGCAACTTGAATATAATAAAAAAGGATATATCTAATTTTCGCAAGGTTAGGTACACTCCAAAGTTTTTGGTTGCACACTAAGACTCAAGCTTGAGCGTTAGTGTGCTTTTTTTATTTAAATAGTATTACAAATACTAGAATAAATAAGAGGATGATTATAATAAATTGAGATTTTTCTCTATTTGTCATAAAATCCACCTCCTTTGCAGTTTGATGTAAAGGAGTGCACCTAACGCTAATTAAATATATCCAATTGCATTATATAAAAAGTATATTTATAAAACAAATCAGCAAAATTACTTTTCTGCTATATATTTAAAATAAAATCACTAATTTTTCATTAGTGATTTAAATATTTTTTGTTAATTATAGCAACAATTAATTGATTTTCTAAAAAAGAATTAGTCATTATTAATTTGCCTTTATATTTACCATGATAACCGAAACTGTTATCAACTTTAAATTGTTTAACTTTATTATTTTTTACTAAAGCACCTGTTATACACATAGCGTGATCATAACTTGTTATATCCATTAATAATTTATCATCTTTTGATAAAGGTTTTATATTTAAGTATTTATCATATTTATAAATATGATCATCTAATATATTAGCTCTATAGTCTAATGTTGTTGATTCTTCGGAAGAAAACCAGATGCCAATACCATCTATTAATTGCTTTATAATGGCATTTTTTAATTCTTCGTTACTTATACTAATTATTTCTTCATTATCTTTTAAATAAACACTTGGGACAAAAGAGTCGCTACTATATAAAACGTTTTGGTTAAATGTTGTTACTGATACATAATCATCTAATGTATCTTTTAAGATAGTATTTCGAAACTCTAAAGGTGTAAATTTTTTATTATCAAATTTTACTTTTGTTGGAGGATTTCCTAAAACTTTTGATAAGAAAATATATGCTTCATTTATAAGATCATCTTTTAAAGTATTATCATTATCCTTGTTTCGATTAATTAAACATAGCGCATCTGCTTTGATTTTATGCCTTAATAATTCATTTACTTGAACAGCATTATATTTACCATTTACTTCGGGCATATCTTTGCTTAAAACAAAACCATATTTATTAATAATTTTTTTACAATAGTTGAAAGTTCCGTAAATACCAATGTATCTATTAATTATTTGAGATATTTTAGGTATAGTTAAGTTTTTTTCTTTAAATAATTCATTGTAAGCAGTATTTATTTTTTCTAATTTATCATAAAAATCAATGTAGCTAGCAGATATATCTAGTTTGTTAGCGTCAAAATTATTTTCCTTTTTTATAATGCCTTTAACAACTCTTAAAAAAGCAAAGATATTACATTCATAAGCATTACGTTGGTTATACATTTTAACTTTTGGTATTTCAATATTAAAATCAAATTTAGTTTTGCTTTCTAAATCATAATTAAAACATGTTTCATTAATGCCGTTGGCATAAATAAATTTTTGGATGTTTACATTATTTTTATCAGCTAAATAGTTATTTTGATAAATTTCTATATCTTCTAGTTTGATCTCTTTATTCATATATTTTCACCATAATAAGTATACCATAATTTATAGTTTTTGAAATTATTGTTGTTGTGGTATAATTAAATAAGAAATGAGGAACTGACTATGAAATTAAGCAGTGAACAATTAGATAATATAAAAAGTGTAGGGATAATAATGCTGGCAACTGCTAGTAAATCAGGACAACCTCATTGTACTATTGTAGAACCATCTAGGTATTATGAAGATAAAATAATTATCCCTATTGTACAAATGGAAATTTCTAAAAAAAATATAGAAGAAAATGAACAAATTTTTATTCATGTTTTTAAAAAGGATAAAAATGATCCCGAATTAGACATTCAATATAAAATAAATGCTAAAGCTAGAATTGAAACAAGCGGAGATTTATTTGAAGAAGTAAAAAACTATGAAGAAACTGAAGTTCTTCCTGATGGTTTTTATGTAAATGGAATAATTATTGCAAGTCTTATTGATTGTAAAGAGTATATTGGATAAGTTTAATTTTGATTAATTTATCTATATAAATTGAAGGATACTATACAACAGAAGATAAAAGTTTCATGTTAGAAAAGATTAGTGAATATACCAAATAATATTTTTACAACCTAAAATATAGGAGGATATACATTATGAATAAATATATTATGATTTCAACAACTTTTAATAATAAAGAAGAAGCTAATAAAATAATTGAATTGTTATTAAATGAAAGATTAGTTGGTTGTTGTCAGTTAATTGATACTATTAGTTCTGGTCATTGGGAAGGAAAAATTATTCATAATAATGAGTATTTACTTCAAATGAAATCAAAAAAAGAATTATATCCTGAAATAGAAAAAGTAATTTTAGATAATCATAGCTATGATGTGCCTCAAATAATTGCTTATGATATTGCTGTTGGATATAGTGAATACTTAAATTGGATAGAAGAGGAAACAAAATAAAAAGGATAAATTTTTAGTGTAGGTGAAGTACATGAAAAAAGTTGAATTATTATCACCAGCAGGAAATATGATGGCACTTAAAAGTGCCATTTATAATGGAGCTGAAGCAGTATATTTATCAGGTAAAGATTATGGGGCGAGAAAGTTTGCTGATAATTTTAGTATAGAAGAAATAGAAGAAGCAGTAAAGATTGCTCATCTTTATGGTGTAAAAATATATGTTACAGTAAATACCATGATTTATGAAAGTGAAGTAGAAGAATTATTAGTATATATTGAAACAGTTCATAAGTTAGGGGTAGATGCTGTAATTATGCAAGATATTGGACTAATATCTCTTGTTACCAAAAAATTTCCAAATCTAGAAGTACATGCATCTACGCAAGCTCATAATCATAATAATGCAGGAATCTCTTTTTTAAAAAGCTTAGGGGTTTCACGAGTTGTTTTAGCTAGAGAGTTATCATTAAATGAAATTAAAAAAATTGATTGTGATATTGAAAAAGAAGTATTTATTCATGGAGCTTTATGTGTGTCTTATTCTGGAGAATGTCTTTTCTCTAGTTTGGTATTAAATAGAAGTGGTAATAGAGGTGAGTGTGCTGGATTATGCCGCTTGCCGTATGAACTTTATGAAAATGAAAATAAAGTAAATACAAATGGAAATTATCTATTAAGCATGAAAGAATTAAGTAGTGTTAATCATCTAAAAGATATATTAGATTCTGGAGTTGATAGTTTAAAAATTGAAGGAAGAATGAAAAGTCCGGAATATGTTGGCTATGTAACTAAAATATATCGTAAACTAATTGATGCGTACTATGCTGGTAGTGCTATTTCTTTAACAGAAGAGGAAATAGATAATTTAAAAGTTTTATATAATCGTGAATTTACTAAGGGATTTATTAATGGTGAAAATAAAAATAATATTGTGAACGCGAAGACTCCTAATCATCAGGGAATTGTGATTGGAAAAGTTTTAAGTTGTGAAAGAAAGATAAAAATAAAATTATCTAAAGAACTTAATCAAGGAGATGGAGTAAGACTTCCTAATGATGAAGGGATGATTGCTAACTTTATTTATAATGATCAAGGTTTATTAGTTAATAAAGGGCTAAAAGATGAAATTATTTATTTAGACAATAAAGTTAATCTTCATAAAACAGGTGATGTTTTAAAAACATTAGATATAAAATTAATTGATGAAATTAATAATGATGTTAATAGAAAAATTCCGGTAACTTTTGAGGTTGTAGCTAAAGTGGGTTGTCCACTTACAATTTCAATATCTGATGGGTTAAATTTAATTACCAAGGAAGGAAATATTTTAAGTGAAGCTTTTAAAATAAGTACAACTAAAGAAGAGTTATTAGACAAATTAAGTAAGCTTGGTAATACCGCTTTTTCTTTGTGTAATGTAAATATCTTGATGGGTGATAATGTTTTTGTGCCGATGAAAGAGGTAAATAATTTAAGAAGATTATTGTGCGAAGAATTAGAAAGTCTTAGAAGTACGAATAAAAAGGAAGTTATTATAGAAGATATTGAAACTGATTCTGTTAAGATGGAAATTTCAAATGACATAAGTTTTCTAGTTCGTAATGAAGAACAATTAAAATATTTACTTGATAAAGACGTTTGTATTTATGTCGAAGATATTCTTTTATATAAAAAATATAAAAGAGCTAATGTCTTTTATAAAACTAATCGTGTAAGTGGTAATTTTCCTTTGTTAGAAAATGAAAATTTACTTGCCAGTGAATTAGGAGCAATTACTAAATATAGTGAAAATAATAATGTATGTAGTGATTATTATTTAAATGCTGCTAATAATTATACATTAAATCTTTTAGCAAATTTAAATGTTAAAAAGATTGGTTTATCTGTTGAGCATACTGATGCAATGTTAAAAAGTTTATTAGATAATGCCAAAAATAAAGGTAATATCTTAAATGTTGAATTGTTAATTTATGGACGTCCAGAGTTAATGATAATGAAATATTGTCCTTTAAATACTTTTGTTAATCAAAATGAAAAGAATTGTTTTGTTTGTCATAATAATAAATATTATTTAAAAAGTCAAAGTAATGAACAATACCCGATTATAACCCGAAATTGTTTTACTAAATTATTACATAGTAAAAATATTAATTTAATTTCTAAAATAGATTATTATAAGAGTTTAGGAATTACTAATTTTAGGTTGGATTTATATGATGAAAGTATAGAGCAAATTGCTGATTTATTAAAAGAACTAGATATCTAAATAGTCAACTTGTTTATTTAGGTTATTTTGATATTCATTTATTACTAAACAATTAGTTGTTAATAGCATGGTTGCTATTGAACTAGCGCTAGTAATAGCATTTATTAAAACTAGGGTAGAATCCAAAACTTCAGTGTTTTGGATTTTTTCATATTCATTAGTATTTATATTGTAAAGTAGTTCAAAGTTATTTTTTATTATTTCATTTTTAATCTCATCTAAATTTAAACCAGCATTATTAATGATTTGTTCAAAAGGAATTTGTAAGGTACTTTTAATTATTTGGTCACCTAATGTTTTATCATTAATTTCATTACTTATTTTAAATAAAGTAATTCCTCCGCCAGGCACTATACCTTTGGCTGCACTATCAATTGCCCATAGCGCATCATCATAACGCATTTTCTTTTCGCGTCTTTCTGTTTTAGTTGGTGCTCCAACTGAAATTTCAATTAAGCCATTTTTAAACATTGCTATTCTTTGCAAATTAAAATCGTAATCTAATTGGTTGTTAATTAATGATTTTTTAATTTTCTTAATTTTCTCTTTAATGTTATCATTGCTTTCAAAAATAAAATTAGTAGTATCTTTATTAATATGAATTTCTTTTACTTGACCTAGATTATTTAATTTAATTGAATCTAGTTGATTATTAAAATTAGAAATTAAACTTAAGTCATCAATAAGAATTTGTTCTTTTAGGCCATATTCAGGATTTTTTAAAAGGATAATATTAGCAATACCATCTAAATATAATGATGTAATTTCGTTTACTAATTCTTCATTGTAATCTTTTGCTATGATAATTAAAGATTCATTGCAACTGGTAAAATAATTAATGATATTAGTTAAAGGGGTTAAATCGTATAAGGTGTCATCTAATAATAAAATGTATGGATTAATAATCTTAATATTTTTTTCTTCTTTGAAAAAGTAGGGGGATGCTATATTTGTAGTAATAGAGTAACCTTTTAATAAATTGATAGTAGTTTTAGTTGAGTCTCCTTCTTTTATGGATATAGCATTTTTATTTTTTGTTTTAAAAAAGCATTTAGCAATATTATTTCCAATTTCTTTATCATTTGCGGAAATGCAAGCTATGTTTGTAAGTTGTTTTTTTGATGGTTTTTGACTTATGGTTTTTATTTTCTTGATAACATTTTCTGTGGCATTATCTATTTCTTTTTTTAAGATAATTGAATTAGTTTCATTTAGGGCTTTGATTCCGTTTTTAAAAATGCTTTGAAGTAAAACTAATGTAGTAGTTGTTCCATCGCCAACTTTTTCATTAGTTTTAATAGAAGATTCTTTAGCTATTTCTAAAATTGTGTTAATGATAAGATCTTCACTTTCTATGTTAGAGGCTATAGTTACTCCATCATTAGTAATATATGGACTTAGAGTAGAATGATCTATGATAACGTTATTTCCTTTAGGGCCTAAAGTCATTTTGACATTATCACATAACATATCGATAGCTTCGATCATTTTTTCTTTTAATTCATTTCCATTAATTACTTTTTTCAATTTAATCACTCATTTCTATAATATTTTGCCAATATTTCTTAGGCATAAAATTCATTTGACAGCGTTTGTTTTCTCTTTCTTTAATAGCAACTGTTTTAAAAAATATTTTCCATAAAATTTCTAAGTTTATTTCATTTTCTGATAACGTAGTGTCGAGTAATTTAAATTCATCGCAACAAACAATATAATATTTCTTTTTATCATATAAACTGATGATATTTCTATTTTCATCTTTTATAAGCCAAAGTTCATTTTTTAATCTTTTTTGAAAATGTTTAGAAATAATGGGAAGGATATTGTTATCGGGGGCAATAGTGGCGTATAAAACTTTATTTTTTAGTTCTTTAAATCTAGTAAAACCTTTAAAACGATGGGCTTCGTGACTGACTAGATGGGCAATTTTTAAAGTTTTATCAACGCATTTTAAGTTTTTTAAATAAAATACTTTATTTCCAAACTTAAAGTAGTTTAGAAGAAAATAATAAATAGTTATTTCTTTGTTTTCGTTATCTGATAAATAAACATAATATATAGTTTTTAATAAATGATGATTTTGGAAAATGTCTTCATTTATAAAATTTTCTTTTAGTTTTATATTTATAATTTGTTCAAATAGGGAAGGATTATAAGTTGTTATTTTAATATTAAAAGGTTTTATTTTATTTTCTAGTAAGTAAGATATTAAGTTTAGTAGATTAGAAAAGCTACCATCATAAATATAAATATTGTTCATGAAAATAAACTTAATTGTTGTTTATTAGACATTGGGGTAGTAGCTTCTTCGATAACTAAATTTGATAAAATAAAATCCTTTTTGAAAAATTCTTTGTTTAAATTATATTTTCCTCCACAAGTTATAAAATATTGAGCTCTTTTTAAGACAACTCCCATTTTCTTTAAATCTTTAAAGGTTAGTTGGAAATATTTCCGGGATTTAATGATTTCTTTAGCTGATTTAACTCCGATGCCAGGGATTTTTAATAGTTCAGGGTAAGAACAGCTATTAACTTCTTTAGGAAACTCATCTAAATGATTAATAGCCCAGTTTGCTTTTGGATCTACTAATAAATTAAAATTTGGGTTTTCTTCGTTTAAAATATCTTTGGTTTTAAAGCCATAATAACGTAGTAACCAGTCGGCTTGATATAATCTGTTTTCTCTTTTTAAGGGTGGAGTAGCTAAAGCCGGCAACAATTTATCAGTATTTACCGGAACATAAGCTGAGTAGAAAACTCTTTTTAGATTAAATCTATTATAAAGATTTTCGCTTTTATTCATTATATCTAAATCAGTTTCATTAGTTGCCCCAATAATCATTTGGGTACTTTGACCAGCTGGAACAAAATTATTGTTGCGATTTTCTTTGATATATCCCATTATCTTATCGACTTTATTAGTTTCTTTATTAGGCGCTAATAATTTAAGCCCACTCTCGGTAGGCAGTTCAATATTGGCACTAAGTCGATCGACTAAACTCCCTAGTTTTTTTAATAAAATTTCACTAGCTCCAGGAATTGCCTTAGCATGAATGTAACCACCAAAGTGATATTTTTGACGTAGAAGAGTAATTGTTTTAATCATTAGTTCCATTGTGTAATCAGGACTTTTTATGATACCAGAACTTAAAAATAAGCCTTCGATATAATTTCTTTTATAAAAATTAAGGGTTATATAACAAATTTCTTCTGGAGTGAAGATAGCTCTTTTTATATTATTGCTTTTTCTGTTTAAACAATATTTACAATCAAATACACAGCAGTTAGTCATCAAAATTTTTAGTAAAGAAATACATCTTCCGTCAGCTGAAAAAGAGTGACATATGCCAGCATAGGCAGCATTACCAATTCCGTTGCTATTCTTTCTTTTACTTCCGCTTGAAGAACATGATGCATCATATTTAGCGCTATCTGCTAGTATTTGCAATTTTTCTTTAATATCCATAACCATCACCAGTTTTGATTATAAAACATCAAAAAAGATATGTCAAACATTTGTTTGTGTAATTGTTTTGGAAATTTCAACCAACTTATATATTAACAAATACTTAATTTTAAGATATAATAAATAAGAAATTAAGGAAGTGTTTTGATTGAAAAATAATATATTATTAATCTTAAAAGGGTTTGTGATGGGAATAGCAAATATAATTCCTGGAGTAAGTGGAGGAACATTAGCTATTATTTTAGGAATTTATGAAAGATTTATTGGTGCTATTAGTCATTTTTTTAGTAACTTTAAAGAAAATATTAAATTTTTATTGCCAATTGTTATTGGAATTGGTTTATCATTAGTTACAATGAGTAGTGTAATTGACTATTCTTATGAACATTATCCGATGCCTACCTCAATCTTCTTTGTGGGATTAGTGATTGGAGGTATTCCTCTTTTATGGAATAAGACAAAGAACGAAAAAACAAAAAGCAAGGTAGCAAATGTAGTAGCGTTTATTTTAACTTTTGCATTAGTATTATTTATGGCATTATCTGATAGAATATTTGGAGGAAGCCAAGAAGTTGTTTTAAGTGGTTTAAATGCATTTGGTTATCTAAAGGTTCTTGGAGTTGGATCAATTGCTGCTGCTACAATGATTATTCCTGGCGTTAGTGGGTCACTTGTATTAATGTTATTAGGTTACTATTATCCAATTATTAAATTAATTAAAGAAATTGTTCATTTTAATGATTTGTTTAGTAATTTAATTGTGGCTGGAGTTTTTGGAGTAGGAGTATTACTAGGAATGGTTTTGATTTCTAAATTGCTTGAATACTTATTTGCTAAACATTCTAAAGTAACTTATTGTGGAGTATTAGGATTTATCTTTGCCTCAATAATTTCTATTCCTATTTCTTCACTTGAACTAATTAAAGCGTCTTTTTCCGTAAGTCATGTGATTATTTCCGTAGTTACTTTGATTGCTGGAGGAATAATTGCTTATAAACTAGGAGAAAAATAAAAGATATTACAAAGCAAGCGTAATGCTTGTTTTTTTGTGCTTTGAAATAAAGGAAATAGTAATCTTTTTGGCAATATAACTAGTAGAGGAGAATTTTATGAATTATTATAATGAAATAAAAGAACAATTAATAAATAATGAGTTAACTAAAAGGATAAAAGATTATAGTAAAAATAGAGGTGATTTGAATACTTATTATAGTGTTGGTAAATTACTTTTTGAAGCTGGTAAACATTATGGAGAGGGAATAATAAAAGAATATTCAAAAAAGTTAACTAAAGAATTAAATAAAACATATTCCCAAACCAGTTTAAAATATTTTAGGTTATTTTATAATTTTGCAAAACGTCACTCACTGAGTGACGAATTGAGTTATACTCACTATAAAACTTTATTATCTATAAAAGATAATAATAAAATTGCTTATTATATAGAAATATCAGCAAAACATAAATTAAGTGTACGAGAATTGAAAACAAAAATTATAAATAATGAGTATGAAAGATTACCTCAAGATACTAAGGAAAAAATAACTAATAAATCAGAAAGCAAAGTAGAAGATTTAATAAAAAATCCCATTATTATAAATAATAGAAATAATTATGTCACCATATCAGAAAAAGTATTACAGAAAATAATAATGGAAGATATAAATCATTTTTTAGAAGAATTAGGTAGTAATTTTTGCTATGTTAAAAATGAATATAAAATAAAAATAGGTAATTCCTATAATTATATTGACTTACTTTTATATAATATAGATTTTAATTGTTACGTTGTTATAGAATTAAAGGTAACTGAATTAAAGAAAGAGCATGTAGGACAGATACAAGTTTATATGAACTATATTGATAATAATCTTAAATTAATAAATCAAAATAGGACGATTGGTATTATTATTTGCAAAAAGGAAAATAAATATATTATTGAGTATTGTAGTGATAAAAGAATAATAGCTAAGGAATTTAAGATAATTCAATAATAAAAAAGCTAATAATTCATATTATTAATTAGGTGAAATCTAATGAAAAAAGTGTTATTAGTTTTAATGTTGTTAATTCCTTTTAAAGTAAATGCTATTTCAGCTAGTAGTGCTATTGTTATGGATCAAAATTCGAAACAAGTTTTGTATGCAAATAATATAAATGATCAAAGATTAATTGCAAGTATCAGTAAAATCATGACTTGTTTAGTAGCAATTAATTATGGTGATTTAGATAAAGTTGTTAAGATTGATGATAATATTTTAAAAGCATATGGAAGTGCCATATATATCGAAGTAGGAGAAGAAATGACTCTTAAAGATTTGTTATATGGGTTGATGCTTCGCAGTGGAAACGATGCTGCTATGGCTATTTCAAATGAAGTTGCTGGAAGTATGGAATCATTTGTATATTTAATGAATGATATGGCAAGTAAAATAGGGATGACTAACACAATTTTTTATAATAGTCATGGTCTAGAAGAAAATAATGGTAATGGTAATACTTCAACCTCTTATGATATGGCGTTACTTACTAGTTATGCAATGAATAACAAAACATTTCAAGAAATATTTGCTACTAAAAATCATATCGTAAAAACTAATTATAAAACTTATAGTTGGACGAATAAAAATAAATTATTACATAGTTATGATTTTATAACCGGAGGTAAAACAGGATTTACCGAAAAAGCAAGAAGAACGTTAGTAACGACTGCTTCAAAAGATAATATGGATTTAGTTGTAGTTACTTTAAATGATGGAAATGATTTTAATGATCATATTACTTTATATAACGAAATATTTAATAATTATTATAGTTTGCCAGTTTTAGATAAAGATAATTTTAATATTGAAAATCAAAAACTTTATAAAGATGCAACTTTTAAAATATATAATGATTTTTCTTTAACATTAAAGAAGAATAATAAACAAGATGTTAAAATTAAATATTCTTTATTAAAAGAAAAAAAAGTAAGTAATAATCAATTTATAGGAACAGCAGATGTTTATTTAGATGATAAATTAGTCCATCAAGAAAATATATTTATAGTTTTAGATGAAAAGCCAGAAAAGAAAAATTGGTTAGAAAAATTATTTGGGTGGTTAAATGGTTAGTATTATTTGGGCTGTATTAATTTTTCTTGGAGTTTTTTATTATCTTTTTACAGGTAATATTGAAGCTTTAAATAACGAAGTTTTAACTAATTCTAAAAAAGCGTTAGAATTAATGTTGGAATTAATGCCAGTTATTGTTTTGTGGACCGGTTTGATGAAAATAGCAGAAGACAGTGGATTATTATTTAAGTTTGCAAAGTTTCTTAGTCCATTTTTAAGAAAACTTTTTCCAGAAGTAAAAAAAGATAGCTTAGCTTTAGGATATATTGCTTCTAATATTGCTGCTAATATGTTAGGGTTAGGTAGTGCTGCTACTCCTTTTGGACTTAAAGCCATGGATGAACTTCAAAAAGAAAATCCAAATAAGAAAGAAGCATCAACTCCGATGATTACTTTTTTAGTTTTAAATACAGCAGGAGTAACGATTATTCCAACAACAATTTTAGCTATGCGAGTTATGTATAACAGTGCTAATCCCGAAGAAATTATTTTACCAGCCATTTTAGCTACAGCAATTTCTAGTATTTCAGGACTTACTTTAGATTACTTTATAAGGAGGAAGAAAAAATGAATATTATTTCAAAGATTATAATTCCTCTTTTTGTGGTATTTATAATATATTGCGGTTTAAAAAAGAAAATAGATGTTTATGATAGTTTTTTAAAAGGCGCAAAAGAAGGATTAATTACATGTTTTAATATTTTTCCGGCTATGTTGGCTATGATATTTGCAATTAATATTTTTTTAAATAGTGGAATTATTAATTTTTTATTAGGTGGTTTTGAGTCGATATTTAATACTTTAAATATTCCTTTTAGTGTTTTACCGATGGCTATATTAAGACCAATATCTGGCAATGCTTCTTTAGCCATCTTAAACGATATTTTAAGGACTTTAGGTCCAGATTCATATGCCGGAAGATTAGCAAGTATTTTACAAGGCTGTACAGATACAACTGTTTATGTTATTGCCTTATATTTTAGCTCGGTTAGAATTAGCAAAACTAAGCAAGCCTTACCAGTAGGATTATTTGCTGATTTAATGGGAATCTTAGCTGCTTTTGTTTTAACCAAAATATTTTTTGGCTAATTTAGATAATTATGATAAAATGTTTTTGGTGATATTATGAAACGTTTACAAAAAGCAATAGCGGATAGTGGATATTGTTCAAGAAGAAAAGCGGAAGAAAAAATAGCTCAAGGAAAAGTAAAGGTAAATGGCGAAGTGATTACGCAAATGGGGTATCAAGTTACTGATGAAGATGTAATTGTTGTCGAAGGTAAAAAGTTAGATTTAGTCGAAAAGAAAGTTTACTATCTACTTAACAAACCAAGAGAAGTAATTAGTAGTGTTACTGATGATAAGGAACGTAAAACAGTTGTTGATTTAATTAAATGTGATTTAAGAATATATCCAATTGGTAGATTAGACTATGATACTACCGGACTTATTTTGCTTACTAATGATGGTGAGTTAGCTAATAGATTAATGCATCCGAAAAATGAAATAGAAAAAACTTATTTAGCTAAAGTAGAAGGTTTAATTACAAAAGAAGATATTTTAAAATTAAAAAGAAAATTAGTTATAGAAGATAGACCAGTAGTTATTAAAAATTTAAAAGTACGTAAAAAAGATTTTACAAAAGAAACAACTTTAATTGAAATAACTATTGTTGAAGGAAGAAATCATATTGTCAAAAAAATATTTTCAGCTATAGGTCATGAGGTTATTAAACTTACAAGAACTAGCTATGCATTTTTAACGCTTGATAATTTAAAAAGTGGTGAATATAGAATGCTATCTTTAAAGGAAGTAAAGAAGTTATATAGTTTGAAATAGATGATTAGTCATCTTTTTTTGATGTAAAAAGTTGTATATATGTGTAAATAGTGATGTTGAATATAGTGTAATTTGGTATAATAAAAATATAAGGAGCAAGATATTATGAATGAATTTAATATATTTATTAATAAATTACGAACTTTGAATCGAGGAATCGAAATAAGAGTTGGGTGTCAGTTATATGATGATGAGGCTAAAGAAAGAATCTTTTGTGAAAAAGATATAAGTGAACTTAATTTGCCAGGAGATTGTTACTTAGAAGGTAATCATATTATTAATATGTCATACGAATTAGATATTAAAGTTAGTCCGTTAAACGAAATGAAATTAGGGGTTACTTATCCACCAGTTGATGTACATGAAAATAAAAAAATTTCAAGTGTTCAGGAGCTTGCAGTAGCATTAATAGAATTAAATCCAGGAGTTCAAATAGGATTAGATCCACATTATCAAAAAACAATTGTATCTCCAATCCCATTAAAAAAGGTTGTTTTTCCTAAAGATTATTATTATCGCAATGGTTTTATCGAGCATAGAACATATTTTGGTGAGGGTAGTATTGCTACGAATACTTTTTGTTCTGCTAAAGAGTATAACTTAGAAAAAGATGCTATTACTTTAATTGATTATGATACGGATTATGAGCTAAGACATCAAGCAGATTTAGATAGAATGCGTGGAATTGGATACGAAGAAAAAGTTGAAGAAAAAAAATCAAGACCAGCTATTTTTGAAGTAATTGATGAGCGTTACGAAGAAATGAGTAATCATATCAAGGCTGGAATTCAAAATATTGCTGATCAACATAGATCGAATCCGGATAGAATAAAAGGTAGACACTTTACAATTGTAGCTAAGGAAAAAGAATTAGACCAAGCGGCTAGTAGAAGAGGACGTAATGCTGTTATGGCTGGTGCATGTATTATGGCAGCCGCTGGTGCAGCTTTATTACATGATGCTAATATAATGGTTTCAGTTGAACAAATGCTATCTTCTTGGGAAGGATTTGCTCAAACATTTATAGATATGGGACCAATCTCAAACGTTTTAACTGCAAGTGCATCATTATTTATGGCAAGATATTTTAGAAGAACAAGAGAATATCATAAAATAGAAAATCAAATTCAAAATTTAAATGATGCATATGATGAAAGTTTAATAAAAGGAGAAGATAACGATGCTAGAAGTAGGTAATGTATTAACATTAGATGATAATAAAAAATATTCTGTTGTTTTTTCTACGCTGCTTAAAAATATTAATTATATTTTCTTAATTGATCAAAGTGATTATACTAATACCATGTTTTGCTCTTATGATAATGAAAATGGATTAGATGAAGTAGTTGATGAAAATATAATTGTTGAATTATTAAAACTATATGAAATAGAAAATACGAAGAAATCCTAATCGAATAGGATTTTTTTGTTGATATGCATTTTTGTTTATGCGATAATAATGACAATATTTTGTGAAAGGCCGATATTATGCAAAAAAATTTAAAATACTTAGTTTATGAATTATATAAATTAAACCCTGGAATAGAACTTCGTTTTGGTGATCCTAAATATGATCCAAATGCGAAACAAAGAATTTTTAGTTCTGGTGATCCTAAAAAAATAGTTTTACCTGAAGGTTATACAGCAGATGATCTGGGCGTAATTAGATATAATAATACTGTTGTAGTGTGTTTTGAACCATTAAAAAATATTAATGTTGGACATGTGCTTCCTAATTCTGAAATAAGTCCTGATGTTACGGTTAATAATTCTAAAGAATTAGCGATAATTATACAAAAACTAAATCCAGATTTAATTATTTATTTTGCTGATAATAATATATATTATCGTCAACTTTTATCTGGTAATCTTGGAAATATAGTCTTACCGGATTTTGTAAATTATTCGAATGATAATTTGCAATTTTCTTGTGCTGATACAAGAGAAGTTATGAATGTTCAATTAAAAAATTATATAGAGTACAAAGGTTATAATTCTTTAGAAAGTATGTATGATTTAGCTTTTAATAATGCAGAGCAATATATAATTGATAAAAAGATGTTAGAGTCTTGGGATAGAAGAAAAAAAATTAAAGAATTAGAAACTAAAAAACTAAACTTGATGTTAGTGGCTTTGCCTTCTATAATAGGGTTTATTTTATCGCTCGTGCCAGACTTAGATAATGTTACTTTTTGCAAAGAGATACTTGAAATAAATGGTACTGTAATTAATCGACATTTTGAGATTAATGGACCGGCTGTTGTTTGCGGAGTGGCTAGACCAGTTTTGTTAACTTCTTCAGTAATTTGTTCGATAAAAGCGGGAATAAAAAGTTTTCAACTAGAAAATTTATATAATCAAGAAAAGTTAACTACTAAAGACTTACAAAAGTTAAGTAGAAAAAATACTCAAATCAAATAGGACTATAATGGATTTACAAGAATTTATAGATAATTTACAAATTTTAAATCCCAATATAAAAATAATTACTAACTTAGTAAACGATATTGATAGTGACCTAAAAACTATTTATTGTGATTGTCCATTGTTTGAATTAATTTTGCCAGATGATTTTATAATTGACAATGAAATAATTTTAAATAAATTTTATATGGATGATAAATTGACTTTATTAAAAATAAAAGTGGAACCTTTAGAAAAATTTAAAGATATTAATATAAAAACAAATTTTATTATTGCTGATTTGGAAAATGATGTAGAAAATACCAAAGGTTGGGCAGTATTATGTGGATTATATGCTGCTATTGCCATATTTATATCTTCTATAATGATAAATGAAGATAATAAGCAAATTGTACTAGACAATTACGAAACAATCTTTTCTCATCCTCAGTTTATTTCTATAAGTGGTAAAATTTCTTTATTATTAGCTTTAAAGAATATATTATGTTATTATGAAAAGTTAAAAAAGTTAGATTGTCTAAAGAATTCTAATTCTAAATATGCTAATACAACTAAAGATTTAATTAGGTTAAGTAGAAAATATACGACTACAAAAAAAGAGAAATGATTTTCTCTTTTAGTTTGCTAAATTATTCGTGTTTACAACAATCGCAGCCTTCGCAATTGCATTCTTCGTCACATTCGCAATTGTTATCGCAAGTGCAAGGTTCACCATTTTGACATCCACAATCGCAACTTTCATCACATTTACAATCTTTATCGCTACCATAAATAGCATTAGTAGGGCAAGAATCCATGGCATTTTTTAATTCATCAGTATTTAAATTATTATTACTAATTACTTCTGAATAACCTTCATCACTAAAATCAAAGTGAGCTGGATCAATAGCAATACAAGCTCCACATCCAATACATTTTTCTTTATCAACTATTACATTTTTCATTTTTTTCATCTCCAAATTAATTATATACTATAATACTTCTAAAAAGCAATTAAATTAGTTTTAAAAAATGTCAAACTATGTTATTATATTTAATATAAGGAGTGATATCATGGCTACTAGAATGCAAAAATATTATGATGACCATGAAGAATGTCAATCTAGAACAGAAAGAAATCAAGAACTTTATAAAGAAATTGCGAATAGTGAAATAGATAAATTTGAAATATCTAGTAATGCAACAGTTTTATCAGACGCTAAAAATAACATTGATGTTGAAAAAATAAAAAAGATTTTAGATACGAAATATAAAGAAGCTCCCAAAAGACGTTCAATTAGAATCGAAACAGAGCCGGAAGAAGAAAAATCTTTTGATGAAACGAAAGAGTATGATATAAATGCTATTTTAGAAAAAGCGAAAGAACAAAAAGAAGTCGATTATGAAAAAGAAAGATTAAAAAAGATTAGAGATACCCAATTTGATATTTTAAAGAATTTAAAAATTGATGCTGACAAAGAGGAAAAAGAAGAAACACCGGAACAAAATTTAATGAATTTAATCAATACGATTACAGCGATGGAACTTCAAAATAAAGAAGGAGATATTGATCCCCTTGATATTTTAACTGATCTAAAAGGAGATGGGGAGCTTACTAGTCCAATTGAAAAAGAAGAGATTAAAGCAGAATCAATATTAGAAAAAAAAGAAGTAAATAGTGATTTGGATAAATCTTTTTATACTAGTTCAGTTAATTTTACCGAAAGTGACTTTGATGATTTTAACGATTTAAAAGCGGAAGTTAATTCTCATAAATCAATTATAATTATTGTTGTTGTAATTTTAACTATCCTTATTGTAATAGGTTTAATTTTTGGGCTTAATCATTTCTTAGATTTAGGATTATTTTAGAAAAATCATTTATATGATTTTTTTTCATATATATTACTATGAAAAGAAAACAGTTTATTGCCAAAAAAGCAAAAAAGAAAATTAATATAATGTTTATTATATTTTTTATTATTGTTGTAAATGCTGTTTTTTTGTTGTATTATTTTTCTGAAAAGATAACTCCTAAGATGATCGAAATAGCAAAAATAGGAGCAAATAATGAGGTTTATTCACTTATAAATAATAATGTTGGAGAAAGATTAAGAAAGGTGGATTTAACTAATTTACTTAAGCTAACTAAAAATGCTAATAATGAAATAGTTTTTGCTGAGTATGATTTAAATGCTATTTATACTATCGTTGATGAAATTACTAATGTATTGGAAGAAGATAATATAATGCATAGCGAAGGCATTATTTTAAATATTCCGGTTGGAATGGCTAGTAGTTCAATGTTTTTAAATAATTTAGGGCCAAAGATTCCGGTAAAAGTTTCAGTGATTGGTAATGTTTTAACTAATATAAAAACTAAAATGACTAATTATGGCTTAAATAATGTTTTAGCAGAAGTATATGTTACCCTCGACATAACAGAGCAAGTTATTGTTCCAATGACTTATGAGAAACTTAAAACTAATTATGAAATATTAATATCAACTTTTTTTATAAATGGTAAAGTACCTAGTTTTTATGGTACAACTTATGAAACTAGTAGTAAAATTTATGATGTGAATTTGGATGATTAATGATATAATTATTTTTGTAAATGAGGAATAAATATGAAAAAAGAAATTGTTATAAATAATATGACTTATCAGATAAAAAAGAATGTTAAGGATGCGTTAGAAAATGCTGTGTTAGAGGAAAAAATAACTGATTATTTTGATAACTTTGATTATATAGTTGGAGATTGGGCTTACGGAAAGCTGCGTTTGAAAGGATTTAACAATAAAACTAATAAGAACTATAAAAAAATAAATGATATCGATAATGTTGAAAATTATATAAATAGTTTTTGCGCTTATGGGTGTAGATGGTTTATATTAGAAAAAGTTAAAGACAATAAAAAATAACAAATAATTTAATTTGTTGTTGTTTTATTATAAAAATTAAATTATCATATTGAAAAGTTAAATGTCATTTGTTATAATTGTTTTTAGAATAGAGAGGGATTTGAAATGGCGAAACTTAAACTTTCTTTACCTTCTGGTAGTGAAGTAGAAAAAACAGTCATAAGTTATTTTAAAAGTAATGAGGCGAATTACTTAATTTTAGATGCAGAAAGTGTTGGGTCGATGGGACTACCTATTATTTTAGTATCTAAAGTAATTGGAGATAAAGTTGTTAAAATTGTTGATCAAAACGAATGGCAACAAGTTAAATCGTATTTAAAAACTATTATATCTGGTGGAAAAATGGAATATAGTTCTGTTCCGACGAATTTGCCAGCAGATGAAGTTTATTACACTCAATTGACATTGCCGGTTGCATCGTTTGATATATTAAAAAATTCATATGTTGTTGAAGATGAAGTAAATGGAATATCTGCACCAATAACAAACATTGTAGCAGAAGTTGCTCCTGTTGCGATGTCTGCCGCTGAAGAGGATTCGTTAGGGGAACAACCGATAAACATGGCAACAGATATTGCTAGTGATGAACCTATGAAAGCTGAAATTGCTATGCCAGTTTCAAATCCGAGTGAACCAATAGCGAACGACATGATAGTATCAGTAGAAAACACAGCGTCAATCGAATCGCCTGTTGAAAATGGACCAGTATTAGAAAATAATGCCGTTATGACAAATCCATTGATGAATGAAGGATTAAATTCTTCTCAAACTCAAGAAATATCCCCGGTCTTAGCGGATCCTATGATTTCTGAGCCAACTGTAGCAGAACCTGTTGTTGCACCGGTAATAGAAGCGCAACCAGTTGTAGAACCGGCAATAGAAAAAACACCAATTATGGCAACGACTACTGCTCAAACAAACCAAGAATCAAAAATAGACTTTAATGATTGCAAAACAATGTTTATGCAAGCTTGTGAAAACATGTTTGACGCTTTGGCTGCAAAGATCGAAACTGAATTAAAAAATAAATAATACCACATAAAAATGTGGTTTTTTTATGGCTTGTTAGCATAAGCTTTAATAGTGATATTTATGAAACAATCGATTGAATATTATTATAATCTTAATTTAGAAGATTTAAAAGTTTATAAAAATTATGCCGTTTTTAACTATAATAACAATAAATACTACTATGTGTTTTTACCTCGAAATCCTAAAGAACTAGAAGATATTATTTATTGTAGTAGAGAAATGAAAAAAAGAGGTATAAATTGTCATGATATTATTTATAATAAGTTTAATGATGTGATATCAACTTTTGGTGAAGATAATTATGTTTTGTTAAAAATAAATAAAAACGAGTTAAATAAACTTGATATATTTGATTTGGTTGATAATGGCGCAAAGTTGAGTCTGAGTAATAATAAATTTAATTTATACCGCAATGAGTGGGGAAAACTGTGGGCTGCTAAAATCGATTATTTTGAAGATCAGATAAGACAATTAGGAAAAAATAAAAAAGGTATTATAAATAGTTTTTCTTATTATATTGGTTTGGCAGAAAATGCGCTTATATATTATAATGCTACGCAAAAAACTGAAACATTAGATTATAATGTTGATAAAATAGTTTTATCTCATCGAAGAATATTTTATCCGAATATATGGTTAAATTATGCTAATCCATTATCTTTTGTATTTGATTTAGAAGTAAGAGATGTTGCTGAATATTTAAAATCGATGTTTTTTAAAGAAGGAATTAAAGAAACTTTAGAAGAAACAAAAGCTTATTTAAAAATAAAAAACTTGAGTAAATATTCTTATCAAATGTTTTATGCTAGATTATTGTTTCCGTCATATTATTTTGATGTTTATGAAAAAGTCATGAACGAAGAATTAGAAGAAGAAGCTTTAATAGATATTGTAGATAAAGTCAATGATTTTGAACAATATCTAAAAGAAGTTTATTTAGAAATTTATAAACATATAGAGATTGAAAAAATACCTTGGTTAATAAAATAAAAAAATTATAACTCAACGTTTATAATTTCTTTTATCTCCGGAACTTCTTCTTTAATAGCTTGTAAAATATTTTCATTTAATGTTTGATCTTGTAACATACAATGAGCGCAATTTCCAGTTAATTTGACATATAAAATATTATCTTCATATTTAATAAACTCAATGTCTCCGCCATCAATATTTAAATAAATTCTTAAATCATCAATTAATTCTTTGATTTTTTCTACCATTTGTTGTCACCTTTATAATTATACCATATATCAATTTAGAAAAAAATGTTATAATACTAATAGGTGAATATTTATGAAGAAGTACGAAATAGGAGAAATAGTTAAATGTATAGTAACGGGGATAGAAAAATATGGTATCTTTGTTAAAATAAATAATGATTATAATGGGTTAATTCATATTTCAGAAATAACAATTCATTTTGTAAGAAATATAAATGATTATGTTTCTGTAGGAGAAGAAATATATTGTAAGATTATTGAACAAGATGAAAACTCTAAACAACTCAAATTGTCAATAAAAAATATTGATTATAAAGAAAATGGAGAAGAGATTAATGGGCTAGAATCTAAAAATGGATTTAAACCTTTAAAAGAAAATCTTCCTAAATGGACAGAAGAAAAATTAGCGGAATATGATACGAAGATGAATAAATAGAAATTTTAGATAATAAAAAAAAGACTTTTTAAAAAGTCATTTCAATTTAATTTGGTAGCGACGGAGGGGATCGAACCCCCGACCTACCGGGTATGAACCGGTCGCTCTAGCCAGCTGAGCTACATCGCCATTTTTGCTTAAGCACTAATATAATAACACAACAAAATTTCTTTGTCTAGCATTTTTTAGCTTTACTTTAATAATAAATTTATTTATAATTTTAATGGTGGTATTAATGAAAAATAACAAAAATATAAAGAATATACAGAAAAAAATAATAAAACATAAAAAAAACAACAATTTTAAAAATACTTTAATTATTATTCTTTTAGTCATTTTATTAATACTATTAGTATATGTTACATATAAATTATTTTTTTAAGGAAGTATAAATTATGGAAAAAGATCAAAAAGTTTTAATTGGAATTATAGCATTTATTTTTGCTGTGGTAGTTGGTATTGGAATTTATTTGTTTGTAAATAATGATACAAAAAAATTAGATGATGCAGCTAAGTTTAAAGAAGAATATGAATCTTTAAATGGAAAAACTTATGAAGGTAGTGATACAAAATATTTAGATGTTGAAATTAGTAAAGATAATTTATTTCAATATGCATCTTTAGAAGAAGTTGTAAATATTTTAAAAAATGATACAGCTTTAATATATTTTGGATTTGCTCCATGTCCATATTGTCGTAGTATGGTAAACATTTTAAATGATATTGCTACGGCAAACAATTTAGAAAAAGTTTATTATGTTGATATTTTAAATAGTCGTGATACTTATGAAATTATAGATGATCAAGCAGTTAAAATAACTAATGGTTCTAGATATTATTATGAGTTATTGGATATTATGAAAGATTACTTAAGTGATTATGCTATAACTGATAGCGATGGCAATTCATATCCAACCGGAGTAAAAAGATTATATGCTCCAACTGTAGTAGCTGTTAAAGATGGTCAAATAGTTGGATTTCATGAAGGAACAATCGATACAGCTATTACCAATGAAAAATTAAATGAAGAAGAAACAAGTGAATTAAAAGATATTTATCAAAAGATGATTGATAGTATGGAGATTAATATTTGTTCTTCTAATGCTTGTTAAACATTTAACCTTGGTTTAAATGTTTTTTTCTTGTTTACTAATATTTTATTAGTTATAATATGAGTTAAAGAAGGTGAAGATTATGAAAGTTATTAGTTTGTTACCAGCAGATAAATATGTTGTAATAAATAAAACTATTTTAACAGAGATAGATAAAAAAAACTTGATCAATCTTTATGAACCAATCATTGGTGATGGAGCAGTAAGTTTGTATTTAACGTTGTGGAGTGACTTAGATAAAACTGAAACTATGAGTATCGATTTTTCTCATCATCATTTGATGACTATTTTAAAAAAAGATTTAGATAATATTCGAAAAAGTAGAGAATGTTTAGAAGCTGTAGGATTATTAAAAACTTATATTAAACAAAGTGATATAAATGAGTATGTTTATGAATTATATTCACCATTAAGTCCAGCAGAATTTTTTAATCATCCAATATTTAATATTGTTTTATATAATAATGTTGGAAAATTTGAGTATGAACTTTTAAAAAAACAATATGAAAAAATAAAAGTAGATTTAAAGGACTATGAAGATATTACAAAAAAAATCAAAGATACTTTTGAGACGACTAGTCACTTAGCTAGTTTTGATGTAAAGGAAAGAACCACAGCATTAGTTGATGCGGAAGGCCAAATTGATTTTGATTTGCTTTTAGAAACAATTCCGCCATCTTTGATTAATGAAAGAACGTTAAATAAAAAGACTAAAGCATTATTAAATAATTTGTCTTATGTCTATAATATAGATACTTTAAAAATGTGTGAATTATTAAGAGTTGTTATTAATGGAAAAGGTTGTTTGGATAAAGAAGAATTAAGAAAAACTTGTCGTAAATATTATCAATATAATAATGGAGGACTTCCAACTTTAATTTATCGTAGTCAGCCAGAATATTTGAAAAGTCCAACGGGAGATAATACCAAACGAGGTAAAATAATTGCGGTATTTGAAAATACTTCACCATATGACTTCTTAAAGAGTAAATATAATGGAACAACTCCAACCCAAAGAGATTTAAGGTTGTTAGAAAACTTGCTTATCGATGTAGAGCTTAATCCGGCTGTAGTTAATGTTTTAATCGACTATGTTTTAAAGAAGAATAATAATAAACTGACGACCGCTTTAGTTGAAACTATTGCAGGACAATGGAAAAGAGCTAAAATAACAACCGCGAAAGAAGCCATGGAATTTGCTGAAAAAGAACATAAAAAGGCTACTAAAAAAGTAACAAAAGGAACTAATCAAGTAAATCCAGAATGGTTTGATAAAGAAAATAAAAAACAAGAAATTAGTGAAACCGAAGAACAAGAATTGAAAGATTTGTTAAAAGAATTTAGGTGATTATATGGAAAAGTTAAAGATGGATGTTCGTGATACATTAGAGGTGTTAGGTAATGAGTACAAAGAAGCGTTAAAAGATAAAGATTTTGCTAATCTAACAAAAAGATTAGATGCATCTAAAGAAGAATTAGAAAAAAATACTTCTAAATTACAAGAATGTGCAAATGAATTGAAATGCTGTAGAGAATGTAAAGGGTTATATGAATGCCAAAATAGGTTAGCAGGTCATGTTTATTTTCCGAATGTTTACTGTGATAAAATAAAATTTGATTATGTTCCTTGTAAGTATCAAAAAGAATTAGAGCGTGATTTAGAAAATCGTCCAAGTGCCGAAAAGCAAATTGAAAATGCTAGAATGAAAGATATAGATATAACTGATAAAAATAGAGTAGAAGTTATTAAGTGGTTAAAAAAATTTTATGATAATTATTCTAAATCATCAGTTTTAAAAGGTTTATATTTGCATGGCAATTTTGGATGTGGAAAAACTTATTTAGTATCAGCTTTATTTAATGAATTAAAGTTAAATAAAAAAGCTACTACAGCGATAGTTTATTTTCCTCAAATTTTAAGAACTTTAAAAGATGATTGGGATTTTTTTGGAACTAAGATGGATTATTATCAAAATGTTGATCTATTATTAATTGATGATATTGGTGCTGAAAAAGTAACTGAATGGGGAAGAGATGAAGTATTAGGAACCATACTTCAATCAAGAATGAATAATAGCCTTCCAACATTCTTTACATCGAATCTAAGCATTGATGAATTAGAAAAACATTTAGCAACTGCTTCAAACAGTGTTGATCAAGTTAAAGCAAGAAGAATTATTGAAAGAATTAAACACTTAACAGAAGATGTTGAAATGTTAAGCGAAAATAGAAGGAAATAAAATTGAGAGAAATCTCAATTTTTTGCTTTTGTCAACTATTTGTAAAAAGCAAAACTCCAACTTGACCAAGGGGGGGGTCATTATATACTATAAATATGAAAGGTTGTTGTGTGATTGATGAAAAAAGTAATTAATGTATTATTAGTTTTAATAACTATGTTTTTTTGTTGTTTAATTAATGTTAATGCTTGGGATATCGCTTTTGAACAAGAAGAATATATGAGTGGCGGATACTTGTATGGAGAACAACTTAACCCTGGAGAAACTTTTAGTTTTTTGTTATTTCTTGAAAAGGGTGATTCAGAAACTGTTGGTCAAATTTCAGCTAGTGTGACTGTATCTTATAGCACAAATGTTTTTGAATTTGATTCTTATAGTGATGCTTATGGTTATTTTGATGTTGAAAAGCAAAGTGGAAAAGTGATAATTAAATTTTCATCCGAAGCCATAAATAATCCTTCTTTTTTAACGTTGTGTTTTAAAGCTAAAGAAAATATAACAAGTAATAGTTCAGGGAGTATTAATTTAACTTATAATGTGAATGGAGTTCAAAAAAATATTAGTAAAACTTTAACTGTTGTTATGCCAAGTTCAAATGCGTTATTATCTTCTTTGTCAATAAAAGAAGGTGATTTGAGCCCTGCGTTTGATAGTAACATTTTTAATTATACAGCTATCGTAAACTCCTAAATACTTAAATATAGAATGTGATGAGTCTGATAAAAATGCTTATAGTGCTGAATGTAATAAAAGTGATTTGTTTGGAGGCTATTTATTAAATTATGGCGTAAATAATTTTAATATTAAAGTACAAGCTGAAGATGGAACAATCAAAACTTACACTATTGCAGTAACTAGATTGGACACTAGAAGTGATGATAGTACTTTAAAAAATATTACATTGAGTGATGGAACTATAAATTTTAATAGCAATACTAAGAACTATGATGTGGATGTAACAAGTAGTTCAGTAAAATTAACTGCGACGGCTACTGATTCAAATGCTAAAGTAGAGTATTTAAACGGCAGTACATTTTCTTTAAACTATGGTGAAACAAAAACTGCTAAAATAAAGGTAACTTCGGAAAAAGGAACTACTTCAACCTACAGCATAACTTTAACTCGTAAAGACACTAGGAGTAATGATAGTACCTTAAAAAGCATTTCATTAAGTGATGGAAATATTAACTTTAATAGTAATACAAAGAATTATAACGTAACAGTTAACGCTTCAAAAGTAACTTTATATGCAACTAAAAACAACGAATATGCAACTGTTACATATCCAAATGGAAATAGTGTTAATTTAGAATATGGTCAAACAGCTACTTTAAAGGTTAAAGTAACAGCTCAAACTGGAGCAACATCTATTTATACAATAAATCTAACGCGAAAAGATGCAAGAAGTTCTGATAATACTTTAAAAAGTTTGGCGGTTTCTAATACAAATATAAAATATAATAATAAAACGACAGTTTATAATGCTCAAGTTGAAAATAATATAGAAAGTATATCCATTTCAGCAACTGCCAATAATAGTAAAGCAAGAATTAACGGAACTGGAACAAAGTCTTTAGATGTTGGCAATAATAGTTTTATTGTAAAAGTCACAGCTGAGAATGGTGATGTTCAAGAATATATTATAGTTATTAATAGAAAAGTTAAAGTGACTAATAAAGAAGATAAAACAAATAAAACAGATAATAATACACCTGTTAAGTTATCATCTGATAATTATTTAAAGTCCTTAAAAATTGAGGAAGTTGCATTAGATTTTAGTAAAACTATAACTGATTATAATGTTTTTGTCGATTATAATATTACTAATATTAATTTAAGTTATGAAGTTTCTTCATCAAAAGCTATCGTAAGTATGACTGGCGAAACTAATTTACAAGTTGGATTAAATATTATAAAGCTTATCGTTGTTGCTGAAAATGGTGATGTTAGAACATATACTTTAAATATAAATAGAAGACCAGAAAGAAATATTGTTGAAAATACTGAGATTGCAATAATGTCAGCTATTAATTCTTCGGATATGGATGATATATATATTGTTGCAGAACAACAATCGGCTCCTTATAATATGTCTTCATCAATATTAAATTCTTTAAGTCAAACTGGTAAAACAATTATTTATGAGATTGTTGATGATGGTGCTGTGATTTATCAGTTAAAACTTATTGGTGGAGAAATAATTAATTCATCTGGATTTAACTTTGAAGTTTTATTTAATAGTACCAAAGAGCATGAATTAAAAGAATTAGTAAATTCTGCTTTATATTTACCAGTTAGATTTAATTATAGTGGTGAGATTCCAGGAAAACTGTATTTAAATATTTATAATGCTAATGAAAAAATAGTTTCAAGTGATAATTTAAAATTATATGAATATGAAACTGATAAAAATAAATTGAATCTTATCAATTCTATCGAAACTTATGAAAACGTTATTGAACTTAAAATAGGTGATGTCGATAAAGAATATGTTTTAATTGATAATTTAATAATTGCAAATTCATTAAGTGATGAAGATGATAACAAAAGCAATAATAATGTTTTCTATACCATTTTATTGAGTGTTGCTATCGTTCTTGTAATAATATTAATAATTTTAGTGATTAAGAAATTTATAAATAAAAAGAAAAACTCAATAGTTCCAAATGCTGATATGAATGATTCTGATAAAATTGAAATGTTAGATAATGATAATTTATAGGAGATTTTAAGATGAAAAGAGTAGAAAAACACATTATAGCAGTAATTATATTAATTGCGATTGGCGCAATCGGAACAGCAATTTATTTTGGAGTTAATAAAACTAATGAAGTAAATAATAATCAAGAAGATTATGTTGAAACTAATAATGATAAAGAAGAATATAATAATGAAATTAAAAATGATAGCGAAGAAGAATTGCCAGAAGATACAGCTCCAGAAGAAAATGTTCCGACAAAAACTACTTTAACATTTTATAAAAACAATAAAGTTCTTTCTTCATTTGAGTGTGATGGAGAATGCCGTGTTGTAACGTTTGGTTATGATTATCCTGAAAAATCTGAGTATTATGTTAAAACTAAAACTAATGAAGAAGATATCACTTATTTAGATATAAAAAAGTCATCAAATGTAATAATTGAATATTGTAAAAATGAAAAGTGTGGCTATATTGACGATTATGGAAATGATTATTTTTTTCCGGTTGATGAAAAAGAAAAAAATGTAGGTGAAGTATTATTATATAATGTTGAAAATGGTAAGTATGATGAATTTGATAGTGTTGATTCAGTTTGGATTGAAAACGCAATTGCTTTTTTAAAACATAAAACTAACAAAGTATTAAAAACGGATGAAGATGGAAACAAGACATTTAAATATGAATATACAATGTTGAATCTGGATGGCTTTTCTAGAAAATTATCTTCTGAGCCTTTAATGTTTTGTTACGAGGGATGTAGTTATATGGGAGCTTTTGGCAGGTTTAGTGAAGATGTTTTGGTGACGGTAAAAAACAATAAGGTTGGTGTAGAAGATATAAAAACCGGAAAAATAATTATAAATCATAAATATGATAATATTTATAGTTATGATGAAAATACGTTCGTAGCTAAATATGATGATTTATATAATGTATACGATTCTAAAACGGGTGCTACATTATTTAAGGGTGAATATGAGATTGTTTCAAAAATTGATAACGAGACATACTTTGTATTAAATAAGCATAAATTTCAAGTTCTAAATGATAAAGAGCAAGTAATTTCTAAAAATTATTTTGAAGTCAAGGAAGTTTGCGATTTTGAACCGAAAGTTGTAGATGGTTTTTCTATATATCAAGAAGATGGAATGTATGAAATTTCTGTGTGTTCTGCTGATTCGGTGGAGATTGTTGATGGATATAGATGGGGCGAAAATGAAGAATTATTAAAGTATGTGTATGATCCTAAATCAAAAACTTTTGAATAGCATAATAATTATCAAATGCTTTATGTGTAATTTTTTGTTTATAATGTCAGAAAGTATGATCTGATTATATTAAATAAAGTTCTATTTTTGAACTTTTTTTATTTACGCAAATTAGCACTTATATTTGACAAGTGCTAATTTGCGTATTATAATGGATTTGTAAAAAGGAGGGAATATTTATGAATATGGAAAATGAAGAAAATGTCTTAGAAAAGTATGGGAGAGATATTACGCAAAATGTTTTGAATAATAAAGTTGATCCTATTATTGGAAGAGATGATGAGATTAGAAGTATTACAAGAATATTGTCACGTAAAACGAAAAATAATCCGGTTTTAATTGGGGAACCAGGTGTTGGTAAGACTGCTATTGTGGAAGGCTTAGCTGAACGTATAATCAAAAAGGATGTTCCTGATTCATTAAAAAATAAAAGAATTTGGGAATTAGATATGGGAGCTTTAATTGCAGGTGCTAAATATCGTGGGGAATTTGAAGAACGTTTAAAGAAAGTATTAAAAGCAATTAAAGATAGTGATGGAGAAATTATTTTGTTTATTGATGAAATTCATATGATAGTTGGAGCAGGTGCTGAAGGAGCTATGGATGCCGGCAATATGTTAAAGCCCATGCTTGCCCGAGGTGAAATTCGTTTAATCGGAGCAACTACCTTAAATGAATATCGTAAGTATATTGAAAAAGATGGAGCGTTAGAACGTCGTTTACAAAAAATAATTGTTAAAGCTCCAAATGTTATGGATACAATAACTATCTTAAGAGGGTTAAAAGAAAGATTTGAATTATATCATAAAGTTAATATTAAAGATAATGCATTAGTAGCGGCAGCTTCTTTATCGGATAGATATATTACGGATCGTTTTTTACCGGATAAAGCTATCGATTTAATTGATGAAGCTTGTGCAACGATAAAAATTCAATTAGATTCTGTTCCGGTTGAGTTAGATAATTTAACTAGATCTATAATGCGTTTAGAAATAGAAAAACAAGCTTTGAAAAAAGAAAAAGATGAAATGTCTTTAAAAAGATTAGAGAAAATAGAAGAAGAACTTAATACTTTGAAAAAAGAAGAAAATGAAGCTAGAACTTTATGGGAAAACGAAAAGAATTTAAATGAGCAGATTAATAGTAAAAAAGAAGAACTAGAAAAGGCTAAGTTTGATTTAAAAACAGCAGAAAATAATTATGATTTAGAAAGTGCTGCTAAATTACGCCATGGTTTAATTCCAAAGTTGGAAAAAGAATTAGAACAAATGAAACAAAATAATACTTCACATATTTTAAGTGATATAGTAGATGAAGAAGATATTGCTAAAGTTATTTCAAAATGGACTAATATTCCAATTAGTAAATTAATTGGTGGTGAAAAAGAAAAATTACTTAATTTAAAAGATAATTTAAAATTACGAGTAAAAGGTCAAGATAAGGCTTTAGAAGTAATATCAGATGCCATTATTAGAAGTCGTAGTGGAATTAAAGATCCTAATCGTCCAATTGGTTCATTTATCTTTTTAGGGCCAACAGGTGTAGGTAAAACAGAAGTAGCTAAAAGCTTAGCTTATGAACTATTTGATGATGAAAGACATATGATTAGAATAGATTGTTCAGAATATATGGAAGCGTTTAATGTATCTAGATTAGTTGGAGCTCCTCCAGGATATGTTGGATATGACGAAGGGGGACAGTTAACTGAAGCGGTTAGAAGAAATCCATATAGTATAGTTTTATTTGATGAAATTGAAAAAGCGCATCCAGATGTGTTTAATATTTTATTACAAATACTAGATGATGGTAGAATTACGGATTCGCAAGGTCGATTAGTTGATTTTAAAAACACAATTATTATTATGACAAGTAATATTGGAAGTGAATATATTTTAAATAATCAAGATAATTATGAAATGATTGTCTTTGAAGAATTAAAAAAACATTTCCGTCCTGAGTTTATTAATCGTATTGATGAAATAATTACTTTTAATTCGTTAAATAAAAAAGTTATCTATGAGATATTAGAAAAAATTATTTTAGAATTAGAAGGGCGTTTGAATGATTTAAATATTAAAATTAATTTATCTGATAAAGCTAAAGATTATATCATTGAAAATTCTTTTGATCCAAGTTTTGGAGCAAGACCGATAAAACGTTATGTTTCTAAGAATATTGAAACATTACTCGCTAATTCGATTATAAGGAATGAAATTAAAGCTAATACTACTATAAATATTGATATCAAAGATAATAGTTTTGTTTTAGCTTAAAACTTGACGAAAAAATAAAATAGTGCTAGAATTTAGTTAAATCAAAGCGAAAAGACATGATTAATAATTAATTTGAATTTAGAGAGTTAATGGGTGGTGAAAATTAACCAAAGAATTATTAGTTACTACTTTTCAAGAGGTTTAATAAAACCCGGGTAAAACCGTTAGCTGTTAATTAAGTAAAAAAAGGATGGTACCGCATACTTTGCTCCTGGCAAGTATGTGGTTTTTTATTTTTGAAGGAGTGATAGTTTGACGGAAGAAGAGCTTAAAAACAAAATGTTTGAATTACGTTTGGAAATTGCTAAATATGAATATGATCATCATAGTCAATTTACGGATGCCAAAGAAAGTATAGAAAAATTAAAAGAAGAATATGCTAAAGTAAAAAAAGAATTAATGAAATTAAAATTTGAAGAAAGAAGGAATAGATAATGGTTAATTTTAAAGAAGATGAAAAACTAAACAAATTAAATCATAGTTGTGCTCATATGATGGCTCAAGCAGTGAAACATTTATGGCCGGAAGCTAAGTTCTGGGTAGGACCAGTAGTTGAAAGTGGATTTTACTATGATATCGATTTAGGGGATAAAGTAATTAATGAAGAAGATATTGAAGCTATCTCAAAAGAAATGAAGAAGATTAGTAAAGACGGAAAAAGAATTGTACGTAATGAAATAACAAAAGAAGAAGCTTTAAAACAATTTGCTGATGATCCATATAAAATTGATTTAATTGAAAGAATGGATGAAGATAGTACAGTTATTTCAACTTATACGCAAGGAGACTTTACTGATTTATGTCGTGGACCTCATGTTGATACTGTTAAAGAATGTAAAAATTTTAAATTAATTAAATTTAGTGGAGCTTATTTTAAAGGTGATGCTAATAATAAAATGTTACAAAGAATTTATGGAGTATGTTTTCCAACAGAGGAAGAGTTAAATGCTCATATTCAAGAGTTAGAAGATGCTAAATTAAGAGATCATCGTAAATTGGGTAAAGATTTAGGGATCTTTATGACTCATGATTTAGTAGGAAAAGGTTTACCAATGTATTTACCTAACGGATATGTAGTTTGGGATGCTTTGGAAACTTATATCAAAGGAAAAGAAAGAAAGATTGGTTATAAGCATGTTTTAACTCCACCGCTTGGTAATGTTGAATTATACAAAACTAGTGGTCATTGGGATCACTATCAAGATAGTATGTTTCCTAAAATGGAAGTTGAAGGAGAAGAATTTGTTCTACGTCCAATGAATTGTCCTCATCATATGATGATTTATGCTAATGACATCCATTCTTATAGAGATTTACCTATTAGAATTGGAGAAATAGCTCGTGATTGTCGGTTCGAGGCTAGTGGAGCTTTAAAAGGAATTGAAAGAGTTAGATCTTTTTGTCAAAATGATGCTCATTTATTTGTTACACCAGAACAAATAGCTGAAGAATTTAAAAGTGTTGTTGATTTAATTTTAGAAGTATATAATGAACTTCATATTACAGATTATCACTTTGAATTATCATTACGTGATCCAGAAGATAAAGTAAAATATCATCCAGATGATAAAATGTGGGATGATGCCGAAAACACTTTAAGAAAGGTGTTAGATGATATAGGAATTGATTATGTTGAAAAAATTGGTGAAGCAGCATTTTATGGTCCTAAATTAGATGTTCAAGTAAAACCGGCAGTAGGAAATGAAATCACATTATCTACTTGTCAACTAGATTTTTGCTTACCAGCTAAATTTAATTTAACTTATGTTGATCGTGATGGAAGCAAGAAAACCCCAGTAGTATTACATAGAGCAGTATTTGGAAGTATCGATCGTTTTATTGCTTACTATTTAGAAGAAACAAAAGGGGCATTACCTTTATGGCTTGCTCCAACTCAAGTAAATGTCTTACCGGTCAATAATAATTATCATTTGGAATATGCTGAAAATATTTATAAAATGTTACATGATGAAGATATCAGAGTTGAACTTGATGATCGAGAAGAAAAAGTTGGTTATAGAATGAGAGAATCAGTAATGCGTAAAATACCTATTACTGTAATTTTAGGGCAAAAAGAAGTAGATGAAAAAATGATAAGTTATCGTAAACATGGTAGTGAAGAAACTATTACTGTTTCGCAAAATGAATTTGTTACTTTACTAAAAGAAAGTATTTTAAATAAAGTTATGTAAAAGACAGTTTTCAAAAACTGTTTTTTTATGTTTTAAAAGGAAATGACTTCTTTTTTGGCAATATAACTAGTGAAAGGACAATATGGCATGAATTATTATTACGAAATAAAAAAAGAATTAATAGATAATGAAATAAATAAAAGAATAAAAGATTATAGTAAAAATATAAGTGATTTAAATACTTACTATAATGTTGGCAAATTACTTTTGGATGCTGGTAAACATTATGGAGAAGGAATTATAAAGCGATATTCTATAAAGTTAACTAATGAATTAGGAAAAGGCTATACTTTTACTGCGTTAACTAGAATGAGAAAATTTTATACTTTAATTGAAAAAGTTGCGACAATGTCGCAACAATTGAGTTATGGACATTATGTTGAACTTTTACCAATTAGTAATTACGATAAAATTAAATATTATATTATGATTACTGAAGAGCAAAACTTGTCAATTAGACAATTAAGAGAAAAAATTAAAAATAAAGAATATGAAAGGTTGCCAGAAGAGACTAAAATTAAATTTATTGCTTTAGAAGAAGTTAAAGTTAAAGATTTAATTAAGAATCCAATTATAATTAAGAATAAACATAATTATGAAATTATATCTGAAAAGATATTACAAAGATTAATATTAGAAGATATAGAAAATTTTATGAAAGAACTTGGCAATTCATTTTGTTTTATTGGTAGTGAATATAAGATAAAGATAGGAAATAAATATAATTATATAGATTTGCTTTTGTATAATATAAAATTTAGATGTTATGTAGTTATAGAATTTAAAATAACTGAATTAAAGAAAGAACATATTGGACAAATCCAAGTTTATATGAATTATATTGATAAAAATATTAAAACAATTGATGAAGATAAAACTATTGGAATAATAATAGTTAAGAAAAATGACAAATATATCATGGAATACTGTAGTGATAGGAGAATAATTGCTAAAGAATATAAAATTATTTAGTATAAAAAAGCTTGACAATGAATAAGTTTTAACATATAATTAAAAGCGATACTGAAAAGGAAAGAGATTTATATCCACCTGATTGCAAAATAGCGATAGGTAAACAGCCAGTAATTTTATAATAAATTTACAGACTATTTAGGTGGATAATGTTTAATTATCTACCTTTTTAATTTTATGGAGGTGCTTTACAATAGCAAATAAAAGTAATGATTTACAAATCAATGAACAAATAAGAGTTGCAGAACTTATGGTTATTGGTCCTAATGGGGAACAAATGGGTGTAAAAAATATTAAGGATGCTCTTACGTTAGCTAACTATGCTGGATTAGATTTAGTCTTGATGAGTGAAAACTCTACACCAGCAGTAGGGAAAATAATGGATTATAATAAATACCGTTATGAAAAACAAAAGAAGCTAAAAGAAGCGCAAAAGAAACAACGTGAAACTAATAAAGATATTAAAGAATATCGTTTATCAGTTACTATCGATGTTGGGGATTTTGAAACTCGTAAGAGAAATGCTTTAGATTATTTGAAAAAAGGACATAAGATTAAGGCGTTTATTCGTTTTAAAGGTCGTCAAATGGCTCATCCAGAATTAGGAAAAGATGTATTATTACGTTTTGCTGATAGTCTTAGCGAATATTCTGACATTGAGTTACAACCTAAATTAGAAGGTCGTCAAATGTCAATATTGCTAGCACCTAAAAAGTAAGTAGAAAGAAGGATTTATTTATGGCAAATGGAAAACAAAAAACACATAAAGCTTCAAGTAAAGTGTTAAAGAAAAAGAAAAACGGTACTTTAGTTTACAAAAAATCAAACGGAAATCATAAAACAAGTAAAGATAGTGCAAAACAAGTTAGACAAAGAAGAAATAAGGGAACATTAAGTAAAGGAGATACAAGCAGAATTAAATCTGTTTTATAGTGAGGTGAAAATATGACAAGAGTTAAAGGTGGAACAGTTTCAAAAAATCGTCGTAGAAAAGTTTTAAAAGCTGCGAAAGGTTATTTTGGAAGTAAACATAGATTATATAAAACTGCACAAGAACAAGTATTCCATAGTGGTGCTTATGCTTTCCGTGATCGTCGTCAAAATAAGAGAAACTTTAGAAAACTTTGGATTACACGTATCAATGCTGGATGTCGTGAAAATGGTATAAGTTATTCTAAATTTATTAATGGTTTAGCTAAAGCTGGTATTGAAATCAATCGTAAAATGTTATCAGAACTTGCTATTGATAATAAAGAAGCTTTTGCAAATTTAGTAAATGTTGCTAAAAGCGCATTAGAAGGAAAAGTTGCAAAAAAAGAAACTAAAGTAGTAGAAGCTAAAAAAGAAGAAGTTAAAGAAACTACAAATGATTATAGTAAAATGACTTTAGCTGAGTTAAAAGCAATTGCTAAAGAACAAGGTGTTAAAGGTTATTCTACTATGAAAAAAGATGAATTATTAAGCAATTTAAAATAGTCAAGGAAACTTGACTTTTTTTATGATATAATTTTACAAGGAGATAGATATGGAAAAGATATTTAAGTTGTGCAAAGAAAGTATAGATAAACGTCTAAATGAAGTGTTTGATAAAGAAATATGTAAATATAAAAATAATAGTTTTATAGTTGATTCTTTAAAAGAATTAAAGCGATTATCTCAAAACGGAAAAAGAGTACGGGGCTTTTTAATTAAATTAGGTCAACTATTAAAAGGAGTCGATGATGACTCATATTTAGATTTAGCTGTTGCTATCGAAATTTTTCAAACAGCTGTGCTTATTCATGATGATATTATTGATAATGCTGATATGAGAAGAGGAATGGAAACTATTACGTATAAATATCCGGATCATTTAGGAATATCAAAAGCAATCTGCATTGGAGATTTAGGCTTTTTCTTAGCTTATCGACTTATAAACGAAACTAACTTAAATGCCACAACAAAAATAGAAGTTTTAAAAATTTTTACCGATACAATTTATAATACAGTTTTAGGAGAAATTACAGATGTTGAACTACCTTATAAAACTAAAGATTACCATAAAACAATAAAAGAAGATATTATCTATGATATTTATGTAAATAAAACAGCTTGGTATACTATAATTGGGCCACTTTTAATGGGAGGGGCCACAATAGATATTACTGAAAAAGAAAAAAATCAATTAATTGAGATTGGTACAAATCTAGGAATTGCTTTTCAAATTAAAGATGACCTATTAGGAATATTTTCTGACCAAACAACTTTAGGAAAAACTATAAATGATATTAAAGAAGGAAAGCAAACAATTATTTATAAATATGCTATTGATAAAGCCAGTGAATTTGACTTAAGGTTTATAAATAAATATTATGGCAACCCTTTAATAGACGAAATAAATACAAAAAAAGTTATTAATATTTTTATAAAATTAGGGGCAAAAGAAAATGCTGAAAATTTATTAAAAGAATGTATTAATAAAAGTATTAATTTGCTAAAACAAAGTTCTTTTGTTTATCAAGAAAAATTAATTGAATTTACTAATTACTTATTAGAAAGAAAATGTTAAATAACATGTAAACTATTTAATAATTTGCACGTTTGAAACATAAGTAACAATTATGTGCTTTATTTTTTTATCGGAAATACATACCCTTAGAATAAGTTTGCAAAAAAGAAAACTGACATATGGCGTTTTTTTTGTTATAATAACTATTGGTGATAGAAATGTTTGAATACTTAGGCGATAGATTATCAAATGCTATAAAGAATATTAAAGGAATAGGTAGAATAACGGAAGAAAATATTAATGAAGCTATGCGTGAAATTAGAATGGCTTTATTAGAAGCTGATGTAAACTATCAAGTTGTTAAGGAATTCATTACAAAAGTAAAAGAAAAAGCTTTAGGGACAGAAGTTGAAAAAAGCTTAAGACCTGATGAATTATTTATCAAAATTATTAAAGATGAATTAGTTAGTTTACTAGGGGAAAATTACTCGGGCTTAGAAACTAGTAAAAATCCTACTATTATTATGATGGCTGGTTTACAGGGTAGTGGAAAAACAACCACTGCTGGTAAAATCGCTAATTATGTGCGTAAAAAATATAATAAAAAACCATTGTTAGTTGCTTGTGATGTTTATCGACCTGCTGCTATCAATCAATTACAAGTTATTGGTAAAGAATTAAATATACCAGTATTTACTAAAGGTCAAATTAGTCCTTTAGAAATAATTAAAGATGCTTTAGGTTATGCTAAAGAAAATTATTTAGATTATATTATTATCGATACTGCTGGTAGATTACAAATTGACGAAGAGTTAATGCAAGAATTAAAAGATATATCTAGTGCTTTTAAACCGCATGAAACATTACTTGTAGTTGATGCAATGATGGGACAAGATGCGATCAATGTCATAACTGGTTTTAATGAAGCATTAAATTTAACTGGTTCAGTTTTAACAAAGTTAGATGGTAATACCAAAGGCGGAGTTGCTTTATCGATAAGGTATCTAACTAATATTCCAATTAAATTTGTTGGAGATAGCGAAAAGTTAGATGGATTATCAGAGTTTTATCCGGAAAGAATGGCCCAAAGAATTTTAGATATGGGCGATATTATGTCAATAGCAGAAAAAGTAGAAAGTGTAATAGATGAACAAGAAGCCAAAGACCAAGCCAAAAAAATGCGCTCTGGTAAATACGATCTAGAAGACTTTTTGGCAAATCTTAAACAAATCAAAAAACTAGGGCCTTTAGAAAATATTTTAAAAATGATTCCTCAAGCTAGAAAGATGGGTTTAAATAATGTTTCAATTGATCCAAAAGATATGGCACATATTGAAGCAATTATTTTATCGATGACTCCGAAGGAAAGAAAAAATCCTGACATTATTAAAGCGTCTCGTAAACAAAGAATAGCCAAAGGAAGTGGAAGAAGTGTTGAAGAAGTTAATCGTTTACTAAATCAATTTGATTCAATGAAAAAAATGATGAAACAAATGACTAGTGGAAACTTTAAAATGCCCTTTTAATTAATTTGACCTAACCATAGTTAATTTTTAGACATAAGATAAACTAGAAAGGAATGTTTAGATATGTTTAAAAATAATCGTGATTGTGGTGGGAAAATGGAAAAATATTATGATATGGGTAAAGAACAAAAATATGAACAAGCTCCAATGATGTCAGTGGGATATGATATGGGATATATGGATTGTTGTAATAATTCTTATCCAGGCGTAGTTTGTCCACCAGTTTATGAATGTCCACAAGAAAGAGTATGTCATAGATATATTTGTCATGAAGTACCACACATTCAACCTTGTAATACTAAAATAGTAAATCATCATGTTTATCGTCATACATTCACACCTTGCTATTCTTGTTGTGAAGAAAATGTAATATCAAACGTATACGATAGAAAATGTTGTTAAAAAAGACAGTAATGTCTTTTTTTGTTGTGTAACGAAAACCCCCAGTTCTACTGGGGGGGTTCTAAAAAGTTTTAGCGTTGCAAAGAAAAACCTCCATATGCTAATAAAAATTCTGCCAAAAATGAGTGTGGCTGGAGCAATTGGGTATATAAAAGGAAAAAGTACATTGTTGATATTTGAAAGGCATGCTGACATGAAATATAAATATGGA
>JAFQES010000017.1 GCA_017398945.1 Bacilli bacterium | reverse complement strand
TTCTTTTTCGTGTTGAGTATATTTTTGATATTTTTGTCCTTTTTTAGCCATAAAAATACACCTCCTTTCGGAAGTGTATTATAACACTTTTTATTGAACTGTTTTTTTATTGGTGTCTACTCTAAGGGGTGCAGTTCAATAGTTATCTTGTTTTTTTATTCGTTACTTTCCATTTGAAAGTTCATTATATTTTCTTTTTGAATTAAATATTGACCAATAATATCTTTGGCTATTTCTAGGTAAACCATGGCAGCTTCTAGGAAATCATCTTCACTATAATCAGTTTTATTAATATCTAATATTTCATTACTTTTTAAATACTCTAGATTAATATTATCATTAGCTGATAAATTATCAAATATGACGATCATTTCCTTAATGGCTTCTATTAATTCATTGCGTTTTGAATTTACATCTAAAGTTTTATAATTGTCTATGTATTCTTTAAATATTTGCTTTTTTTCGTCCATATTTTTACCTTTTTTTACTTATTACATTTGCCTGTTTACTAATCATCATTTGACTCATATTATCAAAATCTTTTTTTCGAGGATTATACTTTAAATGAAATAATTTCCATAAAGCATTTCTACTTTTCCAAGCTTGTTTATAAGATTTTACAGCTCTATCGTGTTTTGCTCTTTCTTTTTGAGTAACTTGTTTTGTATATTGGTATTTTCTTTCTTTTTCTTCACCTGTAAGTCGATCATCGTCGCCAAATTTTTTTTCAGCTTCTTTTATAACAGCAGTTTTTATTCCTTTTTTAGTAACGTATTTTCCATCTTCACCTATCATTTTTATTGTTCCCTTCATCTATTAGATATAACTATGATAATTATATATTAAATAGATAATAATTTCAAAAAAATAAGTTTTAAATTTTACACATTGTTTACATCATTAGTTTTCTTTTTAGTTTTTAAATGATCGTTGCAATAAAATGTCATTTTTACAAAAACCTAAATATTTTTGCTTTGTAATAGTTATGGAAGTCTTTTAATAAATCAAAGGGCCAGAAAAATATAACTAGTACTTAATCAATTATAGATGAATCTTGATAAACATCCACATCTGGTAAATTATTCTTAATAAAACGAAGTATTTCATTATCATCATCTATTAAAATTATTTTGTTGGTCTGAGTAAGTTTAGACTTTAAAAAGTTTAGTTTTAATTCTTTTGATTTGGAGTTTGGATATTCTTCTTTGGAAATGATATAACAATTTTCTTGATTTATAAATTCGGTATATTTTCTAAGCCACTCTTTTTTTATTAATATGTCTTCACTTTTTTTGCAAATTGATAAAATGTTGATAGAAACATTTTTTAATTTACTTAATTCAGATATTATATTAATAGTTGTTTTAACTGGTCTTTTATTTTTAAAATCATAGGGATTATAAATATTGTAATCAGCTAAGACACCATCCATATCAACGTATATTTCTATTTGATTATTTTTATATTTCTTTTTAACTTCATTTATAAAATACATACTTTCCTCCTAATACAATGCTTTTATTCTTTTTAGTACATCGTTAGCAATTATTATTGAAGCATCCATTCTTTCCTTATCAGATGTATCTATTAACATCGATTCTTCTTTTTCGATACCGATAATTTGATACATTCGCATAAGGGCTTCATTATATCTTTCTACATTTTCTGCATTCATAGTAGTTCTTGGTTCAATGGATAAAGAATTTATATAATCTCTAATCATAGATATATTACTTCTTGTATAAAGTGCATAAAACAACTCAATATAATTTCTTTTTTCTTGTAATAGTTTTAAAAATTCGAAATATCGGCTTTTATCAATCATTCCCATATGATAGTACATATCATACCATATAAAAGGGTCGATATTACCTCGATCACAAATCAAAATGTCATTTTCTTCAATTTTACTTTTGATAGATTGTGTTCCAACTTCATATTGTCTTTCAACAAAACCGATTCGATCTTGCAATAAAATCTTTTTTTCTTCTCTATTTTTTAAAGTAGCATATATTAAACCAGCCGGTTCTTCTAAAACAGAAGTTCTTAGATCACACTTTTTAAAAAACTCTGCTAAATTTTCAACACAAGTTGTTTTTCCTGCTCTTGGCGTCCCACTTATGGTAATAACAATTGGCTTATTTAAAGATCCATATTTGGCTTGTAATTCTCTTATTTCATTTTTCTTAGCATCCAATATTTTTAGTTGATGATATAAATTTCGATTTCCTTCAAAATATTTTTGCATTTCTTTATCATAATTTAAATTTTTCATTTTATTCTTCTTTCTTTTGTGTATTTTTTACGCTTTATAATTTTTATAAAAAATGTATTTAGAATACATTTTTGCTTATTTTACTTTTTTTAAATTTATAAACTTTAGCTGGTTTGTTACCCTTAAAATTTCTTACTTTATTCGTATCTTGAATTAAATCAATACTAAGCAATTTTTTTCTAAAGTTTCTTCGATCAAATTTCTTATCTAAAATAGATTCATACACCCTTTGAATTTCAGGAATGGTAAATCCGCTTGGAAATAACGCTTTAAGAATATCCGTATTAACTATATTCTCTTGTAGGGATTTAAGCGCCTCTTTAACTATCTCGTTGTGATCGAATGCAAGCTTAGGGATTTTATCAATTGCAAACCAATCGGCATTTGATGTCTTAAGCGTTTCTTTCAAAAAAGAAACCTTTTCACTATCAATAATACCAATATAAGTAATTGCAATCATTCTTTTAACGGGAGAACGATCTTTTTTACCAAACACCCCAGAAAAATACGTATCAATATTGACTATTCCTGTTTTTTCAAACATTTCTCTTTTTACTCCGTCGAGTAAATCTTCATTATTATATAAAGCTCCTCCAACTAAGGACCACATGTCCTTAAATGGACTATTTTTTCTTTTAACCAATAAAACTTTTGTCACGCCATCTATAACGGTAAATATCGAAGTTATGACATGAATACCTTGATCTTTGTACAAAGGATTTTTCACTTGCATTTTAATTTCTCCCTACAATCGCATTATAATGTGTATTTAATACACTTGTCAATATAAATTTTATAGAAGTGTAAATTGTTTCGTTTTAAACATTTCGTTTTAAACATATATCCATATTCTTGTTTTATTAAATAAACTTTGATAAAATAGATCGTAAGATTTCTTTAATATATTATTTACATACATTTCTTAATCTTTAAATGTATGTAATAGGGGGCGATTTGATATGTTATTAACAAATCCTATGTATTCTGGGATTGATCTTTATTTAACAGATTTAGAAAAGCATTTTGAATCCGGTTGCCGTTTTGAATATGATTATAGAAGCTATGATAAAAATAAAGATGATGTTATAAGTTATATTTGTTTTGAAATCAAATCTTTATTGAAATCTCCCCAAAATATTATAATAAAAAGTATAAAATATGATGGTCAATTAAAATTTGAATATCATAAAGCGATAAATGAAATATATATATCTGAACTTCCTTTTATAGATGACGGAAAAAACAAGTTTTATATTTTTACCCACGATATTGCACTCATATTAAGTAAAGCAGTTGCTAATATAGTGGATTTAAAGTCGGTTAAAATAAAATTTATTAACGATTTTTTTCTGAGCGCAATTGATAGAAAAACGCTAGAAGTTTTGCCCACTGTTAGTAATACGTATAATTGGAATATGTTAGTTAGTATCCACGAAGGAATCAAAAAGGAAATTGAAAAAATTAAAGTTGAAAGTATAAGATATAAAGAACAACAGGAAAGAAAATATAAAGCCGAAGAACGTGCTTTAATTAAAAGAAGAAAAGTACAAGGATTAGACCCTGAAGCTTTTGAAAATTACGATTTATTTGAACAAGCATTAACAGAACATATTCTTGCAAAAAACACCAAAAGAAAAGCTAACTTACAACCAAAACTCGAAAGTTGTATTCGTAAATACAAAGAATTACTAAAATCATGCGATCTTGACTTAATTAATAGTAACTCCCCTTATTATTTCAATAACAATTCTAAAGGGCATACAGAAGATTATGAAAAATTAGATATTAATGAAAAATTAGTTATTTGGTATGACTTTGACTTAAATCACGATAAAGGATTACTTAATGTGATTTTAAACATCAAGTATGATTTATATAATAATCGATCTAACAGCGAAAATGGTATCATTCATAAAGATAGTTATGTTATGCGTGATGAACTTAATGCAATAAACTATACTCATCCAGCATTATCAAAAAACGACGTTAAAGAATTAGAAGTATTTATTTCGTTGTTATATAATATAAAAAATTTATATAATAAAATTTATCACGTGTGTCCAGCTATCGATAAAGCTCCATTAGACCATATTTATAGTTTTTCTAAACATAGCTCTGCTATTCCTTGGTCTAAAATTTTAAAATTCCCATTTTGGTTAAGCATTTATTATGACAGCTACCCAAACATAATTAAAGAAACGTTTGGTCTTTTCATGATAAAACCTGGAGTTAATAAAATAGATTATTCTAAAATTATGTGTTTCTCTACTGACAAAGCTAAATACGTACACTTTACTGACGAGTTTGTTAATAGGCGTATCATAACAATACCAAGAACTCTCCCTTATGATGAAATCTGTAAGTTAGTAAATTTTTCTATTGAAAATTCTTATCACCTTAATTTTATATGTGAAGATATTACTAATTATATAATTATTAAACGCATATTAATTTTAAAAGAATTAGACTCTTTTTATTCTTTAGATAAAAAACAAAAAGATGGAGTTGGAAAAAAAATAAAATGGTTCGTTAATTTAGACCCTAACTATTATAATGATTATATGGTTACTATAGCAAACAATAAAACCTATTGGCATAAATTTGATTTTACATCCGACTATAAATATAGAAGAAAAGATCCTTTAGATATTAAAGCTATTGTAGAAGAATGTGTAAACAGGTATTGTAAGAGTAAAACAGAGTTTAACTTAAAAAGAAGCTTAATAGAAAAGATTTTATTAGGGGATATTATAGAAGCAGATAAAGAGCTTGTTGAGAGAAAACCAGAACAATTTAAAAATATTTATGAAGGATTTAAATTAGAGAAAAATTTCAGAGAAACTTTGAGAAACTTTTATGGATTAGGTAATCAGGGTTTTATTGGACTTGAAAAATATCGTTTACATGAAATTTTAACTGAATATATTGTTGATAATAATCATAATCAATTATATTTAGGAACTACAAATATATTTAAAAATTATTCTTTATTAGAAGCAGGACTATTTGCAAAAGAACTATCATCTGAATGGGACTGGAATCCAGCTGATTTTGAAATTAGCAATTTTGATAATACAGAGTTTGAAATAGAAGTTAATTATTCAGAACAAAAAAAAGAAGATAATACTGAAAATATCTTTCCAGAACAAGATAATAGTTTTAAATATCGAGAAAAACTTAATAATAATCATTTATTATCCTTTAAATGCATACTGGAATTTTTAAAAAGAATATGTATAAACAAATTACTTGATGAGAAAATTTTCATTGATAGTTTAAATCAAAATAATGCATTTATAGTAAGTAAATGTTCTTATGGTTTATATTCTATAGAATTAATCAAAGCCGACAATCATAGTTTAATTCAAGAAGATCACTATTTCCGTATTTATTTTAAGCTTACTCCATGGCAAAATACATATCGTATATGTTTAATCGCAGCAACTAGATATCCAGATTTAGATAAAGAGACATTATTTGAATCGACCTTAAAAATAAATGCCAACACAGTAGTTTTTCCAAAAAAGCTTTCAGATGACATTTTAAATAGAATTTTTGAAAAATTTGATAACTGTATTAAAGCTAATAAAATTGAAAGTCCTAAATTAACCAAAAAGAAACCAGTTAATGAAATTAAGATTAACCCTATAGATGATTTACCTTTTTAATATTTTGATTTTAACGATGTTGAAATAAAACATTAGATATTAAAAAATTACGAAATTTGATTTATAATAGTAATAAATGATTAAGTAAAAACTAGTATAAAAAATGTATATTTTATCGAAACTAAAATGAAAAGAGGTGCAATATGTTTAAATTACACTCAAACTATAAACCTAGTGGAGATCAACCACAAGCTATTCAAAAGTTAGTTGATGGCATTAAATCCGGAAAAAAAGAACAAGTATTACTTGGAGCAACCGGAACTGGTAAAACTTTTACAATAGCTAACGTAATTAAAGAAGTTAATAAACCTACCCTAGTACTTGCTCACAACAAAACTTTAGCAGGACAACTTTATGCTGAATTTAAAGAATTGTTTCCAGAAAATCATGTTGAATATTTTGTGTCATATTATGATTATTATCAACCGGAAGCATATGTACCTAGTAGTGATACATTTATAGAAAAAGATTCATCTATAAACGATGAAATCGATGAACTTCGTCATGCCGCTACTAGCGCTTTAATTAATAATCGGGATGTAATTGTAGTTGCTTCTGTTTCATGTATATATGGTATTGGTGAAAAAGAAGAATATGAAAAAAATATGTTAACTTTAAATTTAAATGATAAAGTTAATCGAAATGACATTCTAAATAAATTAATTGATATGACGTATGAAAGAAATGAATTAGATTTTCATCGTGGTACATTTAGAACTAAAGGTGATACAATCGATATAATTCCAGCAAGTGAACGTTCACAAGGTATTAGAATAGAATTATTTGGTGATGTTGTTGATAGATTATGTACTTTTGATCCTTTAACCGGAGCAATTATTAGTAACAAAAAATCAATTTCCATTTTTCCAGCCAGCCACTATGTAACAAGTCCTGAGAAAATGGTAGTGGCCATAGAAAGAATAGAAAACGAATTAAAAGAACGTTTAAAGTTTTTTGAAGATAATGGGAAATACATAGAAGCCCAACGAATTAAAGAAAGAACCAATTATGATATTGAAATGTTAAAAGAAACTGGATTTTGTAGTGGTGTAGAAAATTACTCTTGTCATTTAGCACTACGTGATCCTAGTGAAACCCCTACTTGTCTTGTTGATTTTTTTCCAGAAGATTTTTTACTTGTTGTGGACGAATCTCATGTTACCCTACCTCAAGTAAGAGGTATGTTTAATGGCGATAGAATGCGTAAGCAGACATTAGTCGATTACGGTTTTAGGCTTCCTAGCGCTTTAGGAAATAGACCTTTACAATTTAATGAATTTGAACAAAAAATTAATCAAGCAATCTTTGTATCTGCAACTCCTGGGGATTACGAATTAGAAAAAGTACATAACGAAGTTGTTGATCAAATAATCAGACCTACTGGACTATTAGATCCAACTATTGAAATAAAACCAACTGAAGGACAAATTGATGATATTATTGAACAAATAAATATTAGGAAAGCGAAAAACGAACGTGTTTTAATTACTACACTAACTATTCGAATGAGCGAAGAATTAACTAATTATTTAAAAGAAATGAATTTAAAAGTTGCTTACTTACATAATGAAATTAAAACTCTAGAGAGATTAAAAATAATAAGAGAATTAAGATTAGGAGAATATGATGTTGTCGTAGGAATTAATCTTCTTCGTGAAGGAATAGATATACCTGAAGTTAGTTTAATATGTATTTTAGATGCTGATAAACAAGGTTTCTTAAGAAGTGATCGAAGTTTAATTCAAACGATTGGTAGATGTGCTAGAAATAGTAATGGTCATGTTATAATGTATGCTGATACTATAAGTGAAGCTATGAATAAAGCCATTACGGAAACTAACAGAAGAAGAACAATTCAAGAAGAATATAATAAAGAGCACAATATAACTCCAAAAACAATTATTAAAGAAATTAAAGAAGTTGTTAGTAATGAAGTTGAAACAAAATCAACTAACAAAAAAATCACTAAAAAAGAATCACGAGAAATTATGGCCACTATTGAAGAAGAAATGAAATTAGCAGCAAAGAATTTAGATTTTGAGCGCGCAATGGAATTACGTGATATACTATTAGAGATGAAAAGTAAGTAGAAAGAAGGATTTAAATGAAAGTATTAATTACAGGAGCATCAAGTGGAATTGGTAGAGATATGGCTAGATACCTAGCTACTCAAGGCCATGAATTAATTTTAGTAGCAAGAAGAAAAGAAAGATTAGAAGAACTAAAAGAAGAATTAAACAATGTTAAAGTAACGGTTGTTTCTATGGATTTATCTAAAGAAAGTAATGTTTATAAGTTATATGATCGTTTTAAAGATGATAATATTGACTTTTTAATTAATAATGCTGGTTTTGGATTATTTGGGTTATTTCATGAAACTGATTTAGATACAGAACTAAAAATGATTGATCTAAATATTAAGTGTTATCATATTTTAACAAAGTTATTTTTACAAGATTTCGTTAAGAGAAATTACGGTTATATTTTAAATGTTTGCAGTAGTGCTGGATTTATGGCTGGTCCAAGATTAAACACTTATTATGCAACTAAAAACTATATAACAAAATTAACAATGGCTATTAATGAAGAATTACGCCAAATGGATAGTAATGTTGTTATAAGTGCATTATGCCCAGGTCCTGTATCAACTGAATTTAATGATGTAGCTCATGGAAAATTTAGTGTTAAAGAAGCTAATAGTCAAATGGTTGCTAAATATGCAATTGATAAAACTATGGAAAGAAAAATGATTATCATCCCTACTTTCCGAATGAAATTAGCAATCTTTGGAACTAGGTTAATTCCTTACAGATTACAACTTATTATTGCATATCATATTCAAAAGCGAAAAGAGTCGAAAAAAGCTAAAAAGTAGATTTTCTACTTTTTTTATGCTATAATCTACTCACGGGGCAGTAATGGTTTCGACATGTATTACTAAATATGACTGCAAGTAGTTGGAGAACTTTAAACTCACAATTAAAATAAAATGACAAAGCTGAATATAGCTTTGCTCCAGCATTTGCATAGTCTAGAAAGACTTTAGGAGCTCTTTTACTTACTTTGCTTACGTAGTAAGATAAAAGATCATATAGTAAGCTATATTAACTTAAATTCTTGGGTTAAGTTAACGAATTTTTACTAAGATAGTTATTTAATAGGTATGTTAAGAGCCGGTTAGATAATGAAATACAAATCTTACTAAACTTGTAGATGTTGTATGATAGGATATATTGGACAGGAGTTCAATTCTCCTCTGCTCCACCAAAAATGAAAACAAACTCGAGTTAAACAGCTCGAGTTTTAAAATATTTTTTTCAATCATTCTACTCTTTGTTAAGTAGACAAAAAATTACTCGAACTTTTTCGAGTTAAAGTAATGTATGCTAACTAAAAAAGTGAAGTTGTCAATAAAAAGTAGACACATAAAAACTTTTAGTTAAACCCTAATTGAATTCTATATTCAATTGGGGTTTTATAATTTAATGCATAACTTGGTCTTAAATAATTATTATCATAAACTATATCATCAACATATTC
>JAFQES010000016.1 GCA_017398945.1 Bacilli bacterium | reverse complement strand
TTAGCTGCTTTTTTTACTTTAGATTCAGCAAATTTAGCATTGATTCCAGCTTTAGAAAATAAATTCTTAACTGTATCAGTTGGGATAGCTCCATTATTTAACCATTTAAGAGCTTTTTCTTCATCAATATTTATTTCAGCATCATTTATAAAATTTATTGGTTCATAACCAAAATCTTTATCCAGTAAATTATTTAAAATTTCATTATCCTCCTGTAAGTTTTTTTGTGTCTCAATATTTTTTTTAATATTATTTTGAATCTTTATAGAATTTATATGTTGCAATTTAGTTTGTAATTCTAGTTTTGTTTCTTCAATCAACTATGTTTCCCACTTAGTCACTTTCATTTATCATAGCATTAAATTTTTTCATTATCATATCTCCTTTTTTAAAATCTAAATTGGTGTTATTTATTATATATTTTCAAAAAAAATAAATCAAGAAGATTTATTTATCTTCTTGACCACATTCTAAACAACTTATAACACCTTTTTTATTAACCATTATATTATTGCAACTAGGGCAATTTTTCACCGGTAAATACCAAGTGGCAAAATCACATTTTGGATAGTTATTACATCCATAAAAAGCTTTGTTGCGTTTCGTTTTTTTCTCAACTATAGTTCCATCACATTTAGGACATTTCATAAATTCCTTGACTTTTATTTCTTCTTTTTTGATGTAGTTACAATTTGGATAGTTACTACAAGCAACAAACTGCCCATAGCGTCCATTTCTCACAACTAATTCGCTATGACATTCAGGACAATATTCCCCAGTTGTTTTAGCAGCTTCTTTTTCCATATTAGTAAAAGCTTTTTCTACAAGTGGTTCAAAATCTTCATAAAATTCTTTTAATAATTTAATATTATCAATTTCTTGTGAAGCTATTTTATCTAAATCACTTTCCATTGAAGCTGTGTATTCCACATTCACTAAATCACTAAAGAACTCTTGTAATTTATCTGTTATAACAAAGCCCATTTCAGTTGGAATAAATTTCTTTTCCGTTAAAGTCACATAATTACGATCTTTAATCGTTTGCATAATTGTGGCATAAGTACTAGGCCTTCCGATTCCAAGGCTTTCCAATTCTTTAATTAAAGAACTTTCAGTATATCTTGCTGCAGGCTTTGTAAAGTGTTGTGTCTTAGTTATTTCATCGCTTATTAAAATATTACTTTGATAGTCCTTTAAATTTGGCAAAATAACTTCTTCACTGTCTTCATAATTTTTATATACTTTTAAATAACCATCAAAGGTTAAGATACTTCCACTTACTTTAAATAAATACCCGTTATTATCTAAAGAAATTGTCGTTGTATTAAATTTAGCATCACTCATTAAAGAAGCCAACGCACGATCATAAATTAATTTATATATTTTGTATTCGTCGGCTGTTAAGTATTTTTTGATACTTTCAGGCGTTCTTTTAATACTAGTTGGACGAATAGCTTCATGGGCATCTTGAATGTTGCCAGTTTGTTTGCCTACTTTAACATTTCCGACATATTCTACTCCAAACTCATTTTTGATATAAGCAAAAGTTTCATTTATAAAGATTGGCGATAAACGAACTGAATCTGTTCTCATATAAGTGATAAGTCCGACAGTTTCATTAGCTAAATCTATACCTTCATATAATTTTTGAGCCAGTTTCATCGTTTTAGATGAAGCAAAGTTTAATTTATTTGAGGCAACTTGTTGTAAAGTTGAAGTTCTAAATGGTTCTTTAGATTTTTTGTTTTTGGCTTTTTCCGTTATGTCATCAATAGTAAATGATTTTGATAGTTTTTCTAAAACTTCATTAGCTTCTAATTCATTTTTTATTTCTATCTTTTTACCTTGATACTTAGCAAGTTCAGCTTTAAAGTCTTTAAAGTCTGCTTCAATAGTCCAATATTCTTCAGGAATAAAATTTTCTATTTCTCTTTCGCGATCAACGATTAATTTTAAAGCTACACTTTGAACACGTCCAGCGCTTTTTCCTCCAGTTTTGCTACGCATTAATTTACTTAATCTAAAGCCGATGATTCGATCTAATATTCTTCTTGTTTCTTGACTTTTTACTAAATCCATATCAATTTTACGAGGATTATTAATAGCATCAATAACAACATCTTTGGTAATTTCATTAAATACAACTCTTTCATAAGCATTATCTTTTAAATCTAATTCATCAAATAAATGCCAACTGATTGCTTCTCCTTCACGGTCAGGGTCGGTTGCCAAATAAACCATATCAGATTCTTTACTTAATTTTTTTAAGGCTTTTATATCTTTTGACTTACCTTTAATAGGAATATAATTAGGAGCAAAATTATTTTCAACATCTACTCCTAATCCAAATTTCCCGGTTGTGGCTAAATCTCTAATATGTCCTTTACTAGAAACTACTTTATAATCACTGCCTAAATATTTTTCAATAGTTTTACTTTTAGCGGGGGATTCAACAATTACTAATTTTTTCATTTTTGTATCCTTTCTAATTCGTATTTTCTTCTGGTTTTACTTCAGGTTGTTCTACTACTTCATATTTCTTTAAGTTTTTTTCTAAATAACTAAAATAATTATTTTTTATTGCTTTATTACTAATATCAATTTGGTCTTGAACCTCGGTAGTAATTCTTAGTATTTCTTCACTTGTATAAGGATTTTTCTCATCAAAATTGGTAACACTTCCCGTAGCGGCATTATAATAAGCTTTTTCATTTTTCCAAGAACCATCAGCAAACACTACTTTACTTTCATATGTTTCTGATAATAAGTCATTGCCCATATATAGTCTAGGATCATAATCTAAATTAAATAGGTTAGCAAGCGTTGGTAAAACATTTATGTATGATGTATATTCTGAAAATGATTTAGCTTCTTGCGTACTATTATAAATAACAAAAGGTACTCTTTCTACTTCATAATCTTCTAAATCATAATCTAATACTTTATTAATAGTTTTTTTACTAAGCCCATAAGGATGATGATCCCCATACATAACTATAACAGTATCGTCTAGGATCCCTTGAGCTTCTAAACCTTCTATTAAAATACCTAATCCGTTATCTAACTCTTTTAGTTTTGACATATATCTTTTTAAGTCACTAGGATAATCAGTATCTTTAAATAAAGATAAATGTTTATCTCCTAAAATTGAAGATACACTATATGGTTGATGAGAACTAACTGTTGTAAGCCAACTCATAAAAGGAACTGTTTCATCATATTCGGCTATAATTTCTAAGTATTTACTCATAAAATCGGCATCGCTTGACCAATTTCGATATTCATTTTGATAAGATATTCCTAAATCTTGAACACCATAATATTTTTGAGAACCAAGATTAGTATGAATTTTTTCTCTACGATAGTAAGCTTCTGTATAATTATGCATTGATGAAGTATAATAATTCTTATTATTAAATAGATTAAAGATACTTGTGAAATAAGTATTATTTTTATAAGTGTTAGCTGTACAAGAATTATAAATCGAATATAAACTAATCATTCCAGATAATTCATTATTTCCAGTTGAACAGCTATTTCTTGGACTATAGTTATTTTCCCAATGCCAACCTTCATTATATAAACGATAAAAGTTTGGATATAAATCTTTATTTATAATAATATCATTAACACTTTCTAACATAATAACAATTAGATTTTTGCCTTCAAATAAACCAGTATACTCATTTTTGGGAGTAATTGATTGATTTATAAAATAATTATTTAAATTTTTATAAGTATTACTTTTTTCATTTTCAATTACTTTATTAAAAGCTGTATCATCTATTTCTCTTGAATAATCAGTTTTTTCCTGTTCCTTTTTTTCGTAATTTACTAATCCATCCGTTTCTTTGTAAGGTAAAAAATAAATTTTTACATCTGTGGCCCCAAAAGCAAATACCCCTAGTTGTTTAACAGCCATGCTTGGTGGAGTTGGATTTTTAAATAGCATTAGATTACTAACTAGTTGTAATTTATTTTTCATAAAGTCTATCGTTAAGCTACCATAATATAATAATGAAGATATTAATATAGTAGATATAAGGATAGCAAATCTTTTATACAATTTATGTTCTTTAAAGTCATCTTTTGTTTTACTTTGCTTTAAAATCAAATAATAAACCAATAACAAAACAAATGGGATAAATACTAGATAATAAGTTAATTTAAAACTGCGGAAATACTCTCCAATATAATCAACTACTGCTCCTAACTGACTACTAGTATTTAATGATATATAAACTCCTAAATAATTAAAAAATCCTAGTTGTGCAAAAGCATAAAATGATAACAAGAAAGTTAAAACTAAATTTATTATCATGGCTATTTTGTCTTTAGCAAAACTGATAAAGAAGCTCAATAATAAGGCTAAAATATTATTGAATAATAATATTCTTAAAATACTCCAACTTAATATAGAAAATCCTTCTAATAGATTAAATATAATTTCAACCAAAAAAAAGACACTAAGTAAGATAATGTGATTTTTTAGCCATTTATTTATTAATAATTTTTTCATTCTCTTCGCTTCCTTCTTGTAATATTAAATCACGAACTGGCTTATAAGTAAATCGATAATTTTCTAAAACTCCATATTTTTTTATATTTTCTAAATGTTTTTTAGTCGGATATCCTTTATGAGATTTAAATTCATACATAGGATATTTTTTATCTAATTCAATCATCATATTATCTCTAGTTACTTTAGCTACAACACTAGCAGCTGATATACTAATGCTTAGTAAATCACCATGAATAATTGGTTCACAAGGAATATCTCCTTCTAATTTCATAGCATCACTTAAAATGTATTCTGGTTGTATGGAAAGATTGGATATAGCAAGTTTCATGGCCTTTCTACTAGCTTCATAAATATTAATTTCATCAATTTCTTCAGCAGATACTTCACCAATTCCCACACTAATGGCATCTTTTAAAATGATGTCATAATACTCATTTCTTTTTTTCTCAGATAATTTTTTTGAATCTGTTAATCCATCTAACTGATAGTTTTTAGGAAGTATTACCGCACAGGCAACAACAGGACCAACTAGTGGTCCTCTTCCTACTTCATCAACTCCAGCAATTAAATTATACCCTTCTTTATATAACCTTTGTTCATACTCTAAATTATTCAATGTCATTATCAAATGTTACTCCCTTAATATATTCATTTTTTAAATCATTTAATACTTTTAAACTTACTTTTTCATAATCAGCTTCACCATGATGCATTGCCCCAATGTTCTTCGCTATTGTATCATAAACTTCTTCAAAATCATCAACGTTATCAATTTTATATCTTTCTTTTAAGATAGTTGGATAATTATTAGCTAAAAATTCTAAAATATAGACTGCAATATCATCGACATTTAAAATCTCACTTTTAATTGCTCCAGTAGCGGCTAAATTTAATGCTACTTTTTCTTCATCAAATTTTGGCCATAAAATACCTGGGGTATCTAAAAGCATTATATCACTTTTAGTTTTTAACCAAGAAAGAGATGTTGTTACCCCTGGCTTATTGCCCACCGTAGCCACTTTTTTAGAAGCCAAGCGATTAATTAAAGTACTTTTGCCAACGTTTGGAATTCCAATAACCAAAGCTTTTATCTCTTTTGTCTTTAGTCCTTTATCAGTTCTTTTGGATTGGATAGGCTCTAACATTTCATGAGTAACTTTTATTATTTCTTTATAATCATTATCATTACTTAGATCAACCAATAAAACACGATAACCTTTTTCTTCATAATATTTTTTCCATTTTAAAGTTACATTTAAATCACATAAATCTTTCTTAGTCATAATAAGAAGTCTTAATTTATTTTTAATAATTTCATCAATATCTTTTATTTTTGACGAATATGGTATTCTGGCATCTATTACTTCATATACTATATCAATTAAATCATATTTTTCTCTAATTAATCTTTTTGTTTTTTGCATATGGCCTGGGAACCAGTTAATAACGACTTTTGATAAACTTTTTTCATCGTTCATAATTTTCACTTCCTTTTTAATCTATATTTATATCTATGTATTGTCCTTCTTTAATAAATTGTTTAGTTTTTTCTAATTGTTTTCTTATTGATTCTATTAATTCAGGAGTATTTATTATTTTATCATAAGATAATTTAGTATTATCAACAAAATCATAATAAAAATAAATATTATTATTGTTTAAAATCTTTGCCCATTGTAGAATAATACGCAATAAATGAAATTCATGAGTTATTAAAGCTATACTAGTAAAATTTTGTATACTATTTAAATTTAGCATATTCATTATATTGATATTATTTTCCTCTGTTGTAGTAGATTCATTTTCAATAATTATCTTACTTTCATCAATATTGTTAGCTACTAAAAATTTTTTCATATATTCAGACTCATTAAAATCACCATTGACACCAATACCACCGGTTAACACAATTTTCCCGTAATCATGTTCTTTTAAAATTTTTAAAGCATGTTGTAATCTTTCGTTCAACAGTTCTTTAATATGGCAACCATATATAACCACATAATCTGCATATTTATAATTTTCTTTCTTTATGTTGAAAAAAATTTTTTTGATTATATTATTATTTAATTTACTACTATCTACTTCTGATAATTTCATAAATACTTCCCTTTCGCTATAAATTTAAAATAACAAATATATATTATTTTTGCTATTTATTTTCTAAATTTAATATATAATTGTATATTTGTTCCCAACTTTCTAATCTAATTATACCTTGATATTCAATTTGATTAGTATCTTTAGCATACAATACGACAGGTATTTTATTATTGTCTGCAATAAATGTACACTGCCCAATACTGTCATCAATTAATAAATCAATTTTTTCTTCTTCAACAACTGGTCCTTTATACTTTGCATTAACAATCAATTTATCAAATTCAATTTCGTTGATACTTAGCCACTTTTGTGTTATATCATAGGGATTAGATAATTGTATATTATTTCTTGAAGAAATTATAATAATATGATTTCCATCTTCTTTTAATTTTTTTATTACTTTCTTCACTTCATCCATCGGAGGAATATTTAATACTTCATTTTCAAAAACTGTTCTAAAAAACAGACGTAATTCATCATTATTCCAGTCAAAACATCTTGGTAAATCTTTGGTAGAATCTACAATTCCATTTTTATGTAAAATATCCTTATCAAATTTAATTGCTAACGGCATTAAATAATTAGTAGTTTGTGCCAATGTATCATCAATATCTACACCAATTTTCATAAATCAGTAATTCCTTTCATTTTCAATGATAACAAAAATATTATCACTAAATATCATCTTTTTATTATCTCTTTTCAAACTAATTCCATTTTGGAATTAGTTCAACACTTTTTACTAGATCTTTGTATTTTATCATGAGTCGTTATTACATATAATTTAATCGGTTTTTTATTAAGATTTTAATTAAAAATGTAAAAAGCAATTAACAAAACCCCTTTGTAAAATAAGCATTTGCGGAAGGTTTATCATAACTCGTTATTTCCCAGTTAATAACGGTTTTAGTTAACTTTTCTTCACTCATTGTTATCACTTCCTCTTTATAACATCATTAAATATTCTTTTATATTATTTAATGTTTGATTTGTTGCTCTAATATCACTTTGTTTTGAATTACCACAAATTTTGTTTGTATAAATAGTTCTAGGATGATTAATTATTTCTTGCGTTTGTGGTAAATTACTTACCTTATCACAAATATAATAATTTTCTCCTGTATCTAACCATCGTTTCAAGGCGCTAACTTCATAACAGCAGCCAATTGTTGTATTAATATATATTTTACCGTTTCCAAATTTTTCAAATTCTTTTTCCTTTAATAAAACTACATCTCTATTTAAATGCGTAGAAATTATATCACATTGTTTTAATAAGTCTTCAAGTGGTAAATATTTAATTCCTTTTTCTTCTTCAGAGTCTTTTCTAGTTTTACTATAATAATAAACATTTGCCCCAAAATAATTAAGAGCATTAGCAACCATTGTCCCTATTTTTCCTAAACCAATTATTCCTATGTTTACATTTGTTAATTCATAAGGTCTTTTTCTCCATTGATGTTCACCTAATCCATGCAGTAACCTTATTAGCTCAGAAACAATATATTCAGGAACCCCTTCATCACCATAGTCCTTTAAATATTTAACTGTTATATTTTTTTCTCTAGCAGTTGCCATATCTAAATTCGAATATTGTTCTCCATAGAAAGAACAACTCATACCTATATATTTTATATTATTACACTTTTCTAAAATGTTTTTTGTTATCTTAGTTGTAAAAGAAAGAAGAACACAATCTGCACTTTTAATTCTTTCAATAACTTCCTCTTCTGATGCAGGCTTAGTATCATAATATATAATTTCTTTCGCATATGATTTTAATTCTTCTTTACCTTCAGCAGTAATTAAAATAGGTTCTAAAACTACAATTTTTTCAAACATAAAATTCAACCCTTTCGTTACAATTAATTATATTATATATTTTAAAAAAGTTAATTAAGAGCGTTATTACCTCAATATTAACTTGTTTTTCCTCGATTTTTCTAAATATAATGTAAATAGTTTTTGTATATAAACCCTTATAAATAAAGGTTTTCTAAGGAAGTTAACTTAAGTTGTTATTAACCAGTTAATATTGGTTTTTGTCGAATTTTGTCGATTATCCATTTTTATCTCTTCCTTTACTCTGTAATTTTTAATATATTATGATTTTCATCTACATAGATTTTCAATTTAATGTTTTCTACATTTAAATATTTCAAAATTTCTATACTAGGAATTTTTTTATCTTGATTTAATAATTTATCTATATTAATCCACATTGAATAATTTTCTTTAAATTCCATCGGTATACCATCATATTCTTTTGCTACATATACATCAAAATCAAATATCATATTAGGGTATTCAATAATAACATTCCCTTTATATTCTTGGCTAATTATTTGTATTCCTGTTTCCTCTTTGAATTCTCTTATTGATGCTTCTGTTGAAGTTTCTGCATCCTCAATTTTTCCACCTGGAATATCGTAATAATCTAAATTTTTCTCTGTTTTGTATTTTGTTGCAACAACTTTATTATCATTAATTAAAAAAGTTCGAACTGCTTTTCTTGTTTTTTTATTCATAAGCATCTCCTTTATTCTATCTATATAAATTTTCCAATACCCTCGTAAGACAGTCATCAGCTGTTGGCCCATTTTCTGAAAAACCCATTCTAACAAGTTTTCCATTTACTTTAAATATATAAGGATTTTTTACTTGTGTTAAAAAATCTAATATTCTTTCATTGCTTGATTTTCTTCTATCTATTTTAATGGAACTTATTTCATCTACATCATCAGGATTAATATCTTCAAGTTTCATATTTCTACATCTATTAATTTTTTCTTCTAATTCTTTTATATTATACTTGTTGTTTATATTCTTTACTATCTCCTAATAATTTTATCTTTTCATAATCCGTCGAATTCGACGGAATTAAAAATCAAATTACAATTATTCACCTTTTTCACTTACATCAAGTTTTTCAAGTTCATTTATATATTTATCAAAATCACTAAGATAAGTTTGATCTTGTATAATTCTGTATTTTTCAAATTCAGATTCTGCTTTATCACAAGCGATTTTATGTGATATTTTTCCAGCATCTTGTAATACTTCTCTATCAGTAAGTTTTAAAAATTCATCTAATCTATTTGACCAATCTTCCATTGTCATTGGTATATGTCTCATTGCTCTACTTTCAGCTAAATCAAGATAAGCTGATACAATTCTTCTCAATGAGTATAATTCTTCTTCGCTTAAATAATTTTTAGCAATTACAACATCGCTTCTAATTATTTTTCCATTTGGAGCATCAGACCAATTAGTAAGACCCATATGGTCTTTATTTGAATCAGCTCTATTGTATATAATCTCAGCTGCTGTATTGCCAGTTACAGCATAGTGCATTTTGTTTTGGACTTTTTTAAAGAATTCTATAGTTGTCTTAGAATTTCTATCATAATCAATACTAGTAGCATAAATATCTGTTACTTTTTGATAAAATCTTCTTTCAGATAGTCTAATTTCCCTGATTCTTTCAAGCAGTTCATCAAAGTATTTTTCAGTTAAAATCGAACCACTATTTTTAAGTCTTTCATCATCCATTGCAAAGCCTTTGATAGTATATTCTTTAACTATTTCATTTGCCCATTTTCTAAATTGAATAGCTCTTTCATTATCAACTTTAAACCCTAAAGCAATAATCATTTGCAAATTATAATGAACAACATCTCTTGCTACTTCTCTGTTTCCTTCTTTTTGAACTATTCGAAATTTTCGAATAGTTGAATCTTCTGTTAATTCATTATCACTATATAATTTTTTTATATGATAGTTTATTGTATTAATTTCTACATTATATAAAGTAGACAACATTTTTTGAGTAAGCCAAATATTTTCATCCTCGTATCTTACTTCGATTGCTTCTTTATCATCACCTGTTGCAGCAATAAAAGTTAAATATTCGGCCGCACTAGATCTAATTGTTATTTCATTTTTTTTCTTCATGTTTACCTCCTTTTCATATGTTCTTAAACGGTGTAATAACCTTTATAATTCTTACCTATTTTTTATTAAAATTTGTACATTTTCACTATTTTTTACTAGTTTTTTTTGTTATTAATATTTTTTATATACATATTATTTATCATCTTATTTCTCCTTTTTATGGTAAATTTCCCTTAAGATACAATTTTTATTTTTATTTTAAATAATTCAATTAATCTCATTAACTGATTTTGTTATACTTTCACTAGTATCAATAAAATTGATATTATGTTTTTTACATTCACTTTCAATATCTTTACTAAGTTCTATTAATTGTTCCAATATATCTAATAATTCTTCGTCACTTTTTTTAAATGTCCAGTCAAATTCGTTGTCATATTTTCTTATTATTGCTAGTTTTTCCTCAGCAGGAATATTAGGATATCCTACAAAATAAATATCCCATTTATCCTTATCTAAATATTTAATAATATCTTGAGGTAATACGTGAGCTGAATCAATAATAAATTTTTCTTCTTGGTTGTTCATTATTTCAATTACTCGAGATAATAATAAACTTAAATTTTTACTACTTAAAGGATCAATAACTACGTTGCTAACAATTTTAGTATCAGGAAAATTATGTTTTAATGATGAAGTAAAATAATCTAAGGGAATATGATTGTATTCTTTGCCTTCTTTTAGTTTTTTTGCTAATGTTGATTTACCAGAACGAGCTACTCCAGCAATAAAAATATTTTTCATTAGGCACCTCTTTTCTAAATTATTATAACATAAAAGAGTAGCGTTTGTATCTACTCTTAATTACTTTTATTAAAGCCAATATCTAAATATATATCTTTTAATCTTTTTTTTACATCATCAATAAACATTTTATCTTCAGTTTTTTTGATTTTGGAAATTAACCTTTTAAAATTCAAATTTTCTCTAACAGCACTTATTAATTCTACTAAATAATAAGCATCTTTTTTTGAAATGAAATAATCTTCGATAAGAGAAAAATCCATGCTCTTATAATGATAATTAACAGCTAGACGCCATAATGCTTCTTTCTCATCGTCTTCTATTCCAGCTTTTACCAAATCATTAAATGCTTCTTGGTTAATTACGGGCGGGAATGGTACTGATATGTATTTTGTAATAAATTTTAAAAGTTGTTTATCATCCATTTCTCCTGCATACTTACATACTAAATCATTTTGCGTCATTAGGGTAAATATCTTTTCATAAAGTTCTCCACCATCTCGAATATTTTCCTTGTTTTTTGAAATGTTTTGATATTGTTTGGAAAGAAACTCTCTTGTTTCTTCATTAGTTTTTTCATTATTTATTCCATCTTCAAATAATCCTAATAAATGGTTAATTTCCGAAATTCTTTTTTTCTCTATCTCATCTATTTCGTTATGAATTGTATCTTTAATATTTTTTAGTTTTAAAATTAACTCTTTGATACTCAACTTTTCTTCTTCATTGTATTTAGCTAAATCAATATTTTTTAAACTCTCAAATAACTCATCACTATTAATAAATTTATTAATATAACGATACATTAAATCTACTAAATCCATATTTGCCTCGTTTTTATTTTACAAAACCAATTTTATTAAATGGATAAATAACTAAACTAGTTGTTCCTTTAATATTTTCTTTTTTTACTGGTCCAATCATCCTACTATCTTTCGAAATAGTCCGGTTATCTCCTAAAACAAAGTATTCGTCTTTACCTAATTTAATTAAATCAAAATCTTCAGTTGTACCATAACCATATTTATCTTCTATTTTTTTATTATTTATATAAATTGTATTGTCTTTACATAATATTCTATCTCCAGGAAGTCCGTACACTCTTTTAATGATATGATCTTCTTCTGGTGAAGAAACCACTACGATATCGTATCTTTCTATCTTATTAGAAAATTTATTTAAAATCATTAATTCTCCACCGGAAAGGTTCGGAAACATACTTTTTCCACTAACTAATATAGGTGTTACAATAAATGTTCTGATTAAAACAACCACTATTACAATAATTATATAAGGATAGATTTCCTTTAATATTTTTTTCATAAGATTCCTTTCAATTTAAAAAAATTAAGGTTGATTACCTTAATTTCTTTCTTTAACTTTATATTCTTTACGCATTTTCTTGATAAAGTTAAGTTTAGCTCTTCTAACCATACCTTTTTTAACAACAGTAATTTTGTCAATTGTAGGAGCATTAACTGGGAATACTCTAATTACACCAACAGTACCGCTTTTTTTACGTACAGTAAAAGTTTCTGATACTCCGCCGCCTTTTTTAGCAATTACTAAGCCTTCAAAAGCTTGGATTCTTTCTTTCTTTCCTTCTTTTACCCAAACATCAACACGTACAGTATCACCTACACGAAATTCAGGTATATCTTTTCTCATGTGCTTCTTAGCTATTTTGTCAACTAAATTTGTCATACGATTCTTCCTTTCTAAAAAATAAATTAAATGTAATCATAATAATAAATTAAAAGCGGATTACAAATTTGAAGCAAGGTAATTATAACATAATATATTATAATAAATCAAGTTATATTTAGAACTTCATTGATTCGCCTTTTTTTCTATCTATCAATAAGGCAGCTGGAGTCTCTCCAGGTATAGAATGATATAAATATTCATCTTCTGTCATTTGGGATATTAAAGTTGGATTATATAATTCATTAAAAGTATTTTCGTCAAAAACTAAGTTGTTTGATCCATCAATAACAAAGTTATCAGATGTTGTATTATAGCTATGAATGTAGCGATTATTAAATAAGCTATGGCAAAAGGAAGTACAAAGACCAACTCCTAATGTTTCAGTCAATTCTTGAGATATAGTATGGCAATCCTCATTTAAAATATTTTTTGCTAATCTAATTCTTAATATTTGACTATCTATTGTTTCAGCGGCTTCCATAGCTTTAAATACTCCATCTTTAGTATCTAAAATCATAGTAGCTCCTTCTCTTCTAGCTTCTTTAACAAATAAACCGCTACTATAAATATAAAGAGGAAATTGTTTATATAGCGCTAACCGATTAAATAGTGTTGCATAAAAACTTTTAAAATTAAAACCATATTTTTTTAATATTTCTTCTACTTCTGATTCATATTTTTTTATATTTGGATTAGTTAATGCTGCTTCAATGTTACTTCCTACACTATTATTAGTTAGCAAGCTGATTTCTCTATATGCATTATCAATTTTATTTTTTTCGTTAATTGAAGCTTTAAATTCTATTCTTTCTATTTTATACATTTATATTACCTATTTTCTTTGCTTTTTTCAAAGCGAGAGTAAATATTGGAAAATCTTTATCTTCATCATAATCTTTATATTCTTCTGTAGCAATATATTCTTCTTGGGTAACTTTACTAATAATAATTGGGTTAAATAGTTTTGTGTATTGATCTTGATTTATAATCATATTGTGGCTTGCATCCCATACTTGATTAGTTCTTTCACAAATATTATATGAATGTAAATAATAGCCACCAAAATCCATTTTGCACAACGCTGTTACTGCCGGAAGACCCTTTGTTTCTAATAACCAAGTAGTATGTTTATGACAATCGCAAACTAATTCATAATTTTTTTTAGCGTTTAATAAAGTTTTATCTTTTATATATTCAGCTAATAAAGCAAACCTAAAAGTCTCCTGTGCTGTACTCATTGAAACAAATAATCCATCTTTCTTGATATTTTTTATAAATAATCCTTTTAATAAACTATTTATATCTAAATTATCTTCAGTAGCAATATCGATTAACGTTTCATTATAAAAATCATAAATATTAAAATTATAATTAGTTAAAGTAGTTAAAATTTGTTTTTCATATGTGTGACTGTTTGGATGTAACAAGATTTCTCTTAAAGAAATACCTAAAGAATTATTAGTCTGTTCAGCTAAAAGTGATAAAACTAGCTCTTTAAGATTGTTATTATTATCTATTGAATCATCTTCATATTTAATTAAATCCATAAAAACCCCTCAATTTAGTTACCTATTTTATCACAAAATAAAAAAATGTCTATATTTTTTAGACATTTTACCTTCCTTTAGATTTTTCTTGTTCATTTTCAAAATTAAACATATTATTGAAAGCTCTTATTTGAAGTAATTTTTCACTTAGTGATCGTTCTAATCCTTCAAGTTGTTCTAAAAACATTGTTTCTTTTTCTATTTTTATTTTATTATGATATTTATATAACAAAATTTCTTTTAGCCTTTCTATTTCATCTAAAGCAATAATACAATCACCTTCTGAAGTATCGCTGGCATGAAGGATACTTAAAACTATCATTACTAAACGTTTGTATTTTTCTTTGAATTTCATTGTAATTAATTTATCTACTAAACTAGGTTTTACAATCATTATTTCATCAATCTTTAATTGGTTATTCCCACAGCTTTTAGATTTCATGTTGTAACCTGTAATATCATAGTTGTAATAAATTATTTCTTTTTTATCATCGCTCTTTCTAATTACATAATTTTTCATTGCACCACCTACTTTAATAAATCCGGTCTTTTTTCTTTAGTTTTTTTTATTTGCATTTCTTTACGATAGTCGGCTATTTTTTTATGATCTCCGCTTAATAATATTTCTGGTACTGTTAAACCACGATATTCCCTTGGCTTAGTATAAGTTGGATAATCTAATAAATTATTTTCAAAACTTTCACTTTCTAAGCTACCACTAGTAATTACCCCATCTACTAATCTACTAATAGAATCTATTAATATCATGGCAGGAATTTCTCCACCAGTTAAAATAAAATCACCGATGCTAATTTCATAATCTACTAGCGTTTTTATTCTTTCGTCAAATCCTTCATAATGTCCGCATATAATTATTAAATGTTTTTCTTTAGAAAAATCTTTAGCTGTTTGTTGATTATATGTTTTACCTTCTGGAGTTAAGAGTATTACTTTACTTTCTTCAGTTTTGATATCATCAATAGCTAAAAAGATTGGTTCACATCTTAATACCATACCGCTTCCACCACCATAAGGAGTATCATCAACTTGTTGATTGTTTAAAGGTGAATAGTCGCGAAAATTTATAATATTTATTTCAATTAAATTTTTCTCGATAGCTCTTTTAATAATTGATTCTTCTAAAATATTTTTGAACATATTTGGAAATAAAGTTAATATATCTATTCTCATAAAATCAAATCCTTAGCATTCTTAGTATAAACTATATTATTTTCTAAATCTACTTTTTCAATATAATTACCTTTTATAGGTATATAAAAGTTTTTTGTTCCTTCTACCAATAACAAATCATTTCCATTATTATAAATCACATCTTTAATAATGCCAAGAGATTTATCATTTTCCATTATTTTACAAGAGATTAATTCTTCTAAAAGATAATCATTTTCTTTAATACCTAGATCAACTCTTTTAACATATACAGGTAATTTTTTTAGTTTTAAAGCATCGGCAATGTCATTAATTCCATCTAAAATAACCATTTCAAAATTTTTATGGTGGCGATAAGAAATAATTTTATATTCTTGATGATTTTTACCGATATATATATTAAAGTTTGGAATCAAAACAGCTTTTTTCTTTTCGAAATTACTAATTATTCTTATTTCACCTTTAATTCCGTGAGTATTAACTATTTTTCCAAAATATAAATATTCTTTCATTTTTATCACTCTTTATTGTCATAAATTTCATACATAATAATTGAAGCAGCTATACCAGCATTTAATGATTCACATGACTCATTCATCTTTAAGGTAATAAATTTATCACACAAATTTTGACATTTCTCACTCATACCCTTGCCTTCATTACCAATTATTATAGCCACATTTTCGTTTTTAGCAATATTTCTAGGGGAAATTCCATTATTTAGAGAAGTACCATATATAATATAATTGTTTTGTTTTAATTTTGCTAAAATAGAATTTATATCACTACGAATAACATTACTATTAAAAATCATTCCCTCACTGGATCTAATCACTTTTTCATTATATAAATCCACACAGTTATTAACTAAAATGATTGTTTTGAAGTCAAATGCAATACTGCTTCTTATTATTGTTCCTAAATTACCAGGATCTTGAATTTCATCTAATATTAAAACATTTCCAGTTATATCTTTTTCCTGAATTTTTTGACATACTCCAATAATATTAGGAGCGCTTTTTTGATTGGATATTTTTTTCATAATATCATTATTAACATGATAAGTATCTACCGGGTAATCGCTATCCAAGGTAGTTATAACTTCTAAAAGCAAATTACTTTTTAAAGCTTCATTAACTAAATGATCCCCTTCAACCATGAATTTATTTTCGCTATCACGAAACTTCTTGTCTTCTAATTGTTTCCAATATTTAACTTTATTATTTTTTAGACTAGTTATTTCCATTATTACTCCTTTAATTTTTTTCTGGCTTCTTTATATTTTGGATAAGCTTGAGAAACTAAATCCCAGAATTTTTTTCCGTGATTCCCTTCAAAAAAATGACACATTTCATGAATGATAACATAATCAATTAGATCAACGTCTTTTTCCAACAATAAACTATTTAAAGTTATGGTATTAGCTCTTCTGTTGCAAACTCCCCATCTTGTTTTCATTTTGCGAACCTTTAAAGTAAACTCAGGTAGTTTTCTAAAACATTGACGACAGCTAGCAATTTCTTCATTAAAGATATTAAAACATTCTTCTTTAACAAACTTTTCTAACATCGCTTCGTCCTTGGCATAAATAGTTTTTTCTTCTTTGTTAATGATAACACCTTCTTTGTTTTCTTCAAATACTAATAGATATTTTTCGCCTAGATATTTAAAATAATCAGTTGGATTTGTTTTTTCTTTTTGCTTTAAATACATTTTTTCTAAACTCGGCTTATTTGTTTCAATCATTTTTAATATTTCTTTTTCTTTTACAAATATTGGACATGTTATATATAATTTTAAATCTTCTTTAATCCGAAAATATGCATTTTTATTTTTCTTTCTAACTACAACTACCTCTACTTCATTACCTAAAAGTTCACATTTCATTGTTTTCACCGTTTTCATTTTATCATAATAAAGAAAAAAATTGTAGTTTAATCTACAATTTAATTGATTCATCTTAATGACGGATTTTTTTCTAGGACATCTCTTAATAGTTCAGTTTTTACATCTTCAGTTTTTTCTTCTTCACTAAGATTTGCATTAATAAGAAGAGTTATTGGACTCCTAAAAACATCTGGAAAATATGAAGTCTTTTTTTGATTCAAGTATCTTTGTTATACTTTTAGCCATGACATCAGTGAATCTAAATTCTCTACTTAAATAAACAACGAATTCCTCATCATTAATAATATTTTTGAATTTTTCGACAGCATTCACCTAAAACACCCCTTTTGATATTTTTGTAAATAAAAAAGCCTAGTAGGCTTTACTCTTTATTTTCTTTCCTTGATTAAATTCCATGTTTTTGCATTAGAAAAACATTGATCTATTTCACTTAAATTTTCCATTATATATTCAATGTAAAATTTAAATTCATCTGAAGATTTAGTTAATGTGGTAATTGAATTTTGGATTTCGTTTAATGCTATATTAATTTTATTATTTAATTCTTCTAATTTTGTTTGACTTTCTAATGCTTGTTCATATATTTCAAATGATAAGGCCGCAAATGGTTTGTCCTCTCTTTTATCTATTACACCAAATATTTCTGTTTGCAGTTGTTTATACTTAGTTGCTGCTTCTTTTTGTTTTATGCTTTCATTTAGTTTTCTTATATTATTTAAAATAGTGTCTTTTCTTGCTTCAGTATATCCTAATTGATTTAATAAATACACTACTTCTTCAATTTGTTCTTCTGTCATGTAATCATATGGTTTATCACCTTCATCAATGAATTGTCTTAATTGGTGATTATACATTCTAAGGGCTTTATAATCGACTTTAACTTCTGTTTTTTTAATAGGCTCTGTCTTTTTTTCAATAATGCCATTAGTCGCTATAATATTATCTACTATTTTTTCTATTTCTTCTGCACTATATCCTAATTTTAACATTCTATTTTTTATATCATTTATTTCTTGTTCAGAAAAATAGTGGTCGTGTACATCATTAGGAAATAATTTTTTATACAATTCTTCTATGCGGCACTCTCTAATACTGTCTTTTTTTAGACACTCTTTATGTTTTTTTTGACTAAGTTTTAATATTTTTAAAACATATTCCCTACTTATACTACAAATATTTTTAAAAACAATTATTTTTACTTCGTCAATTGTCATCTTGGCAGGTAATATATTTCCTTCTTCGTCTACTATCATTCTAATTACATTTACTGCTTTACACTGTTCTTCGTAGGACGGTCCTATTACTAAATGATTTTTTAAGATTTGCTTAAAAGAAAGATTGTAAATATATTCATTTCTTTTATCTCTGTTGTAGAAATTTAAAGTTTTACTATAATAATAGGCTACTATTTCAGTTTTTTCTTCTTCGCTAAAACCTAGATCACCTAAAACATCAATCATGATATCAAAATTAACTGATGATATAAAAGGATATGGTTCTTTGATAACTCTCATTATCTTTAATAATTTATTGAATTCTAATTTTTGGTTAATACTATTATTAATAAGCATTTTTTCAAGTTTTTCTATGCTAGTCATGTTTATTCCTCTTTTTCATGTATGATATATTATCATAATTTTACCCTTTCGCGCAAATTAAAAGCATCAAAATTTGATGCTTTCTTTTATGTAATTAGCTACTTCATCTATTGGTATTTTTATTTGTTCCATAGAATCTCTATGTCTTATTGTAACTATATTATCATTAATTGTTTCATCATCAACAGTAATACAAAATGGTGTTCCCACAGCATCGCTACGACGATATCTTTTTCCAATGCTTCCTGTTTCATCATAACTTGTATTAAATTCTTTACACAACAATGCATAAACACTATTAGCTTTATCTGCATGAATTTTTTTAATCAATGGTAGTATTGTTGCTTTTATTGGCGCTAGACTTGGTTTTACTTTTAATACGATTCTTTCGTCTGTTTCGCTTAATTTTTCTTTAGTATAAGCATCTGCTAAAACAGCTAAGAATAAACGATCAACTCCTAATGATGGTTCAATTACATAAGGAATATATTTTTCATTAGTTTCTGGATCTAAATATCTCAAATCGGCTTTAGAATGATCAATATGTTTTGATAGGTCATAATCAGTACGATCCGCTATACCCCAAAGTTCTCCCCATCCCATTGGATATAAGTATTCAATATCAGTTGTAGCTTTACTATAGAAAGATAATTCTTCTTTTGCGTGATCACGATATCTTAAATTTTCTTTTCTGATTCCTAATTCTTTTAGAAAATCAATACAGAAATTTTTGTAGTATCCAAACCATTCTAAGTCAGTTCCTGGTTTACAGAAGAATTCTAATTCCATTTGTTCAAATTCTCTTACTCTAAATATAAAATTTCCTGGAGTTATTTCGTTACGGAAAGCTTTACCTATTTGACCAATTCCAAAAGGAACTTTAAGGCGCATGCTTCTTTGAACATTTAGGAAATTCACAAAAATTCCTTGCGCTGTTTCTCCTCTTAAATACACTTTATTTTTACTATCTTCAGTAACTCCTTGATATGTTTCATATAATAAATTAAATTTTCTAATTGGCGTAAATTCAGTATTAGCACATTTTGGACAAGCAATATTATTTTCCTGAATATAGTTTTCTAATTCCTCATTTGTCCATCCATCACAAGTAAGTTCTCCCTTAGAATGATCTTCTATTAGTTTGTCCGCACGATAACGACTTTTACATTTTTTACAATCAATTAACGGATCATTAAAACTGGTTACATGTCCGCTTGCTACCCATACTTCTGGATTCATAATAATAGCACTATCTAATCCATAGTTATAAGGATTTTCTTGGATAAATTTTTGCCACCAAGCTTTTTTAATATTATTTTTTAATTCTACTCCTAAAGAACCATAGTCCCAAGAATTAGCAAGTCCTCCATATATTTCACTACCTTGAAATACAAATCCATATTGCTTACAGTAGTTTACTAATTCTTCCATTGTTAATTTCATTTATAACACCTCTATCTAATTATACAAAAATTTTAATTAAACATCTACTAATTAATCATCTTTTTTAAAAACTCTTTGCTTTTTAAATATAGGCCTGTATATCTATCATAATATCTTTCAACAAAAAAGTTTATCTGTTTTTTTAATTCTTCACTTATCTTAATAGATGATATGCTTTTTATATCAATATAATAATACATTCTAAGTAATTTAATCGTTTTTAAATCTACTAGTATTTCATTAGTAAAACAAGATTTACAAATAAGTCCACCAGCATCGGCATCTATCGTAATAATATCTTTTTTACACCCGCATAAAACACATTCGTCTAAACTTATTCCTACTCCTAAATATGGTAAGTATTTTAATTCTATTATATTAGTTAGAATTAAAGGATCATGCTCTTCATTCATTTTTAAGATGGTACCTATAAACATATCATATATATCACTTGAATTACTTTGTTTTAAAACTTGCAAAGTCAACTCAGCAAGATAACCTAAATAACTTATATTAATAATATCACTTTTAATGTTTTCTAAAGCATTAATTAAGTCTGCATTAATTAAAGTAGATAGTTTATCTTTTTTATAACTAATTTGAAAAACACCATACGTATAGCGTATAGTAAGAGCCCTAAGAGAACTTTTAGGGCTTTTAACTCCTTTACAAATAACACTTATTAAACCATGTTCTTTCGTAAATAATTGAATTATTTTAGATTTTTCTTTATAAGGAGTTTCTTTTAAGATTATACCTTCTACTTCTTCTAGCAAGAAAATCACTTCTTTTCTTGTTTTTTAAATAATAAATAATATTCTATCTTTCCAGTTTTTTTAAACATTTCCCAAGCTTCTTTTCTATCCATAATTATCCTTCTTTCTAAAATAATTATGATATAAGAAAAGAATTTTTATACAAAATTCTATTCAAAATCTAAAAAACCTAATTCATTTAAATATCTTTCTTTATCTTTCCAATTTTTAATTGTTTTAACAAATAGTTCTAAATATACTTTTTTACCCGTCATCTCTTCTAATTCTTTACGGGCTTTGGTGCCGACATCTTTTAAACGAGCACCATTTTTGCCGATCACAATTTTTTTAATGGAATCACGATCAACGATAATATCAACATTCATATTAATAATATCTTTTTTTTCTTCATAAGAAGTACAATAACAAGTAATACTATGTGGTACTTCTTCAATTGTAACATTTAATAGTTTTTCTCTAACTATTTCGCCAACCATAAAGCGCATTGAACTACTTGTTACTAGATCATCATCAAAGTATTTAACCCCATCTTTGATATATTTTTTGATTACTTCAATTAGTCTATCAGTATTATCGTTTTTAAGTCCTGATACAGGTACTATATCAGCAAACGGAAATTCATCTTTGTATTCATTAATCGAATACATTAAAGCTTCATCATTAACTTTATCTATTTTATTAATTACTAAAATAACTGGAGCATTGGTCTTAGCTAGATTTTCCATAATAAATCGATCGCCTTTACCGATACCCTCTTTAACATCGATAACAAATAAAACAACATCAACATCTTTCATAAAAGCATATGCATGCTTATTTAAAGCTCTTCCTAATTTATTAGATGGTTTATGAATACCAGGAGTATCGACAAATACAATTTGATATCCTTCTTCATTATATATACCTTGAATTACATTTCTTGTTGTTTGAGCTTTATCCGAAGTAATTGCTACTTTATAATTTACTAAAGAATTAATTAAAGTACTTTTACCAACATTAGGACGCCCAATTAAACTTACAAACCCACTCTTCATTATTATCACCTATAAAGAACAGATTAAGTTATAAATGTAAGGAGCAAAAACAATCGAAATAGCAACTACAGCTATCATTGCACAAACGAATTCAGCTGCACTTCCACAGTCTTTAGCAACTTTAGCTAAAGGATGAATTTCTAAAGTAACTAAATCTACTACTGCTTCAATAGCGGTATTTACAAGTTCCATCCCTAAAGTTACACCTAAACCAATTAAAACAATTGCCCATTCTGAAAATCTTAATTGAAATGCTAATCCTAAGATAATACAAAAAATTGAACATACTCCATGAATCCATAAGCTTTGTTCATTTTTGTATGCATGCACTAAACCATCAAAAGAGTTCTTAAAACTATTTAAAAATCGTTTAAAACCTTTTTTCTTTAATTCATCGCGTGATATTTTCACCATCTAAAACCAACTCCTGTTTATTAAACATTATTTCTTCATCTTCTTTTGTCTGATGATCATAACCAAGTAAATGAAGTAAGCCGTGTACAATTAAAAAAGATAATTCCCTTTTTTCACTATGACCATATTCTTTTGCTTGATCAATCATTCTAGGGATACAAACATAGATATCTCCTAAAATCCGTATATCATTATACACTACATTCGCATTATCTTCAAATGCAAATGATATAACATCCGTAATTTTATCAATTCCGCGATATTCTTTGTTTATCTTTTGAATTTCATTCTCATCGACAAAAATAATAGAAAAAATGGCATTTTCAACTTTTTCAAGTTTTAAAGTAGCTTTTATTACGCTATCTAAATAATCATAATTTTCATAATTTACTAAATTGTTTATTTCATAATTTATCATATTAACGCCCCTAAATTAATGTATCCTTTAAAATATAATACAACTGCAATTAAAATTAATAAGCATATTATATTATAAAAGAAGTCACTTTGCAAAAATTTAGGTAAATGTCTTTTTATGGCACCAAGGGCAATATATATTAAAAATCCAACTATGCTACCAATACAATTTAAAATAATATCATCAATATCAAAACTTCTACCAATGTTTAGTTGAACAATTTCGATACATGCGCTAGCTATTAAAGTAACAATGAATATGGAAGATATTTTTTTGGCATTTAAATAATGTGATATAAAGTAACCAAATGGAATAAACATAGCAATATTGCCGATGACGTTTAACATAAATAGTTTGCTTCCTATTTCATAACGGAATATTTCCGTAAAAGGAATATAATTAATCCCACCATTATTACTTATATCAGTACTTGTTACTAATTGGAAAAGTAATAAGATGTAACAAATAAAAAATAATGTCCAAAACTCTTTATAAAAGCAAAACTTTTCTTTATGGGTCATTATATAAGTTATTCTTGTTGTAATTATTACTACTAAAAATATTACTAACATTGGCCATATACTATTAATTGTTTTATTTGCTACATTCCATATCATATTTATTCCCCAATTCCTTCTTCAATTATTTCTGGTTCAAATTCAACTGTTTTGCCAATATCTTCTTCAATGGCAAAAAATATCTCTAAATCCATTGTACTATCATTTAGGGTATTTTTCAAAACTTTTTGCGTCAAAATTCGATCATAATCTTTTCTTTTTATATTCATTTTTTCTATAGCTAATTCTATACCTTTTTCTAAAGCTTCTTTTTCAGAATATTTTAAAGATTTAACATCTAATTCTTTTTCTTCTTCCAAATAAAATTCAACACCTAAAAAACTAAATAGTTTCTTACTTTCATTCGCATAATTTGTTAATCTACTACGAAATATTTTTTGTTTTTGACCATTTAATTTATAAGAAAAATTATAACATTTCTTACCTGTTAAATTAGACTTTTCATAATTAAGGGGTAAGCTTACCTTAACAGTATACCAAACTTCAGCTTTTACTTCTCCACTAGCACAAACAGTGTTTTTGATTTCTTCGTTTAGGAGAATATTACCATTTATTAAAATATCCCCTTCAGAGACATATGTTCCTGATGCAACATTAGCTACTCCTCTTTCCGTAAACACTTTAGTAATAACACCACTTTTTTTGGCAATGATATGACATGATGTTTTTTCTTCTTCAGGGATAGTAATAATACGTTCCTCCACTCTAACTATATATTTCATTCCATGAGTTTCTATTTCAATCCACTCTAAATTTTGCTTATATCTATTTAAAATATTTTCTTTTATTTTTGTAATTGTCTTGTAATCTTTCTTCAAAGTTAATCTTTTTATTCCTTCATCTTCTAAGGCATTAGTAACTAATTTTCTAATTTCAGCATCGGAATGAATTACTTCAACACTAACTATAACATTAGTTGCAAAATATAAGAATATAGTCCCTATTACTATTGCAACAATAAAAAATAAATATTTTTTTAATAAGATAAATAATTTATCTATGCCTAAATAACGATCTATTTTAAATGAATAACTAGGCAAATATTTTTTTAATTTAGAAATATCATTTTTATTTATTTTTAAACAGATAAAATTATCTTTATATTTAATTTCTAAAATTGTAATACTAATAGCACTAATTTTTAAAATAAAGTTATAATAATTATCACATTTTGCTTTTACCCAAATTAATCCTTCGTTCATTTATCAATCTCCAAACCTAGTACTTCGCCTTTTATTAAAAGTTCATTATTAGTCATTTTGGTGATAAATAAACCTTGACCTTTTATTTTTAAAGTAAAATTTTCTACTTGCAAATTAATTTCTTCATTACTAAACTTTAGTAATTTAAGATAGTTAAAGACATGAATGTAATTATCAAAAAGATTAATAAAATACTTTTTATCATATAGGTAATTTTTGATATTATTAATCATTAGCATTATACTCACCTATAAATATATATGAATGAACATAAAAAAATCTTTCAAAAAACTGAAAGATTTTTAATTTAATTTTTCTTTAACAAGTTTACTTACTAAACTTTTATCAGCATTTGGTAACATTGAAGATACTTCTTTCATAATAGCACCCATATCTTTCATCGATGTCGGATTAATTATTTCAAATGCTTTATTTATAGCTTCGATAATTTGCTCTTTTGAAGCTTCTTCTGGTAAGTATTCACTTAAAATTGCAATTTCTTTTTGTAAAGATTCAACTTCATCAAGTTTTTGATATTTTTTGTATTCTTCTACAGAATCTTTTCGCATTTTAACTTGCTTTTTAATTACACCAATTATTTCTTCATCATTAAGTTCATGTTTTTTATTTATGGCATCCATTTGAATGGCACTTTTTAACATTCTTAAAACACTTAATGAGAACTTATCTTGGCTTTTCATTGCTTCTTTAAAATCATTAGCAATTTTATCATTCATTATTATTCTCCTTTTCTATGTTTACGAGAATTTTTGATCATTTCTTTTTTTTCATTACGTTTTTTTACGCCTGGTTTTTCATAATGTTTTCTCTTTTTTATTTCAGAAGGGACACCACTACGTGCTACTTTTGTTTTAAATTTCTTTAAAGCGCTTTCAACATCATTGTTTTTAACCACTACTTTTGTCATTTATTTCCCTCCCTTCGTTTCACAAAACATTATAACACTTAATGTTTTCTTTGACAATAATTAAAAATGACATTTTTTATGTTTTTATGGATTTGTTTTAACCCTCGAGGGTTTGAATCATTTCAATCACCTTTAAAGCGATTTTTATTTTAGTGGTATAAAATCATTTTGTCAAATTGAAAAGATATCCTTTACGGATATCTTATTTAACAATATTTTTTAGAAAAGAATCTTCTTATTGTTGTTCCAACAATTTGGCCGAGATTTAAAAGTGTTGATGCTGCTCTGGATAAAGCATTAATAAATGATGCTGAGATGGCTCCTCCATTTATTTGCATTAATTCATTTTTATTTAATCTTTTCATCTTTTTAGACATTTTAATGGTCTTATTAAACCATCAAAAACTCCTATAATGAATACTCCAAATCCAGCTATTGCAGCTAATACACTAACTTTAATCCCGCCTCCTTCAACTACCATCAATTCTTGTTCTGTTAACTTTGCTATTTTTAAAACCTCCTTACTTATTAATATTTTTTGGCATGTTTATACAAAAATCAAAATGTTCACTTAAATTCTTATGACTTACATAAATAATTGTTTGATTTTTATAATGTTTTTTTAGATTTCTAATAATTTCTATTTCTGTTTTAAGATCAACTTCACTTAAGGCTTCATCAATGATAATTACACTTCCTTTCTTAAGTAAGTTTCTTGCTAAAATAATTTGTTGTTTTTCACCTCCAGAAAGATTAGTAAGACTATCAGCTACGTTACTTAAGAAGCGTAAAGTTTTTTTAGCAACTATTTTATCTATCAAGCATATTTGGCAAACTCTTTTAAATTGTTTTTTAGATATGTTGCGATGACAAATAATATTTTGATAGATAGTATCAGAATAAAGACTTTCATTTTGATTAATAATTGTAAAGTTATCTTTAATCCATTTAGCACTAATATCTTTATAATTTAATTTTCCTAGTAAAATATCTCCTTGATAATGATTGATTTCTTTATATAAGCACTTTATTAAAGTACTTTTACCACAACCAGATAAGCCCTTTAAAAAATAACTTTTTCCAGGCATTATTTTATAATTAAAATTATTAATTATAGTGGTATCGTCATAGGAAACTTGTAAATTTTTAATTTGAATACTATTAAATTCAGGAATAAAAATTCCATTATCTTTTTCTTTTGGTAAATTTCTAAATTCACTTACTTTATATATTGAATTTTTTAGATAATAGAATTGAGGAATAATTCTTATGATATTTTCATAAGATGTTGAAAACCAATTTGTTAGAGAATTAAAGGTAATTAAATTTATTAAATCAAACTTGTTTAATAATAGTTGATATAATGCATATGTATTTAATAGCAAAAAACCTAAATCTTTAAAAATTGATTTTAAAACGTGTTCAGTGTTCAATAACCTTTTTAAATTATCATCAGTTTTAATTACTTCTGATAATTTATAATCAAGCCATAAATTTATTTGTGGTTTAATTTGTAAGTTATTGATACTAGTAGCCATTTCAATTTTCTCAATTAAACAAGTATTATACTCAGATTCAGTATCCATCCATTGTCTAATTTTAGAGCTTACTTTATTTGCAAAAAGTAAAGAAATTATCGTATACAACAAATATGTAATTATAATAATTAAAAATAATTTTAAATTGATTAATGCTAACATACCACAACTCGCTATTACTAATAAAACATCAAGTAATAAATTAATAAACATCTCTGAAAAAAATTCTTTTATTTCTTTTAGTTCATTAACCCTAGTTATTATTTCACCAGATGTCTTATTATGTAATATATTTAAAGGAAGAAAAAAGATATGACTTACAAAATCTGATATTAAACTTTTATGAATATTCTTATTTAAATTAATGTATAATCCATTATGCCAAAATGTTATTAGTGTTTTAAAAATTGTAATTATTATGAATGATATAAATAATTTTAATATTAAGTTTGTTCTATTATTATGGATGAGAAAGTCACCAAATTTTAAGTAAAAGCCATTTAATAAGTTACAAAACATTATTAAAAGACTTAATATGATTAATAGAAGGTATTTTTGTTTTTCTTTAAACAAAATTTTAAAAAAGAAGCTTACTACATTTATTTGCATTGGATAATTTATTATTTCATGTTTGGGACGAAAATTTATAATTATATTGTCCCATAGTTTAAGAAATTGTGTTTTAGTTATAACTACTTTTCCTTTAGCCGGATCCATAATGGTTAATTTATCATTTTTTATTTTATAAATTACTATAAAATGGTTGAGTCCGTTTTCTAGAATTATATGAGCTATAACTGGTAATTTTTTTATATTTTTAAAATCTTGACATTTAATCCCATTTGCTTCAAAACCATACGATTTAGCTGCTCGAATTAGATGATATGCACTAGTCCCCCGATCATCGGCATAAGTATCTAATCTTATTTTCTCTAATGGAACATTACCATTATAATGTCGAATTATACTTAATAAACAACAAGGACCACAATCTTTTAAATCTCTTTGATAAATAATATCTTTTCTTTTCATTTTTCTCCCTTCATTAGTTATATTGCCAAGAAGGAAGGAGATTTCCTTTAAAAAACAAATCTTTTTTAGATTTGTTTAGATTTTTTATTTTTTAAGTTTCTTACTTTTATGTTTTTTCATAATATCAAATTCATCTTTATAATTAGTTAAAACATCTGGAAAAGCTTTTAATAATCTATTCGGATACATTTTTAAATTATCAACTTTCTGTTTTAGTTTATCCTCAAATAAATTTGGTAACATACTTAATTTCTCATTTTTTAATTCTTCTACAATTATTAATCTGCTTCTTAAATTATATGCTACAATGCAGGAAAAAATGGTGTCGGCTATTAATACAACAATTAAAATTATAAATATAATGACTAATAAGTTTTTGGGGATTATTAAAACAAATTTTGAAATAAACGGATGAATAAATTCAATTAATCCTACACTACATAATCCAAATAAAAAAGCATTTAGCAAACATACTCTACCATTAATATTAAACTTATTGTTGCTATAGTCCCACCATTTATTATGAAATACTTTTTCTAAAGTGTAACTTACTACGTATTCTAAAACACTAGCAATTAATGCTCCAAAAATAAATAAAGCAACATAATCATGTCTATATCTTTTTAAAAATAAAAGCATGCCAACAGCTCCCATTCCATAAATTGGACATATAGGGCCACATAAAAAACCTCTATTAATTATTTTTTTATTTAAAATGCTCATAAACATAACTTCAACTATATACCCTATAAAGCTATATATAATAAAATAAATAAACCATTCAATAAGTACCATAAAAACTCTCCTATAAGTAGTATTATACCATGTATAAATTTTAATGTAAATTAATGGAAAAAAATTATTATCTTTACTTGAGATATTATTATCTATGTTATATAATATTTTTAGAATAAAAAGAAGGTGTTGATTTTTATGTTTCGTGAATTTGATTTTGAAAATCGTCCCATAGTTGAAATTGTTGACGAAATATTGGCTGATGCCAACAAATTTGGAGCATCAGATATTCATTTTGATCCAACACCCGATGTTTTAAATGTTCGAATCAGAGTTGATGGCGAATTACATGAATATACTAAAGTTCCTGACGCTGTCAAAAAAAATCTTTTGACGAGAGTTAAAATTATTTCAGGAATGAATATTACTGAAACAAGATTACCTCAAGATGGTGCTATTAAAGGTAGTATAGATACGTACTCTGTAGATATGCGTGTTTCTTCCCTTCCTATTGTAGATGGTGAAAAAATTGTTATTCGTCTTTTAGATTATAGTAAAAGTTTAGAAGGATTAGAAAGTTTGCATTTTTCGGAAATAAACTTAAAAAAGATTCTTAAAGCTATAAATAGTCCAAACGGAATTATATTAGTCACCGGAGCTACTGGTAGTGGTAAATCAACTACTGTATATTCAATTTTACAAAGATTAAATGATGTTAAAACTAATATTATTACTGTTGAAGATCCCGTAGAGATGAAAATTTCAGGGATTAATCAGGTTCAAGTTATGAGTGAAATTGGTCTAACCTTTTCAGCGGCTTTGCGAAGCATTTTACGTCAAGACCCTGACACTATTATGATCGGGGAAATTCGTGATGACGAAACTGCTAGAATTGCTGTACGTGCATCTATTACTGGTCACTTGGTATTATCTACTATCCACACCAATAATGCCCTTACTACCATTGAAAGATTACTAGATATGGAAGTTGAAAGATATTTATTAGGATCAGCTTTAAATACTGTAATCGCCCAAAGACTAGCTAAACGTTTGTGCCCAAAATGTCGTGAAAAAACATTTACTACTGCTTATGAAAAAAGTGTTTTGAAGAAAGTCTTAAAAAAAGATGTTGAATATATTTACTCTCCTCATGGTTGCAACGAATGTTTCAATGGTTATAAAGGAAGAATCGCAGTTCATGAAGTATTAAGCATCGATCAAAGTATGAAAGATGCTATTGTAAACAATGTCAAAAAACAAGAATTAAGAGAATTAGTTTATGAAGAAGGTAAGACTATCACGATGTTACAAGATGGATTAGAAAAGGTAGCTAATGGGCTTACTTCATTTGAAGAAATAATTAATTTAATAGATATAGCTGAAGACATTGATGAAAATGATGAAGAATTAAAACGTGCTTTACTAGGAAGCATGAATTTAGAAAACGAAAAGCTCGAACAAGATGTAGAACTTTTATAAAAGTTCTTTTTTGTTAGTCAAAAAAAGAGAATTAACTTTCTCCTTCTTTTAACATTGTTGTTATGAATATTCCATAGCCACTAGACACATCGTCTATCATAACATGAGTAACTGCTCCAATGATTTTATCCTCTTGCATAATAGGACTGCCACTCATCCCTTGAACAATACCTCCAGTTTTAGAAATTAGGCGTTCATCCGTTATAGTAAAAATTAGGTTTTTGATATACGAATCTTCATTTATACTATTAATATTTATCGTAAATTTTTCTACACTTTGGTCTTCTAGAACAGTATATATATATGCTTCTCCTACTTTTATATCTTTATTTTCAGCGACTTTTAAAAGTTCTTTATTGGGAAGAGTTGTACTATAATTTCCATATATTCCATATTTAGTATTCTTTTTTATATCCCCATATACATTATCAAAATAGAATTTGGCATTTTTACTTCCTGGAGCACCATTAGCACTTTTATTAATTGATGTTATTTTATTTTCAAATATTGTTCCAGTTTTAATTTCTACAATAGAATTAGAAGAACTTTCTATTATTTCATGTCCTAAAGCACCATATATCTTTGTATTAGGATCAACATAAGTTAGTGTACCAATACCCGTTATATTATCTTTTACATATAAACCCGTTTTATATGTATTATTATCATATATTAATTCGATTGTAGTTGTATGTTCTTTATTATTTCTTTTAAAAGTTATATTTACCTTTTTACTTGAAACGGCTTCCTCAATTTTTCTTGTTAATGTTTCTAAATCTTCTGTGTTTTGTCCATTAATTTTAGTAATATAATCTCCTACTTTTAAATCACCCTTATTGTATTTTCCATTTATTTTATAAAATCCGATAACCATAACTCCATTACTTTTAATATCAATCCCAAGAGTTTCTCCGCCTGGAATAATATAATCAGAATAAGCTAAGGAGATTTTTGGAAATAACAGTAAACCACACAATATTGAAATTATATATTTTTTCATATATACATCACCTTTATTAGTATGGTAAAAAAATGTACATTTAAAAAGGTAATAATTGGTTTAATTATTACCATTATCAGCATTAAATTCTTCTACTGTACCATCATCTTTTAATATTTTATTAACACTTTCTGTTGCCTTAGAAATTTTTTCACTACAAAATTTAGCTAATTTCATTGCTTCTGTATACTTTAGAATAGCATTATCAAGCGGAGTTTCTCCACTTTCTAATTCCTTAACAATATTTTCCAATTTAATTAAAGAATTTTCAAAACTTTCTTCTTTCATTATAATTCCTCCTTAACATTAGTTATCTTACTAGTTAATTCATATTTATCCATTGATATTGTAATCTTATCATTTATTTTTAAATTACTAGCATCGGTAACTATCTTTTGGCCTTTTTTTACTATAGCATATCCTCTTTTTAAGGTGCTGATTGGATTTAAAGATTCTATATGACGAATTAAATTATTTAATTTAATATCGTTTTTATTTATAATGTTTTTATATAAAACATTTACTTTATCAATTAATTGATCCAACTTTTGGTCTTTAATTTCATATAATGATAAAGGATTTTTCAATATATATGAATTTCTAATATTTCTTAAAGCAATATATTTTTCATTAACTAGATTTTTTATTGACTTATTTAATCTGACTTGATAATACTTTAAAGCATTATCCATTTCTAAAATTGTCGGTACTGCCATCTCAGCGGCTCCTGTTGGAGTTGGGGCTCGAAGATCTGCTACAAAATCACTAATAGTATAATCTATTTCGTGCCCTACAGCACTGATTGTAGGGATTGTACATTCATAAATAGCTCTTGCAACAATTTCTTCATTAAATGCCCATAAATCCTCAATAGAGCCGCCACCTCGACCTACAATTAAAACATCTAATTCAAATTCTTGAGCTTTTTTTATTTGTTTTACAATATCTGGAGCAGCATCTTTACCCTGAACTAATGCAGGAAATAAAATTGTTTCACATAAAGGATATCTTCTTTTTATGGTACTTAAAATATCTTTTATAGCAGCTCCTGTTGGGGCGGTAATTACCCCAATTCGTTGCGGATATTTAGGTATTTGTTTTTTATGTTCTAAAGCAAATAAGCCTTCTTTACTTAATTTTTCTTTTAATTGTTCAAATAAAACATATAAATTTCCTACTCCATCTTGTTCCATCTTCTCAACATATATTTGATAAGTACCAGCAGCTGGATAACATGAAATACGTCCTGTAACCAGAACATTCATCCCATCTTCTGGAGTAAATAAAAGTTTTGTAGCACTGCTAGCAAACATAACTGCACTTAAACGAGATTCCTCGTCTTTTAATGTAAAATAAAGATGTCCTCTCGTATGGTTTTTAAAATTAGATATTTCTCCTTTTAAATAAACTTTATTTAAAAATGAATCGCTATCAATTAAAGATTTAACATAATTATTAAGTTCACTAATTTTTAAATACTTTTCATCCATAGTTTATCCTTTATAAACTCTTTTTTATTTTGTCTAAAACCGCATTAATAATATTTTTTACTTTATCGTCACTATATTGTTTAGCTAATTCTATAGCTTCGTTAATAACAACAATTTGAGGAGTGTCTGTGTACATTAATTCAAAAATTCCCATACGTAAAATCATTGCTCCTGTTTTATCTAAACGATTAATATCCCAATCGACCATATATTTATTAGCGATTTCATCGATTTGTTCTTTATATGTTTCTACTCCATATACAATTGTCTTTACAAATTCATTTTCAGTTTCAATATTATCCTTCATTACCTCTTCTATGTCATAAGAAACATTATTTCCTTTTAAGATATCTATTTGATATAAGATTATCATTATTTTTTTTCTTAATTCTGATCTTGTTAAAGCCATTTATTTCACCTCTATAACTTTTAAAATTATAACATTTTTACTATATATTAACAATAAAAAAACCAATTTTTTGGTTTTTTAGTTTTATCTTATGTTACTTAAAAATGTTCTAAGCTCTCTTTTTTTATCGTTTGCTTCTTGACGTTTATTAGTATATGCAGCTTGAGCTCTGTCCCGAGAAGATCGGGCCATATTTCTTTCACTTACTGAAGAATCAGGATTACTCATTACGCTTCTATAATAACTGTTGGCCATTTCATATTCATTTTTTAATTTTTCAACATTATAATATATAGCGTTAAATTCATCATAACATTTTTTAGCACTTTCTAAATTAGTAATACAATATCCTACAGCTGTAATTGTTTTTTGAGACATATAACTTCTACTATCTTTTAAAGATGCGAATTCATCACTGAATTTTATTTTAGCATTTCCGCTCCAAATATTGTCTTGGCCGTAACCAAGACTAAAATTATTAAGCGTTGTTTTTATCTTTTCAACTAAACTTTTCATTATTACGCCTCCTTAAACCATTCTGGATATTGATAATTAATATTATTTTCAGCCATATACTTATCATAATCTTGTGGGTTTCTATTAAAGTGACCAGATAATTCACTAGAATATGCTTGTCTTTCAAACATAGCATCTTCTCCATATAATTTTTGCATACTTTCTTCCGTTACATAAGTATTACCGTCTTCTCGCACCTCAGTTTCTATCTCATCAATTGTATAAGTTGAGCCATTAGAAACCTTAACAAAATTGTTATTATATCTTTCATTAGGTTGTAAATGCATCTCTGTTTCTACATGACAGTGATATCCATCAGAATTACCACTTTTTCCTACTTCTCCCACCAGGGTGTCAGTTGTAACAACTTGACCTACCTCTAAATTACTTACTTTATCCATATGGCCATAACTAGTTAACATATATTCAGTTTCTCCAGTTTCAGGATTGACATGTTCTGATAAAATAGTAACATAATATCCTAACCCTTTATTTTTATTTGTCCCTTTTTCGACAACAATTCCTGAGGCAATAGGTGTAATTGATTCTCCATGATCTGCAGATCCACCATCCAAAGAATTCCAATCACTTCCCCAATGTTTATTTCCATCCGAATAATATCCATTAGCATGATCTGTAACTACCATCCTTGGATTTGAAAATGGTCTTTCTAAATCATCATACCCACCATACGTTGTTACAAATAAATCCGAAGGCACATTTTTGGGCAAATTATTATAATCAACTAAAGGTATTGCTTCTAAAGCTGCTACGCTTGTTAAGGTTGTTGGGTCAATTGTAGTATAGGCTATATTTGATGTAGTTTCTTGATTATTTCCAACATACATTATTTCATCCCCAGCACTAAGAGCAATTGCTTGTTGCGAAGTAATAGTTTGACCATCTTTTGTTTTGAACACTTTATTCCATTCTGATCCTTCATGACCTTTGCTAATAGCTAGATTCCACAAAGTATCACCTTTTTGAATTGTTATAGTTTCACTACTAGGCGTAGGAGTTGCTGTTGAAGAGACTTCTTCAATTGTTACTGGTTGACCACTTTCAAAAGCGGTAATATTATCGCTATGATATTGAGCTTTATCTATTAATTTATTTAAAGCTTCTTGTAATTTAGTTATTTTATCTTTAGTTCTATTAACTTTATCAGGAAAAGCAACCGATGAACCATCTGCCAATGTGGCTAAACTTGCATATCCTGAACTATCTAACTTAGCCTTTAACTCTTCTAAATCTATTTTAGAAACATTAATAAGAATATTTAATTTATCACTTAGACCATCAGTGTCAATTTTATATTCTTCAGCGTTTGTCTTTACATTCCAACTCATGGTTTATTTCCTCCTTAATTAATTGGTTCAATAGAAACTACATTCCCACTAAATTGTTCTAAAACATGCCAACTACCCATGTTACGCACATTTGCTGGAATCTTACTATATTCACAATTTAATTCAACCAAGTCTTTTACTCCAGGACTCCAATAATGATATTGTGAATATGTTTCGCCGTTAACATTTACGGTTTCTGCATCTTTTACACTTTTTGAATCGGTTATAATAACGTTAAATGTTTGACCGGTGTCTGTTGTTACTTTTACTTTATCACCAGCTTCACCATATACCGTTCCCATAGCGGCACAATAATATTTTTCACCATCTTCTTCTACATAACGCAATCCGGTTCCTTCTTCTGTTTTAGTATTCCATTTTTTGCCGCTTGAATCAGTCCCTCCATAAGCAATAGCACTCGCTTTATAATAATAAGAACCATCAGCATTCTTTTCTTCCGACAAAGAATTTATAGATTGGACTTGTTTGGCATAAGTTTCACCTTGAGGGACTTCATATCTCACATCAGAATTTTGATTTTTTGTGGTTGAAGATTCTGTTGTTTTTTTAGTAGTAGCTGCTGTTGTTGTTGTTTCGAGAACTGTTGTTGGTTCTTCAACTTGTGTTGAAGATTGGGTTGTTGGTTCTGTTGTTGGTTGAGTAGCAGGTTCAGTAGCAGGCTCAGTAGTAGATTTAGTTGCCTCTTGATTATTAGATTCTGCATCTTGGGAAGTTTCAGAACTACTATTTTCACCAGATATAGATCTTTCTATTGCTTCATCAGTACTTAAGTAACCTTTACTAGCATCATTTAATAAATTAGAAATTGTGGTTGCATAAGTTCTAACATTATTACTATATGTATTATAACCATTATTTGTTGACCCTTCCGAGAAAGATGCTCCACGTTCAAAAAATGCTCTGGCATTTTCACAATATTTTTCGGCTAACGGACCTTGCCATATTTCTCCTTCTTCAAGCGATTTAAAGCAATCTTCTATCATTTTCATAAAAAGTGAAATCATAGATAAACTATCGTTAATTTGTTTTGCTTTGTCCACTAAAGCTTCAGGAGCAACTGTAAATTCGCCTACTAGATTATTATTAGTATTATTCGCCATCTGTACTTCTCGCCACCAATCTATCGATTTGTTGATATTTTCGACTAGTAGTCTTTAAATCTTTATTTAATTGATTTATTGCTACTAAAAAATTATTTAAATAAGTTGGGAATTCTTTGACAACAGAATTGTTGTAAACTTTAGAAGCAGTACCAGACCATTCTGACTTATCAAATTTTGCAATATTCTTAAAATTAGTTATTTCTTCCTTTAAGCAATCAATATTTTTTTGAATAATAGCAATCTTTGATTCTAATTCTTCATACTTTACTATAACCTTCATATAAGCCACCTCTATAATAATTATTTTATCACATTATATATATATATATCAAAAAAAATATACAAATTCTTTGCTTTTTGTATATTTTTTTGTAAATTTATTTGTCTAGTTGTTTTAATTCATACATTAAGTTAAGCGCTTCGATAGGAGTAATATTTAATGGATCAATATTTTTTAATTTATCTCTTAAATCGTCTTTGATGTTCGGTTTATCTTCTTCAAAATCCATTGTTAACTGAACTTTTTCTATTTTTTTACTCCTAGCAGCATTTTCATACCCAACTAAAATTTCACTTGCCTTATTGATTATCTCATCTGGCATTTTTGCTAGCCTTGCAACATGAATACCATAACTTTTGTCAACTGCTCCATTTTTTATTTTATGCAAAAACGTTATCTTATTTCCTTCTTCTAGAGCTGCAACATGTACATTTTTAATATTAGTAAATTTTCTTTCTAAAGATGTTATTTCATGATAATGAGTCGAAAATAAAGTTTTACATTTAATATTCTTACTTATATATTCTAATATAGCTTGAGCAAGACTCATCCCATCATATGTAGCTGTTCCTCTTCCTAACTCATCAAATAAAATTAAACTATCTTTAGTAGCATTACAAATGGCATTTCTAGCTTCATTCATCTCGACCATAAAAGTAGATTCTCCACTTACTAAATCATCACTTGCTCCAATTCTTGTAAATATTTTATCAATAATTGGAATATTAGCTTTTTTGGCTGGCACAAAACATCCTAATTGCGCCATAATAACAATTATAGCAAGCTGCCTCATATATGTTGATTTACCACTCATATTAGGTCCTGTAATCAAAAGAGTATTTATATTACTCGGCATTACACAATCATTAGCAACATATTCTTCTTTACTTACTTTTTCAATTACCGGATGGCGTCCATCAATAATCTCCAACTTATTTTCATTATTAAGTGATGGTCTTACTAATCCATATTCTTCAGCATCAACTGCTAGGCTTGCTAAGACATCAAGTTCACCTAACATTAAAGCCGTTTGCTTTAGTTTTAAAATATCTTTTTTAACTACTTCTTTTATCTCAATAAATAACTTGTACTCTAAATCAATTATTTTTTCTTCCGCATTTAAAATTAAAGCTTCCTTTTCTTTTAATAATGGTGAAATATATCTTTCGCAATTAGCCAAAGTTTGTCTTCTTTCCCAATGATATTCTTCTTTTATTTCCGATACTTGACCTTTACTTACTTCAATGTAATAACCAAATACTCTATTATAACCAACTTTAAGATTTTTAATATTTGTTTGTTCTTTAATTTCTTTTTCAAAAGAAGCAATAAAGTCTTTTCCACCACTACGAATAGCTTTTAATTCATCTAACTCATCACTGTAACCATCTTTAATTAAATAACCTTCTTTTATTCCGACTGGAGGATTTTCATAAATGGCCTTTTCTAATAAATTATATAAATCATCAAAAGTATCTATCTCATAACCAAATTTTAAATCTTTAATAATATTTTTAATTAAGGGTAATACTTTTAAACTATTTTTAAGTTGTAATAAATCTCTAGCTCCAATACTACCACAAGTTATTTTTCCACATAATCTTTCGATATCATAAACTTCTGCTAAATTATTTCTTAATTCTTCTTTTAAAATAAATTCATTATTTAAAATTTCAATCTTATCATATCGCTCATTTATTTTAGCTAAACTTTTTAGGGGTTTTAACATCCAATCTTTTAGTAATCTACTACCCATGGCAGTTTTCGTTTTATCTAATAACCATATTAAAGAATAAGTTCTTTCTTTTAAGCGAAGTGTTTCAACTAATTCAAGATTTCTGATTGTATGAACATCCATTTGTAAGTAATCTTCTTTATCAATGATATTTACTTTATCTAAATGAGACATATCTTTTAATTCTTTAACTACTAAATAATAAAGTAAATGTTTAACGCCCATCTTGCATCTTACATCATTAACAGATTCAGTTAAATCATTATATCTATCTTCTAATAATTCACTACTAAAAGATATTTCAATTCCATAGTTATTTTTTAAAATATTTATAAGTTCACTATCTAAATTATCTTTTAAAATAACTTCTTTAACATTTAAAGATAGTAGTTCATTAACTAATTTTTCTTTATCATGGTTTATAGTTAAAGAATTAATAGTTCCTGTTGAAATATCTGCATAAGTCAAAATATATATATAATTGAAATCTAAGACGCCACATATATAACTATTATCATGTTCTTTTAACATTTCATAATCAGCAATAGTTCCTTTGGATATTACTTCAATAACGCCCCGTTTAACAACTCCCTTAGCTTCTTTAGCATCTTCTAACTGCTCACATATAGCTACTTTGTATCCTTTATTTACTAATTTTTCAATATAAGGTTTTACCGAATGAAAAGGAACTCCACACATTGGTATACGTTCATCTAAACCGGCATTTTTCCCTGTTAAGGTGAGTTCTAATTCTCTAGAAGCAATTATCCCATCTTCAAAAAACAGTTCATAAAAATCGCCTAAGCGAAAAAATAAAAGTTCTTCTTCATATGAATCTTTTATTTCCATATATTGCCGCATCATTGGACTAATTTTATTAAGATCTACTTCATTTCTTTTCATATTTACCACAAAAATTATTATATAAAAAAACAAATAAAAAAGCTAGCTTAAATGAAGTTGTCAATAAAAAGTAGACACATAAAAACTTTTAGTTAAACCCTAATTGAATTCTATATTCAATTGGGGTTTTATAATTTAATGCATAACTTGGTCTTAAATAATTATTATCATAAACTATATCATCAACATATTC
>JAFQES010000015.1 GCA_017398945.1 Bacilli bacterium | reverse complement strand
TAACTAAAAATAATGAATTTGCAAATAAATATACTTCAATAATTAGTGGTAATTTTGACTATGAAACTTTACTTAATGATTATTATAAAAATAAAGAAATGAGATCCATAAGAATAGATAATAATACTCAATCAATTTGTTTTACAAATCAAAATAATATGATGAGTATTTATAACTCAGAAACGAGACAGACAGAATCATATTATGAAGAAGTACATATTCATTGTAACAGTTTATCAATGTTTAATAGTTTTTCTAATTATTTAAAAAATAGTGAATATAAAAATGTAGTAAATGATACTGGTGGTATTCCACATAGTGAATCAATAAAAATAGAAAATTTAAAAAAATGTGAATTAGTTATGGAACCTATGACAAATGAAGTAGCTACTACTAAGAGCTTGCTTAATTTATTATCTAAAAATAGTGATGAAACAATATTTAGAGCAGTAGCAATTCATTTTGGGAAATTGGTTAATAGACCATCAGAAATAGATTATGATTTAATTCAAAAGTTAAATAATATATATGATAAAAATGTAGATGGTAATGAGTATAGCATTTTTTCGGAAGAAGTAAGTAATCAGTTTTTAAATTTAGATAATGATGAAAAATCACATGAAACTAGAATTGCTAAAATACCATCTAAAAATTTTGGATATATAGAAGAATCAGATAGCCATATTTTATATACTAATCAAGATAATGATTTTGAAAATACATATTAGGAAAGAGGTGGTAATTTGGCTGAAAGTTACGTAAAAATAAAAACAACTCTTAATGATATGAAAAGAGAATTTAATAATTCTTCTTATAAATATTATTCAGTTAAATATTATAAAGGAAAAGAATATTGCAAAATTGCAGATGATGAAGAAACAGTTTTTGATGTTCATTTAAAACACGATCAAATTGGTAATAGAAGTATTGAAAGAGGAAATCCATATACTTTTGATACATTAGAAAAAACTTTAGAAAAATATGTAAAAGAATATAAAGAAGAAATTGTTAATAAAAATTACCTGTATCAACCAATTAAAAATAATAAATATTTCGTTTCTGAAAATGAAAGTTATGATATTGAAAAAGAAGTTGATAATGGTTATAAGGTAAAAAGTTTTTTTGGCGAACGGTTATATATATTAACTTATGGTTGGCAAGGATATTATTATAAAGATTATGATGCTTTTAAAAATGGTAATGATGTATGTTATATACCTGAATATAATTATGTTAATAATAATGAAAATTGCTTAATAATATCTGAAAAAGATAATACAGATGATAAATATTATAGGAAAGATATTATAAAAGAAGTAAGAGAAGAATTATCTGGAAAAGTATATCAGGATTTTTTTGATAAGAGAGTTCCACAAAAATTAATTAATTATATTGCTTCAATTGTTTTTGATACAGTTGATTGGCAACATCCTTCATCTTATCTTTATGAAACTGAATGGGATGATACTATAAAAGATTATTTCTTGAATCATCCAAAAGATTTAGATAAGTATGGAAGTGAAGAATTAAAAAAAGAGTTAAAAGAACAGGAGATGGTTTATGGGTAAATATAAAATTGGAGTTAAAGAATCTTATTATTCTGTTTTTGAAGTAGATGGTGAATCATATCAAGATGCTATAGATAAAATAGAAGAAAAAATAGACAAAGGAGAAATAGTTTTAGATGATACAACATCTTATAAAAGATCTTATATAAATGATAATAGTAAATTTTTAGTAGAGCAAATTGATTTAAATGTTTTTTATGATCCTAAAAAAAATTCAATTACTATTAGTGATGGTAAAAATAGTGCAGATTATTTTGGTTTTGAGGTTCCAGATATAATTAAATCCTTTACTTATTTTTGCAATACCTTTATAGAGGATCATGAAATTACAGAAGAACAATTAAATGAAAATGAATTAGGGGGAAATTTGTGAATAAAGATTTTGAAAAAGTAGATGCAAAAATTATTGGTGCAGATGGTAATGTTTTTAATTTATTGGGAATTTGTCAAAGAGCTTTAAAAGAAAATGGTTATAAGCAAGAGGCAGAAGAATTATATAAAAGAGTAACAAATAGTAATAGTTATGATATGGCATTAAACATTATGCAAGAATATGTTAATCCCATATCAGTTAATGAAAAGGATTTAGGAAGTAATGAAAACGGATATGAATTTGACTAAAGAATTGTTTGATTTTTTAAATAGCGATTATAAAACTTTTCATATAAAAGAAAATGATAAATATTATGATATAGCTAAAATACAACATAATTCTTTTATAGATCTGTTATTTATTAATTCTAATAATTATCATAAAACAACTATTGGTGACAAGTTTGAATATTGTGGTTTTTATGATAAAGAAAAAAAGCAATTATTTGATATAAATTATACATTAAGAAGGGATATTTTAAAATTAGATTGGGATGATAAAACATATAAATCTGTAAATGATTTATTAAAAGAAATTAATTCAAAAGTATGTGATACAGTTAATAATTATGTTGAAGAATATAAAGAGGAATTTTATGAAGCAGCAAAAGATTATAAGACTAATGTAACTGAACATGATGTTTATCAAAATTTTATGGATAATGAAAAAGAAGTAAAATATGAATGCAGTTATAATAGTGATAACGAACAAAATGTTATGTCATATTTTGAATACGATGAACAACATATATACGATGTATCATTAGGTTATATAGAAACACGTAGAGAAAATATTGGTAAACAATTAATTGATATAGATAAAAAAAATGAGTTATTAAAAGAAATATATAGTAATCCAGAACATGAAATTCATAAAGTAAAAGAAATTGTTGATATTATGAAAGAAGGAGAATATGTAAATGTTCATTTATTTATAAATAAAAATGGTATTGATTATGATTTTAAATATAATGCTTCTATTTTGAAAAACTATTGGGATTATTCATATTTACCAACTTGGGAAATAGAAGCGCCAGATAGACGTGAATTTAAAAAATTATATGGTGAACATACAGATTTTTATTATGAAGATATTTATAAAATAGAGTATAGAAATAAGCCTATTTATGAAGATAAAAATTTTATAAAAGAAGAAATTGAAATAGAAAAAAAAGAGGATGAGGGATTAGTATTATGAGTGCAGTTGCACAGTATAGAACATATCTATGTGATTATTTAGAAAAGAATCATAATATGAAACCTAAACAATTTTTTCAATGTATTAATCCACAACATACTGATAATAATCCTAGTATGATGTTTACCGATAAATATAATATTTGTCATTGCTTTAGCTGTGGTGTTAGTTATGATATTTTTGATGTGGTTGGTATTGATTATCATTTAGATAATTTTAGAGATCAACTTTTAAAAATTCAAGAGTTATATTTAGGTTATGTACCAGTAATTAAATCAACAAGTAATGTTGATAATAAGTTATATGATTATACTAATTATTTTAAAAGGTGTGTAAAAAACATATCTAAAACAAATTATCTGCAACAGAGAGGGATACCTGAAAATTTAATAAAAAAATATGGTATTGGTTATGATGAAGAAAGAAGTTTAGTAGTTTTTCCTATTAATAAAAATTGTTATTTTGCTAGAAGTACGATTAGTAAAGACAAAATAAAAAGTAGAGGGAAAAGTGATATATGGAACAAAAAATATTTAGAAGAAAGTAATAAGAATGATTTGATATATGTTACAGAAGGAATTATAGATAGCTTATCTTTAGAAGTTATAGATCCAAATATTAAGACAATAAGTATTAATGGTGTTGGTAATATTAATCAATTAGTTTATGAATTAAAAAATAATAATTTTAACGGAACAATTGTTATTACATTTGATAATGATGGTCCTGGTATTCAAGCATCAAAATTGTTAAAAAAGGAATTGACAAAGATAAATGTTAATTCCTTTTCTAATACCTTAATTTCAAGTTTTGGTGCAGATGAGTGTAATGATTTAAATAAAGCATTACTTATTGATAAAGATAGATTAAAAGCAAATTATGAATATGCTAATACCGCATATATGCGGTTTTTAGAAAAAAATAATAATAAGGAAGAAGGTATAGAAATTGGATAATAATGAAGAATTAACAAAAAAAATAATAGCAGAAAAAGATAAAATCACATTAAGATATAAACAAAAACTTAATGATATTAAACAGCATTATGGAGTAGAATTTGATGTTGAACATTTAAAAGATTCAAGCATCAAAAATATAACATTTGTAAATTTAAAATATAAAAATACATTTAGTAATTTATCTGTTGTATATGATGGAGAGACTAGAAGTTTTGATTATATGAATTATGAATTTGTTGAAGCAAGAAATGTAAGAGGTGTAAGTCATAAAAAAATGTTACCTTTTTTAGATAAGGAATATAAATTAAAATTATTAGTTGCAGAAATAGAAAGAGCTAACTCAGAATATGTGAGAGATTTAAATGATATAGATATAGCTTTAGAAAATGCACCAAAAAACAATCTAAAATATGAAAGAACATTAGTTGTTGATAAAGCAGATGAAACTGAGTAAAAAAAGTGTTTTGCATATAAATAATCCTTATAAATAAAGGGTTTTAATAAAAAATACATATAAGTAGCATATAACTATATGCTTTTTCGCAAGTGCGAAAAGTGTTTGGCACCAGTTACTACGGCAAATTTTCCTTATAAAATAAGGAAATTCAATTTGCTGTGGTGCCATCCCATATCCTGTTAAAAATTAGGAACGCGTAAACAACGCCTTTTTGACGTTGTTTTTTAGAATGGAGGTATTTAATGAAACAAATATATAATTTAATTTTGGTGCTGATTTTTATGTCAGTGTTAATTGTAGAAAAAAGCTCGTGTTTTGAGATTATGGTAGTAGGTTTACTATTTGGAATATTTTTAGAGTTAGGAAAGAATAAGAATGATAAATAAATTTAGGAGGAAGAAAAAAATGAAAAAAGGTTATTTTTTTGTAAATGGAAGATTATTAGATAAGGATACAATTATAGAAGATTGTTATGAAGTTGAGTTAGATTATAAGTATAAATATGAAGTAGAGAATTTTGGTGTATCAAGAGATTTTGAACATTGTAAGTATAATGCTATAAATGATGTTATGACAGATTTTAAGGGTAATAAAAAAATTATTCCTAATACTTATGTTGCTATACTAGAAATAGAACTTAGAACTAAGGATTACAATTCAATAGATGAAGAATCGTTATTAGCTGATTTTGATATATTTCAAAAAATTGAAGATTCTGATTATAAATTAGTTTATAGTGGAATGTTTGATAAGGATGAAAAATTTGTTGAGAATTTTATCTCATATAAATAAAATGGTGCATAAATTAAAATTTAAAATTTGTTGAAAAAATATAAGTTATCAACAAAATAAAATTGGTGTTAATAGGGGGTGTTAGAGTGGCAAGATATACAATAGATTTAGATGATGAATTAGAAATGAAATTAAAAGAATATATGGAAGAAAATAATATTAAGTTAAGAAGTAAAGCTATTAAAAGTTGTATATTAGTAGCGACAGATAAAGATACAGATAAAAGCTATATTTATGGAATAGATAAAAAATTAAATACTATTTTGTATAGATTAAACTTTAATAAAAAAATATTAGAACAATTTTTTGCAAATATGGAATTTACACAAAATGCTTCTATTTTGAATGATCCTTTATTAAAACAAATTTATGAAGAATATAATTCAAAATATTTTGGGAGGTTAAATAGTGGATAAAAAAGGAATAATAAGAAGAAGTGTATCATTACCAGAAGCACTAGATGAACATATAGGGGTAATGGCAAAAGAGTTTTCTTATAAAGTGAAAAATGAATTAATAATAGAATTATTAGAATTAGGAATATTAAAGTTTAAAGAAAATATTGAATTAAAAAATAAAATAGATATATTGCTTAATAAAATGGAACTTATCTTAAATGATAAGTAATAATAATTATTATGATAGATGATTCTAAATTAGTTTTTATTACACATCCATATTTTGCAGTAAATAATCCAACCAATAATTTAAGACTTTATAAAAAAGAAAAAAATTCAGAACGTTGGACAGTAATACAATGTAAAAGTAAAGAAGAATATCGTAGGAAAATAAAAGAATATGTAATAGGATTTTATGATTATTCTCGTGACGAGAAGAAAGCTCATACGAATGTTAAAGAATATGTAAAAGATGATAATTCTTCTTTATTTGATTATTTTATGGGTGGTAAAAAAGATGAACAAGTAATGAAGGAAAATCAGATGAAAAGAGAAGAAATGGCTATGTTAAAAAATGGTCGTTTTTTATTAGACAAAGATGTACCACTAATGCAAAAAAAATGGAGTAATTATATTGAAGATAGCAATATTCAATTAACTGTATTATCTTTTAATCAAAATTACATAGATGAAAATATTTCTATTAAGGAACTGCAAAGTAAAATTGCAACAGATGTAATGCCTAAATTTTTAAGTTATTGTGGTTATGAAAATCCAAAAGAAAATTTAGAATGGGTTGTATCTTTACATAATGATAGAGATAATAATTATCATTTTCATATAGCTTGGATAGAAAAAGAAAAATGTTATAGAAATAGATATAATGAATTAGGACATAGAATTAAATTAACATTATCAGATAATGAAATTAATTTTTTAAAAAGACAAACTACATTAACCATAGAACGCAAAAAATTATATACACCTGCTTTAATTGAATTAGAAAAAGATTTTGAAGAATTAAAAAGATATTTTAATCCTAAAGATCAAAACTTTACTTTAAAAAACTTAAATGATTTATCATTAGAAGAAAAAATAATTCAGTTAGGTTTTTTATTAAATGAAATTAGAACAAAAGAAAAAAAGTATATTAAATATAATTCATTACCAAAAAATGAAATTGGTAATAAGATAAGAAAACTTACAAAGGAAATAAAAAAAGAATTGTTTAAAAATAATAATTTAAAAAAATCAAAGGAAAATATATATAAACAAATAGAAAATATTAATAATATTTTATTAGATATAGATAAAAGGAATAATATAAGCAATGTTGGTTTTGAAACTGCAATAGATAATAAAATGATTCAAAGTAAATTAGAGAAAAGTGATAATTATGTATTAAATGCTATTGTTAATCACGCTTTATATAATTATGAATATCAAAAGAAAAGAATAAAGAAAAATAATTTTACTATTGATGATGTAATAAATCAAATAGCTTATGATAATTATAAAAAGGATTTTCAGAAAAAAAGAATTAATAGTGTTAGTCAATTTAAAACTAAAATAATAAAAAATTATTTTAAAGGAAAAACATACAAAAATAAATATATGTATGCTTTAGATCGGTTAGGATATGAACAAGATAAAATTGCAGAACAATTTTATGAAATGTTTGAAGAAAATAATTACAGAAATGAGGTATAAAATGATAATAGCTGTTGTGATAATTTTAGTAATTTTACTTTTGTTATTTTTATATAGTGCATGTAAAATATCTGGCGATTTATCAAGAGAAGAAGAAAAATTAGAAGAAAAACAATAATATGTGATATAATCAAATAGAAGGTTGACTTCAAAGTTAGGAGGGTAGAAAATGAAAAAATCAGAAATAATTGAAGCATTAGCAAATAAAACTGGTCTTAGTAAAGCTGATGTAACAAAAGTATATGAAGAAACTTTTGAATTATTTAAAGAAGAATTAGGAAAAGGAAATGATATTTCAGTAGCAGGATTTGGAAATTTTAAAATTTCAGAAAGAGCTGCTAGAGATGGAATCAATCCATTAACTAAAGAGCCATTACATATTGATGCTAAAAAAGTTGTTAGTTTCAAAGCTGGTTCAGCATTAAAAGAAATAGTTAATAAATAAATTATATGGCAAATCAATAATACGATTTGCTTTTCTTATGGTATAATATAACTGACAGATAAATAGTAATTTGTTTGTTAGGAGGAAATATATGAAGAAATGGTTAAAAATTACTTTATGGGTTGTTGGAGGAATAATATTATTATTTGCAATTGACTTGATATGTATTTTTACAATCAACAGACCTTTATTTGCAATCAAGGAGGATAATGGCGATTCTGTTAATTTGATTTATAGAGGATTGTTTTATGATACATATAATTGTCACGAATTTTCTGTTCCACAAATTAAGGTAAAAGGTGCTAAATATACTTGTGTTGTTTTAGAATTTGATGAACAAATTGAATCAAACTATAAACCAACTGAAATAGAAAATATAAGTACAGATATTTATGACATTTCTCTTACAGGTGCTACTATTGTTATTAAAGATACAAATGAAAAACAAAACACATATACAGATTGGTATGTTATAGAAAAAGAAGAAAATGGAAATTGGTATCAATTAGATACAAAAGTAGAAGATTATGGGTTTAATGATATTGCATATCTTCCTAACGAAAATAACGAAGTTAAATTTGTTATGGATTGGGAATGGTTATATGGTAAATTACCTCTAGGTAGCTATAGAATTTTAAAGAAAGTAAATGATGGAAGTGCTAATATAATTTCTATAGAATTTAACATAGCAACAACATCATAATTTAAGATAAGGATAAAGGTGTTTATAATGAATAAATATTTAAAAGAAATAATTATAGTTATATTACAATTATTTATGTTTTATATATCTCCATTGTTTGCAGGACCAACTGATACGATAGGAATGGTATTATTAATAATATTAGCTACTTTAATTTTAGCAATTATTTTAGGAACAATATCAAATAATAAAATTAAATATGTTTATCCAATATTAGTAGCAATATTGTTTATACCAAGTATATGGATTTATTACAATGAATCTGCTTTAATTCATTCTGTTTGGTATTTAATAATATCATCAGTTGGATTATTAGTTGGTGTGGTGATTAATAAATTAAAATCTAAATAACAAATTACAATTTAACAAGCAGATCTATATAAGATTTGCTTTTTTCATGGTATAATTAAAGAGAAAGAAAAATAGTAATTTGTAGAGGTGATTAAATGAATAATAATTTATATGATATGATTTTTAAAAGAAAATCTTTTCATTTATTTAGAAATATTGGAAATGAACATATTACAGAAGAAGAACTAAAAGACATTGAAAATGAGTTTAATGATTTTAAACCATTAGTTGAAGATATTAAAGTAAAAATGAAGATAGTAAAGGATTCAACTACCTGCAAAAGAGGTCAAGATTATTGCATACTTTTATATTCTGAAAAGAAAGATAATTACTTACAAAATATAGGTTATATTGGAGAACAATTAGATTTATATTTAGTATCTAAAAACATTGGTACACTTTGGTTTGGTATAGGTAAAGTAGAAGAAAAACAATTAGATGGTTTAGATTTTGTGATAATGATTGCAATCGCAAAAATAGACGATGAAACTAAATTTAGAAAAGATATGTATAAAAGTAAAAGAAAAGAATTATACGAAATTTGGAATGGAGATTACTATTTAGATATAGCAAATATTGTTAGATTTACTCCAAGTGCTTGTAATACTCAACCGTGGTTTGTAGAATCTTCTGAAAAAGAACTTAAAGTTTATAGATATAGAAAACCAGGAAAAAGAGGAATAATGCCTATAGAAATGGTTAAATACTATAATCAGATAGATATTGGTATTTTCTTATGTTTCATAGAATTATGTTTAAATAAAAATAATAT
>JAFQES010000014.1 GCA_017398945.1 Bacilli bacterium | reverse complement strand
TTCTTTTTCGTGTTGAGTATATTTTTGATATTTTTGTCCTTTTTTAGCCATAAAAATACACCTCCTTTCGGAAGTGTATTATAACACTTTTTATTGAACTGTTTTTTTATTGGTGTCTACTCTAAGGGGTGCAGTTCAATAATGGTGTTGTTTTTTAATCTATAAAATCTTTTAATTTTCTTGTATTACGAGGATGACGCATTTTTGTAATTGCCTTTTGTTCTTGTCTCATTATATTTGTTCTCGAGCACCCAAATATCTGGGCAACCTCTTCTTGGGTTTTTCGATGAGCATCATCTAATCCATAACGTAATAATATGATTTGTTGCTCACGTGACGTTAAACAAGATAAAGCATTTTTTACAATATCAATTTTCATTTCAGATATGACATCTTCTATCAATTGATCAGCATCAGTACCGACTAAATCTTCAACAGTGAGTTCATCACCATCTTTATTGTAACCAATTGGTTCATCAAAACTTAAAACATGGCTATGTTTATTATATCTTCTAAATTCTCCTTTAATTTCATTATCAATCGCTGATGATATATATGTACTAAAACCTTCCATAGGACGATTAACATAGTCAAAAGCATTGATTGCTTTTTGTAATCCTAGAAATCCAGCAGATTTAAGTTCGTCAAAATCAATCCCTTTTCCTAGATATCTTTTTACAAAATAATTTATTAAAGCTTCATTATTAATAATCAATAATTCACAAGCTTTTTTATCACCCAATTCTCTCCAAGCAATTAAACACTTTTTAGTTTCTTCTAATGTTAATCTTCTTTTCGTCATTTTATTCACCATCTTTTTTATTTAAAATCAATCTTTTTTTATACCCAAGATCTTCCGCCTTTGCTCCTACTGCTTTAGTAGTTCTACCTAAAACAATCCCTATTTCTTCATATGTCATATTCATATAATTTTCACGCAAATATAATAGTTCAGAACCTTTCCAGTATTGGGGAAGTCTATAACTATATCCATTATTTCTTAATATATAAGCAACTGACCATTCACTTCTATTAATTATTTCGGCTATTTGAGCATAGTTTTTTCCGTTTTTAAACAGTGTAATTGCTTGATTAATTTCTTCTGACGACCATCTTCTATACCATAACGGATTTTCTATTTCATCTCTTTTTCTTTTTTCTAATAACCACTCAGGTTCTATACCAAGCATATTTTTTTCTAAAGATCTAGAATCCCATTCATTTTGATTATTTTCTAAAAAATCTAATAAATCTTTCCAGATAATATAACGATAGGATTTGTTGTTAGTAAGTTTCTTTTCTTGAAGATTTAGCCCTAACTTTACCCACGTAATACGTACTCGATCCTCAGTAACATTTAAAAGTTCACAAATATCAGACACTAAAATTAGTTCAGAATTGTTTCGAATCATTGGTCCCAATTCCATTCTAACAGCTTTTACTTTCAAAGAAAAGACAGTTCTCTTTAATTTTTTTGCTATTTGTTCTATATTTTTTTGTCCCCACAAATCTTTTAAAATTTGTTCTTCTTCCTTTGTCCATTTTCTTCTATCCTGAATTAAAGTTAAACCCAATCTACGCGCTTTTAAGTAAATAGCATTTTCTGATTTTCCCATAATTTTGGCTATTTCTTCATAATGATATTTCTCCGCCAGAATCCTTAAAGTTTGGATTTGCTCATCAGACCATTCATTATTTTTAGGCATTTCTAAGCCATATTCTTTAGCAACTGCACAAACTGCATCCCAAGAACAATTAAATTTTTTCTTCATGCTATGAGCAGATTCTTTTCCCCAATTTTCAAATATATATTTTCTTTCTTCTTCAGTAAAAATTCTCTTATTACCTCTCATTTATTATCACCCAGATTATTTTTTCTAACAAGCTTTGCTCCCTCTTCTTGATTTAAATCTTCATCACCATCTGACAAATAATATTTTTTAGCTAAAATTAATTTTTGTTTTAATAAGTTTAATTTTTCTAAAGAAGGATTACTTTTTTTATCCATTTCTCTTTTTTCTTTTAACCAAGCTGGTTCAACTCCAAAAGTATTTAAGTCTAAAACACTACTATCCCAAATATTACTATTTATTCTTAAAAATTTGTACAAATTATCAATTGTAACATAAGCATAACGACTATAATCTGATCTTTTTCTAAAATTCAACTCTAACCCTAAAGATACCCAAGTGGTTAAAATAATGTTTCTATTTACTTTAAACATATCCGAAACATCTTGAATGGTAAGTCCATCATAATTACTTTCTATTTGGCTTGATAATCCTAATTTATAGACTCTATTTACGATTGAAGAAACTGTTCTATTTAATTTTTTAGCAATAATTTCTATCGGTTTTATTCCCCATAAATCCATTAACAAAACTTCATCTTCTTTAGTCCACTTTCGATGCTTTTCATTAATTTTATATCCTAAACTTGCGGCTTTTCGACTGATTGCCTCTTCACTTCTACCCAGAATTTCAGCCACTTCAAAGTTTGAAAAAGAAGTTAATAATTCTAACAAATAGCTTTCTTCCTCTTTTGTCCATCTTTTGTTGCTCGTTAGAACCTTTTTAATACCCAATTCATACATTTTATTAACTATCGCTTCATAACTTTTATTCATTAATAATGCTATTTCATCTACATTGTGCTTTGTAGCTAAATTTTGTAAAGTTTTTTCCTCTTCTTCTGTCCAAAACCAACTAGATTTTAGCGCTCTCAAACCCATGTAGTTTAATTTTGATGCAACTGATGATTCAGTTCTATTTAATATTTTAGCTATTTCCTTATTAGTATATTTATTAACATAAACTTTTAATAAATTTTCTTCTTCTTTCGTCCATCTAACAGGCGGCTTGTATTTTAAAGTTATCCCTAATTCTTGAGCTTTTTCTCTAATAGATGATTCAGACTTTTGTAACATATCTATTAATACATTTACTTCATTTTCTTTATATAAATTCAATAAAGATTCAATATCTTCTGATGACCAACATTCTTCTTTTTTTATATTAATACCAAGTTTTCTTGCTTTAGAACTTACTTGACTTGTTTTTTTACCAAGACCCCTTGCAATCTCTTTAGAAGTATGAGTCGCAGCTAATTCAATTAATTTGTCAACTTCCTGTTTTGACCAAACTGAATTACGTCTTTGATTAGATTGATTAGTTTCTCCATTCTTTATTACATTAACTTGGTTTCTTACTTTTGCAGTACTAATATCCATCTTTTTAGCTATTTCAAAAACATCTAATCCTTCTTTTAAACATTTTTTTAATTCATTAATTAATTCTTCAGTCCAAAAAATTCTCGAATTTATTAATTTAATGTTATTTAATTCAGCTATTCTAGAAATTTGTTGTACAGAAGTTTTATACTTTGTAGCTAGTTCATTACGATTCATTGTTTTAGCATCTTTTCTTATTTTTGCTATAACATCTTCAGTCCACTTTACTTGTTGACCAGTATTAGGTAAATTTAATACTTTTTTATATCTATTTAGAACTCCTATAGTAATCTTTAGATTTCTCGCAATTTCAGTTGCTGGTATTTTTCCCCAATTATCTTTAATATATTTAATATCATCATCAGACAATTTTGTATAATTAGAAATAGTCCGAATTCCTAATTCATAAGCTTTTGCAGAAATAGCCCCAACACTTCTATTAGGTAATACTTTTGTTAATTCAGTAAAATGACACTTATCAGCGAATTCTCTTAATAGATTAATTTCTTCTTCTGTCCAAGTTTCTTTGACATATTCAATACCTAGTTCTTTACATTTTGTAATTATACAATGATAACTTAAACCTAACATTGTTTGGATTTGACCTATTGGTTGTTTATTTATATTATCTTTTAAATAATCTATCATCCATTTTTTCCAAGGATCAGGTGAGGAATGTAATTCCAAACCTAATTTTATTGCTTTTTTTTGAACTGCTAAATAGCTTCTTCCTAACTTTTTTGCTATTGTTTTTGTAACATACTTTTTAGAATATTCTCTTAAAAGAGCTTCTTCTTCCTTAGTCCAACGATTACTTTTATATTCTCCCAACTTTAATTCTTTAGCTTTAGCAATAATGATTTCTTCCGTCGTTTGAAACTCTTTTGCAATTTTATATAAAGGAATTGTATTCCAAAGTTTCTTTAATTTTTCTTCTTTTTCTTTCGTCCAACTAAATTTTTGTTTCATTTTTTTTACCTCTAATTAACCTTTGTCCACTTCTATCTAAAGAAACATCATCACTAATAATATTTTGAGTACTATCTTTATAAGCCCCTAAAAATAATTTTCTTGAAAGTAATAGTTGCTGTTTCGTTAATTTTGTTCGTTCATTTTGACTATTATTTTTTATGTCTCTTTGCCGCTTTTCGACCAACCACTGAGGCTCTAAACCTAAAATGTTTTTTTCTAAATTCCTACTATCCCATAAATTCTGATTATTTTCTAAAAACTCAAACAAATCTACTATTTCAACATATCGATAACTTTTAACATTTGAAATTTTTTGAGTTTTACATTTTAACCCTAAACTTATCCAAGCGACATTAACAGTATTGATATTAACATTTAATAGAGTGCTTATTTCTTTAATAGTTAATCCGTTATAATTACCCTCAATGGCTGCCCCTAATCCCAATTGAAATGCTTTATTTTTTATTGATGAAACCGATCTATTTAATTCTTTAGCTAACAATTCATATGAAGTTGTTCCCCATAAATCTGCCAATAAAGTTTCTTCTTCAGGCTTCCAGTATCTTTTATCATTAGTTTGAATTTGTAAACCTCTCCTATTAATTTTAACTATTATTGCATCTTCTGTTCTATCAAGAATTTTTGCTATTTCTTTGGGCGTTTTTTTATCGACCATAGTTAATTTTTCTAATAGCACATACTCTTCTTCAGTCCATCTTTTTCGATCACATATAATTTCAATATCAAATTTTTGAGCTATTTTATATATTGAAGTGCTAGTACGATTTAACTCTTTAACTAATTCACTTAGTTTTTTCGTTTTTGCTAATTCTCTTAATCTTTTTATTTCATCTTCAGTCCAAGGACATTGCTCTTCAATGTTTAATACAATTCCCAAAGATCTAGCTTTTTTTAAAATCATCTTATCCTTTTTATTCATTAAATCACAAATTTCTAATAATGTTTTACCTTCTTTAGCTAAGTTAATTAAAATATTATCATCTTCTTCACTCCAAAGACTTGCAGCATATTCTTTATTTGGAATTATACTAATATTTAACCTTCTTGCCTGTAATCTTATAGCAGCTGTTGTCCGATTCATTTCTTTAGCCAGTTCTAATAAATCCATCGTTTGAGCTAATTTTTTTAGTAACTTGTTATCTTCTTCTGTCCAATGTACTTTATCATCTTTTAAAATAATCTTATTATGATAAGCAACAGTTGAAATAGCACTTTCGGTTGTTTTAAAATATTTTGCCAACTCAGTTATAGTTTTCTTTGATGCCAAGCATTTTAACTTTTTCAATTCTTCTTCAGTCCATTTGATTTGCTGACCAGTATTAGGTAAATTCATTAACTTAGCTTGATTTCTTACCATAACCGCAGTAACTTTTAAATTTCTAGCCATTTCAGTAACTGGTATAATACCCCAGTTTTCCATTATATATAACAATTCTTCTTCACTATAATTTTTTTTCAATGTTATATAATCTAAATTCATTTGTCTGGCTTTAGCAACAACAGCTCCCTCCGATCTATTTAAAACTTTAGCAATTTCTCTTATATAAACTCTAGATACTAATTCTATTAATATTTTTTCTTCTTCTTCATTCCAGAAATTGGTATTATATTCTAGACCTAGTTCTCCTATTTTATCAATAAGTTGAAAATAATTAACTTCTAACTCTTTTTGAAGCTGAGTAAGAGACATTTTTCCAATATTTTCGCTTAAAAATTTAATTTTCCATTTTTTCCATACAGGTTTGCGAGATATTAATTTGATATTTAATTGTCTTGCCTTCTTATTAACTTCATTTACAGAACGTTTTAATTTTCGCGCAATTGTTTTATTTAAATATTTTGGGGCCATAACTTTTAATAATTCTATTTCATCTTCAGTCCATCTACGAATTGACTTCTTATCATATGAAAAACCTAACTCTAATCCTCTTCTTTGAACAGTGTTTATAGAGCAATTTAAATGTTTTGCCATATCACTAAAAGTCATTTTCCCAAAGTTATCAACAATATATTGATCTTCTTCAGATGTCCATTCTCTTTTATTCACAAAAATTCCCCCATCCAAACCTTATTTATGGTTTATTATATCATAAAAATCATTATTTAATATAAAAAAAGGATTACTCAATAATGTTTAATCCTTTTTCTTTTATTAAGCTAATAAAGCTATCTTTAAATTGTTGTAAGTCTTCCGTAGCTAAAGTTTTTTCATATGAACCAACTGTAAATCTAATTGTATACTTAGTTTCATTTTCTAATTCAAACTTACCTACTAATTTATAATCAATAATATATTCATTTTCAAAACTTTCAACAACTTCTTTAATAGTTTCATAATTATTATCTTTAGACATAATTATTGTGTAATCCAATGTTGTAAATGGATATTTACTTAATGGTTTATAAATTAAAGTATTCTTTTCCATTTCACAATACTTATCAAAGTTAATTTCTACTAAAACAATAGCTTTCTTTTTACCAATTTTTGATGTTGCTTTTGAGCTTAAAATTGATAGTGTTCCTATAACTTCATTATTAACATTTATATCATAAGCTAATTCAGATAATTCAGCATTTTCATTTTTTATAAATTCACAAGAACTATTTTTAAATTCTTTAAATAAATTAACGATGATCTCTTTAGCTTTATAATAAGTATTCTCTAAATTATTTTCATTATCAGCCAAAACAATTCCTAAATGTCTTTCATTTTCATTATTAACAATTACAGTTCCAATTTCGTAAACAAAAGCATTACTTTCATGTTTTAAATTTTCTTTAACAATATGCAGAAGTGATAATGATAAATTATCTCTTAAAATATTATTTTCATTTTTACCTACTAATTTAACATTATCTTTTTCTAATTCTAATGTTTTAAGTAAACTAGTTTCATACCACATATATGAATGAACTTCACTTAGATAATATTTTGTTGATAAGTATTTTTTTACATTATATTCTTTAGTAAAAATATTTTCATGTTCTTCAAAAGTTAAATCTAATTTTAATGGTTCAATAGCAAAATTTTCATAACCATAGATTCTCGCTATTTCTTCAATAATATCAGCAGGCAACGTTACATCTTTAGTTGCTCTATAAGTTGGAACAACAACTTCATAAGCATCGTCAGTTACAGTTACTTTAAAATCTAAAGATGTTAGAATTTTTACAACTCTTTCTTCTTCTAAATTAAATCCTAGATATTTTGTTAATAATTCTTTTGATAAAGTAATATGTCCTTCTTCTAGTACAGTTGGATATACATCAGTTAAGTTAGAAGAAACTTCAATTCCTTCATCGTTATCTTTTAATAATTTTATATATCTTTTAATAGCAATATCAGCATAGTTTGGATCTAATGACTTTTCATATCTAGCACTGGCTTCTGTTCTAAGTCCTAAAGCAGTTGCTGTTTTTCTAATACTAGCAGCATTAAATGTCGCACTTTCCAAAAAGACACTATTAGTTTTATCAGTAATTTCTGAATCTAATCCACCCATAACACCTGCTACAGCTGAATACTCTTTACCATTTTTAATCATTAACATTTCACTTGTTAAATTACGTGTTTCTCCATCTAAGGTAACAAATATATCTTTATCATTAGCTTTCTCAACTACTATTTCTTTAACATATTCTTTATCAAATGAATGCATTGGTTGACCTAATTCTAATAATAAATAATTTGTTAAGTCGACTATCAAAGAAATACTTCTTACTCCTGTATAATGTAAAAATATTTGCATTTCTAGAGGAGTTTTATTGTTAGTAATGTTATCAATTGTAATTCCACAATATCTATAACATAAATCTTTGTCTTTGATTTCTATTTTTAAATCTTCCTTATCATTAGTTACTTCAGCAAGTTCTAAAGGAAGTAATTCATGTTCTGTAATAGCAGCAATTTCTCTAGCTATTCCATAATGTCCCCATAAATCAGGACGATTAGTAAGTGACTTATTGTCAATTTCAACAATAATATCTTCTACTGGTAAGATATCTTTAATATCAGTTCCTACTACTGTATCAGAAGGAAACTCTAAAATACCATCGTGATCATCATTAATACCTAATTCGTCACCAGCACATAACATTCCTTGACTTACTACTCCAGCTATTTTCTTTTCAGTAATAGTAAATCCACTTACCATACCACCAACTTTTACTAATGGCGCTTTTAAACCAACTCTAACATTTGGAGCTCCGCATAAAATATCATAAATTTCTTTACCATCACTTACTTTTAAAATATGGTACTTTTCTTTAGTAGGATGTGGTTCGCATTCAATAATTTCAGCCACGACAACGTCTTTTAAATCTTGGCCTTTTACAGTTACGCCTTCAACTTCAGCTGTTCTAATTGTAAATGTGTCCCAAATCTTTAACCAATCTATATCATGACTATCTTTAATATGAGATTTAAGTTTATTACAAGATATTAACATCTTAATCCTCCTGTCCTGTAAATTCTTTTAAGAATCTTAAATCACCTGAATTTAATATTCTAATATCATCAATTTTATATTTCATCATTGCTAAACGAGTTAGTCCCAACCCAAAAGCAAATCCAGTATATTTCTTAGTATCGATATTACTCATTTCTAAAACATTAGGATGAATCATTCCACAAGGACATAATTCTAACCAACCACTATTTTTACAAGTTGGACATCCTTTTCCATGACAAATTAAGCAACTACAATCAAGTTCAAAACCTGGTTCAACGAACGGAAAGAATCCTGGACGAAGACGAACATCAACATCTTGTTTAAATACTTCTTTTAATAATCCTTTCATAACATAAATTAAATTACTAATTGAAATATTTTCATCAATTACCATACCTTCTAATTGAAAGAATGTATTTTCATGGCTAGCATCCAAATCTTCATTTCTAAAACAACGTCCTGGAGCACAAATCTTAATTGGTGCCCCATACTTTTCCATAGCTCTTACTTGGTTTGGTGATGTATGAGTTCTTAATAAAAGTCCATTATCTAACCAATAAGTATCTTGCATATCTCTCGCTGGATGCGTACTTGGAATATTTAAAGCTTCAAAGTTATAATATTCCTTTTCCATTTCTGGACCACTAACAATCGTAAATCCCATTCTTTTTAAGATATCTGTAGTTTCTTTAGCAACAATTGTTATTGGATGTAAGCTTCCATATTCCTCATAAATAGGTAATGTTGGATCAAAACTAATCTTACTTTTACTATTTATTTTTTCTAAACAATCATTTATTTTTTGTTCTAATTCTTGTTTAATCTTATTTAATAAGCTTCCATATTTCTTCTTATCTTCAACACTCATATCTTTTAAAGATGCCAAAAGACTAAATAGTTCACTTTTCTTTCCTAAGTATTTAGCTTTAATTTCTAATATTTCGGCTTCTTTAGTACATTTTTCTGCTTCTTTAATACATTCACTAACAATAGTTTTTAATTGTTCTTGCATAATTTCCTCCTTAAAATAAAAAAATCCTAAAATTAAGGGACGAGAATAATCCCGCGGTACCACCCTAATTCTAGAATTCTAGCTCTTTTTTTAGTTTATAGCACTAATTACTATTAAAAGCTCTAATAATTGAAATTCATAATTAACCTTTTCTTAAAATAATTTCAGCCTATGTTATTTTATCTCTTTATTAGAAATATTAATTATTACTTAAATATCTTCATCGCTTTTCTATAAACTAGAATACCACTAAAAGCTAAATTTAGTCAACTAAAAAATAGGTTTTTAAGACCTATTCTTCAGTTAATTTAATACCAATTTTATTTGACACGATAAAATTTAACCTTGGATCAGTATTATCAATAAATACATCTACTTCATAATCCCCTGCTCCATATCCAGCTAAATCAACATATGCAGATATATCTTTTTCAGTAATCGCATCTATAACAGATTGTACCCCAATAACTTGAACATTTATTTTTGCATCCGATAAAGCATTAGCACTAAGTCCATCAGCTAAATTACGATATTTAACATTAGCTATTTCTACCGTCTTTTGTTTTTCATCTCCGAAAGTAAAAGATATCGTCGCTGTTGTTGCACTCATATGTCGTACTCCAGTAGGTTTATTTATAGAAACATTATAAGTTTTGGTTCCAGAGGCACCTTGACCTTCAACATTTAATGTTACTGGAACACTAGTAATTTTACTTAATTCTTCTTGATCACCATAAATATCTAATGACATACTAGCGTTATTGTTTATTAAAATAGACGCAATAGCTTTACCTGTAACTAACTTTCCGGTAGTTAAAATAGTAAGTGGTACATTAGTTGAATAAGAATCAAGTGTAACTGTCGCTGAAATTGTATTAGGCACAACAGATACTTTATCTAATACTTTTCCAGTGCCATCATAAGCTACTAATAAAACATTATCAATTGTATGAGTTCCAGCTTCTTTAAATTTACTATCACTTAAATCAATCAACGCTTTTACAGAAGATATATTTTCAATTGCATCTTTACTTCCCTTAACTACAACTTCTGACTCAGAAATTTCAACACTTTTAACACTTAACTTTTTATCCAACTTATTAACATTTAATAAATCATATGTTACATCAGCAAAACTACTTTCTTTTTCTTTTATAGTAACTCTTACATAAGAAGGATCTATAGTATATGTTAAAGAGTCAATTGCCTTTGTATAAGTCAAATTTACTTCTTGTGGTGTATCACTTACTGGATAATCCGTTAAATCCAATACTACTTCATGTTCTCCTATTTGTTTAGCTAAATATAAATCACTACTTCTTCCTGTTAAAATAACATCAACTTTTTCTGGAATCCCATCTACTACATAAGCTTCTTCATTATATTTAACTGTTAAAGGAACATTTGTAATTACTTCAGCTTCATTTTCTACTAAAGTAATTGCTTTCGAATCTACTAACAAGAAAACAACGACCGCAATGATTAACGATAAATATAATAGGAAATTAGGACGATTTAGTAACTTATCTAAACCACCTGTTCTTTTATTAAAATTTTTACTTATTTGATAAACAGCCTTACTAATAGGAGTTACAATTAATTTATCAATAAATCTATAAATATTCTTACATATTTTACCAAACGCTTTTAATAATTTATTCATCTTCTTCATCCTCTTCTAATCCATCAGCTTCATAGAATACTTCTCCCTTTGGATTTAAAGCATCAATTAAAGCGATTCTAAATTCATCAAGAGTTAAATTATAATTTAGTTCACCATTCATCGCAATACTTAAGCGTCCTGTTTCTTCTGAAACTACTAAAGCTACTGCATCACTTTCCTCCGCAATACCTAAAGCAGCTCTATGCCTAGTTCCTAATTTTTTATTAATGCTGCTATCCATACTAGTTTTAAATACTGCCCCAGCACAAGTTATTCTATCCCCTTCTACAATAACTCCACCATCATGCATTGGACTATTTGGAAAGAAAATAGTTTCTAAAAGTTCATCAGTTAAATCAGCATAAACCTTTGTAGCTGGCTCAATATATTGATTTAATGAAATTTCTCTTTCAATAACAATTAAAGCCCCAATTTTATTTTTCTTAAAATATTCAATTGCTTTCATTAGTTCGAAAACAATCTTTTCTCTTTCGTCAACAGTAAGAATTTTTGTACGCCCTAAAAGTTTAGTTCGCCCAATCGATTCTAACACGCTACGAATTTCTGGTTGAAATATTACAATAATGGCTAAAGGGCCCCATTGAATTATATATTCAAGTAGCACTCCAACTGTATGCAAATTTAATATATTACTAAAGAATTTAACCATTAAAATTAAAATAACCCCTTTTACAATTAATGTCATCTTAATATTATTTTTAACATTCTTTAATATAAAATAAAAAGCTAACCAAACTAGCGATATATCTAATATTTTTGTTATTATTGACCAAATCATCTTTTATTCTCCTTTTAACTTTATGCTAAAATATTATATCAAATAAATAAACTTATTACTAGTATATAAAAAAAAATTCTCAATTTTTTTGAGAATTTAATTTATGTTACTGTTGGGACTAGTTGGTATATCATCACCTGTATTACTATTTTGTGATATATCATAGTTTCCTGATTCTATATGAGAAGCCACATTTTCAATGCTATTATTAATAATAGCTGATTGAGTACTTGTTATACTTTCACCTTCTAAAATTTTATTTCCAGAAACGTTACCAGCACTATTATTATCCTTCAAATCGCTTTGTTGCTTAACCATTTGATTCAATGTAATATTTGCAGCATTGGCAACATTTAATCGTGATTCAATCTCACTATCAATTTCAATCTTTTTAGAAAATCTTTCATCTTTTTTAATATCTACTAAATATCCAATTAACGCAAAAAGCATTATTAAAGTAATAACTAAAAACCAAATATAGTTATTAACAAGAAAATCCAATATAACCTCCATTTTTATCCTCCCAAATTAATTATATTATTATCTTTATATTTTATGAAATATCAAAGAATCTTCAAAACGTTCCATTAAATTTCAAAAAAATATTATCTAACTTAATAAGATTATAACACTTCAAAAAAAAAAGAACAACACTATAATAAATAATTACGTTGTTCTCTTTCCAGAGCCTTTTTCTTTAAAGCTTCTCTTTTATCATGCAACTTTTTACCTTTACCAATTCCAATTAGTAACTTAACTTTACCATTTTTAAAATATATTTTTAAAGGAATAAGAGATATACCTTCTAATGCTTTTTGTTCTCTCAATTTAACAATTTCTTTTTTATGTAAAAGTAATTTTCTTGTTCTTCGCTCATCATGATTAAATCTATTACCTTCTTCATATTTAGCAATATACATATTAATAACAAACGCTTCATTATTTTTGATGTTCACAAAACTATCTTTTAAATCAACCGATCCTTTACGAACCGATTTAACCTCTGTACCAATTAAAGATATTCCAGCTTCAATTTCTTTTAAAATTTCATAATCAAAGTAAGCTTTCTTATTCTTTATTTCCATTTTCTTTATCCTCAACTAACTCAAAGTCAATAATAGCAGCTTCTTTAGAGGCATTTACTACTTTTACTGTTACCCTATCTCCAATACGATATGTTTTCTTTGTGTTCTTTCCAATCAAAGATAATAAATCTTCAACATAAACGTAATAATCCCCTTTTAAGGTATTTACATGAACCAATCCTTCAACTAAATTATCTAATTCTACAAAGAACCCAAAATTAGTTACTGAATCGATTGTCCCTTCATAAATTTCCCCGATATGATCTTGCATGTATTCAGCCATTTTCATATCTTCTACTTCTCTTTCAGCTTCAATCGCCGCAACTTCTCGTTCACTAGAGTTTTCTGCAACATTTACTAAAGCATTTTCATAATATTTAATCGTTTCCATTGATAAATCATGTTCAAATAAATAAGTTCTTAACAAACGATGAACTGTTAAATCTGGAAACCTTCTAATTGGACTCGTAAAATGCGTATAGCATCTACTTGCAAGTCCAAAGTGACCAATATTATCTTTGCTATATTCAGCTTTTTTCATACTACGAAGTAACATGCTTGATAATATTTTAAACTCTGGTTTATCGTCTAATTCATCTAAAATATTTTGCATCGTTTTAGGTGTCATATTATTAACTGAATTACTTATTTTATAACCAAATATCTTAACTAAATTAACGAAGTCATCTATTTTTTCTGTTTTAGGTTCCGCATGAACACGATAAATAAATGGTAAATCCATATTAGTTATGTATGTTGCTACCGCTTCATTAGCTACAATCATAAAGTCTTCAATTAACTTTTCCCCATCTTCTCTTTCTCTAACCACGATATCAATAGCTTTACCATTTTCGTCTTGAACTACTTTAGCTTCATCTAAATCAAAGTTAATATATCCACGATTATTTTTTCGCTTACGTAAAATATGTGCCAGCTCATTCATTTCCTTTAACACATCTGCATATGGTTCGTATTCTGGATCAATAATATTACGCATTAAAATGTCATTAACTTTTTTATAAGTCATCTTCTTACGACTTTTAATATAACTTGGATAAATATCTGTTTCTAATACTTTTCCGGTTTTATCAATTAACATATCACAGGTAATAGTAAGTCTTAATACTTTTTCATTTAAAGAACATATCCCATTTGATAATTGATGCGGTAACATTGGAATAACTGTATCTGCTAAATAATTTGATGTTCCTCTTTCAAAAGCTGCATCTCCTAAGGCCGTATTTTCATTAACATAATAACTAACATCAGCAATATGAACACCTAAACGATAATTACCTTTTTCAAGATCTAAACTAATCGCATCATCGATATCCTTAGTATCATCTCCATCGATTGTAAAAATCACTTCACCAGAAAGATTTTTTCTCCCGACTAAATCTTTTTCACTTACTTCATTAGGAATTGAAAGTAATTCTTGTTCAACTTCTTCGCCAAAATCGGGATTAATCTTATATTTATAAGCTATACTTAAAATATCAATTCCAGGATCATCTTTGTGGCCAATAATCTTATCAACTTTAACCTGATATTTCTTTTTATTTAATTTTTTAACAACTTTAAGTAATACCTTAGAACCTTCAACACAACCCGATGCACTTTCTTCATCTAAAATTAATTCTAAAGTATTCTTTTCATCATCTAATTCTACAATTTTTTTATCGTGAACTAATTTTATTTCTCCAACCAAATTGTCAAGTACACGATCTAAGATTCTTAAAATTCTTCCTTCTCTTTTAATTCCTTTTTTAGTAATCTCTGCTAAAACTAAATCATCATGAACAGCCCCATTTAAATTATCTTTATGAATATAAATATCTTCTTCAGCTGGTAAAATAACAAAACCAAACCCTTTTTTGTTAATTGCAATTTTTCCCATTTTTAAAGTAGGACAATTTTTTAATAAAACATATTTTTCTTTATTTGTAAAATATACAACATTATTATCTATAAGTTCTTGTAACGATATTTCTAATTCTTTTAATTCTTCAGCTGTTCGAAGTCCTAATAAATCATTTATTTCAATAAGAGTTTTAGCATCATATTCTTTATCTAAAACTTCTAAGATTCTATTTTTCATTGTTGTCCTCCTTATTACTCAAATTCTATTACTTTGCTATTATCGGAGCAATCTAGGCTATTTTTATAAACAGTAGCCTTTTTTTCATAAGTAACATACTCAACCTTTGCTGAAAACTTTTTAATTTCAGTAGCATCATATTTTTTCAATAAACCTTGTTCAGAAGATATAAAACCACTATCAATTAACATTCTACCAGTAATACAACTAGCAGCCGATGTGTTTGCTTTAGATTCATAATATATGTATGCAGCTTCAGCAATTCCTTTTGCAACCACTTCATCTTCATAAGTATCAACATTCCCAATTAACTTTACAAAGTTAGTTCCTAAAATAACAGCGGTTGCTGCCACTATACCAATTACCACAATCAACTCAATTAACGTAAAACCACTCTTTTTTATAATAATCACCTACTATAAAATTATTATACCACGAATTTTTAATAAATAAAAAAATGTCTTATGTGTTGACATTTTTTTTACTACTTATTATAAAAATAAAATTAACGAAATCAGAAAAAATGCGATACCTAAACCTAAAGTAAAACGACTTATAAATAGCTCCGCTCCTCTTTCTTTCATATTTTGAAATAAAGTTTCATTTCCACCGGTTATTATTTGGCCAGCATCACTCGCTTTATTTCCTTGTAATAAAACCATTATTATAATTAATACTGATACTATTAATAAAATTGTTTCTAACATTTTATCCACATCCATTTCAGTAAACAATTTACCATAATTTAAGAAAAAAAGCAATTATTTAGCTAATTTTTCTTCAATTCTAAGCAAACGATTATATTTAGCTATTCTTTCTCCTCTTGATAATGACCCAGTTTTAATAAATCCTAAATCCATTCCAACTGATAAATCAGCAATAAATGTATCTTCAGTTTCTCCGCTACGATGAGATATGATTGTTTTAAAATTATTCTTCTTAGCCAGCATAATTGTTTGGGTCATTTCCGAGACTGTTCCAATTTGATTAGCTTTTAATAAAATACTATTTCCTGCATGTTTTTCAATTCCCATTTTTAAGTATTTTTCATTAGTAACAAAATGATCATCTCCAACAACCATTATTCTACTACCTACTAATTTAGTAAATTCAGCTAACGAAGCAAAATCATCTTCAAAGAATGGATCTTCAATACTTATAATTGGATATTTATTAACAAGATCCATATAATAACTAATTAATTCTTCACTAGATAACTGTTTGTTTTCAATAACATATTTATTTAAATCTTTATCATAAAATTCACTTGCAGCACAATCTAAAGCAATAAAGATATCTTTTCCTGGTATATAACCACTATCTGATATAGCTTTAACTATTACATCTAAAGCTTCTTTATTCGTGGCTAAACGAGGAGCAAATCCTCCTTCATCACCAACGGCTGTACTTTCATTACGTGATGATAATATTTTTTTTAAAGTGTGAAATATTTCTGAACCAGCTCTTAAACGTTCTTTGAAACTTCTTACAACAGGTACAATCATGAATTCTTGTAATTCTAATCCTGAATCAGCATGCTTTCCACCATTAATAATATTCATCATTGGCATAGGTAAACTTACTTTTCCCGATGACACATACTCATATAGTTCTTTACCCTCATTTTGCGCCGCAGCTTTTAAACAAGCTAAAGAAACTCCTAATATTGCGTTGGCTCCTAAATAGCTTTTGTTTTCAGTACTATCAAGCAAATTCAATGTTTTATCAATTTCTACTTGATTTATTTCCATTCCAATTAAATTATTTTTAATTATTGTATTTATATTACTAACTGCCTTACAAACTCCCAATCCATGATATCTATGATTATCTTTATCGCGTAATTCTAATGCTTCTCTACTTCCTGTTGAAGCACCAGAAGGAACTGATGCGATCACACTAATTCCATTATCAGTTAAAAGCTCAACTTCAACTGTTGGATTACCTCTACTATCTAATATTTCTCTGCCAGTTAAATTTTTTATTCTCACTTTTCAACACCTCTATTATTATTATACTTTATTTTGTCTTTCAATCAAACAAAAAAAGTAGTTTTAACTACTTTTATTGAGTAATATCATAATAACCATCGCTGCCAGTTATAGTAACACCATATTTAACATTAATAACTTCAGAAAAATCGTTAAACTCAGATATACTAACTGGTACTAACTCGCTATCCTTTGAGCCATAAATATATGCCACGCCATCCTTAAACATCGCGGGAGACATTGTTATATTATCTACACTAGCCCAAGAAGAATATAACCAAGAATTAATATTAGTCATATAAGCTTCATCTGCCGTTAACAAACCAACTGGATAGTCTAGTAATCCATTACCATTTTGCGTATCATCAATAGTAAACGCATCATTTTTATTTTTACATTTTAAACTAGGAGTATTATTTCTAATTCTATAATATGCTCCATAATAAGTTGTATCGTTTCCATTATCATCAACAAAATCATCAGATTCTTTTTCACCATATTCCTCTACATATAAACTTCTATCGTTACAGAAAATAGCATCTGACAACAAGGAATTGTCAAAAGTATTGTGATGATTATCAATAACATTTTTTATTGCACTAGACTGAAAATTTTCTATGTTTTCAACCCCTAATTCATTGTATACATATCCCAAATAGACTTTATTATCATTAGCAACATCATTATAAGCTGTATAGTTAGTAAAATCAGTTAATAGTCTAATACTACCATTACCATTTATTCTTACTAAAAAATATGAATAACCTTCACCATAATCATAAAATGAAATATATGGAGGCATATCTGATAAAGCAGTATAATAATAATAACTAATTCCATAATCATCTTCCGTTTTATAAAATCCAGATTCATTAGTTCCATCTGGACCATATGGAATTCCTTCTTTTACATCACTCAATGTATAACCAAAAGCATATAAAGTCTGAGTTGCTAAAGGAATATAATTAAAATAAACATTACATGTATCACCAGCAGACTCATCTATACTAATAGAATCATTTTCCTTATCATAAATAATTTCTGTTCCATTTACACATTTACTTCTGGTTGCATCATAAACATATTCATCTTCTAATGGTATAATGCTTGTCGGCGATTCCGTCCCATCTTCTGCAACTAAATACATACTAAGACCATCTGCAATTGAAAAATCTGCTACTTTACCTCCAATTATATTATAAGAATTAGTTACTTCAAACCTAGCAAAGGTCCGATATAATATAATAGTAACAAAAGCTCCTAAACAAACTAATCCTAATATTAAAAAAGTATTTTTCTTTCTTTTATTACCAATTTGATAATCAAATTTTTCTAATTTCATAAGTCGCCTCTACTTAAATAACTTCAAAAAAGATGAAGCCCTTTGCTTTAATAATACTGACTCTGTAAAATCAAGTACAGCATATACACTAATAAACATTCCTAGTACTTGAGTTAAGTATAAGTTAATAAACGGATTTATAATAACAACAATTCCAAATGCTAAAGTAAGTAAGCCGATTACAAAAGTAAGCAACCAACTATCTTCTTTAACCTTTCTAAAATTTAAACCATGATTAACTTTTATTAAGCCACTAATACACAACCAAATACCAAAAATACAAGTTAAAATGTTCACTAAAGTAAAGGGATTTATAAGTATCAAAAATCCTAAAAAAATAGAAACAATCCCATACGCCAAATTAAAATTAAATATCTTTAATGTCCCTTTACTAAAGTAATTAAATGTTGCACTCAACCCTAAAATCATTAAAATCACACCAGTGAATATCTCAACAGTTCTAGTTGCAATAGTTGGATTAAATAAGAACACTAATCCCAAAACAAAAATAAAAATCGAACTTATTATTGATTGATATATATATATATTAAGTACTTTTTTTAAACCTTTTAGTGTAGAACCTTTTTTTCCAGATAATTTCTTTTCATTTGTTTTCATTTTGATAGCCTCCTTATGATTATATATTAATATTTTTTATAGTTTCTGTCAATTACTTTTACGTAGACAAAAAGCACTTATTTTGATATAATACACTGGCAAAAGAGGGATTTTCTATGAGTATAAAGTCATTAACAAGTGTTGAATTTGATAACTTTGCTAATCATCATATTTTATCTAATTTTTATCAAACATCAAAGTATGCTCTATTGATGGGAGAACGTGGCTATGATTTTGAATATATTGGTTATGTAAATAATGAAGATGATATTATTGCGGGAACATTAATTTTAATAAAAAAAATAAAAGGAAAAATACACTATGGTTATGCTCCAAATGGTTTTTTGATAGATTACACTGACGAAAGGTTGCTAAACGAATTTACAATTGAACTAAAAGATTATTTTTCTCAAAAGAATATTGCATTTATTAAATTAAATCCCTTTATAGCTATTGGTCAAATTAATAATAAAACAAAAGAAACAAATTACAATGAAAATCTAAAAATTAGGGATATCTTGGCTAACGCTAAATACCTAAAACTTAAAAACAATTTATATTTTGAATCGTCATTACCACGTTTTAATGGTCTAATTGATTTAAGTACTATAACTCCTAATCAATATACTAAAAACACTCGTAACAAGATTAATAAAGCAATTAAAAGAGGTTTAGTATTTGAAAAAGGAAAAGAAAAACAATTAGAAACATTCTTAAAAATGATGCCGAAAGAATATAATAAAGATGATTATTTTTATCGCGATCTATACACGATATTTAATAAAGATAATAGTATTGATTTATTTTTAGTAAAAATTGATTATGAAGATTATCTAATAAATGCTCGTATTGAATACGATCGAGAAATTGAAAAAAACACGATTTATAACGAAATGTTAATAAGAGAAGCAACTGAAGAAAATATTAATATTAAAATGAATTCAGATAGAATTATTCTTTCATATAAAAATGATATTCTTGAAGGAACTAAAGGTTTAAAAGATAACAAAGAAATTTATATAGCTGGAGCCATAATAATTAAACATAATAGTGTAGTAACAATCTACTCTAGCTGGTATGACAAAAAATATTTAAAATTTAATGCTAACTATTTTATTCATCATAAATTAATTGAATACTATAAAGATGATTATAAGTTCTTAGATTTAAACGGGATGACCGGAGACTTTACCCATCGAAACCCGTACTATGGCTTAAATAGATTTAAATTTGGTTTTAACCCAAACGTTTATGAATTTATTGGCGAATATGATTTAATAATCAACCATAATGATTACGTATACTTGCAAGAAAATAATTTGTTAGCTAAAGAATTTAATAAGAAAGAAAACTAAAAAGTTATCAATCGATAACTTTTTTTAATTATAGGCTAAATTGTAACAATAAATTTCTTTTTCCTCTACTATCTTATTATGGATTTCATAAACTTTTTTACTAATGTTCGTAACTATACTTCGATTACTATCGTGAGTCGTTAATACAGAAATCAAATAAGGCTCATTAGCAAAATAAATTCCAATATCATGATAGTAAGAGGCATAACTTCCATACTTATGTCCAAAAACAATATTATCAAAATTTAAATGATTATCTTCTGTATTTAACATGGCATTTTTAAGTAATTCTCCGTTTTTATGATTATTGATGAGTTCATATGCTTTATTTAAATAAATCATTGTATCATCTGCAGTTTGATTTCCAAATTTATCTCCACCCTGCAATATTACTTTTCCTCCCAGTGATTTCCCGTAGTTTTGTAATTTATCAAATCCAATATAGTCAATTAACATTAAATGAGCTGTATTATCACTTACCGAAATAGCATACTCCATTAAATCTTTTAATGATACATTTTCTCCAACAGTACGTTTATCCATCTTACTACTAAAAGCTCTTTTATAAGAACTTTCATACTTTTTAGTTAAACTCAAATCAATATCATTATCAAGTAAATAAATGGCATCAACTAATTTTATTAAACTTGCTCCATAAAATACTTTATCGGAGTCATAAGATAATGAATAATCATAATTTAATTCTTCATATTTAAATCCTACATTATATTTTGCTATATATTCGTTTAATGAGTTTTCTAAAGCCTTTAAGTTATTAACAATTTCTTCTGGTATTTCTCTATCATTTAAACATTGTTGATAATTTTGATCTTTTTGCTTTTTTTCTAATAGCTTTTTATTCTCAGTAACTTCATAAGTATGAAGATAATTTAATAAAACAAAAGCCCCAATTAAAACAAATAATAATTTAAATGCCCCTTTTAATTTCTTTTTCTTTCTTCTTGCCATATTAATTCTTCCCACTCTATGTATAAGAATATCATATTTATTAAAATTTTTAAACAAAGAAAAAAAGCGATTACTCGCTTTTTTAATAATTATTATTCAATAATTTCAGAAACTGATCCAGCACCAACAGTACGTCCACCTTCACGAATTGAGAATTTAGTACCATTTTCAAGTGCAACTGGAGCAATTAATTCAACAGTCATGTCGATGTTATCACCAGGCATAACCATTTCAGTTCCAGCAGGAAGTTCGATAACTCCTGTTACATCAGTAGTTCTGAAGTAGAATTGTGGTCTATAATTTGAGAAGAATGGAGTATGACGTCCGCCTTCTTCTTTAGATAGAACATAAACTCTAGCTTTGAATTTTTTATGAGGTGTAACACTTCCTGGTTTAGCTAAAACTTGTCCACGTTCAACATCGTCACGTGAAATACCACGAAGTAATGCACCAGCATTGTCACCAGCTTGAGCAAAGTCAAGTGATTTTCTAAACATTTCAATACCAGTAACAACTGTTTTTCTAGTATCTTTTAATCCAACGATTTCAACTTCGTCATTGATATTTAATACTCCTCTTTCAACACGTCCAGTAACAACTGTACCACGTCCTGAAATTGTGAATACGTCTTCAATACTCATTAAGAAAGGTTTATCAACATCTCTAACTGGAGCATCGATATATTCATCAACAGCAGCCATTAAATCACGAATAGCTTGAGCGTTAGCTTCATCACCTTCTAATGCTTTTAAAGCACTACCACGAATAATAGGACATTCAGTATCAAATTCGAAATCTCCTAATACTTCTCTGATTTCCATTTCTACTAAATCTAATAATTCTGGATCATCAACTTGGTCGCATTTATTCATAAATACAACAATCTTAGGAACTCCAACTTGTCTAGCAAGTAAGATATGTTCTCTAGTTTGAGGCATTGGTCCATCAGATGCAGAAACTACAAGGATAGCACCATCCATTTGAGCAGCACCTGTGATCATGTTTTTAACATAGTCAGCATGTCCTGGGCAGTCAACGTGAGCATAATGACGTTTTTCAGTTTGATACTCAACGTGAGCAGTATTAATAGTAATACCTCTTTCCCTTTCTTCTGGAGCTTTATCAATATCAGCATAATCAACAAAGTTACCAAAATATTTTGTAATAGCAGCTGTTAATGTTGTTTTACCATGGTCAACGTGTCCAATGGTACCAATATTAACGTGTTCTTTTGAACGATCAAATTTTTCTCTTGCCATTTTCTTTCTCCTTTCACATATACTATTATATTTTATCTAATGCTTGATTAATTTTCAAGTATTATTTTTAGTTAACGCTGTTTTTCTTAATAATTTCTTCAGCGATTGATTTAGGCACTTCTTCATAATGATCTAATACCATTGTGAAGTTACCACGACCTTGTGAGTTTGAACGTAATGATGTCGCATATCCAAACATTTCAGCAAGTGGAACCATTGCAGAAATTTGTAATGCGTTCCCTCTTGATTCTTGTCCCAATGGACGTCCACGACGAGATGTTAAATCTCCCATTACATTACCCATATATTCTTCAGGAACAACTACATCAACTTTCATGATTGGTTCTAGAAGAACTGGTTTACATTTATTTTTAGCTTCTTTTAAAGCCATACTAGCAGCAATTTTGAATGCCATTTCTGATGAGTCTACATCATGGTAAGAACCATCAAATAGTGTAGCTTTAACGTCTACCATAGGATATCCAGCTAGAATTCCTCCAGCCATTGCTTCTTGTAATCCTTTATCAGTTACCGGAATATATTCACGAGGAACTACACCACCAACGATAGCATCAACGAATTCATATCCTTTTTCATGGTTTGGTTCAAATTTAACCCAAACATGTCCATATTGTCCACGTCCACCAGATTGTTTAATGTATTTTCCTTCACATTCAGCAGCTTGAGTTAAAGTTTCACGATATGCAACTTGTGGTTTTCCACTATTACATTCAACATTGAATTCTCTTCTCATTCTGTCGATAATTACATCTAAGTGAAGTTCTCCCATACCAGATAATACTGTTTGACCAGTTTCATGATCAGTTTTAACTCTTAAAGTTGGATCTTCTTCAACTAATTTTTGAATAGCGATAGCCATCTTATCTTGATCATTTTTACTTTTTGGTTCAATAGCAATATCAATAACTGGAGCTGGGAATTCCATACCTTTCATTACACATGGATGTTTTTCATCACATAATGTATCAGCTGTAGTAGTATTCTTAAGTCCTACTGCTGCAGCAATTTCTCCTGCATAAACTTCAGAAATTTCTTTTCTTTGGTTAGCATGCATTTGTAAGATACGTCCAATTCTTTCTTTTGTACCTTTTGTTGAGTTAAGCACATAAGAACCACTTGTTAATACTCCTGAGTATACTCTGAAGAATGATAATCTTCCTACGTATGGGTCAGTCATAATTTTGAATGCTAATGCTGTGAATGGTTCTTTATCATCTGGACGACGTAATACGTCATTTCCATTTGCATCAGTACATTCAATAGCTTCAACATCAAGTGGAGATGGTAAGTAATCAATTACAGCATCTAATAATGGTTTAATACCTTGGTTACTTAAGGCATCAGCACATAATACTGGGAAGAATTCAACTGATAATGTAGCAGTTCTGATTGCTTTTTTAAGATCTGCTTCAGTAATTTCTTCACCTTCAAGATATTTCATCATTAATTCTTCATCAAAGTCAGCAACTTCTTCAATCAACTTAGCTCTATATTCTTCAGCTTTTGCTTTCATGTCTTCTGGAATTGCAATTTCTTCTGCATTTTCCATTTCAGAGCCATCAAATTTATAAGCTTTCATTGTAACTAAGTTAACAACTCCACAAAATTCACTTTCAGCACCAATAGGAAGTTCAATTGGAGCAGCTTTCGCGCCTAATCTATCTCCAATAGTTTTTAAACTATAATAGAAGTCAGCTCCTAATTTTCCCATTTTATTAGCACAAATCATTCTTGGAACTTTATATTCATTAGCTTGTCTCCAAACTGTTTCAGTTTGAGGTTCTACACCAGCTTGAGCATCAATTAATGCAACAGCACCATCTAATACTCTTAAACTTCTTTGTACTTCAATTGTAAAGTCTACGTGACCTGGAGTATCGATAATATTTAAACGATATCCTTTCCAGTGTGCAGTTGTTGCCGCACTAGTAATTGTAATACCACGTTCTTTTTCTTGTTCCATCCAGTCCATTTGAGATTCACCATCGTGAGTTTCTCCAATTTTATGAGTTATCCCAGTATGGAATAAGATTCTTTCAGTAGTAGTAGTTTTTCCGGCATCGATATGTGCCATAATTCCGATATTACGAATTTTATCTAAACTAACGTCTCTTGCCATATATAACTACCATCTATAATGAGCAAATGCTTTATTTGCTTCAGCCATTTTATGAGTATCTTCACGCTTTTTAACAGCTCCACCAGTACCTTCAGAAGCATCGATGATTTCTTTTGCTAAATTAATGGCCATACCCTTTCCATTTCTTAATTTTGCATAATTTACTAACCAACGAAGTGCTAATGCTTGACTTCTTTCATCAGTAACTTCCATTGGTACTTGATAGTTTGATCCACCAACACGACGAGATTTAACTTCTAATGCTGGTTTAATATTTTCAAGTGCTTGATTGTAAACATCCATAGCAGGTTTCCCTGTTTCTTGTTCAACAATTTTAAAAGCATCATATAATATTTTTTGCGCGATACCTTTTTTTCCATCTTGCATAATTTGGTTTACTAATTTAGTAACTACCTTTGAATTATAGATAGGATCTGGTAACACGTCTCTTTTTACTGCTCTTCTTTTACGCATTATTTATCCTCCTTTACTAATTTTTTGGTTTCTTTGTACCATATTTACTACGTCCTTGACGACGATTATTAACTCCTTGAGTATCAAGTGTACCACGTACAATGTGATAACGAACACCGATTAAGTCTTTAACACGTCCACCACGAACTAATACAACGCTGTGTTCTTGTAAGTTATGTCCTTCACCTGGAATATAAGTATCAACTTCTTTACCATTTGAAAGTCTAACACGAGCATATTTTCTTAAAGCTGAGTTTGGTTTTTTAGGAGTTTTAGTTCCTACTCTTGTACAAACTCCTCTTTTTTGAGGGCTATCAGTAGTAGTTTGTTTTCTTTGTAAAGTGTTAAATCCAATGTTTAATACTGGACTTTTTCTTTTTCTTTTCTTATGTCCTCTCTTGTTCTTAACAATTTGGTTAATTGTTGGCATGTAAATCCTCCTTCCATATACACACATCCTGGTGTATCAAATACCCCATTAAATTAGGTTCTACCTACATAGAACCCAATTTACAAATGCATAGATACTATATCATTTTATTATATTTATGTCAACAAAAAAATATTACTAGTTATCATAACCACTAGTAACATAATCTTCACATTTTATATAAGCTTTTGAACTTATATTTCCATTTATTTTATTACTGATTGTATAAGCTTCACAATCTTCATATAAATATTCCATAAATAATCCGGCTTTAAATAATTGATCCTTTGTTAACCAAATATCTCCAGTATCAGAAAAATTACTATAATTATATTCCATATATTTTGTGGCCGCTTCTTCCAAATCCTCTTCCATTTGTTCATAAGAAAGTCTATCAACACTTTCTTTAGAATTCATATCTAAATCTAAAGAATTATATAGATTATAAATAAGAACTACAACAACCAAAAAGAAAAATAATATTATGCCACTCATCCACAGCATTTGAGATAAACCCCAACCATTTTTATTTAATTTCATAATGATCACCTGACAAATAGTATTATATATTATGAATTTTATTAAAGCAATAAAAAAAGTGCTTATTCTTTTGCACTTGTTCTTTCTTTTATAAAGAATGGTCCAAACTCTATAGCACTTATTGTTTCTCTTTCATAACGATACATCTTATACCCTAAACCTGTACAAATAAACACTTCACCATCTGAATATACTTTCGTTTCTTTCTTTATACAGAATAGTGGATCTTTTTCATCCTTTGCTTTAAAGTAGTCAATAAATACCATTGCTATCCAAGAAACTACTAATATTATAGCTAAGACTTTTAATATATTTTCGATTACTCTTCTCATCTTTATTCTCCTACTTTTAAAGTATACCCAAAAATTCTAAAAAAATCAATAAGATTACTAAATTTACCTATACAAAAAATGCAAACGATTTTTCATTTGCATTTTTCTATTTAAGTTTAATATTTTAATTAAACTAATTCTACTTCAGCACCAGCTTCAGTTAATTGAGCTTTTAATGCTTCAGCTTCATCAGCAGCAATATTTTCTTTTAAGTTACCACCATTGTCAGCAATAGCTTTAGCTTCAACTAATCCTAATCCTGTAATTTCTTTAATAACTTTAATTACAGCAATTTTGTTAGCACCAGCTGATTTTAATACAACAGTTTTAGTTGTTGAACCAGCTTCTTCAGCAGCAGCTGGAGCAGCAGCAACAGCTACAGCACTTGGATCTACTCCAAATTCTTCTTTCATTGCATCTACTAATTCTTTTACTTCAAGAATTGTCATTTCTTTTAAAGCGCTGATAAAATCTTCTCTTGTTAATTTTGCCATTTTTATTTCATTCCTTTCTTATTTTTCTAATTGTTCAGCATAAAGATTTAAGCCAATAGCTAAATCTCTTACATATTGGATCATTCCACCAGCTAACATTGTTAGTAAGCCTTCTCTTGATGGAATTGAAGCATAATCTTTAATTACATCTAAGTCTGCTCTTGATCCACTTATGATACCTACTCTAATATCTAATTTGTTATTTTTCTTAGCAAATTCAGATATTACTTTAATAGGTTCTAACAAGTTTTTACCAAAAAGGATAGCATTTGGACCTTCTAAGAAATCAGTTAAATCAACATTAACTTCGTCTAAAGCTCTTTTTAGTAAAGTATTTTTGTAAACTTTTACTTCAGCATCTACTGGTCTTAAGCTTTTTCTAAGTTCACTTAAATCAGATACTGTTAAGCCTTGATATTGGAATACAATAACAGTTTCACTATTATTAATTTTATCAACAATTTCTGAAACTACATTTTTCTTCATATCAAGAATTTTTTGACTTGCCATAACATCCTCCTTTTATATATTAGAAAAGCTTCCGGGCACGGGAAGCTTAAAATTATCGTATATTTAAGTTCCCTCGGTAGGATTATTAAACTATAAAGTCCCTACTGTCTTAGGCGAATCGCTTTTTCTAACTTGTATTATATGCAATAAATCCTTAAATGTCAAAAGAATTTTTATCAATTTTAATTCCAGGACCCATTGTACTTGATATTGCTATGTTTTCAATAAAAGTACCTTTTACTGTAGCAGGTTTTGCTTTAGCAATTGTACTAACAACATAACATAAGTTTTCTTCTAATTTATTATTATCAAAAGAAACCTTACCAATTATAGCATGGATATTACCATATTGGTCATTTTTATATTCAACCATACCACTCTTGATATCATTTATTGCTTTTTCAACATTTGGTGTCACAGTTCCAGTCTTAGGATTTGGCATTAAACCTTTAGGTCCTAAGATTTTACCGATTTTACCTAAAAGAGGCATCATATCTGGAGTTGCTACGATTACATCATATTCAAACCATCCTTCAGTTTCAATTTTATTAATCATATCAACATCTCCAACAAAATCAGCTCCAAGTTCTTTAGCTTTGGCAGCTTGTTCACCTTTAGCTATGACTAAAATTCTCTTAACTTTACCAGTTCCGTTTGGTAATACTAAAGATCCTCTTAATTGTTGATCAGCTTTCTTTGAATCTATGTTAAGTTTAATAGCAACTTCTACAGTACTATCAAATTTAGTAGTAGCAGTTTCTTTTACTAAACTTACTGCATCAGTATAAGTATAAGCCTTATTCTTTTCTACTTTACTAGATGCTTCCACATATTTTTTTCCATGAACTTTCATTATCTTTCCTCCTAACTGTGGTTTATTAGCGGATTTTATATTTTTAAAAATTTAATTATTCTTCTGTTTTTTCTTCTTCGCCAATTACTGGAACTTCAACAGATGCATCTTCTGCTGCTTCTGCTTCCATTTCAGCAAGTTGCGCTTCACGTTTTGCTTGTTCTTTTTCTTCAGCTAATGCTTCTTTACCTTGTTCAGCTAATTCAGCATCATTAAGTCCTTCAACCGCAACTCCCATGTTACGTGCTGTACCTTCAACGATTTTCATTGCATCTTCAACAGTATATGCATTTAAATCAGGCAACTTAGTTTCAGCAATACTTCTTAATTCATCTTTTGTAATTGTTGCAATAACTTGGTTAGCGCCTTTAGCACTACCTTTTTGTACTTTAGCAACCTTTTTAATTAAGAAAGCAGCTGGTGAAGTTTTTAAAACAAAATCAAAAGAACGATCATCATATACAGAAATTTCACAAGGAACAACATCTCCCATTTTATCTCTAGTAGCTTCATTAAACTTAGTACAGAATTCTCCTAGATTAACACCTGCTGGACCTAAAACTGTTCCAACTGGTGGAGCTGGTGTTGCTTTACCTGCTTCAATTTGTAATTTAATTCTCTTTACGACTTCTTTTGCCACGAAAACACCTCCTATAAAATATTATTCGCGTTAGTGGTATGGGCAAATCCGCATTCCCTTCCACTAATCAAGTTATATAAAATATATATAACTGCGTTCTTAATCTTACCACAAAATATTTACCTTTTCAAGAAAAATCCCTAAAAAAACCCGGCTTTTAAATAAAAAATAACTAAAAATTTATTAAAATCACGTAAATTTTATAATCTCGTTTGCTATTATCTAAAGAAAATGTTATCATATACATATGAATTAGGGAGTTGGTATACCATGGTTAAATTTGGAAGAAAGTTCTTCTTTGATAATAAACATTCTAAAAAAACAAGAATTATTACAATCACTGTTATTGCATTTATTATTGTAGCTTTAATAATATTTTTTGCATCAACGAAATTCTTTAAATCAAAAACAAGTTACAAGCCAGAAGAAAAAATTATTGTAAGAAACGAACTTAGTGTTGAAGTAAATACTTTAATGCCAGAAAAAACAAGTTATTTTGAAAAATTAGAAAACTTTGACGTTGATAAAATAACAATTACTTACCCAGAAAATCTTCCACTAGAAAACAATTTAAATAATTGTTCTCAAGAGCAATTAGATATTATTAATGATATAGAAAATAATAATATTCCTATTACGGAAGGTACGGATCCATATGTTTGCGTTACTAAAATACCTTATGCTATTGGAAAATATGATATTATTGTAAACTTTAACGAAAAAGATTACACAGTTTTATTAAACGTCGTAGATACAACTGCTCCACAAGTAACATTAAAAGAAGTGAAAATTACTGAAGGAGAATCTTATAAAATTACTGATTTTATTGAATCATGTTCTGATAATAGCAAGGGTGAATGTACATATAAATATTATTATGCAGATTATGAAAATGATGAATTAAATTTTGAAAATTACACATCTCCAGGTACTTACGATATTGTTATAGTAGCATTAGACGATAGTAGAAATATCTCTCTACCAGTAAATACAAAACTTACAATTTTACCTAAACCAGAAGTAAAAACATATACAGTTACATTTAATTCTAATGGTGGTTCAAACATTGAAAGCCAAACTGTTATTGAAAATGACAAAGCTTACCAACCAAATAACCCCACAAAATCTGGCTATACTTTTGAAGGATGGTATTTAGGAAAAAATAAATACAATTTCAATACTAGTGTAACATCAAATATTACGTTAACAGCAAAATGGACTAAGAACCAAAACAACAACAATAACAATAATAGCAATAATAATTCAACTACATGCTCATATGGTAATTTAGAATACGATAAAAAATCATATCCAGTTGTAACAATGATAATTAACAATAAAAATTGTGCCATTTCAGAAAATGAAGCACAATTAAGCACCTACACATATGCAAATGAAATTTACAAATTACAACATGCTGAAGGAGAAAAATTAAATAATTGGATAAATTCATCTGGCCATATAGGTTTACGAGGAAAAATAAATCCATATGTTGTGTATAACAAAAGCGGAAAAGGAATTGTTGGTTACGTTTTAGAAGGAATAGTATCTCAAACAGTTAATGGAACAACAACTGAAGTCGCAAGATATTATTTAAATCAAAACGGCAAAAGAGTATTTAAGCTAAATACTATAGCATTACCAGAAAATTAATTTTCTGTTTTTTTTGTCAAATAATATTAAAAATATAGAGATTATATATAAATTTATGTTAATATAATATTAGAAAATAAAAAGAAGGTTTTAAAAATGGTAAAAATAGGAAGAAGATTTTTTTTCAATCAATCACATGTAAAAAAAAATAGAATAATCACTATAGTTTCTATAGTAACTGTAGTTATAATTATTTTAGTTACATTTTTTATAACAAATTACTTTTACGACAACACAAATGATAAACCAACAGGAAAAATCACTTTAAAAGACTACATAGAAGTAGAAATTTATAATAAGGTCCCCTCGGTATTAAGTTACTTTAAAGTATTAGAAAATATTCAAACAAAAGATATTCAAATAAGTTATGATGAAGATTTTACTTATGATGAAGATTTAAGCTCTTGCACAGAAGAAGAAATAAACATTATTAATAAAATAAGGAATCAAGAAATGATTGTTGAAAATAATGTCGATTATTTTAAATGTCTTAGCTTTATTCCAAACAAAACCGGTTATTACAATGTCAATTTTGATATAGCCGGCACCAAAATGAAAACGCAATTAAGAGTTGTCGATACCCAAGCTCCAGTTTTAACCCCAAAGAATATTACTATAACTGATGAAGATTCCTATTATGCCAGTGATTTCGTTAGCTCATGTACTGATAATAGTAAACAAGATTGTTATATAGAATTTTATAATCCAGATCGCGGCCAAAGAATTGATTATTCTAAATATAAAAATCCTGGTTCTTATGAAATTAAAATAGTAGGCAAAGATAACTCTGGAAATCAAACCGAACCTCAAACTGCTACTCTTACTATTAATGCCGTTAAATATTATACCGTTACTTTTAACTCTAATGGCGGAACAGCAGTTGATAGTCAAAGAGTAAGAGAAGGAGAAAGAGCATTTTCTGCATATCCAACCAGAAACGGCTATTACTTTGATGGATGGCTTCTTGGTAAATCAAAATATAATTTTGAAAATCCAATCAACAGCGATATTACTCTTACTGCTAGTTGGAAAAAGATATCGACCCCGTCAAGCGGTGGTGGTAATAGTAGCGGCGGAAGTTCAAGTAGTGGATCTAGTAATAGCGGGTCTAGTAACAACGGATCATCTACTGAAAAATGTAAATATGGTACATACGACGACTCATACGAAGATGTCTCGATGTCAGCTACTTTGATTACAGGAAGAAACATGAAAGATTGCGCCAATAAAAATGATGGTAGTGAATTTGCCAAACTTGAAACGTATGCTAATGATATTTTAAAAGATGCAATTGGAACAGCTGAAAAGAATTATAACGATGGCTATTTAACAAAAGAAGTTCGTGAATATTATGGAAATCAAAAAAATATACATTTAGAAGGTTACATAGAAGGTGTAAACAATAATAAAGGTGGTTTTGTAGGAATAAGAATTATAGTTACAGTAACAGAGAAAAACAATAATAGTCCAATAGATACATATGAAGCATATGATTGTACTACTACAATTTGTAAATTCTATTAACAAAAAAACACAGATATTAAATATCTGTGTTTTTTAACGATTATTTTTAAATCTTTCTTTTGGATCTAAAATCTTTTTTCTAAGTCTTATATCAGTTGGGGTAATTTCAACATATTCATCATCATCAATAAATTCTAAAGCCTCTTCTAAACTAAATGTTTTTGGTTTTGTTAAATTAATAGCTTCATCACTTCCGCTAGCTCTTGTATTAGTTAAATTCTTATTTTTGCACGGATTAACATCCAAATCATTTTCTCTATTATGAATACCAATTATCATACCACAATATACATTTGTAGCTGGTTCAATAATAAGCGTTCCTCTATCTTCTAAATTCCATAAAGAATATCCAAGTGCTTTACCATTTTCCATAGATACTAAAACACCATTTTTTCTTCTCGTAATAGGACCTACATATGGTTTATAACCATCAAAACTACGTACCATAATACCTTCACCCTTAGTGTTGGTAATAAATGAACTACGATATCCAATTAATCCTCTAGTTGGAGCACTAAATACTAAATGAACATATTCATCAGTATTTTCTACTAATTCAAGCATAGCTTTTCTTTCTTGTAAATCATTAATAATAGTTCCTGAATAATCGCTTGGAACATTAATAATTACTTTTTCAAATGGTTCACTTTTTATCCCATCAACTTCTTTTAATAAAACTTCTGGTTTAGATACTGACAATTCAAACCCTTCACGACGCATATTTTCTAAAAGGATTGATAAATGCAATTCACCTCTACCACTAACTTTATAACCATCACTATTTGGTAATTCCTCAACCAGTAATCCTACGTTAGTTTCTAACTCTTTGTCTAAACGTTCTTTAATATGTCTTGAAGTTAAAAACTTACCAGATTGTCCACAAAAAGGACTATTATTAACTAAGAAGTTCATTGCTAATGTTGGTTGTTCAATTACAATTGGAGGTAGCGGATTAATAGTTCCTAACTTACAAATAGTATCTCCAATTGATATATGACTACAACCAGCTATAATTACAATATCTCCATAATAAGCTTCTTTTTTTTCTACTTTGGCAATACCCTCATTAACAAACATTTTAATTATCTTAAATGAACTTTTAGTGCCATCATTTTTAATTAAACTAACAGTTTCACCATTTCTGATAACACCTTTATTTACTCTTCCAATACCTAAACGCCCAATATATTCATCATAATCTAAGGCTGATATTTGTAATTGCAAATCATCACTTTCAGTACCCTTAAATGGTTCTACATTATTAACAATAGTTTCTAATAACGGTGATATATTATCATTTTCATCTTCTAAATTATACTTAGCAATTCCATCTCTAGCTATTCCATAAATAATTGGAAAATCTAATTGTTCATCTGTAGCATTAAGTTCTAAGAATAAATCAAAAGTCATATCCACTACTTCTTTTACTCTTGCATCTTTTTTATCAATTTTATTAATAAATAAAATTGGCCTTAAATTTTGTTCTAAAGCTTTCTTTAAAACAAATCTCGTTTGAGGCATCGGACCTTCAGCAGAATCTACTAATAAAACTACCGTATCAACCGTTTTGATAACTCTTTCAACTTCAGAGGAAAAATCAGCATGGCCTGGAGTATCAACAATATTAATTTTATAATCTTTATATCTAATAGCACAGTTTTTAGAATATATTGTTATTCCTCTTTCTCTTTCTATATCATTGCTATCCATTACACAAGCAACTAATTCTTGATGTGAATCAAAAACTCCATTTTGTTCTAATAAAGCATCTACTAAAGTACTTTTACCTGCATCAACGTGTGCAACAACTGCAATATTAATAATTTTTTCCACAAAAACCACTTCCTTGACATACAAAAAAGAATACACCAAAACAGCACTTTTATCAAGTCTAAATTAATGTTTCATTCTTCTGATATTAATTTTTTTATCGCTACTAATATTATAAGATAATATAATACCTCAAATAACCAATAGAAAATTTTTATAACTATATTTAATTTAAATATCTCTAAAATTAAATCCAAAGCTAATTCTCTAATCAAAATCACAGGAACTTTTAATAGAAATAAAAAAAACAGAAATATTAAACTCTTAATAATAAAGAACAACTTATAATTAAAAGAAGACTTATTAAAGTCTTTTAAAAAATTTATACATTTATTTTTCATCTTTTGATATTCCTGACATTACTGTATCTATAAATAATAGTTTATTTTGTAAACTAAAATTAGTAACAACTAACAGATTATCACCAGCTACATTAATAACATTATAACCTTCTTCAAAAATGGCCACATTTGTAACAATATCACTATCAATACATTTATTGTTAAAATTAGGAAAATAAATAACATTATTATTATTCTCTAATTCAAACAAATTATTTTTAGAATTAAGATTTATCTTTACAGGACTATAAATTATAAAACTATTTGCTTTTGCATCAACTATCTTAACAACACTATCACCATTTTGAATAACTCTATCACTACCAGTAATAAAGCAATCATCAAAATTTAAAGAATATAATTTTAAATCAAAAGGTAACTTTAAATAGCTAGAACAAATTATTTTAGCAATCTTAACCAATGATTTTATAAACAAATCATAGTTTTCCAACATAACTGGTTTAAAATATTTTAACTTAACCACCAAATTTTCACTATTATCTAAACATTTTATTAATTTTTGATATATATTTTTAAATTCACGAGTGTTAAAATTAAAGGATGTATTTTTTCGATAAGCTTGCTCAATTATATAATTTAAAATAGGCTTTAACGGCGAATATAAAAGCGTCAGAGCAATTTTACTTTCTTCAGACAAAGCATAATATAAAGGTTTAATTTCAGTTATATCATTATTAATAATTTTTTCTTCATGGTAGACTTTGTACTCTATTCTTTTAGTTCCATATATCGATGGATTATAACTTAATACATCATTCAAATCTAAAGTTAAGTATTTTTCTTTTATTTTACTTTTATAATCATTAACAAATGTATCATATGATTCTACTAAAATAGCTGAATCTTTAATTTGTTGTAATTTTTTTTGAGCAATTTCAGTTGTTTCAGAATTATTAAGAAGATAGTCTATCATCTTATTTAAGGTATCAGTATTTTCCTCAAACTTTCTTTTTTCATAAAAAACTTTAATAATTTCTTCTTCAATTAAAACTTCCTGACATCTAAAAATTAATTGTTTATACCAATTTTCAACTTCTTCAATGCTTTTATCTTCAGAAGCAAAAGCGTTAAGAAATAACAATTGTTCTTTTTTAAAAGTCTCAAATATTTTAGCAATTTTAGCCTTAATAGTATCATCAACTTTAATAATATTATCATTTATTTCTTGATTGTAAGATCTATATAATAACTTCTTATAATAATTAAATTTTGTATAGTAATCTTGCTCTATTAAAAGTTTTTCCTTAACATTATTTATTACTTTATCAAACTCTAAGTAAAAACTGTTTAAAAACTGTTTTATGTCAGCTAAAAGCACATTTTTATTATAATTTTCAACTTGTTCTTTACTCTTTCTAATAATATCAAAACTATAATGAATAATAGGGTTTTCTATTTCATAATTATCTAGTAAAAGATATATATTATCTTTATCTTTATTTCTTAAATAAAAGCTATACTTTTTTAAAAAATCATCTAATTCATTAAGATTCTCAAAACTAAAATTTCTTTTTAAATACCCATACTTTTGATCTAAAAGATTTAAACATATTCCAACCTTATTATTAATTAAACTAAAAGAAGGCCCAATACCATTAAATGTAAAGCCATATTTTTTTCCAACACTATATGCTTCTTCTAATGTCATAATACACCCTCTTATTCTTAAGATGATTATAACATAATATATTTATTTTACCAATTAAAAAAAAGGAATTTCTTCCTATTTTTTTCTTGATGAATAAATTAAAGCACCAAAACCGCCAATAAATACTAAAAATATTACAATTACAACCACTGTATCATTTGAACTTTCCTCTTCAATAATAGTTGGTTCTACATCAGTAATTCCTTCATTGTAAGCAGCTTCTTCAATGGTTTCTTCCTTTATATCAAATTTTTTACTTTTTTGAACTTTAGCTACAATATCTTTATACTTATCATCTTGATAAGACTCTAATGCTTCCTCAATAATTTCTAAACCAGTTCCTTCTCCAAAGCCACCAAAACTTGTATCACCTACAACAATGAAAGGTACTCCACTAAATGTTTTACCTAATTCAGTTGCTACGGCTTTTCCAAGTGAAGCATTAGCTTCATTATACCAAACTTCATACAAAACAACATTGAAATAATCTTTAAATTCATCACCTAAGCCATAAAAATAAGTAACTGCATTATGACAGTGTCCACAGCCATTTCCTCTAAATATATAAACATTGATTTTTTCATGATCAGTAACCTCTGGTTTTTCAATCGCATTAACATTTGCATTTATTAACACAAAAGAAATTAAAGTTACTAACAATCCTTTTAAAACATTCTTCATAACATCTTCTCCTCAACAAACTATTATAACAAAACATTTAATTTATTGCAATCTTGCTCTTATTATTTCTTTTTGTTCTACTAAATAATTTTTTTCTTCATCACATAAAGGAAAACCATATCGAGCCTTATCCACTAAAGATAGTTTTTCTGCTTGCGACTCAATCATTGGATAACAATCACCTGTTCCTAACTGTTCCATATAAAACTTTGTTGGAAAATCCATTTTTAAATAAGCATCAGCTAACACACTTAATCGTTTAAAACCAAAATAATCTTCTATTTTTTGAATATGATTTCCAGTTTCATTTGCATAAATATTAGCACATTTTTCACATAACAAATTAGAACTATATTCTGCTAATCTTTCCACTGGACAATAATTATAATATTTAAAATAAACTTGCTTTTGACGAATAAATGCTTGTTTTATATCTTCATCTTTTATTTTATCAGAAAACACATAATATAAATAATCTGTATTAAAAATAATATCAGATTCAATTCCTTCTTTATGCCAAGCTGTATTACGTTGATTTGCGTGTTCTAATTCGTGAACTATTATACGTACAAACAATAAATATTTATAAAAAGGTTCATTAATATTATATAGCTTAACTATATTGTTATAGTAACTATACCAACGTTCAATATCTACTGTTATTGATGAATTAAGAGAATTATATTTCGCTACAATTTTTCCATCAATATGTCCAAAAAAAATTCTTTTTACATAGTTACTTAAAGAATTATATGTTACATAAATCTCCTTAATTTTTTCAACAAAGTGTATATCAATTTCTTTACTTTGGTTTTCATAATCCCAAACAACCTTATAAATTTCATTATATAGTTTTTCCATAGCAACCCCTCAAATTGAGTAAATATTATAGCACGTTTTTTAAATATGTCAAATTAACCTACCTTTAGTTGCGTAATAAATTCAAATTTGTTATATTTATATATAGGTGAATAAGAAATGACAATATTTTTAATAATAATAGTAATCGTTGGTATTTTAGCAATCGTTTATATAAATAGTTATAATAACTTACAATATTTAAAAACTAAAATAGAACAAGCAGAAAACGTAATAGATGAAGCTTTAAGAAATAAATATGATGTAATAATTAAGATTAATAGTATCATAAAAAAAGAATTAAAAACAAAAAAAGAATATCTAAAAGATATAATTAATATTAAAGATGAAAAAATTAGTAATTTTGATTTTGATCGTCGTTTAATTGATGCAATGAATATTATTAATGATTTAGTTAATGATCATGATGTTCTAATTAAAAATAAAGATATAACTGAATTGTTATATCAAATAAAAGATTACGATGAAAAGTTAGTGTCTGGAAAAACCTATTATAATAAAAACACTACTGAATCTAATCATCTAATCAGAAAATTCCCATCAACTATTGTAGCTAAATTGCTAAATTATAAAATTAAGCCTTACTTTGATGGAAAAGATATGCAAGATGATATAATCGATGATTTTAAATTATAGACGCCAATCTACGGGAAGGCGTTTTTTTTCTAACAAAAATTTATTAGCCCGAGAAAATGGCTTACTTCCAAAAAATCCATAATTAGCCGAAAACGGTGATGGATGAGAACTAGTTATAATTTTATGAAAATCACTATTTATTAGAGGAACCTTTTGCTTAGCATTATTTCCCCATAAAATAAATACTACTGGCTCATCTTTTTCATTAATTTTCTTTATTATATAATCTGTTAATAAATGCCACCCGATCTTTTGATGAGAATTAGGAGTATCTTTTACCACAGTTAATGAATTATTCAAAAGAAGCACTCCATTTTGAGCCCATTTAGTTAAATTACCAGACTTAGGAATTTCTATTCCCAAATCATTATGAAGTTCTTTATAAATGTTTTTTAAAGATGGCGGAATAGTAACTCCATCATTAACCGAAAAAGCAAGTCCGTGTGCTTCCCCTTCTCCATGATAGGGATCTTGTCCCACAATAACTACTTTAACATCTTTAAAAGGTGTTAATTTAAGTGCATTAAATATATCTGGTAATAAAGGATAGATTGTTTTAGTTTTATATTCATTTAAAATGATATTGTAAAAATTTTTAAATCCAGAACTATTCCAAATATTCCCTAATATATTATCCCAATCGTTACCTATCATTTCTCATTTTCCTTTTCAATATTATGTAATCGTATCGCATTAAAGCCAAATAAAGTAGCGATTACTATAAATATGGTTGCTACTAAAAAATTGTATTTAAAGTTAAATTGAAGCGTTATAGAACATATTAACATGCCAATAGCAACAGCTATGTATGAAATCATTTCTTTTAAGTTAGAAAAAGCTAATTGTTCCTCTTTAGAAAAACGATTTACATACGGAGCATCAGTTACATTTACATATGAATCAGATAATATCATAGTGTATATTGTAGCAATTAACATGAACAATTTAGTACCAAATAAAAACGCTAAAAAATAAAATAAACATCTACCAAAGTATTTTATGGCAAAATTAATATAATTGTTTTTCATAGTAAATTTAGCTAATATTATTGTTCCTAAAAAAGCAGATAAAACACATAACGCTAAATTTAAATTAGAAGCCTGGATATCAGAAAATCCCATTGTAGTTACAAATATTGTTATAATTAATCTTGTAACACATGAATATGCAATTTCATTAGTAAATAAATATCCTAAATAATTCAAAGTAATTTTATCATTTTTGATTTTATTTGTAATTTTAAACATTACATTATTATCTATTTTATTTCTTGTTTTTTTATCGATTTTTACATTTCTTAAAATTAAAAAACTAATAGTTATTAAAATAGCCCCAATCAAACAAAAAGAATTGTATTCAATTTTTACATTTCCTAAAGTTTTGCCTAAAAGAAAACTTGTAAAAAATATTCCTAAATAATATAACCAACTATAAATTAAAGTCTTAGCAGCAAATAATTTATCACTTTTATCAAAAATACTAAGAAGAGGATATATACATGCAGAAACAACAACTTTTAAGACATAATCAATCATTACAATAAACTTAATTAAAAATAAATTATTAGAATTATTTAAAATAAATAACAAAAATAATGTACAAAACTTTAAAACTAACAATAAACAGGTAAAATCTTTTAACTTTTCTTGACCAATCAAATTAGAAAACAAAAAAATTATAGACACAGACAGCAATGCACACAAAGAATAAACTATTCCAATTGTTTTAAGACTTAAGCCATTTGATGCCATCCATAACTCTTGAAAATTATAAAATATTCCACAAGATAAAGAAAAAAAGATATATGATAATAGTATTAATTTTACTTGTTTATTCATAATTTAACCTCACTTATGATAAGTTTCATTATTGATAATTTTAAAACTTCGATAAATTTGTTCTAATAGTATTCCCCTAAATAACCCATGAGGAAAAGTAAGTTTTGAAAATGTCAGTAGTTCTTGACATGACTTCTTAACTTTTTCTCCTATACCATCACTGCCTCCAATTATGAAGCATATATTACTATTTATTGTAAATAAACGATCAATTTTACTTGCTAATTCTATACTGCTATAACTATTTCCATTTATATCTAAAGCTATATTATACGCATTAGGCTTTAATACTTTTAATATTTCCCCTTCTTCATTTTTAATATTAGAGTCTTTTAGCTCAATAATGTTAATTTTATGATATTTACTAATTCTTTTTAAATAATCATCTATCATATCTTTTAAATAATGTTCTTTTATTTTACCAACACAAATTATTGTAATCATACTTCAATCACTTCCGACTTTTCATTTTGATCACTTATAATAACATTTTTAAAATCAACTTCATATTCTTTAAATGTATCGGTTAAAGTCAATAAAGATTTATCTTTAGAATTATTAGTTTCACTTAAGTGCATTAATACAACTTTTTTGGTATTAGGGCCAATTAATTTTGTTAAGTAAAAACTAGCAGCATTATTAGATAAATGGCCATAATCGCTTAATACTCTTTTCTTCAACCACTTTGGATATGGACCATTATTTAGCATTTCAATATCATGATTGCTTTCCATTAAATAAATATTTTTGTTAGCTACTATTGCAAAATTCTTAGCTTTAACATATCCTGTATCTGTTATATATACAACCGATGAATCTCCTTCTTCAATAAGAAAGTTTCTTGAATCGGTTGCATCATGAGAAGATTTTATACTTTTTACGACTACATCATCTAAATAAATATCATCTTCATAAATCAATATTCTTTCATAAGCATTTAAATCTGGAAGTTCAAGAAACATTGGTCTAGTTAAACAAATAGTTGGTTTAACTCTTCTTACCAATGTTTCTAAAGCAGAAATATGATCATCATGTAAATGACTAATAAGTACATAATCAATTTCTTTTATATCAACATCTATACTTTGTAATTGCTCTTTTATATATTTATAATTTTTTCCAACGTCAAGCAAAATCTTATGTTTTTTAGTTTCTACGTATGTTACGTTCCCTTTAGAACCACTAGCTAAAACACAAATTTTCATTAGCGATATAAATTTAGAGGATTAATATATCTATAACTTTCAGAATAAGGTTGCCCAATTGAAACTGAGTAATGTAAGTGAACACCTGTTGCTCGTCCAGTCTCCCCCATCTTTCCAATAATTGTCCCTTTAGAAACCGTCTGTCCTACTGAAACATTTAAACTATTCATATGAGCGTACAAAGTATAATAATTGTTAGCATGTTTAATAACAACATAGTGTCCTAGTGACCAATATGAACAATTTTTACATTGTTTATTGGCTACAACAACTTCTCCATCATTAGCAGCATATATTGGTGAATTAAATCCAGTACCAGAAATATCAATAGCATTATGCATAGCACCCCAACGATATCCATATGGACTTGTAATTCTATAACCACTGTTAGTTGGCCATGCCCATCCTGTACCAGCATCAATATAATTTCCTGTTACACCATAATATCTGCGTCCTTTAGTAGTAATTTGGTCAACTTTTTCTCTTAGTACTTCTTTACTAATAACTTCTGAACCTTGACTTTGTTCTCCATTAGTAACAGTATAACGCTCTGTAAGTCTTGTTAAACCAGTAACTCCAGATTGTGTTATTTGACTATATGATGATGGTTTAGATTTATCGTAAACAATTTTCTTTTCAAAGTATTGTTCCTCATCACTAACACTATAAAGTTGATAAGTTAAAGAAATCATCGGTTTAATCAAGGTAACATTTACTTGATCATTAATTGCCAGCAAACTATCTTCACTTTCATATTTTGGATTAGCAATTAAAAATTCTTCCGTATTCAGTTTATTTTCTTCAGAAACGCTTGTTATCGTATCTCCTGCTTTAATGGTATAATACTTCGTTTCTTCTTGATCCCCAAAGAGCAAATATTGACTTAACGAAATCTCATCTGTAAATATTTTTTCATTAACACTAATTAAAGATTCTTTAATTTTAAAAGTCTCATTAAATCCCATATTTTCAATGATACTACCAGTATCAACTATATCTTTTTGCGTACCATTCATATAATCAATAAAAACTTCTTCATCAACAAATGTATTAATAAATTTATTTATTGCACTTTCAAATATTTTTTTATCTGTAACATTTATCGTAAACGCTTCTTTTTCAGGATCATTTGGATTAATTGTAATCACATAACCCTTTATTGTAAAATCTTCCAATTGTTCAATTTTATTATAGATATCCTCTGCAGTAGTTAACTTTTCATCATAAGTATATTTTTTTATAATCTCAAAGTTATTAGGTGGATATACATTAGTAACATTATACTTTTCTTTTATTAATTGTTGATTATTATCAATTAAATCATATAATTTATCTTCATCAGCTATTGTACCAATTGCTTCACCATTTAAATAAACTTGATAAACTTCTTTAGCTATATTGTATTCTTTATCAACTAATCCATATAAAAATAGTATTACAACAGTAATTGCAACTAACAAAAATGTAATTATTTTTTGTTTACTATTCATAATATCTCCTTTTTAATTCTCATTATCTGCTTTCATATAATTTCTAAAATTACTCATATTAAGTTCAAATATTAAATTTACTAATCCCGTTGAACCCTTACGATGTTTTGCGATTATTAATTCAGCTGGAACAATATTTTCCCTTTTATCTGTTTTGGCTTCATAATAGTCTTTACGATTAATAAATAAAACCATATCGGCATCTTGTTCTAACGATCCTGACTCACGTAAGTCAGCTAGCATTGGTTGAGAGTTTTCACGTTTTTCTGCACTACGTGATAATTGCGCTAACGCAATTACTGGAACATCTAATTCTAAAGCCATTGTCTTTAAACTACGGGAAATTTCTGATACTTCAACTTGTCTTGATTCAACCCGTTTGTTACCAGTTGTAACAAGCTGTAAATAGTCGATTACAACTAAGCCTAGTCCTTCTGGTTTTTGTGCTAAGCGACGACATTTTGCTCTAATTTCGGAACTTGTAATACCAGCGTTATCTTCAATATAAATATTAGTTTCAGCAAGTTGACTTAATGCTTCGTTATATCTTTTCCAATCATTATTTTCTAAACGACCAGTTTGTAATTTATAAGAATCTATTTGCCCAACTGACGAAATCATACGATTCACTAACATTTCTGCTGACATTTCCAAGTTAAATACTGCAATAGCTTTATTTGTCGTACTAGCTGCATTAGTAGCAATATTTAAAGCAAAAGCTGTTTTTCCCATACCTGGACGAGCTGCTAAGATAATCATTTCACCACCATGAAGTCCTGCTGTGATTTTATCTAAATCATAAAATCCTGTTGATAAACCTGTAACAGGTCTTTTATTTTTAGCAAGCATTTCCAAATTTTCTTGCGCTTTTCTTAATACTTCTCCAATTGGTAAAAACTCACTAGCTTGACGTACCTTTATCGTATTTAAAATATTTCTTTCCGCATTATCAAGTAAAGAATTTATATCTTCTTCATCATAAGCTTCTGTAACTATATTAGTTGCTGTATCGATTAAATTTCTTCTAATTGCGTTCTCTTTTAATATTTTGATATAGTATTCTAAATTAGCTGTTGTAACAACCGAATCAATAATCTCGCTTAAATACTCAATTCCCCCAATAGACTTCAAAGCTTTCTTTTTATCCAGTTCATCTTTAATAGTCATTATATCAATAGGTATTTTATTTTTATAAAGATTAACTATTGCATCAAAAATATGTTGATTTTTTTCATTAAAAAACATATCTTTGTTAACTTCTTCACATATCTTACTTATTAGCCTTTCGTCTAAAAAAGCAACACCTAAAACACTCATTTCAGCATCATTATTTTGGGGCATACTTCTTGAAGCCATACTATCACCTACTTTTTAAGTAATACTTTAATTTTAAATTCCACCTTTTTATGTAATTTAACCATTACATTATGCGTTCCTAATGAATCAATAGCATGATCTAATAAAATACACTTTTTATCTATTTTATAGCCCATTTTCTCTAATTCACTAGATATTTGTTTGCTAGAAATAGTTCCAAATACTCTATCATCTTTACCAGTTTTTACTTGAAAAACTACTTCTTTATCTTCTAATTTTTTCTTTATTTCATTATAGCTATCAACTAATTTTTGTTCTTCGTCATTTCTTTTTTCAATTTGACTATCTAATACTTCAGCACTTTTCTTTGAATATGCAACAGCCAACTTATTTTTTATTAGATAATTAGTTGCGTAACCATCTGATACATCAATTATATCATCTTTCTTCCCCTGTTTTTTTACATCTTTAAGTAGAATTACTTTCATTATATAAACCTCCTTAAATACAATTTATATTATATCAGTTATCATAAAAAAAAGATAGTAAATAATAGTACTTTATAAACTAAAAAAGTAACCGCCAAGTTAAGCGATTACCTTTTAACTCATTGTTTTTTTGCTAATAACAAAGCTTGAAAATCATCCATTAAAACCTCTTGATAAATAGTACTTTGAGAATATTGTAACCTTTCATTAGGATTGACTAAATTTTGGATTACTTCCTCATCTACACCAGCATTAAGTAGATTATTCACTTGTTTAATATCATCTTCAAACCAACCAGTTCGCATATAACTAGCTAAACAATTAAGCTGATCATAAGTATAGTTTGCATTGATATAATTTTGTAATTCATAAATATTATTATGACTAAGCCCACTTTGAATTAAAATTCCAGCTAAATTATTATCTACTCCATTAAGCAATAATTTTTTTATAATATTCATTTTTTTAGCATCAACATGTAGTTTAGCATATACAAAAACCTGTGATACACTCAAACCTTCAATTAATCCACTAACTATCTCATTAAGTTGTTCTTCCAACAAATAATGATGTTGTTGTAAAAATTCTATTTTTTCATCATTAAAACCATTTGCTAATCCAAGCACTAACAAACTAATTATTTTATTAGATTTTTTGTCAGTTATAAGTTCTCTTAATTTAGATAAACCATTAAGTTTTAGAGCTCTAACTAATAAATTCATATAAGAATCACTTTTATAACTCATATTTACAAACGGTGCAAATTTAGGGTTAAATATAAAATCCTGTTCTTTTTTTGTTAATTCGTAATCAGAAAGAATCGAAAACATGGTTTCCATGTATTTTAAATCATAACTAGGATTAAAAAGTTTTTCAAATGAAACATTTAAAGTTTTATTTTCCTTTTTAAAGTTTTCAACCATCAATAAGAATTCCATTTGTTCATAACTATAATTAGTATTAGCTACTTTTGAAACGTCATCGTTGTTTAATAATCCATAATATATTAGTTCCATTTGTTTAGCATCAAAATGCGAATTAACATATATAGATACATCCAATTTCTTATCCAAACCTAATATAATATATTTTAATTGTTCTTGATTAAATTTCTTATATTTATTTATATCATATCCCATATGAAAAAGTTTTACTAAATAACGCATTTTTTCCAAAGAGTATTTAGGACGAGCTATTATTTGAACAATAGACAAATCTAATTTATCTTGTATTAAATTTCTTAAATAAATTATTTGTTCATCGGTAAAATGATGGTTTAATAATACTAATATTTCTTCTCCGGTTAACCCACGAGAAACAATATATCTTAATTTTGATCTATACTTTTCCTCTTGCGGAAATTTTATTAACTTATCAACAATCTTTTCCAAATAACATAATTCAATTTTAGCTTTTATAAAAGTTAAAACTTCACGCAGAAAATAAATATCAACTTTTTGCAATAAATTTAGATAATTAAATGGACACTTATTACGATAAAGAGATTCAAGAGTTAAATATGAACAAATACATTTACCAGAGCAAGCAAATTCTACATATTCTTTTAGCAAATCTGAACATGAGTTTTGATTATAATGTATGTACATATAATTAAAAAATTCATTCATCTCTAAAAAACCAAAAGGACATTTTGTTAACATAATTACATCTTTTTTCTCTAATGTATACTCATTTTTAAGAGTCTCTATTTTAGATATTAAAATATTATACCGATTACCATTTGGATAATGTTCTAAAAAAGTAATTAAAATATCATTATCAAGCTCAATATATTTACTAATATCTTCTATAAATTTACCAAACCACATTATTTTTCTGTCAGTTAATTCTTTATCTAAAGAAAGTATTTTTTGTAACACTTCATAACTTATGTTATATTTTGATAAAATATTTTTCCAATATATTAAATCGTGTCTTTCTAAAATTTTCATCAATTTTTTTAATTCTTCGTTTCCCATAAACCCTCCTAATTATTCTTATTATATCTAATAAGAAGGATAATATCAAATAAAAAAGTAACCACTTTTGTGATTACTTAACATATGGTATTAAAGCCATAAATCTTGCGTATTTAATTTGTTGAGCAATATGTCTTTGATGTTTTGCACAAGCACCTGTCATACGACGAGGCATAATTTTACCTTTTTCAGTAATATATTTATTTATAATCATAACGTCTTTATAATCAACGCTTTTTCCTGCACACATTTGACATATTTTCTTTTTCTTACGATGAAATTCTGCCATTATTATTCCTCCTTATTAAAATGGTAGGTCATCTTCACTTAAAGCGATTTCATCACCAAAATCTTTAAAAGGATCATCTGTAACATCTGTAGTAGCAATATCTTCACTCATATTTCCCCCAAAACTCATTGGTTCACTAGTTGAACCACTATTTTTAGAAGATAAGAAAGTTACATTATCACAAACAACTTCTGTTACATACCTTTTTGATCCATCTTGATGATCATAACTTCTAGTTTGAATACGACCTTCTACAGCAACTAGACTACCTTTATTACAGTATCTAGCTACATTTTCTGCTTGTTTACGCCATATAACACAGTTGATAAAATCAGTTTGTCTTTCTCCACTTTGATCAGAGTAAGGACGATTTACGGCAACTGTAAATGATGTAACAGCAACTCCTGAACCAGTTGTTCTCATTTCAGGATCTTTTGTAAGTCTTCCAACTAATATAACTTTATTCATATTAATCCTCATCAATTCTAATTACTAAATGTCTTAAAACATTTTCATTTAGTAAAGCTTTACGATCAAACTCAGAAACTGTTTCATGATTAGCTTCTACTTGCATTACATAGTAATATCCATTAAGTTCTTTCTTAATTGGATAAGCTAATTTTTTTTCACCTAATTCCTTGAATTCTAATACTTTACCTTTATTGTCAGCGATTAAAGCTTGCATATCTTTAGCAGTACTAGCTACCATATCAGCTTCCATAGTTGCTTTAACAATAAACATAATTTCGTATTTACTCATTCATTCCACCTCCTTATGGTCTATTGGCTTCACTTAAGAAGCAAGGAGTAATTTCTTTACTCGTCTTGTAGTATAACAAATTTATTTTAAAGTGTAAATAATAAATTTAAAAGACTACATAATAAACTATATTATTATCTAAAAAAAAATAGAAATTAATTTCTAATCTCTATTTCTACTTAATATTCTTAATAAATCTAAGAAAATGTTAATAAAGTCTAAATATAGTTGTAATGCTCCATATATTGCACCATTATCATTATCTATTGGCAAATTTTTGATTTTTTGAACATCAAAAGCTGTAATTCCTAAGAATACAATTAATGAAATTATTGAGATAATTAAACTAAATGCATCTCCACCAATAAAGATATTGACAATTGAACAGATTACTACACCTAAAAGTCCCATCATTAAAAATGTTCCAATTTTAGATAAATCAGCTTTTGTTACATATCCTAAGAAACCAAATAATCCAAATACGGCTGCTGCTATTAAGAACACATACATTACAAATGATAGTTTATATGCCACAAATATAGATGAGAATGTTAACCCACTAACAAACGAATATAGTAAAAACATTACCTTGGCTGTCGTTGGTTTCATCTTAAAGATTCTTGCTGATAAAAATATAACTAATATAAGTTCAGCAATCATTAAGAAGATATAGCCATTCTTAGCAAAAATCGCATACATGATTTCATAATTTGTACATACTGCATATCCAGTAACAAATGTTACTAATAGTCCAATAAACATCCACAAAAATGATTTAGACAAAATATTATTATTCATATACACTCTTTACTCCTTTCTAAACATTAAAACGGAAATAAACTATATCACCGTCTTGCATAATATAATCTTTTCCTTCTAATCTTAATTTACCATTTTCTTGAACTTTTTTCTCATCTTTATAAGTTTCAAGATCATCAAATTTCATTACTTCAGCTTTAATAAATCCTCGTTCAATATCACTGTGAATAATTCCCGCACATTCTTTAGCCTTCATATTTTTTCTAAATGTCCACGCTCTAACTTCTTTCGGACCAGCAGTAAAAAACGTTGCTAGTCCTAATAAATTATATGTTTGGAAGATCAATCTATCCATTCCACTAGAGTTTACTCCTAATTCACTCAATAGTTGTTTCTTATCATCAATATTCATTTCTGATAATTCACTTTCTAGCTTAGCACACATTACAACTACCCCAGAATTTTCAGCCTCTGCATATTCACTTACTTTTTTAGTATACTCATTTTCCCCATGAATAAAACTTTCTTCATCAACATTTGCTAAATAAATTAATGGTTTTAAAGTAATGAAGTTAAAAGCTTTTATGCTTGCTTTTTCTTCATCGGTATAATCAACATAACGAAGCGGCTTACTTGCCATCAAAGCTTCCTTACTCTTTGATAGAGCACTTACTTCAATTAAACTCTCTTTATCTTTAGTTGTTTGGGCTTTCTTTTCAATTTTAGAAAGTCTATTTTCAACTATTTCTAAATCAGCAAAGATAAGTTCTAAATTAATTATCTCGATATCTCTAATTGGATCTGTTTTTCCTTCAACATGAGTAATATTAACATCATCAAAACATCTAACTACTTCTACAATAGCATCTACTTCTCTAATGTGAGATAGAAATTTATTTCCTAGTCCTTCACCACGAGAAGCTCCTTTTACTAATCCGGCTATATCAGTAAATTCAAATGATGTTGGAACAGTACTCTCAGGAATATATAAATCTTCTAAAAATTGTAATCTTGAATCTGGAACAGTAACCATCCCCACATTAGGATCAATTGTTGCAAATGGATAGTTAGCTGCTAAAATATTTTTTTTCGTAATTGCATTAAATAGTGTTGACTTACCAACATTAGGAAGTCCAACAATTCCTGCTTTTAAAGCCATCTAAATCCCCCGCTTTCTAAATTTTTGGATAAGCTCCAATACCTATTGGTGCCCCAATTATAAACCATATAATTAATAAAATTAATAGTATAGCTCCAGCCGCCAAAGCATATGGTAATTGATATTTTAAAGTTGTAAATAAACTTATTGGTTTTTTCTTTTGATTATATTTTTCTAAAAATGCTAAATAAATAACAAAATATGCAAACAATGGAGTTAAACCTAATGTCATACACTCTCCAAAGCGATAAATCACCTGCGTAAATGCTGGACTAATCCCGCTATTCATTAAAACTGGCACCGCCACGCCTGAAGTAATACTCCAACTTGATAATGATGACGGTACAAAAATTGTTGATAGAGCTGCTATAATAAATAGTACTATAATTGCTGGAAACGCTGTTAATTCAAAAGAACTTAATATACTTGTTAAAGCACTAACTATCAAAGTACCAATTTGCGTATATTTAAAAACACTTATAAAGAGAGAAGCAAAGAAAATTAACACCATAATATTTCCTACGCCATCTAAAGAATGACCTAAATCTTCGCAAAAGTCTTTATTGTTCTTTATTGTTTTTGCTCCAATTCCATAAAACAAACCTAAAATTATAAAAAGCATTGTCACAATAAAGACGAATCCATTACTAAAAAATGAATTATAACTAAAAAGTTTATCAATATAGAAATTTTGACTATAATCTAATAAATTACCTGAAAAAGGAAGTCCAGGAATTATATTATAAATAAAGATTAATAAATAAATAATCCCCATTCCTAAACTAATAACTAAACCTCGTAATTCTTTTTTTCCGATTGATATATCCTCTTCTAAAGAACTTTCCTCAAATTCATATTTAGGTAGTTTTTTTGCAATGTGTTCTTCGGTTATTTTAGTTATAACAAAAGACAAAATAATTATTGCAAACAACATAATTACTAAAAAACTAAAATTGGAAATAGAATAACTTTTATCAATAACTGAAGCAGCTAAAGCTGTTAGTGATAACATCGAACTATCAATACTAGTTATTAAAATACTGAGCCCTGAACCACATGTAAGACCCGCAAATGATGCAATTATACCTAAACTTGGATTCCTTTTTCCATACAAGAATATTAATGCACTAATTGGAATTAATACAACGTAAGATAAATCTCCTACGATACTTGCAATCATTGAAATTAAAACAATAAAATATGTAACCGTATTTTTCTTTGCTTTTTTTGTTAATAAGGTTATAGCAGTCTTTAAAAAACCACTCTTCTCCATAACTCCTATACCAATTAAGATAATAATCAAACTACTTAAAGGCACAAAATTAACAAAATTCTTAACAGTATTCGTAAAAATATATTTAAGTCCGCTTAAACTAAATAAGGATTTAACAGATATAGTCACCGGACTATAATCTAAAATCCCCTCATTAATTGTATTATAAGTCGAACTAATCCCTAAGAATGATAAAAAACCGCTTAAAACAATTGTAATTAAAACCATTATAAGTATTGTCATTATCGGATGAAGAGTCATTCTTTCTTTTAAACTTTTTTTCATTTGTCATCTCCAACAATTTTCTTTAATTTTTTTTCGAAAACTAATCTATCTAACATAACTTCATGATTACAACCTACACATTTTAATTTTATATCTACACCTAATCTGATTATTGTCCATAGATTTGTTTTACAAGCGTGTGGTTTTTTTAAAATCACTTGATCATTTAATTTATATTTCTTTTCCATTATATCCCCTATAATTAATCATTATCTAAATCTATATTTATAATTTCCAATATTCTTTCTAAATCTTTTAGAGAATCAAACGGTATTTCCACTTTGTTTTTGGCAATTTTAACTTTTGTCCCAATTTTCTCTCTTAAAATATTTTCATACATTGTATAATGATAATCTACTTCTTTAGTCTTTATTTTATTTCTTTTTGGCATATCTTGATTAGTTAAAATTTTCTCAATTTCTCTTACACTCAAGCCTTCGTTAACTATTTTGTTAGCTAATTCAATAACCTTTTCTTCGTCAGCTACTTTACTTAAAGCTCTAGCATGTCCCATTGTAAGTTGTTTTTTAGCAACCATTTCTTTTACTTTTTCTGATAGAGATAATAATCCTAATAAATTGGTTACATGGCTTCTGCTTTTACCAAATTTCTTAGCAAATTCTTCTTGAGTATATCCACGCAATTTAATAATATTTTCGTAACTAATAGCTTCCTCAATCGGATTTAAATTTTCTCTTTGAATATTTTCAATTAAAGCTATCTCCATCATTTCTTGATCATTAAATTCTTTTATAATTGCTGGAATAGTTTTTAAACCAGCAAGCCTAGCTGCTTTTGTACGGCGTTCTCCTGCAACCAATTCATACCCTGAAACACTTTTCTTAACAATAATAGGTTGAACTATTCCATACTCTTTAATTGATGCAGCTAATTCTTCTAAAGCTTCTTCATCAAAAACTTTTCTCGGTTGATAAGGATTACTTATTATTTTACCTAATTCAATTTCTGTAACATCACCATTATTTTGAGCTTCCTCTGTAACTTCTTTCTCAAAATTATTAAAATCAATTACGGAATTAGAAAATAATTGTTCTAAACCTTTCCCTAATGCTTTTTTCTTAGTTTCCATCGCGACTTATCACTTCCTTTGCTAAATTAGCATATGCTAGTGTCGCTCTACTAGTTGGATCATATTCATTAATTGGTTTTCCATGAGAAGGAGCTTCTACTAACCTTACTAATCTTGGTATTAATGTATTAAATACCTTATCTTTAAAATATTTTCTTACTTCTTCAATAACTTCTAAACCAATATTAGTTCTACCATCTAACATAGTTAGCAAAACTCCTTCAATTCGAAGATTTGGATTTAAACTTGTTTGAACCATAATTATTGAATTTAAAAGTTGAGTGATTCCTTCTAATGCAAAAAATTCACATTGCACAGGAATAATAACTGAATCTGATGCAACTAAAGCATTCATTGTAGCCATTCCCAAAGCAGGTTGACAATCTATAATAACATAATCAAATTTACTACGGATTTGATCTATAGCTAGCTTTAATTGTTCATTTTGTTTAAATTCTGTATTATCTAACATATTTTTAACAAATTCAACATCTACTCCCGCTAAATTAATTGTAGAAGGCAAAATAGATAAATTCGTAAATTTTGTTTTTACGATAGCCTCAGTTATTTCACATCTACCAGTCATAACTTCATAAACATCATGTTTATAATCTCCGTTACTAAAACCTAAACCAGTAGTAGCATTTCTTTGAGGATCAAGATCCACCAAAAGAGTCTTTTTTCCCTCTTTACCCAAAGCGGCAGCTAAATTTATACTGGTAGTAGTTTTACCAACTCCACCCTTTTGATTTACTAACGAAATTACTTTTGCCATATATAGCCACCTCTTATTACTCAATCTAATGTCAAAATTATTTTAACATAATAAAAATGTTTTGTCTTTACTAATTTTTACTTTTTTAGTTTTTTAAATTTTTAATTCAAAAAATATTGCTAAATAGTTACCAAAATGTTATTATACATATGAATATAATAGTAGAAGGGAAAATGAAAAATGGCAACTTTAAAATATAACAGTTCAAAAATAAGAAGTGCTGCTAGTACTATTAGAACCGAAATAGCAAATATTAATGGTAATATAACAAAGCTGAATGAACTTTGTACTAATGTTCAATCTTCTTGGAAAGATAGCTCTACCAGCAAATATATTCAAAAAGTTGAAGAAAAAAAATTAAATGTAGCTAAATTAGTTGAACAAATGGATAATTTAGCAAATATTCTAGACAAATGTGCTAATAGTATTGATACTAACAGTCAAAACGCAGCTCAAAACGGAGGTAATTTATAATGAAAGAAAATTTATTAAAATTAAACATCCAATTATTAGCTGAAGCTGCTGGTGATGGCACTTTAGTTGATACTGCAGCTATGGAGCAATTAGGAGAAAATACAAAAGTAATCGCTAATGCTATTATGGATTCTCTAACTATAATATATAACACCGTTAAAGACCTTCATAATAATGCCGGATTTGATAGCGAAGCCGGTACTGCTTTAATAACAGGCATGGACGATATTAAAGGATATTTAGAAAAATATCAAACAAGCATTACAAACTTAGGAGGATTCCTGATAAATGTCGCACAAGCATTCCTTTCAGCTGATAGCCAAATGAATCAAGAAATTACAGCATGGGGAGCAACAGTAAAAGGAGTTGTAACACAAATCAATGAAGGAGTTAATTCACAAGCTAAACAAGGATCATATGACACTTCAAGTTATATAAATGATATAAAATCTTCAGCACTAAATATTTCTGGAGCAACAAGAACCATAGTTGGCGAAACTGCAAAAATGTTTGGAAATACTGGAACATATATAAAAAGTACAACAGGAAAAAACCTATCAGAAATCGGTGCTGATGTTACTAACCAAGCTGTAGGTACTATTAAAACGTTATTTGGATATGCTGGTGATAATAGTTCAAGTACAACAATAAGTACAATTTTTAACGCTTTTGGTAATGGACTTTCAGAACTAGCAGGATTCTTAAATAGTTAATTTAGTAAAGGAGAATAATAATGGGAACTGACAATATATTAAATAGTGATGAAACTTTTGAAAAAATTGCTACAATGACCAATGATAAACAAACTAATTATATGTTACAAAGAATGATAAATGATTATTTAGCAAAATTAAAAATGCCTTCTACTGAAGAAATATTAAAAAACGTTGACCAAACAGAAGAGCCAGGAGTTTTAACAAGAACACATATTAAATTATTACAATGCATGGTAAAAGATTATTATAAAGCATCAGGCGGTAGCATTGAAATATCAGCTAAACAAAAGGGAATTGATCTAAAAGAAGGTACTTTATCTTCCTTAGAAGAAGAATGCATTGATAAACTATTAGCTGATTATTGTAAAAGTGTTAAAGCCATTTTAGATGGACAAAATTAATAGCCAAAAGGCTATTTTTTTTGTTAAAATTAACCCACAAAAAAAGGTGACTATTCACCTTTTTCTTCTAAATTAGTTATTTCAGCATCAAGTTCTTCTTTAGACATTTTAGTATAACCTTTAATCTTTAATTCTTTTGCTTTACTTCTTAAATCCTTTAAATCAACATCATCAATATCTTCTGTTATTTTTCCCGTTTTAACTAAGCATTCAATTTGTTCTTTTGTTAAAGTCTCATTTTCCATTAAAGAATCACTTAACAATTTAACCAAATCCTCATTTTCTTTAATTATCTTTTTAGCTTTAGCATAACAATCTTCAATAATTTTACGAGTTTGTTGATCAATTTCATGAGCTACATGATCAGAGAAATTTTTACTCTTAGCATAATCTCTACCTAAGAATACTCCTTCACTTTTTTGTTCATATTGCATTGGCCCTAAATCACTCATACCATATTCTGTAACCATACTTCTAGCTATATTTGTAGCTCGTTTAAAGTCATCTGATGCACCTGTAGTAAGTTCCTTTAAAAATAATTCTTCACTTACACGGCCACCTAATAAACCTACTATAGCTGCTTCTAATTCATTCTTAGTCATAATACCTATTTTTTCTTCTTTAGGTAACATCATTGTATAACCACCAGCAACTCCGCGAGGAATGATAGTTATTTTATGAACTTCATTAGCGTGCTCTAATTTTAATCCAATTACAGCATGGCCTGCTTCATGAATACTAACTAAACGTTTTTCCTTTTCGGTAATCTTACGACTAGTTTTAGCAGGTCCCATTAATACCCTATCAGTAGCTTCATCAATTTCATCAATTGAAATAGCCTCTTTATTTCTTCTTACAGCTAGTAAGGCAGCTTCATTCAATAAGTTTTCTAAATCTGCTCCACTAAATCCTGGAGTACGTTTACTAACATTAGTTAAGTTTACTTCTTTAGCTAAAACTTTATTTCTAGCATGAACTTTTAAAATTGCTTCTCTTTCTTTCGAATCCGGAAGACTAACTGTAACTTGACGATCGAATCTTCCTGGACGAAGTAAAGCTGGATCTAATACATCAGGTCTATTTGTCGCAGCAATAATTATAATACCTTCATTAGCTCCAAATCCATCCATTTCTGTTAATAACTGATTTAATGTTTGTTCACGTTCATCGTGCCCTCCGCCTAAACCAGTACCTCTTTGACGTCCTACAGCATCAATTTCATCGATAAAAATTAGACAAGGTGCGTTTCTTTTAGCTTCTTTGAACATATCACGTACACGGCTTGCTCCTACACCAACAAATAATTCAACAAAATCAGAACCACTGATATAGAAGAAAGGTACATTAGCTTCTCCAGCAACAGCCTTAGCAAGTAATGTTTTACCCGTTCCTGGAGGTCCTACTAATAAAACTCCCTTTGGAATTCTAGCACCCAACTTTTGAAATTTCTTTGGGCTTTTTAAGAAATCAATAAGTTCTGCAACTTCTTCTTTTTCTTCTTTCAATCCAGCAACATCTTTAAATTTAACTTTAAAATTACCATCACTAAGCTTAGCTCTACTTCTTCCAAAATCCATACTACCTTTATTAGTATTTGAAATCTTGGCCAAAAAGAAATAGCAAGCTACAATCATTAAAACAAATGGTAATACATTAACTAAAATATATAAAAACGCACTACTTCCTGGATCACTTTCTGTTTCATATACTTTTAATTCATTAGCATCAGCATATTCTATAATTGAATTAAGTTCAGCTTCAACAACTTTAGTTTTAAAAGATTCATTTTCTTTATAATCTTTTAACTTACCTTCAATATAATAAACACTTTCGCTACTTTTTGGTGTTACAGTAATTTCTGTAACAGTTTGATTTTTTATTTCTTTTAATAAATCACCTGTTGATAATTCATTAACTTTATTTCCAGATAAATTTAATAATAGTAAAGTTCCTACAACTATGAACATTAATATTAAATATGGAAATGAATTTTTTAAATATCCTTGATTTTTGTTATTCATTATTTTTCCTCCTCGTACTTTATTATTATATCATATATTTCATTATTTTCTTTATCAAATTTTGACTTTTTAAGTCCTGGAACCCATAAAAGCGTATCACTACTGTCAACTACAATTGGCCAACTAACTCTATTATCTTTATTAATCTTATAATCAATAAAAATTTTCTTTACTTTTTGAGTTCCATTTAAATGTTTTACCTCTATTTTATCGCCCTCTTTTTTATTACGCACATATAAGGGAAGTTTAACTTCTTTAGAATTTAATTTTAAATAATAATTGCTATTACCAACTTCATTAGTTAAACTTAATTTATAATTATTTGGTAAATATACAACATTTTCTATTTCATAGCAATATTCTTTATTTTCTTTAAATACTTTGATATAAAAATAGCCATACTCACACACCGCCATATAATTACCAGGTAAATTTAAAGATCCATTTTTATTTTTTAAAATAAACTCAATTATTATACTAACATGTTTTAAACCAATTGTATATAAATCATCTAAATAAATTTTATAGAGCATATTTTCGATAATTCTTTTTTGAATTAGTGGCTCCAAATTTCTAAAACCTTTAATTATTAACTTGTTATCCACAATTATTTTTTGTTCAATATTTTGAACATATTTTTCGACAAATTCGTTATTTTCATTTAACCTTTCACTATATAGCCAATATTTTAAATGAATATCACTATTTTCGGCTTTTAAAAAAGGTAACACATGATTACGATAACGATTTCTTGTATAATCATCACTAGCATTAGTTTTATCAATAGCAAACAAAATACCATTTTCATTATTATATTTGATAATTTCTTCTTTAGTAGTTAATATCAAAGGACGAATTACAACGTATCTGTCTTGAGGCATTACCATTCTAAATCCGGCATATCCTTTTAAATTACTTCCTCTAGCAATTCTCATCAAAATAGTTTCCATTAAATCATCACCATGATGAGCTGTAAACAAATAGCTAGCTTGATATTTTTTAATCAAATCTTTCATAAAATCATAACGTATAATTCTAGCTTCATTATGGAAGTTTTCCTTCGTATATTTTTTGATAGTCATGCTCTCAAAAATTAAATTATTTTTTAAAACATAATCTTTAACAAAAAGCTCTTCTTCTAATGACTCTTCTCTTACATTATGATTAATATGTCCAACAATAATTTTTAAATCTAATTTATCTTTTAAATCGATAACATTTTTTAACAAACACATTGAATCAGGACCACCCGAACAAGATACAATTACAGTTGATCCCTTTTTTACATTTTCTAATATTATTTTCTTACAACTTTGCATAATTATTCCTCAATGTAATATTTTACTCATTTTTATTTAACTTTCAACAAAGATTTGATAAGTTCTAATATTTCACCATCTAATATCTTTTCTGGATCAGTATCTTCATAATTATTACGATTGTCTTTTACCAATTTATATGGTTCTAAAACATAACTTCTTATTTGACTGCCAAAATTGATACTAACACTATTATCTTTTAAAGAATTAATCTCACTATTTTGTTTTTCTAACTCTAACAAATATAATTTATTTTTCAAAAGTTTCATAGCTTGTTCTTTATTCTTTAATTGACTACGTTCATTTTGACAGGTAACAACTGTTTTCGTAGGCAAATGGGTAATTCTTACCGCTGAATTAGATGTATTTACTGATTGTCCTCCCGCTCCACTACTATGATAAACATCTATTTTTATATCAGTTTCTTTAACTTCTATGTTGATATCTTTATTAATTTCAGGGATTACAGTTACAGAAGCAAATGAGGTGTGTCTTCTTTTATTGGAATCAAATGGAGATATTCTTACAAGGCGATGAACACCATTTTCGCGTTTTAAATAGCCATAGGCTTTATCACCAATTATTTTTAAAGTAACACTTTTAATACCTGCTTCTTCACCTTTTAATTCATCAACAACTTCATAATCATAACCATATTTTTCGGCAAATCTTGTATACATCCGATACAACATCGCAGCCCAATCACAAGATTCTGTACCTCCAGCTCCTGGATGGATTTCTAAATAACAATTAGATAAATCAAACTCTCCACTCAAAAAAGCTAAATTTTCTAAATCTTCTAATCTTTCTTTCCAACTATTCATTTCATCAATAACTATAGCTATTAACTCTTCATCATCACTAGATTGTAACAATTCTAAACCATCCAACACTTGACTTCTAATAATATTATAATCATTGATTTCCTTTTTTAAGTTTGCCAATCTTTTATTAATACTGTTAGCATTAGTTATATCTTGCCAAAAATCATCTTTATTAACTTCTAACTCTAAACTTTCTACTTCTTTTAATTTTGAGGATAAGTCAAAGAGACCTCCCTAATTCTTCAATTCTTTGTTTATAATTTTCTAATTCAATAATTAAATTATCTTTGTTCATAAAAAGTTTCCTTTCATTAATCTATTTTAACACGTCTATAAAAAGAAAACCACTATTTCATTATGAAATAGTGACTTATTATAAATTACTATTGTTATATTTCTTTTGGTAAATCTATTTTAGCAAAAGCTCCTAAATCATAAACTTTATAATCTAAATTAGTTAACATTTTAGCTGCTATACCACTTCTATTTCCACTTTTACAATAAACCAATATTATTTTTTCTTTATCTAGATCAACATTGTTATCTATTTGATCATAAGGTATATTTATTGCCCCAACTATATGAGATTCATTATATTCTTCTAGAGTTCTTACATCAATAATAACATATTCATTGTCTTTCATTAATTCTTTATAATCAATAATTTGCTTAGTATGACAACCACTTATTGTTAAAATAAGAATAAATAATATAAATTTTTTCATTATTTAACCTCTCAAATCTTTAATATATATATTTCTTAAACCTCGATTAAATACTTTTGTACCATGTAATTCAAAATTATCTTTTAATAAATTATTAATAGAATAAATATTATCAGGGTGAATAGTACCAACAGCATATTTATATCCTAACGTCCTAGCATAATTATCAATTTCTGTTAACATTTGATATTGTAATCCGTTTCCAACATATTCTGGATTAACAAACATAGGTCCATAATCAATAACATCCTTAAAATCTAAACTAAGTTCAAATTTTTTTATTGACTTTTCTGTGCTAGGAATAAGCATCATCGAACAAACGGGAATTTCATCATCATAGTATACCCATATTTTTCCATCATTATTTATAATATTATCATTTAATTCTTCTTTACTAAAATCTCCTAGCCACTCAGGAAAAGGCATAGATTTCTTTACCAAAGTTCTAAACTCAATATATTTATCCAAATTAATATCTTGATTAATACATCTCAAATCATTTATTCTAATTTTCATTTTTTTCACCATCTTCATTTTAATTTCTTTTTATAATTATAACAATAGTATTATGAATTTAAAGATTCAGTTTCATATAAAGTTTTATAAATTTCATTGTTTTTTAATAATTCTTCATGTTTGCCAGAAGCAACTAATTTCCCTTCATCAACAATATGAATAATATCCGCATCCATAATAGTTGACAATCGATGTGCGACAATAACAACTGTATGATCTTTCACAATATTATCAATTGCTTCTTTAATATAATGTTGTGACCCATTATCTAAAGCACTTGTTGCTTCATCAAATAAGATTATTTTACTTTTTTTACAAAAGGTTCTAGCAATAGCCAACCTTTGTTTTTGACCTCCGCTTAGATTAATTCCGCCTTCACCTAAAACAGTATCATATTTTTTAGGTAATGACATTATATAATCATCTATGTAAGCCATTTTAGCATATTTTCTTATTTCTTTAAGTGTTACTTTATTATTTAATATCTTAAAATTATCTTTAATTGATTTATTAAAAATAAAAGGCTCTTGTCTAATAATTGAGATATGCTTTCTTAACTCTTCTTCGCTTAAATCTTTTATATTAATATTATCTAATGTAATACTTCCTTTATCAACATCAAATATTCTTGTAATTAAATTGAATAAAGTTGATTTTCCCTGACCAGACTTTCCTACAATAGCAAGCTTTTTATTAGGTTCAATTGTTAAACTAAAATTATTTAATGTTACAGACTCATCTGGATACGAAAAAACTACATTTTCAAATTTAATAACTCCCTGAATATTTTTAATTTTTTCCTTCCCAAAATATTCATCTTGATAAAGTCTATTTTCTAATATTTCATTAACCCTCGTAATAGCAACCACTACTTTTTGATAAGTTTGGGTTAAATCATTTATATTTTCTATTAACCACATGTATCTATAAACATAATAAGTCATTGCGATAAAAAAAGTTAAAGTAATTTGATTATAATATAATAATATTATACATGTAACAAATACACCAACTTCTAACAAAGTTTTTAAAAATCTTGTAATAATGTTGAATTCTTTTTGGATATTTATTTCTTTTTCTGATTTATTATAAATTAATTTTATAATATCTGTTATATCATGAATTAAACTAGATTTAATTCCTAAAGTTTTTATTTCTCTAATACCTCTAATAGATTCTGTTGATAAAGATGTAAATTTATCTTGCTCCACTTTTCTTTCTTTGTGAATATTTTTTAATTTAGGACTATATTTTTTTATTACTAAGAAAAGCACTAATAATAAAATAATAATCTCTAATCCTATAATCCAAGAATTTAAAAAAATATAAAAAATTATAATTATTGCTGCCACTAATGATGAAAACATATTTAATAATCTACCAAATGCAAAGCTAATAGAATCAGCATCGTTTGTAATTCGATTAATAATTTCTCCAGAAGACATTTTTTCAAATGCTGCTGCTGGTAAATTAAGGGCTTTTTTATAAGTGAAATAGCCTAACTTTCTAGTTAAAGCACTTTCTACTTTATGAAGCATTGAGGTTGCAATATGTTGAATAGCTCCACAAAATGATATTTCAATTACAAAATAAATACCTAAATAAATTAAAGCCATTTTAACGTGTAACTTAGTAATTGCTTCAACAGCTGCTCCATTTAAATATCCTGTAAATATCCCAAAAATTCCGGAGATAAAAATTAAAATACTAGCAATAATAAGTTTATATTTATCTTTATCAATCAATTTTATTAGAGGTTTAAATTCTTTTAAATTTTTCATATGACCTCCTTATAAAATAAAAACTACTATAATAAATAGTAGCCTCAAAATAATTAAAAGTCAGAGTATTTAGTTAGTGAAAAAACAAAGAAGTTTCCTCACATTTCTATTATCAGCTACCATAATATTATTAAAAACTTTTGAATTTAACTTCTTCATATTTCCACTCCTTTCTCTTTAAATTCACTTACAAAATATCATTAATAACAAAAAAAGTCAACTAAATTTAGTTAACATTTCTATTTTTATACCTTACTGGCATATAAGCACAAATAAGTAACGGAATACTTAATAAAAATAGCCATACTATTGGTGGAAACATTTTTATAAAAGGAAAACAATCATATATGAATAACGGAAAAGAATCATTAAATATATAATCAGTTCCTAAAATTCTATTTAATCCAAATACCACTAAATAAACAATTAAAGTATAAATTAAGAATGGCTTATAACCTTTTTTATTGACAGGATAATCTAAAACATATAAAGTATAGAAACTACTTAACAACAAAAAATGATGACTAATTACTAACAATAAAAATTCATATCTATCATAAGTAATATTTGGGTCTTGGAATATAATTACAGTTATAGTACAAAAGAAAATAGCGTAATATAACATATTAAACCAATTCTTTTTATCTTTGATTAACATATACATAAAAGCAAAACCCGTAATATAGCAATAATGAATTGGTAAATGAATTTTTATATCATAAATACCTGCTAACATTGCCCCAGCAATATAAATAACCATATTACTAAATAAAATAATGGGAATTATAGTTTTTACTATTTTATATTTCTTTAACTTATCACGATATTTATATATACCAAATATTGCTAATATTGTTCCTAATATCAACAATAAATGAACAGGCCCAAAAAAACTCAAGGAAAAATTACTTGTTTGTCCAAAATAATGCTTCATACTAATTACTTCACTTTCTGGATATAAGTATATTTTATTAAACATTTCAAATCAAGAAAAAATATTTAAAATTATTTAAATGTTTCATACAAATTAATTCCAGTACTATATCTTTGTATTTTTTCTAACACTCTAGTTGCATCATCCCCATTTAATAAGGTCGGACGATAATCATTTCGCTTATTTGTACTGGATACACTTACAGGATAAATTTTTATAGCATCATCTACAATATTTCCGTCTTTAAAAGTAAATCGAATCTGATAAATCATCGTATCTTTATCAGCCGGATTTTTATTTCCCCCAAAAGAAAAATTAGCTAGACTATAAACTATATATTTATCTTTATATTTTTCAATTCCTTGTAGGACATGAGGGTGATGACCTAAAACCAAGTCAGCTCCTTGGTCTATCGCATATCTTCCAACATATTCTTGAGTACTACTTTGTTGATAATCTTTTTCAATTCCCCAATGAAAAGATAATACTATCGCATCTACATTATAACTTTTTAAATTAGAAATAGCTTTATCCACCAACTTTGTACACCTATATTCAATACAAAAAATTCCAGCAAAACCAATTTTTACATCATTTTTCTCATAAATATAATATTCACTATTTCCAAAATAATTTATGTTAGCATCACTTAATGTGTTTAATGTATCTTGATACCCTATATCACCATAATCATGACTATGATTGTTTGCAATATTAACTACTTCAATGTCCCCTTCATTTAATATTTCCACATAACCAGTAGGCGCCTTAAAATTAAACTTTTTTTCTCTTTTTACATTATACTCCGTAAATGTAGATTCCAAATTAGCAATTGTAATGTCATCTTCTTCAAAAATACTTTTTACTCCGCCAAAGAAGTAACCAGCACCATGTTTATCATACTCATGATTAAAACTATTGTTATAACCAAAATCATCATCATAACCAATTGTACAATCGCCAACAGCAGAAATTGTTACATTAGTTTGTAATTCAAATTCATCTAATACATTTTTTATTTTACCAAAGTTCTCAAAAAATAAATCTTTGGACTTAAAATTACTATAATTAAAAAGAGGATTATTGTCTTTTAAATTATTTTTATTTCTTTTTTGGTAAAAATGTAAAAGTATAATTCCAAAAGAAATAATAACTAAAAATAATAATAATCCAATAATCCACTTTTTCTTCATATTAACCGACTACTTTCATTAAACTCAAATTCATTATATAAAATTTAAGTTTAAATCTCAACTAATTAATACGTTTTCTAGAATAATTATTCATAACTTTATTTACTTCACTTAAATTAGGGCAAGAATTTCTTCCTCCGGTTTTAGTTGTAGACAACGAAGCCGTAACATTTGCAAACTCTAATGCTTCATAATAATCATATCCATTCGCTATTGCATAAGTAAATGCTCCATGAAATATATCTCCAGCACAATTTGTATCTATTGCAGGAAGTCCACTATCATATGATGAATTTATTAATACTTCATTATCTTTAGCACAAATATAACCTCTTTTACCAACAGTAATAGTGATTCCTTTAGCATTTGGAAATAAAGAACATAATTTTTGATAAACCATCACATTATTTTGATAATCCTCTGTTAAAACGCATCCAGTTACTTCCTCAGCAAAGTTTTGAGAACAGATAATATAATCAACTTCTCTACACACACTTATAACATTATCATTAGCGCGTCCGGCATCAATTATTGATATTGCATTAAGGTTTGCTCTAATTAATTCAATAGAATCCTCAGCATATTTACCGTCTGTTAAAATAAAATCATAATCAGTTTGATAATTAAACTTTTCTAATTTAGGACTGACATAATCTACTTTAGATCTTGCTGTACAAATTGTTCTTGTACTTTCCAAGGTATTTATCAAAACATTACTATAAGGAGTATGGACAGCTTTAGAAAAAGATATATTTTCAACATTGATACCTTCTGCAATTAGGCTCTCATAAACAAAATTACCAAATACATCATTTCCAAGTTGACTGTAAAAATCCACCTTACTACCAAATTTTGCAATAACACTGGCAGCATTTGAAGCTGGCCCCCCTGGAGTAAAGCTAATATTATCAAAACTATTTCTAGCATCTTCAATGATAAATCCTTCCTTACTAAGAGTACAATCAAATGTCGCATTTCCAATACAAGCTATTTTCATTTCTTTTCCTCCTTTCCAAACTCATGTTAACATTATTAAAAAACTTAATCTATACAAAAGCCTTAAAAAAAGTTATAATTAGTATGAATATTTATTATACATGTTATAACCAGGAGGAATATATGAATGTTAGCTTTGATCTTTTAAGAACATTTAAAATAGTGGCTCAATATGAAAGCATTAGCAAAGCCGCTAAAATATTGTGTGTTACTCAACCATCCATTACAAAGTCCATAAAAAAATTAGAAGACCTACTTAATATGACTTTATTTGTTCGCGAGAAAAAGGGAGTCCTCTTAACTGACCAAGGAAAAAATCTATATCGTTATATTTTAGATTCAATTAATACCTTAGATAATGTTGAATTACTTGCAAAAAACATTAACTTAATTGAAGTCGGCAAACTACGTATTGGAGCTGGTGAATCAGTTACCAAAAATATTTTAGCACAAACCATTATTGATTATAAAAAACTTCATCCAGGGATTGCAATAGAAATATTAAATTTAAGTTCTGAGGAATTATATAATTATCTAAGATATGGCAAAGTCGATTTAATCTTTATTAACTCAACAATCGTTATTAACGAGAAGAAATATCCTAGTTTTAAATTACTGAGTATTGAAGATTGTTTTTTCACTACTCCAACCCACTATAATAAAATTAAAAATATTACTAATTTAAAACAAATATTATCTGAATCACTAATTGTTCAAAACGAAAAATATGACACAAGAACCTTTCTTAATTTAATCTGTTTAAAAAACAACATTCAACTTAAACCAACTATTGAATTAGACAGACACAGCCTAATTATTGAATTTGTTAAAGCTGGTTTGGGAATTGGTTTTGCTACTAAACAATATGTTCAACCCTACTTTGACAATAACGAATTAGTTGAATTAAATGTTAATTTTAATATTGAAAAAAGATATATTAAATGCGTTCAAAGAAACAATAATGATATTAAAGTAAAGAAATTCATTGATTTACTTAAAAAAAATCTAAAAAGTAACAACTAACTACTTCTTAGATTTTTTATTTTTAACACAAAAATAACAAACGTTACCGTATTCTATAAACAAATATTAGCATACAATAAATTCGGCCGATAATAACGGAATACATACATTATTTATAGTGCATAAATAACATAATTTATTAGATTTGATAAAACATTACATGATAAAACCATTATACAAAAAATATATTTTTTTATAAACTATTACAAATAAACTTCAGGAGGTACTTATGTATTTTATTAAAGAACAAATTAAAAATATAAAAGACAATGACCTTGCAATAAAATCCACTATAGAAATATTTTTATATCCCTCATTTAAAGCGCAAATTTATTATAAAATAGCTCATTATTTCTATCAAAAAGAAAGATTCATAATAGCTAGATATATTATTAAAAAGCTAAAAGAAAAACCGGAATAGAAATACATCCAGGAGCAAAGATTGGTAAATATCTATTTATCGATCATGGCATAGGCGTAGTAATTGGAGAAACTGCAGAAATAGGAGATAATGTGGTTTCATTTCCCGGCGTAACTCTAGGTGGTACCGGTAAAGAAAAAGGTAAAAGACATCCTACTATTGGTAATAACGTTTTTATAGGTAGTAGAGCTAAAATACTTGGAAATATCACCATTGGAGATAATGTTAAAATAGGAGCCAATGCTGTTATATTAAAAAATGTTGAAGAAAATACCACAGTTGTAGGACTTCCTGGTCATACTACTAAACCAAAATCACACGTAAAAAGCAAAAAAGGTAGCTAATATCATAGATATCAGCTACCTCATTTATTTTATTATTTTAAAGCTTCAAAAGCTTCTTTAAAATTTATACCTGAATTAATTTCCATATTACTTGTATTTGCTTTATATTTTGCAGATTTAAATACTGGAGCCAAAACATCTAATAATTTATAATTAGCAGAATTATCTGCAGTAAGTAACTCAAAAACAAATGTATAGTTAGAATTAGCTTTTGCATAACCACCTATTTGATTAACACCATTAAATTGAACTTCAAAAGTAATCATTTCATATCCAGCATAACTAGCAACTTTTACTGGTGCTACGCTATATCCCTTACTAATAAGTTCTGATTGTAATACATCCTTATTTGCTTTTAATATATCATAGCTTCCTTCAAGAACCACTACCTTTGAAACCCAAGTTTCATCCTTATCACCTATCAATAAATATTCAGAACCATCTTCATATCCTTCATCGGTAACTAAATCTTCAGGAACAGAAAAAGTAAAATCACCTACAGTTACATCATAACTTTTTTTATCTGTAGTCGGAGTTGCTTGAATATTTGTTCCACTATTAGGATCTACATTATTTCCGCCATCCTTTTTAAAAACTAAAACAATTACTATACCTATAATCGCAACAATTACCGTTACTAGTATTCCAAGAATAATAAATTTTGAATTATCATTTTTTGGAAATTGACTATTAAATGGATTCATTTGATTTCCATTATATGATTGTTGCCCAGACATAAATGGTTGCGAAGCAGACATCTGTTGTTGACTCATAGCAGGTTGCTGCATTTGCATAGGTTGTTGAAACCCTTGTTGACTAACATTTGGAGTTTCAGATTCAGTTTCTACTGTTTTAAAAGAAGAAACAGCTGGCGCTTGTTCTCCAGCAACTGGAGCGCCACAATTTTTACAAAATTGATCTTCATTAGATAATAAATATCCACAATTTCTACAATTCATTTTTTTTGACCTCTTTCCTATTCTTCGACGATGTTAAAAGTAGTCACTTCTTTTAACAATTCATCACTTATTTCGTAACCATTACCCACTATTTTAATTGTAAAACATTTTTCACCAAATTGGTAGACTAAAATTGTAATTTTTTTATAAACTTCTTCTTTGTTTTTTAAAGAAAGAACTGATCCACTATAATCAGTATAGCCAGCTTCATATATTTTAAAGGTTTTATTACCTATCACTTTATCATTAACGTAGGCTAAACTCTTATAGTTTTTTCTATTACTGTAAGGTTTTATTCCAATTTGTAAAGTTTCTAAAGCCGTTTCTAAATCAAGTTGCATCTTATAATCTAATTCATATTCATACATATTTTTCTTTGCATCATAATTTAATCCATAGCTTCTTTCTGAAAAAATATTATTTCCTTTATCAATTTCATTATATTTTTCTGGTAATTTAATCTGGATTTTTCTAATTTTTTCTTTAGAGTAATCAGTATATTCTTTTATTTCTCCATTTATGTAACCATCTACAACTTTTCTATTAATATAACTGGAATAATTTTTAAAATCATTAATTTCAATTTTTTCAATTAACTCTTTTGGTATATTAACATTTGTTGCTGCTATTTTTACATAAAATATATGGCTAGAATCTAATTCATAAATTAATTCTACATTTTCATAATAATAATCTCCAAAACCACCTTTATTTGTATAACTATTTTTATATAAATAAGTTATAACTTTATCATTATCTATTTTTTCAATATTTTCCTTTAAATTTATATATGCTTCATTATTTTCTCTAATATAATTATAATTACTAAAAATACTAGAAATATCATCTTTATCTAAAAACTTATATAAATTAATATTTCTTATAGTTGCACTTAAAGTAATACTTCCTTTCTCTAAAGACTCATAATTAAAATACCCTGCAGTAGAATTAAAATCACTTCTGATAAAATTTCCCGGAATAGTATAATTTACTAAATAATTATTACTAGCAATTTCATCAGAAATTTGTTTTTTCAAATTTGTTGCAATTTCATTATTAGTATCCCACTCAACATCGCTAGTCTCCAAGTTAAGTTCATAAGTTAACTCTAGCTTTTCATCAAAATATTCAAAACTATAAATTATTTTTTGAGCACTATCCAACAAAATATCAAAATATTCATTAGAACTTTCATATACAAAGAAAGTTAATAAGTCACTAGACTTAATAATTGCTATCATAACTTGTAAATCATTATTTTCAAACAAAAATTTATATCCTTCATAATTTTGTTTTGTTGAAACTTCATCATCTCTTGCTAACAATTTATAAGCTTTGTTTTGATTTTCAATATCATATAATAATTCCTCAACAAAATCTTCTAAATCTAAATACTTATACTCATCATCTAAATACTTAAAATATATACTAAAAACACTATCTTTTGTATTTAAAACCAATTTATCATCAGTTTCCTCTACCAAATTCCATCTTTCGTCATATTTAAAAGTATATGAATCATTTCTGTAACCTATATATATTCTATTATCAGTTTTACTTAAATAAATAAACATACCAATTAATCCAATTATTATAATACCTAGTGCGACAAGTAACATTAATTTATATCTTTTTAAAAACCCAATTATTTTTTTCATAATTTCACCATCACTATTATTACATAATCAAATTCTTCCATAATAACAATCTGATATTTAGAATTTTCATATACTAACTTTTTGGATTCATTTAATATCAATTTATAACCATCATTTACCAAGTTATCCTTAAAAGAAGAAATTAACATCATACTATCTATAAGGTTAGCAACACTGTTTTTATACCTTAAACTAACTATTCCTTTTTTATAATTAGCTTTTACTAATTCTAGATTTAAGCTTTCCTCAATATTTCCAATTTTAGCATATTCATTCCATTTCGATTTTGGTATATTATTTAATATTTCTTCTTTACTAGATGTTTGATAATAATACTTACTTTTCAATTCATCAAATGTAACAACTTTAATATTTTCAGTATTAACATTATCAAACTTATTATATACTTCTTTTAAAGCTTCATTATTTACAGCAATTGATGTACCTGCTCCTAGTAACTTTGAAGTATTCATTCCAATCATATTGCCACTTCTATCAAAAATAGGACTTCCTTGATTAGATTCACTTAATGGAATACTTGTTTTTAGGTAACCATCATTTGCTATTATAATTCCTTTTTGAAGGGTTGTACCAATCCCCATTTTTGAACCAAGTAAAATTGCTACATCTTCAATTTCTGGTACAATGTTTCCAATATCAATTCCTTTATTTTCTGCCTTAACCTTTAAAACTGCAATATCACTATTTGGATTAAGTGTTACAATTCCCTCGAATTCATAAACAATTCCATTAACATCTTTTATAATTATTTGTTGCGAATCAATCAATGATTTTTCAATAAAATTCCATGTGGTTACAATTAAATTATCCTTAATGAAAAAACCATTTGCAACATTTTGAACATAACTATTGTAATAAGAGTTTAAATACACAATATTATCTTTATTTTTTTCATAAACATTATTAATCTCAGTCTCTGTTAAGGAATCTAGTTTTGAAAAATCATATATTTCTCTTAAATTAGAATCATATGTTGTAGCAACATTTAACCCCATAACATTTTCATTCTCTTCAGTTTCAATCATATAATCTTCCAATTCATCAGTTGTTTCACCATAAAGATAATATAATTTATATTCTCCATTTAAACTTTTAAAATAATAATACATTATTAAATTTGTTTCTACCATTTTATATTCCATAGGATTATCTTTACTTTCTTCTTTTATTCCTACATTAGGTAGAACTACAGTACTAATTACTATTCCATTAGCGTTAGAAATTCTTATACTTCCAAATGAGTTATATATAACTCCTAATTCACTAAGCATATTAAATATTCCAGGAACAGACATTCCAGATACAATATCATCTAAGTATTCCTCACTATCCTCATCTAACCCAGTAAAACTATTTTCATCTTTTGGTATTTCAGGATTATATCTTAACGCCATATATTCTTGACGTCTTTTATAATATTCTTCACTGCTCTCATTTGTATTATTAAAATCTCCTAATAATAGTTTTGTAGTTTTTTTTGACAATTTAGTAATTGTATCTTCTAAAGCAGTATCCTCCTTGATAGAATAATTAAGTTCATATAGCTGTTCAAAGTCATTTAAAACATTATTTTTCTTTTCAGAATTATTAAAAGAAAGTTTATTTAACTCTATTTTAAAATTACTCTTAATTGCTAGAACAGAAATTAATCCAACAGTAAATGTTAATAATAGTATTCCAATCTTTTTCATTAACTATCACCTGACACTCTTTCTTTTAATACTTCAACAACATATCGACTAGCAGCAGTTGCATTACTACCATTAGCATATACATCAGCAAATGATTCAGCTATTGTTTCATCATATATATATTTACCACTATCATCTTTAGCTAAAGCATAATTTGAGATAGTACCACGCCATTCATCAATACCAATAATATCTCCTGTATCTCTTACATATCTTCTATAAGCTTCTTCAATCATATCTAAAGAATATTTTCCTTGGCTATAATTTGCCATTATTTCATATACTAAATCTAAATTTTTTTCGTTAACCAACAGAGTTGACTCTATATTTTTTGATTTTAACAATGCCATATACGATAAATAATGCCCAAATTCATGAGCTACCACAGAATATTTAGTAGCATTTGGAGTAAAGTGCCCTGATGCCGACCCTGCCTCAACTGAACTATCTAAATAAGATTCGTTTAAAAAATATTTTGTATTAAGAAATATTTGGGTTTTTATTCCCCATGGATAAGTCGATGTTGTATCAGCAGTAGCAAAATTATAATACATCGCAAATGCAGCAATATAACTTTCATTTATTGAAGTATTAATTAACGTCAAATTAGTCAAATTTCCTCTTATTTCTGGATATTCATCATAAATGACCTGCAAAACATTAACAAGTTCTTTCGAAAAATCAGTGCTTAATTCACATAAATTAACCGCAGTAATATCAAATTTTTTAATTATTGTATTTTCAATTTCCAAAATTTCCTCAGGACAATATTTTTTTTGCTTAACAGAATCCTCAATAATTAGTTTGTTAATATCTTTTTTGTTTTTTATTGAAACCCCTTCATAAAAGTTATCTGTTACTATAATAGTTGAATATTTTCCTTTTCTTTCCGGAGGAGTATCAACATCTGTTATAATTTCCTTTGGTGGATCATCAACATAAGTAATATTATTTTTATTTAAAATAATAATCACAAAAATTATAATTGTAACTATCAATCCTAAGCAAACCCCCAAAATCAACATGAGCTTAGTATCTTTTTTTGATTCTTTAGGTTCTAATTTTGTATGTATTAAAGCCCCACATTTATTACAGAATCTTTCATTTACTTCAACTTTATCTCCACACTTTGGACAATACATCACAATCACCCTACTATTCTGTTATATTATAACATAAAAAAATAATTAGTGAATACCTAATTACTTTTTAAAAGTTACCAAATTGTTTTTTATATATAATCCAACACCAAATTATTTTTTCATCATATAACATAAAACAATAATATTGTTCACCAGCCACAGTAATTTCAACATTATTTTTTCACCTTAATATCTTTTTTATTTATCACTGATAGTTACTGTTACAGTGGATTTTTTGCTATTATACCCTGTAATATCTACATCGTATTTTGTATTATTATCTTTTTCAGAAGAAATTCCTTTATTTGAATCAAAAATAAATTTTCCTGCATATAGCTTCTCATCAACAACAATTTCATAATTTATATGCTGACTAAATGAAACAGTGGTACCTTTAGGATAATTTACAGGTTGTATTTCGGTAGTGATTTTAAAAGTATCATTTGAAGAACCAATGTTATATGATTTTAAAGTTTTAACAACAACCTCTTTATCAAGTTCTATATATTCTACAGCATCAAATCCTTGTTTCAAAACATACATATATGTTCCAATTCCTATGCCAATTAAAATAACTAATAATGGTATTAATATAATAACTAATTTTTTACTCATTTTTATTTTCTCCCTTTTATTTACCAAGTCTTTCCATTGTAATAATGATAATCATCTAATGTTTCATAATTTTGTAATTCTTCTTGCCTACTCTGAGTAGAAGTGCTATTTCTTTCTTCTAACTCTTCTTTTTTTTGTTCCTCTATATCATTTTCTTTTTCATCTTCATTTTTATTTTCAGGTTCATCTTTAGTATCAGAAGAACTTCCTAAAGACTTTTCTAAGTCCTTAATTTTTTGCTCTAAATCTTCTGCTTTTTGACTATTTCCTAAATCATTGTCAATATTTGCACAACTATCTTCATACAATAATTTTCTTGCTTCTTGCAAAGTAGCCAACTGCTTTTCTACTGTCATATTAAAGGTATCAATATCTTTAATAATTGTCAACACTAAGTTAATTCTTATATCACAAACTTTATTTTTAGGAACATTTCTAACTAAAGCCTTTTCATATTGTATTCTTGCTTCTGAGTATTTTTGATTTTTATACAAAATATTACCATAATTATAATATGATATATATTTTTCAAACAAAGTAAAAGAAATCAAATTGTTAGAAAGATTTTCGTTATATACTGTCCTATTATAATCATGTATAACTTTTGTATTTAAAATAAAAGTTATACTTATTTCTAAAAAAAGAAAAACTACAAAAGCATAGATTATTAATAAACCTTTTTTCATTTAAACTCCTTTTTAAAAGCTATAAATTCATATACTATTAACCCTAATAACGGAATAACAAAAATATAATATATATCTTCATATGAAATCGTGTTAACTTCATTTATATCATAAGAAATACTTTTTTTCATTTGTTCTAACCTATTATCAATATCGTTGTTAGAAGTATTCATATTTATATATGAAATATTTAAATCAGTAGCCAGCTTAGTTAAATTATTTTCATCAATTCGTGAGATAGCCCTTTCATATGGAAATACAGTAGTGTCTTCTACATATTCTTTTTCACCTGTAAAATAGTCTTCTACAAACATCTCCCCTCCAGAAATAGTCCCATACCCAAGAACAGATCCCATATCAATTAAATCTGCTAATTCTTTGTAAGACTTTAAAGATTCCCCATTAGTAATTTCGCCATCAGAAAAAATAAAAATAGCATTCTTTCTTTTTTCCTTATTTGATTTTTGAATTTGGGAATATATATCATCGTATGGAAGATTTAAAGAACTTCCATACGCATTAAAATTATTAATAGAATTTAATGCCTTAATTGAACTAATAGCCATTTTTTTATCGTACGTAAAAGGTACTAAAATTCTTGATTTATTATCAAAAGTAATTATAGAATATCTTGCTCCATCAAAATAATCAAATATTTTTATACTATCATCCTTAGCCTTGTTTAATCTAGGCATATCCTTTTCTGAATCTGCTGCTAACATACTAACAGTTGTATCAAATACTAATAAAACATCTAAATTATTAGTCATAATACTTGTTTCATTTTTAGGAGTCATTATTCTTAGATTTATTAAAAACATTAATAATAATATTATAAAATGCCGAACAAAAGCAACTTTATTTTTACTTCGTATAACCCAATACAAAGGAAATATAAATATAATTAGCCATATAGGTATAATTGGACTAATAATCATCTGTATATCACCTTCTTAAAAAGAAATATTACACCTAAATATGAAAATAAAAGTAGAATAAATGGAATAGATGGAATATCTGTTTTAATTGTTCTTTCAGTTCCTTCAATTTTACTTTTACTAGTTTTCTCTATATCTTTTACAATATTATCAACATTATCGGAAGCCTCATGATATAGCTTTCCTCCAGTGATATTCATAGACTTTTCAAATAAACTTAAATTAGTAGAAGTAATATTTTGAGTAGCAACCCCATACACTAAAACATTATTTTTCTTTGCAAAATTACCAGCTTCTTCCAAAGAAAATACTGGTGTACCAGCAACATCATTATCAGTAGTAAATATAACTATTCTAGTTCTTCCTTGATCATTTTTTAAATCCGGAAAGCTATTTACACAACTTGCAAGCCCATCTCCTACTAACGAAGAACCATATTGTTCATTTCCCTCCAAAGTTCCTGCCATTATATAGTCAGCCTCTGTTAATGACGAATAATCTGCATTAAGATTGGCTTCTATTGAAACACTAATCTTATCTAAAATAGCCAAAATATATTCATAATCATTAGTTAAGGGAACTAAAGTAACTGAACTAGTATTAAATATTGATATACCAAATCTCTCTCCATTTAAATTCTTCACAGTCTCTTTTAAGTTATCTACAATTTTTCCGTTTAATTCCACAACAGACATTGATACATCCATACACAAAAAAATATCTCTAGTATACTCATTCTCTTTAACTTTTTTTATAGAAGTTGGTCGAGATAATAATACCAAACCCAATAAAATTGTTAATATAAATAAACCTGTTATCATATAATTAAAAAGTTTATATTTTTTTGCTATCTTTTTAAATTGTTTATTCTCTTTAACAAACTTTGTATTGGCTATTTTTTTGCCTGTTTTATATGAATATTTTTTGTTTTTAAAATTTATAATGCATAATATAACTAATAAGATTATACCAATTACAAAAACAAACTTATATCTTAATTCCATTTTTCAATTACCTCTTTTGTTTTTACAATCGAATTTTTTATATTTCCTCTTGATAATTTTGAAAATTCCGGATCATAATATTCTTTAATTAGTTCTGTAAGAACAGGAATATTTATTTTTTCTATTTCTCTAAGAGTATATTTGTGAACTTCTAAACTGGTTAGCTCATAAACAAATAACCTAATTAACAAACTTAGTTCTTGATAAGCTTCTCGACTAGTTAATTTTTTATTTTCAAATTTTGTTTCTAAGTCACTAATTTTTTCTAAAAATTGTGACTTAATTAAGCTAACATTTTTAACAGTTTTTTTACTTTCAACTACTTTAGGCTTTAAAAATTTCTTTATAAAAAAAGCAGTCATACTCAAAAAAATAGCTAAAATTATTAACACGGGGATTATTGAAAAAGAAAATAAAGGTTGTAACTCAAATTCTATTTGCATACTTATAACTCTCCAATAAATATATAATTTTCATAGGGATTTCAGCATTACTATTTATTACAGTCATCCCAATTTTATACCCACTAGATTTATTTACAAAGGTTGAATATACGTCTTGATGAATCTTCTCTTCTAGTTTTAACAGTTCTTTATTTTTCGAAATAAATAATGGTATGTATTCATTGCTATCTATATCGTAAGTTTCATCTCCATAAATAAAGCCATCTGATATAGTGATTATCATTAAATCATGTCTCATTGATAATTCCTTAATATATTTTTGATCAATTCTATTTAACCCATCAATATCCGTTATTATAAATACTATTAAATTTTTTTGAATATGATTTCGTAAGAAATTAATTGTATCATTTATATTTGAAGTGCTATTAATATTTGTATCTAAATCATACCTGGCTAAAGCTAATTCTAAATGATAAAAACTATTTTTAAAGGGAAAGTATTCTATTTTATTATTTAAATTATAAATACTACCCACCTCATCACCATTTTTTATTGCTAAATAAGCAATTGTACCTGCAGTCATTAATGATATATCTTTTTTTTCGTCCCCATCTTTTGACTCAGCTAACATTTTCTTGTCTGCATCCATAATTATAATTATGTTATGTTTTTTTTCAGCAATATACTGCTTAATTAAAAATTTTCTACTTCTAGCACTAGCTTTCCAATCAATATCTCTAACATTATCTCCAACCACATATTCTCGCAAATCATCAAAATTTAAACTTTTTCCCTTATAAACTGACCGATAATTGCCATCTAGTATGTTTTTTGAATATTTTTTAGAAAAAATTGAAACATTATTTTTTATCCTATTGATATAACTTTTTTTCATGGTGTTTGAATAGCTCCAAAAATAGCATCAATAATACTTTCTACTGATACATTGTCAGCTAAAGCAGTAAAAGTAAGAGCGATTCTATGTCGTAAAACACTATATCTTAAAGTTTTTATATCTTCTGGTATTACGTGAGTTCTGCCATTAAGTAAAGCAACTGATTTAGCACACTCCATAAAAGCAATAGCTCCTCTCGTACTTGCCCCTGCCTCAATATACTCTGCTAAATTATCAGGGATTATTCCTTTAGGAAATCTTGTAGTATAAATAATATCAGCAATATATTTTTTTATACTATTATCAATATAAACTTTCTTTCTAATGTTTTGTAAAAAAATTATGTCTTCTAAACTCATAATTGCATTATTAGAATCGAATATTTCTTTTTCAATTCTATTTAATATTTCTATTTCTTCAGATATAGTTGGATAATTTAATTTTTCTTTAATTAAAAATCTATCCAATTGCGCTTCAGATAATAAATATGTACCTTCTTGTTCAATTGGATTTTGTGTAGCTATAACAATAAATACCTCGGGTAATTTATAAATTTCCCCGCCAATTGTTACCTGTTTTTCCTGCATTGCTTCTAACATAGCACTTTGAGTCTTAGAACTAGACCGATTTATTTCATCTAATAAAACAAAATTAGCAAAAACAGGTCCTGTTTTGGTTTCAAATTCACTAGAAGAATAATTATATACTTGAGTTCCAATTATATCACTTGGCAACAAATCAGGAGTGCATTGAATTCTTGAAAATTTTCCAGCGACAGCATCTGTCATTACTTTGGATGCTGTAGTTTTAGCAAGGCCTGGAACTGATTCCAATAAAATATGACCATTAGCTAACAACGCTGTTAATAAAGAAATTTCAAGATTCTTTTGTCCAACTATCTTCTCGTTAAAATAATTATCAAGCAACTTTAATAAATTAGTTGACTTTAAAAGTTCTTCTTGTGATATGTTCACATTTTCATTTAACATAACAATATCTCCCTATTTTATACTATTTTTTTTCTGTTTTCTTTTAAAAGAAACAATACTTCTCCCGAATTTTCCAACAGAAGTCCTATTTTAAACACTTTCTTTCCTTTGATATAAAATATATATCCATCGCCCGGATTACTTTTCACATAATCTATGTCATACATATAAAAAGTCTTTTTTTTGAAGATATTACTAATTACAAACACCTTTTGACTTTTTATATAAATAATTTTCTTTAAGAAGATAATAGTACACACTAAACATATGATTGCTATTCCAAAAAACATTGCAAGAAGATAAAAACCATCTTTAGGGGATTCAACCTTCAAAGCCCCGGTAAAAATAACTAGCGGAGGAAAAAGAAAGAAAAACAAAGCAGATCCTAAAAAAAACAAATAAATACTTTTTGAAAACTTAAATTCTACAACATCTCCACCACAATATTTTCCTTCATCGTATGTCATTTTATTTATCACATCAGTAGTATAAGCTCTTTTTATATCACGAGTAGCTCTTTTAAAAATTTTTTCCATAAATATACCACCTATCTATAATTTACTAACGAAACAGTATTTAAATTTTCTACGATTCCATTGTTAATTCTGACTAGACACTCAATAAATCTAACTGTTTCTAATATATTTCTTAGAACATCAAGATGTGGTTTATAAACACTTCCTCGAGAAATCGTAATATAACACTTTATTACTTTATTATTTTTCAAATGTATGTAGCATTTAATTAATCTTCCATCAACATAATAGTTAACAATTTTAGCTATATCCGTTATATTATATATAATTCTTTTTTTAGAAAATGTATTTTTTACTATTTTTTTATCGCAAAATTCTACCGTAGTATTTTTAAAATTAAAATACATAATTAATAAAATAATTCCCAAAGCAAGAAAAATAATGCCTCCCAAAATATAATCCCACATAATTTTGTCATGTATAAATGCACAAACTTCTATAAATATAGCCAACCCCAAAAATATAACAGAAAATACCATTGTAAGGGAAATAGAAGTAATATTCTGTTGAATCACGCATTTTTTTATAGAATGCTTTTCATATTCCGTAAATGTTCTCATACATAATCTATTAACTAATAAATTACTATTTTTAAGTGAATATTCTACAGATCTTTCACCAGTCATAAAACTTAAAAGAATAAATTTATTTGATTGAGCATATAAATTTAAACAACTTAAAATTTCATTTTTACTATTACGTCTAATATGTTCTGCAGCAGCAAACCCTAATGAAGCTAAATCATCCCAACGAATAGAATAATCAATTCTATCTTCTAACATTTTATATCCTACTAAAAATATATTTTCCTCACACAAAACTTTTATATAAAAGGATTTAACATTATTAGATATAGCTTCATCGATTAATTGACTAATTAAACCTATATCAGCTGAACAAACTAAATGTAAATCTTTTTCGCTATTTTCATTTAAAAAATTCATAATCACACCTTCTACCCAATACTAAACTTATTTTAACACAAAAAACAAATAAATAAACAATTAATCTTATTATTATTTTTTTAATTAATGAATTTCATAAACAAACATTGCCAAACTTTGTAAGATTACTCTATTATGTATCTTTAGCCACTTACATTGTCTCCACTAAAGTTTAATAAATAATATTATCGAAACAATAAGTTGGGTTTTATTATCAATAATTGCCAATCTTTCAAAAAGGTAACAGGTGTTTTTTTTACAAAAAGCAAATAAAAACCTAACATTATAGACCAGTCCATTAAAAGTAGAAGCTTATTAAAAATTAAAACTCATCAAAAGATTTCATGAAATTAGCATGTTCTTATCTACAAAAAACGAAAATGATATAAAATCTTATGGGAAAATTTATATTATTGTAGCTCCAGAACATAATTTTATAATTTTTAACATTGTCCAATCCCCACCATGTTTTTTTATATTAATCTGTTATTTTTTACTCTTATTTCGCCTCTTGTATGATAATTATTTTTAGAATAAAAATTCTTACCTATTTCATTATAGGCAAATACATCAATCCATGATAAGACCAATAGCTTTGTTATTTTCAATAGCCAAATAGCATTTGACATTACAATTATTTACCTCTTACAAATCTAATATAGCCATCTTTTCTCTATATTCTGGATGTAGTTGAGCTAAATTATCTTTATTAATTGAAAATATATTCTTCTAATTCAACTAATAAATCTCTCCTATGTACTTTTTTATATTTTCAAAAATTTCTACATTACCATTATAACTTTTTGGAGATATAGGGCTAGGATGATATATTGGTATAATCACAATATTATTAATACAATATTTTTTTCCAACAATTTCACTAAACTTATTATATTTAATGTCTAAAATAGCCTTAGTTGCTGAATCACCTAAAGCTAATACTACTTTAGGATTAATAACACTTAATTGTTGTAGTAAATATTTTTTACAATTATTATTACATTTCTTTAAATATTTTCTGTCTTTAGGAAAACATTTAATTGCCTCTAAAAAGTATGTATCTTCTATTGTTAAATTTATTATATCTAATAGTTTCTGCAAAACTACTCCTGATGGTAATAATTTATGATTTACATCATACCAAGCAATACCACTTTTTCTCCATCCATTATTAGCAGGGGCTTCTCCTAATATTACTATGTCCTTTTTTCGACCTTTAGATACAGTTTTACTATTTGGAAACTTTTCTACCATGCCCTCACACAAATTACAATTATGTATTTGTTTATCTATTTCCTCTAAAGTCATGAAACACCTCCTATCATTTCACAGTTTTTCAAATACAAAAACTTGGTTATCTTTTATTTCATAATTATTCTCTGTATATTCCTCAATAGTTTTTTTCCAAAAATAATATGCCTGTTCACTACCTTCTATTGGTTCAACTTCCCAATAACCTTTATACTTATCAAAAATTTCAATAGCTACTTTTTTACCTATATGATTTCTTCTATATTGTGGTATTATTAAAAATTCTGCTACACTTTTACCTGATTTATTAAACTTTAAATTTTCATTTATCATAACAAATCCTAAATAATTATTACTACTTTTTATAAAATAAGCTTCTCTATCTAAGTCAGTAAAATAATTATCAAACCAAGTATAATTAAACATACCTTTTTGGTTTAACTCGTTTTTTATATATTGACTTCCATCATATAATGCAAATTATAATAAATTATATAAAATCTCTTTTTTATCTAAAGTAACTTTTTCTAATTGATATTCCATATATCAACTTCTATATATAAATTATTTCACATGTTTAATCATTCTCTTTTATTTTAATAAAAATTTAGAAAAAAATGGTTCTAAAAAGGTATCTAAAATACTCTTTTAATACTTTTTCGAAATTTTTTAGCAAAGACTATATTTTTAATGTTTCACTTAATATTAATTCAGCTTTTTTTACAAAATAATTGGAATTATCAATTGGTAAATTATACCTACTTAAATCTTTCATTAATTCTTCAGCAGATTCATATTTTCTATCTATATGTTCACATTCAGATTCCATTTCTATAAAAATATATTTATTATTTACTAATTGCACTACTAGCTCAGTTTCTCTATTTGCAAACACTATGCATTTATCATATACATTAAATATTTTTTTATAATTTATTGATTCCATAAATTTGACAGCTTTATCAATATCCGTAACAGGACATTCTACTTTACCTTGTTCTAATATATCTCCATTAGAAGCATACTTTTTATATTTATAAAGTAATTCTTTTTTTATATTAACTATATCTCTAACCAGAATACAATTTTGAAGAATTTCTAATTTTGATAATTTTGATAAGTCAATATCATTATTAATCATATAGTCATCCCTTAATTCATATTCTTCTTTTATTTGAAAGCCATTCTTTTCTAATTCCTTTTTTAGGTCATTATAAGTACTCTTAACTAATACAGTAATTTCTGTTTCCATTTTCATTATTATCAACTCCTATAAATAATTATATCATATTTTTTTATCTTTCAAAAATAACGGAAAAAGGTATCTAAAGTCGCTCAGAGCATATAAACTCGCAATTTTTTAGCAAAGAAAAAACTCGCGTTTTCCCTTATATTATCTGGGTTTGCGAGTTATTTTCCACAACATTGCTTGTATTTTTTACCACTGCCACATGGACAAGCATCATTTCTTCCAACTTTTACACTTCTCTTAGGAGATTTCTTAATAGTTTCTTTTCCATCAGAGGCATTTCCTTTTAAAGTTTGTTTTCTTTCAATATTTTGTTTTACTTCTGCTTTAAGTAAGAATTTAGCAATTGTACTATCTATCTTACTAAGTAGATTATCAAACATTTCAAATCCTTCCATAGTGTAAGCTTGAATTGGATTTACTTGACCATATCCTCTAAGTCCAATACCTTCTTTTAAATGTTCCATATCGTTCATATGGTCAACCCAACTTGAATCAATTACTCTTAATGATATTGCTTTTTCAAATTCATCTGTATATGGAATATCTTTAATTTTTGCTTCATAATCACTCACAACTAAATCATACAAGCAATCGGTAACATCTGTTTCTTTTTTATCTTTTAATTCTTCTAGTTTAATTTCTTTATTTTTCAAGAAATTAGTATTCATATATTCAGCGATTTCAGATAAATCATAATCTGTTAAATAACCTTCTGGTTCAATATGAGCATTAACTAAATCTTCAACTGTATTTTTAAATGATACTAATATTTTATCATGAATACTTTCTTCATCTAAAATTTCATTACGACGATTATAAATTATTTCTCTTTGCTCATTTAAAACATTATCATAATCAAGTAAGCTTTTTCTAATATCGTAGTTATTTCCTTCAACTTTCTTTTGAGCGGTTTCAATACTCTTAGTTAAAACCTTAGAACGAATTGCTTGTTCATCGGTAACTCCCATATTTTCAAGCATCATTTTAATTCTATCAGTTCCAAAACGACGCATTAAATCATCTTCAAAAGATACGAAGAATTGGCTCATACCAGGATCGCCTTGTCTTCCAGCACGTCCTCTTAACTGATTATCAATACGACGAGATTCATGACGTTCTGTTCCAATAACACATAAACCACCAAGTTCTCTAATTCCTTCACCTAATTTAATATCAGTACCACGACCAGCCATATTAGTTGCTAAAGTGATAGCTCCCTTTTCACCAGCTTTTGCAATAATTTCTGCTTCTCTTTCATGGTTCTTAGCATTTAAAACTTCATGTTTTAATCCCGCTTTTTTAAGCAAACCACTTAAATATTCATTAGCTTCTACGGAAATAGTACCAATTAAGATTGGTTGTCCTGTTTCATGAATTTGTTTAACTGTATTTATAATTGCTTTATATTTTCCTTTAGCATTAGCATAAACTAAATCAGCCAAATCTTCTCTTACAACTGGTTTATTAGTTGGAATTTGAATAACATACATATTATAAATGTTTCTAAATTCTTCTTCTTCGGTTTTAGCTGTACCAGTCATACCAGATAATTTATTATACATTCTAAATAAATTTTGGAATGTTATCGTCGCCATAGTTTTAGTTTCGGCATTAATAGTCACACCTTCTTTAGCTTCTAAAGCTTGGTGAAGTCCATCACTAAATTGTCTACCATGCATTAATCTTCCTGTAAATTGATCAACAATAATTACTTCATCTTCATTAACCACATAATCAACATCTTTTTTAAATCCATAGTTAGCTTTTAAAGCTTGATTTAAACAATGAACTAAAGCTGTATTATCCATATCATAAAGATTATCTAATTTAAAATGTTTTTCCATTTTCTTAGCGCCGTCTTCTGTTAAAGACACAGATTTAGTTTTTTCATCAATTGTATAATCAATATCTTCCTTACATATTTTAGCAGCTCTATCGGCATTAACATATAAATTAACTGAATTAAGTTGTCCGCCAGAAATAATTAACGGAGTCCTAGCCTCATCTATTAGTATTGAATCAACCTCATCGATAATGCAAAAGTTAAGTGGTCTTAAAACACGCTCAGTTGCTTTAACAACCATATTATCTCTTAAGTAATCAAATCCAATTTCATTATTCGTAGAATAAGTAATATCTTTATTATAAACTTCTCTTTTTTCTTTCGGACTTAATTCTCTTAAGTTAACTCCAACAGTTATTCCTAATAAATCATAAATTGGTTTCATCCATTCAGCATTTCTACTTGATAAATATTCATTCGTCGTAACAACATGAACACCTTTACCGCTTAACGCATTTAAATAAGCAGGTAACACTGTTGTTAAAGTTTTACCTTCACCAGTTTTCATTTCCGCAATATTACCATAATGAATGGCAAGTCCACCAATTAACTGCACTAAATAAGGTTTTTCTCCAATTGCTCTAAAACAAGCTTCTCTAGCAACTGCAAAAGCTGGAATAACCAATTCATCTAAATCTTTTCCTTCAGCTAATTCTTTTCTAAACTCCTCGGTTTTAGCTTTTAATTCTTCATCAGATAATTTTTCTATATCACTTTCCATAGCTACAATCTTATTAGCTATCTCATTAAACCTTTTTAATTCTTTGTATTCTGTATCAAACAACTTCTTTAAAAGTCCCATATACATACCTCCATTTTATTATTATAACAAAAAAAGAGTGACATTTCACTCCTTTTTATACAATAGTTAATAATTATTATTTTACGTTAATGATACCAAAGCTATCATCTTTTCTTTTATAAATAACAGAAACACATTCTTCATCAAGATTTTTAAATACAAAGAAATCATGATCTATTAAACTCATTTGTAAAATAGCTTCATCTTCATCCATTGGTTTCATTTCAATATTTTTACGTTTAACAATTTTATTTTTATCTTCTTCTCCAGCTTCTACTTCATAATCAAATTTAAATTCCATAACAGCCGAATCTTTATATCTCTTATTAAGTCTTGTCTTATTCTTTCTAATTTGTCTTTCTAATACATCCGTTACTAAATCTGTTGCAGCATATAAATCTTCATGACTTACCTCAGCTCTTAAAGTAAATCTACTTGTTGGTACAGTTACTTCAATAGTTTGTAACTTATATTTTACTTTTATAAGCACATAAGCAGTAATACCTTCAGCGTTTTCAAAGTAGCGATCTAATCTAGATAATTTTTCTGCTACATAGTCTTTAATCGCTGGTGTAACCGTAATTTTATCTCCTCTATAATTTATTTGCATTTTTCCATCATCCTCCAATTAGATTATAACATATATATTAAGTAATTTAAAGTTTAAAAAAACTACTATACAGTAGTTAATGCAGCTTCTTTAACTTCAATTGCTTGAAGACCTTTTGATGTTTCGATTAATTTAAATTCTACTATTGATCCTTCTTTCAAAGTCTTGTAGCCATCTTTTATTATAGCTGAATAGTGAACGAAAATATCTTCTAAGTTTTCATATTCAATAAATCCATATCCTTTTTCATTATTGAACCACTTAACGCGTCCTTGCATAATTCCACCTCTCCTTCTTCTTACATCTATAACTTACCACAACTACTTTTTAAGAAGCAAATAATACCAGTCGACAAAATTCGCTTCTTACATCCTGTCTGCAGGGGACTTTACCATAATAACGAATGACAAAAAAATTTCAAGTTAAATTGTTTCAAAATATCAGTTTTATGTCTAAAACAACTTTTTAACATAACCCAAAATTATTAATTACAAGTTTCAAATACAAAAATAATCTTTAAAGGAAATTTTTGGTTATTAAATTATTTTATGTTGTATAGTTAGTTCATCAAAGTAAACAAAAACTTTGATAAATAAATTATTTAGTTTGCGGAGGTAGTATGAAAGAGCAAATCATAAATAATACAGTTACTTTAATAAAAAAGAATAAAGTATGTAGTGAAACAGATTTAAAAATATATCGTTATGGAATGGAATGCATATATACATTAATCACTAAAACATTAGTTGTATTTTTAATATCCATTATTATAGGTACTACAAAAGAATTTTTACTATTGTTAATATTTTATGCATTACTTAGAACATATGCATTCGGTATTCACGCTTCAAGCAATATAGCATGCTGGATATCAACTATAACAATATATATCGGCGGCTCAATATTTATAAAATACCTAGCAATTCCTAAATTTATAATTGCAATCACATGGATGATAACTGCAGTATTCTTTATTTTATGGGCACCAGCTGATACTCCTAAAAGGCCAATTATCAAAGTAGAAAAAAGAAGAAAATTAAAGATTAAATCATTAGTAATCATTGCTATGTATTATCCAATAATCTATTTTTCGAATGATACAACTATACTAAATGCATTATTTTTAAGTTTGGTGTTAGAAGGAAGTTGCATATGTCCACTTCTTTATAAGATAACAAAAACACCATTTAATAATTATATAAACTATAAAAAAGGTTTAAATTAATTTAAATATATTTAAACTAGAATAAAAGGAGGTAATTATGAGTTTTTTTGCAAATTTATTAGCTAATCTATTTACTGGTGTTGCATCAACTGGAACAAGCAAAACATGTATGTTTGCTTTTGACGAACCTGAATGTCCACAAGAATTATTATAGTATAATGTCAAAAAAATAATCACGATAAATGTGATTATTTTTTTATGCTTTAACTTTTCTTTTTTTTATAATAAGCTGATTCTCAAACAAATTATTAATAATGGAAGTTTTAATTTTAACTCCTTTTTTCATAAAAATCGAATATAGTCCTAAACCATGACCTTCACGCTTTGTAGTATAGTTAAGTGTACCTAAATTATCTATTTCTATTTCCGATTTAAAAGTATTGATGATTTTAATAAAAATGTTATCATCATTTTCTAAAATAACAATTTGTAATACCTTATCTTTTGTCTTTAAGGATGCATTAATAGCATTATCTAGACAAATACCTAAAGTTTCACATAATTTATTATAATTTTTAGGGGTTAAAATTTCAAACAAATCACTTTTTAAATAATTATTTATAGCAAAATTTAGTTTTTTACTTTTATTACTATAAATTTTCTGACAAATCAAACCATTAATTCCATTAGGCAAATTATCTATTTCCTTATTTGGCAAACTTGATAAGTTATATTCCTTTATAATATCGTTAACTAATTTCTTTACCTTATCATTAGCAACAGTTTTAACGCCATCTAATTTATGAATTATATTATGCTTAAATATTCTGTTTTTAGAATTTAGATCAACATAATACAAGTTATTATTTAACAAATTTTTTAAAGCTTCATTATATATTTTTTCTGAATATATAGAATGTATTAAATGCACACTAATGGAGATTGCAATTAAAACTAAAAATAATATCATTATTTCATTTGTTAAATTTTTCATATTATTGAATGCTAAAGTACTAAATAACACCAAAAGAATTATTACTATAAAATATATCCACCCAATATTAGGAATCTTTTCAATTTTTTCTTTCAATTTATTTATCCAATTTTGTACAAATTTTATTCTAAACAAAAAATTATATACAACTTGTAATAACAAAGTTATAAATGGAATCGCTATTGTAGGCATACTATCTAAAACAAAAAACAATAGTGCTGAAATTGCAGACATAAATAACATATCTAACATACTACCAGCAGACCAAATTAACAAACTATAAAATAACCAAGTTTTAATATCATCTTTATAAATCAATTTTGTTAAAGTACAATAACATATTAAATTATATACTATTTTAATAGAAACAGAAAAATGCATATTAATATATGTATTTAATGTACCCATAAGAAAAATTAATATAATTATAGGTAAATTAAGTTTAAACTTTTGTTTTGATAATATCCCATATATCCAATTTGTACAAAAATAACAAACACTAGTTGCTAAACTATACAACACAAACTCAACACTCATTACCACATAACACTTCTTTCTTATACTTCTTTGATAACATATTTACTTCTTCACCTGTATCCAAAACAAAATATTTATCAGTCCAATGATACTTTTGTACTCTTGTTTTATTAACAATACAAGCTCGATGAACCACAGCAAACGATGAATCTAAAAACTCTAATATTTCTTGAACTCCAAGTCCAACCGTAAATTTATTATTATCAGTTACAATGACAACTTTTCGCTCTTCTTTATCTCGATAGATATACAAAATATTTTTTAAATAAATTTTTAAATCAACATTTCTACTTTGATAAACAAATAATTTGTTATCACAATTTTTCTTTAATATAGTTTTTAAATCTTTTTTAAGTCGTTCGCGAAAGTCGTGAAATTTTTCAATAAAGCTAAAAACTTCATAAACCTTTCGGTAAACAGTTTCAAACATTTTATCATGATAAGTCATAAAGATTATTTCACTTTCCCAGTCAACACTTCTAATCATTTCTGCCACTTGAATTCCAGAGAACTTATCGTCTAGTTGAATATCTAAAATATAAATTTTTCTTTCGGAAACATTATTTATTTCTTTTTCTAACTTTTTTGAATACTTTGTAAAAGTTTCTATCTTAACTTCTTCTTCCAAATTAAAGGTTACTTCTCTAATTATGTCTTTGACATTATTTAAACAACTTTCTTCATCGTCAACCACTACAAACTTAATCACACTTTTCACCAACCACTCTTCTATATTAACTAATAGCAATTATATCGAAAATCATGAAAAAACGCAATCAAGAATTGCGCTCCATAAATAATTTAAAAATGTAATTTTCATCATTATCTAAAACATAACATTTTATCTTATATTTTTGTTCTACTTCCTTAAAATAATCCAAGTGATTATTATCTATTAAAATTAACTCTTTAAACTTATATTTTCTTAATAAGAATTGAACTAAATCATCTATATTTTTAAATAATTCACTGTTAATAACTTCAAAGTTATCCACAGTATAAATACAATATTTTGATATATCATTTACTAGATACATAGTTAATCTTGGATACTTTAATAAATTAGCAAAGCAAATTAGGTTTACTTTATCAAAACCATATTCATTAAATGTTGTTTTTAAAGTATTAAGTTCTAAGTCTGTATAGTCACTAAAATAGATAAAATATAAATTATCACTAAATATTTTTTTGTTACTCGCTTTTAAGATAGAAGATTTATTAAATAACTTAAATAATTCTTTTATGTCATTGATTCTTCCATACTTCATAATTTTGGAATCTAGTTCTAATTTTTCTATCTTCTCATCTTTCTTTACAACTAAATTGTTATTTAAAATAAAGACTATAACATCCTTTGTTTTCATATTATCAACTCGTTATCCTTTATATTTTAATCTTGTCGATTCTCCACCTCTAATGTGCCTACTAGCTAAATGATTATTCAACTTTTCATCCACTATTTTATAAAGATCTTTATCAATTAATGGTAGACGCTCTTTTAAGTCTTTATGTACAGTACTTTTACTAATATTAAAATCTTCTGCTACTTCTCTTATTGTTTTATTAGTATTTACTAAGTGTTCTCCTAATTCTTTAGCCCTACTAGCCATATATCTATCCACTAATAAATAACCCCCTAATAATTATATTATTAAGAGATTAGTTTATGTTAAAGTTCATTAGGATTCATTGTATAAAAGTTTTCTGGATCTATTAAGTTACCTTTATGGTATACTTCAAATAATAAACAATTTTCTTTTTCATTTTCTAATTTATTAGAACTGCTTGTAGCAATAGTTTCCCCTTGAGTTATTCTATCTCCTTTTTTAACAGAAATTTCACCTAAACTGTAATAAACAGTAATCAAATTAGATGAATGTTCTATTTCCACAACATTTCCTAAAATATCATCGCTTTTTACATCTTTAATAGTTCCATCTAATACAGCAACTACATCAAAGGTTTCATCAGCCGAATATAATACCCCGGTATTTTCCATATAAGTTTTTTCGTAATAGATTAAAGATTTTTGTTGAGTTTCAGCATCATCATTCATATCATAATAATTTTTAGAAATTGCTGCTCTATCTTCTAAGAATGGTTTTATTATCGTATCTTTTTCTCCTTCAGTTGAAACAACTGATACACTATCTTTATTTAATGTTTTAGTAGCAAATACATAATTAGAATAATCATTATTAAAAAACTTAACTAAATAATTTACTCCTAAAAATACTGTTATTACAGTTAATAAGTATAGACTCGGTAAAACATATCCTTTTAATTTTCTTTTAACCACACTTATCCTTCCTTTCTATTTAAAGTGTGGATAAATATGTGGTTTTTATACTATTAAATTTTACCAATTTCTATACCATCATAGTAATACTTTAGGATTTCATCATATGTATATCCTTCTTTAGCCATATAATTTGCCCCATATTGACTCATACCTACTCCATGCCCATAGCCATTAGTAGTTATTAACACTTCTGTTTCGGTTACGGTAATTTCAAAATCAGTTGAACGCAGTCCAAGTAGTTTTCTTACCTCTGTACCAGAAAAAGGTTGGTTATTAATTGTTATTTGGTTAACTCTATTAGTATCAGATCTTATTACATCTGTAATAACAATATTTTCCTCGGAAACATTTAATAATATACAAAATTCTGAAAGATTAAATGTCTTAGTAACAGAGAAATTGTTGATAGATTCATCTTCCCATTTAGATTCGATACTTTTTAAATACGGTTTACTTTCATTAAATACTAAACTAGCATCTTCTGTATAACCATTACTCATCGCAAAATAGTAAGCCGAAATAATTTCATCATCATACTTCATTACTAATGACTTTGTTTCATCTACTGCACTAGCTACTTTAGTATAGTACTTATCAAAATCATCATTCCACTTATCTTTCATCTCTTCTATCGTAATATAAGATTGATTGGAAACGTCTGTTACCAAATCATATTCTCCCTTAGAATTATTAATTTTATACATAGCATAAGTTCTTGATGCAATCGCTTGAGCTTTTAATGCTTCTTCATTAAATGAAGCTGGCATTTCGGCTGCTACAACTCCTATGATATAGTTTTCTAACTCAACATTAGAAATCGTTCCAGTATCCGAATCTTTTAAATTTAAAGTAACTCTATTTTTACCCAAATTAAAATTAGTTCCATTATTTTTGAAACTAATTACTGCAATAACACTAAGTACTAAAATAATTAAAAGCAATATTTTGTTTTTCATAATGCCTCCTTATTTAAATACTAACTAATAAATTCAATCACTAAACTTCCTACAAGATAACCCAATGCTAAACTACAAAGCATTAAAAAAGTTCTTGCTTCAATTACTTTATTTTTTCTAAATAAACTTTCAAAGTTGGCTCCAGAAATAGCAAAAGCACTTATAAAAATACAAATAACATAAATATATATCCTATAGTTCATTATATGTTCCAGCTTCTATTTGTATGATTTTATTTTTTCTTCTTATTCTTCTTTCTTCCGTCGGATATTCATTTTCTATAAAAGCATCTACTATTTTATAATTTTCTTCTAATGATAAGCCATTTTCACTACCTAAAGCTATTACGTTAGCACCACTATGATTTTTTGCTTTAACAGCTTCCTTTTCGCTTAAAACGCGAGCACATAATAATCCTTTTATTTTGTTAGCAACAATACTCATACCAATTCCATCACGACAAATTAAAATACCTAAATTATCTTTATCTTCTAATACTTTTTTTCCAAGTAGGTATGCATAATCAGTATAATCATCATTATCATCCATTACTTCTAAAGTAATTGTTTCAACATCAATATTTTTAGATTTTAAATAATCATATAAATCTTTCTCTAAATTTTTAGCACCGTGATCTGATCCAATATAAACTTTCATCTTTATCATCTCCTACTCTAATTATAATATATCAAAAAAGAAAAATAAACAAAGAAAAAAGACATACCTACGTATGTCAATTTATTAATTTTCTTTTTCGTCTTTATCTAAACCATATTTACGATTGAATTTTTCAATCTTACCAGTTTTCTTTGCTCTTCCTTGTGCACCAGTATAGAATGGATGACATTCATTACAAACTTCTACATCAATTTTATCTTTAATTGATTTTGTAGTAAATGTTGCTCCACAAGCACAAGTAACAGTACAATCTTTAACTTCTGGATGAATATTTGCTTTCATTACTAATCTCCTTTCGCCATGCTAAATCCATAACATAGTTGCTTACACGCAAAAGTATTATATCATAAAATTATGCCTTTGCAACTTAATTTTGAACTAATTTTACAAAAACATTATTAGAAATAATCATTTTGCTATTATTGATGTAACAACTCTATCTTTATAATTAATACAATTACTATCAGCATTTTCTTCAATTACATATTCAAATAAATATACTTTATTATCCTTTTCAGCTAAATAAAAATAGTTAGTTCCCATAGAATCGCTATAAGAAAGTGAAAACCAATTGATATTATTAATTTTTATACTTGATACCGACGCCGGATTGCTATTACTAAAATAATTATATATTTGATCCGCCATATTTTCCGCATCACTAAAATTATCAACAGCAGCTAAAGAAAATCTACAATTATCAAACATTCCTTGATTAGAACTATATTCATAATTATACATATGTTCATCATTAAACATTCCTTCTTCAAAATTACTTGGTATACTTATTGAAAATTCATCAGAAATAATAATTGAACTATTATAATTAAAAGTACCATCATAAATTCCATTTGAAGCACTATTTTCAAAATTAGAATTTGAAAATAAATCATTTAAATTTGAAACCAAGCTACCAAAAATTGTTGATAAACCAAAAATGATTGAAATAACAACTATAACCAACGCAATAACAAATTCGATAAAAAGTCCAAAAAACAATTGAATTACACTCGTTCCACCATTTTTAGCACAAATGGTTTCTAATTCGTGTTGACTTTTATTTTGATTATTAACCAAAATTTTATTGATTTTTTTCTTAGCAAAATTTATATACATTTTATTAACAGTTAATCCCACTGCTAAATTAATAAATAAAGTTAGAAAAATCATTTTCGCAAAAGTTACTAAAATAATATTTATTATAAAAATTAAAATACCGTAAACAAACATTTTTCGATAAAACAAATAAAATTGCCCAAAAAATAATCCTGCAAAATTAAAAGAACTTTCTAAGATTTTTTCCTGATTTTTTCCTATAAAAGCTTCTAATAAGCGTTCATCATCATAACTTACATTATGATTTGAAGCATTATTATCAGAAACATTTGCATTCATTGGCGAGTTATTATCCAGAGCTTGTCCTTGGAACATTGTACTATTTTGAGAATTAACACTTTGCACTTGCACAGGAATTTCCGTCATATTAGAAATAGTTTGATTATCATTATTTATAGTTGGTTGTAATAACTCCACCTCTTCTAGATCCGATGATAAATTTTCTAAATTAATAGCTCCCATATCATTACCTTCATTATTATTTTGATTATTCATATATTCCTCCATGCTATTTAACAAATAAATTATATAACGTTCCCAGCTTTGGGGTCAAGGCAATTTATTTATGTTGACTCACAAAAAAACGACAACACTAGTTATCGTTATATTTGTTAATTATCAATGTTAATAAGTTCATAATTCGTAGTACCAACGCCTAATTTTTCAGCTTCTTTAATTGTTAATAAACCATTTCTTGATTCAATTCTTTCAATCAAAGTATCTTTACCAGGATCAATTGAGTTGTATACTAAATCAATACAAGCTTGATCTAAAGCCACAGGATCTTCACTAGCTAAAATACCGATATCTTGCATACAAGGATCACTGGCTTTAGCACAACAATCACAATCTACTGACATATTAGTCATAACGTTAATAAATAATATTTTGTCTTTTTTATAATCTACAATGGATTTAGCTGCTTCTGCCATACTAGTTAAAAAACTATCATGATCAGCAGTCCATATTTTTTCAGGTTCCCCTGCTCCATGAATAATAGCTTTCCCATATGATGAAGCAAGACCAATAGAAATATTTTTTAAAGCTCCACCATATCCACCCATTGGATGGCCCTTAAAATGAGATACTACTAACAATGATTCATAATTTTTTAAGTTTTCACCAACGTAGTTCTTTGTTAAATATTTTCCATAATTAATATCTAAAGCCATTTCCCCTTTTTCATCCAATAAGTCGACTTTATAATATTTAGTCCATTCATGATTATCTAACAATTTCAAATGTTTTTCCGAAGTATTTCTTTGGCCATCATAAGCAGTATTACATTCCACTACTGTACCATTAGTATATTCCATTAAGTCCTTATAGAAAATTGGTCTTAAAAAATTTTGATTACCAGCTTCTCCAGAATGAACTTTAACTGCAATTGGACCAGTTAATTCTTTATCTAAAGCTTGATAAATTTTTAATAATGACTTACTAGAGATATCTTTTGTAAAATAAACTTTCTTCTTTTCCATACTAACTATCCTCTCTTATTATTATAACAATTATTTACTTAATAATTCACAAATAATATTAGAGATTTCTGTTGGATTGTCTAAAGATAACCCTTCAATTAACTTAGCTTGTGAATAAATAACCTTAGCATAACTTTTCAAAGTTTCTTTATCATCATTAAATAATGACTTTAGTTTATTTAAAATATCATGATTTTCATTAATTTCTAAAATCAACTTAGCATTAATCTTTTCGTCAGTAGGCATAGCATTTAATACTTTTTGCATTTCTACAGATACAGCACCTTGAGTAGTTAAACATACTGGATGATTTACTAATTTGTTAGTAAGTCTAACTTCTTCTACTTCGCCATCTAATGCATCCTTAATAAATGTTAATAACTCACTATTTTCTTCATTAACTTTCTTTAATTTTTCTTTATCTTTTTTCGAATCTAAATCAAGGGACTCATCACTTACATTTTTAAATTCTTTTTCATTGTATTCTTTTAACATTTGTAAAGCAAATTCATCAACATAATCAGTTAAGTATAATACATCATACTTTTTCTTTTTAACTTGCTCAGTTTGAGGCATTAAATCTATTTTATCAATAGTTTCACCACATGCATAATAGATAGCTGTTTGATCTTTTTTCATGTTATTAACATATTCATCTAAAGTTATATAATCTTTTTTAGTACTAGAATAAAATATTAATAAATCTTTTAATTTATCTTTATTCATTCCATATAAGTTATAAACACCAAATTTAATTTGATTACCAAATGCTTTAAAGAATTCTTTATATTTTTCAAAATCATTTTTAAGCATATCTAATAATTCATTATGAATTTTAGTTTCTAATGATTTAGCTATTTGTTTAACATGTTTATCATTTTGTAAAGTTTCTCTAGATATATTAAGCATTAAATCATCACTATCCACAATACCTTTAACAAAACTATAATAATCAGGAAGTAATTCTTCACATTTATCCATAATTAACACACCATTAGTATAAAGTTGTAACCCTTTTTTATATTCTTTAATATAGTAATCATATGGTGCATGACTTGGAATAAAAAGTAATGCTTTATAAGTAGTTAATCCTTCCATAGTTGTGTGGATAACTTTTAATGGATTCTCATAATCCATAAATTTACCAGTATAAAAATTGTTATATTCATCTTCAGTTATTTTATTTTTATCTTTTTTCCATAGTGGTACCATACTATTTAAAGTCGCCATCTCTTTTACAGTTTCATATTCACTATCAGAGCCATCTTTTAACTGAGAATTTTCTACTTCCATCATAATTGGATATCTTAAGTAATCACTATATTTAGACACTAAGTTTCTAATTGTATACTCTTCTAAATATTCACTAAAATTATCATCTTCAGTATCATCTTTTAAATATAAAGTTATTTTGGTTCCAACTTCTTCTTTAGCTTTTTTCTCTATTGTATATCCATCAGCTCCATCACTAGCCCAAAGGTAAGATTCTTCACTCGCATAGTTTCTACTTAAAACTTCTACTTTTTTGGCCACCATAAAAGCTGAGTAGAAACCAACTCCAAACTGACCAATGATATCAACATCTTTTTGACCATCATTTTCTTCTTTAAATCTTAATGATCCAGATTCAGCTATAGTTCCCAAGTTCTCTTCTAAATCCTTTTCGCTCATTCCACAACCATTATCAATGATAGATAAAGTTCTCTTTTCTTTGTCTACTTCAATCAATATTCTTAATTCATCTTTCTCAATAGCAATATTTTTATCTGTTAAGCTTTGATAGTAAAGTTTATCGATTGCATCACTAGCATTTGATAAAAGTTCCCTTAAAAATATTTCCCTGTTTGTATAAATAGAATTAATCATTAAATCTAATACTCTTTTTGATGAAGATTTAAATTCTTTCTTTTTCATATTATCACTCTTTTCTAATAATGGTATACCAAAATAATTAGCACTTGTCAATATTATGTGCTAACAACCATAAAAATTCAAATGTATTAATTACTAATAGTAAAATATCATAAAAACAAATTACTTGTAAAAATATATATAATGATTTATAATCAAATCAATAATTTTAAAAGATAGAAAAAATAATCACTAAAAAGAAAAAAGATAGAGGAAAGATAGGGGAGGATTACATTGAAACGTAATAGTTATTTAGGACAAATACTAAGTATAGATAAACCAGGCACAAAAGTAAGAGAAGATGCTTTTTCCGTTGATATTGATGAAAAAGGCAATTACATTGCAAACATTTATATTTCTGACCCTATAACCAATAATCAAAAAATAATAGATAATATCACTAGATTATACATGTCTAATAACGGTGCAAATTCAATTCTTATAAAAGACTATTTTAGAAATTATGGTTTATCTGAAAGAAACGAAAAAGATTGCTTTTGCTTTTCTTTTGTTTTAGACAAAAATGCTAATATCTTATCTTTCAATACTAGTAAGAAGAAAATTCAAATAGATATTGAGATGGATTACGATATAGTTACGTCAAATATATTAGATATAATTTAAGCTTTCCAAGAGAATTTATAATATTAGTCAACAAACAGTTAGCAAATATACTTAACGAGAGAAAAATTCCTTTTATTTATGATGTTAAATATATTGATTTAAAAAACTATAATTATGCAATATATTATTATACTTCTGAGCCAACAAAAACAATGGTTTTAGGGAAACAATATTACTATGGTGATTTCACTTCACCCATTTTACGCTTTGAATCATTGAAAGATTTAGAAATATTTAATGCTACAATATTGGATGAACCAAACCAAGAAAAATTAGAACTATTAACAGAAAAATATTCATTTCAACTAAAAGGATACATAACTGCTAAACATGAAGGAGACATTCAAAACGAATATCTCAAAAATAATTCAAGAAAATAAAAAATATTTTATCAAAATCAATATAAAAAAAATCACAAAATAACATACTTCTCTATACACATTACCATTTTGTAAAAATAATATACCATTATAAAAATATGATATAATAAACAAGGTGAAGAATATGCATATTTATAATTTTACATTTCACAACAAAGAATCTGAAGAGCCTGAAGGCGATTATTGGAAATTTTTAGATGCAACAGCTGAAACTCTAAATAACAATAACATCTATTTATTTGACATTAATAAAATTATTCAAGAAATAACTAATGAAGATTTGAAAATTAAAATGAAGAAAAAGCTAATTGATTTAGTTATGGAAAACGGAATATATTTCAATGGTATAGAACAAAGTTTAGATATATTTAGTAGCGATGAAATAAAAATGTTTTTAGAGAGAGAATTTAATTCAATAGTTACTAAATATATATCCAATGAAGATACTATTAGATATCATTTTTCTGATATTACAAGTTTCATAGATTTGCTTAATAAAGTTGGTGATAGTAAATGGGAATATTCCATGATTACAAATATTCTAGATTTAATAAAAAAATATTCTGACAAATCTACTTTAGTAAATATTATTGAACACCTTAAACATTATGAAGAAATATATAATAATCTAATAAATGAATACTATATCTATTTACCCAATGCCTACAAAAACTTTTTAAAAATGAAACAGGATCATGAATATATTTACAAAAAAAGCTTACAATTTATGAATGAAGATATTGATATAGGGATTGATCCTCGAATTAGTATTGGACCTGAAATAGAAGCTAATAATGATTTTAATTTTAAAATAGATCCATCGAGCCAAAAAGGATTTGCAGAATATGAAATACATAATGAAGCAACCGTCCCAAACGGCATTGAAGTTGCTACTAGACAGCCTTTTCATAATACGAAGGAGGATATTGCTAAATTTTGCGGTTTATGCGAATCGATGAAAGATATAGGATATTATTATAGTGAAGTTAGTCAAAATGCTAGTGGACAAATTAATTTAGGACTTGATTACTTAGATACTAAGGAAGCAATTTTAAATTTTTATGAAATATACAGTAATTGTGAAGAATTATTATATTACATTAGCAATGAAGAAGGACAGCTTTTCAGACAAGATGTTTATGCTAATAGTCGGATAAAACCTATTTCAGAAATAATTGGAAAACGTATTTTAGATGAAGAATTACCAAGGGATGAGGCTATTAAGTTATTTAATAATCGTTATGACTCTAACGATAATGCAATTGACGGATTACAATATAAAAAGAATTCAGTTTGTCTTAGAGGAACAAATAGCAAAGATTATCGATTAGAATTTAGAATACCTAATGGTGGATGCAATTATAGAACCTGGATTGATAATATTAGGCTATTTGGCAAAATGATGGAAGTATCAAAAAGACTAGCTGACATGATGGAAAAGGATTACCTATCTAGCGAAGAACAGAGTTTATTAAACCTAAAAATAAAACTACAAGATAATAGTTTATCCATGGAAGAAAAATTAGTTACAATTATGAATTTATTATTTCAAGATAATAATATAAAACAAATTTATTATAATAGATATAAAAGTACAATAAAAAAAATTAGAATGGATAATTCTAAGAAATATCTAAATAGTTATAACAATCCAGAACCAAATTTTGATGAAGTTGAGTTTATTGATCAATATCACTCAAGATTTGATCCTGATTATAACGGAGAAGGAATTGTTATAGAATATGATCCTGAATACGGCACCATAAAACCCAACAACAAAAAATAGACATTATGAAATGATAAAAAAATGTAGATATATAAAAAGATATATTCTACATTTTTTGTTAAAAATAAAAACTTGATGCTTATCGCACCAAGTCTCATATTAACGAACACATTGGTTCGACTAAATCTCAATGGCACGATTTTAAAGGCAATTCCTAATTTTTATTTTTACACCTTTCTTGTTTATTTTTTATAAAGCTTTTGGAGAATTTTTCTTTTCTTTCAGTGCAAACGTTTCTGAGACTAAAACACCAGGCATACCAGACTTACTTTTTAAATATTGTAGTTTTCTTTCATCTATTATCTCTTTTAATATTTCTATATCCATTAAATCTTTTTCTCTTTGTGCTACACTTTTTTGAATATATACATATTCAGGACATTCCAATCTCATCTTATAATTATCTATAGTTTGCTCTATAGTCGTTTCTTCGTCATATATTCCATAAAATAGAATTGCTTTAGCATCAATTGAATCAGTAATAGGGTTTATTTTAAAATTTCTTACAATTCTTCCTTTTGGTGTATATTCATGTGTAAATATAGTAACTGGTATACCATTTACTTCTAATTCCAAACCATAGTCATTTTCAGAATAATCTTTTGAATCTATTACTACTTTAAATGTTTCTGGATTTTGAGTTATAAATTCCCTAATCATTTGCATATCTTCAATAGTTGCCCCCATATCTACATCTCCAATTACTCTTTTTGGGGTTTTGCCTGTAATTAAATATGGAACATTTCCTCCATAAATAGTAACAAATGGTGCGAGTGGTGAATGTGCTATAACTGATATAACGTGTTTAATTTTATCAAAATTTGAATATTCTCCATTTTTTGCTTGTTCATTTAACTTTCTTTCTTTTTCTTTTTCCAAAGCATTATCAAATATATTATCAACTCTTTGTTTTTTCTCCTCAAGTGATCCCGGAAAATTTAATAAGCTAATGTATACTTGTTTTATTTTATCTTCAGGATAATATATTGAAAACTCAGCAAGTTTTTTTAATTTTATAGTTATATAATCATATAATTCTTTTTCCATACGTATCAATCCACCTTACACATCTATTGTACCATACTTTTTAGAATTATTTTATTACTAACTTTATTTATATCCCATTTATTATACTATTTTATAAAAATCAAAAAACGCTGATTTTCCGTTTAAAATCAAGCGTTTTCAGTATATTTAACTCCAAAAGTTTGAGCAACATTGAAATGACTTCAAAAAGTTGGATATAAATTTAAGCAACTCACACTTTGCTCAAACACTTATTTCTAAAATCAACAGGGCTTGTTCTTAATTTAGTAACTATCCTTGTTTCGTTATAATATTTTATATAATTGTGAATC
>JAFQES010000013.1 GCA_017398945.1 Bacilli bacterium | reverse complement strand
CTTTTATTATTTTTAATTTATCTTCCTTAGACCAATATCTATTTGGTTCTTTTCTTATTCTTGCCATATTTACCTCCGATTTTATTATAACAAAAAATGTAGACAGTTTTTTTCTGTCTACATTTATCTTACAACTTCACTAAAAAAGTTAGTTTTTTTTAATTCAAAAATGAATAAATTAACTGATAATTTTCTATTACTTTAATTAATAATTTTTTCAGTTTTACTTTTTTCGTGCCATGATTAAATTACTTACTGCTTCTTCCTCTTTAACACTTTCAACAAAATATATATTTTTATTTATTATTTTATTAATATAAAGATATAAACAATTTTGCTTTCTAATTATTCTTAATCCTAAATGATAGGTTTCATTTTTTATTAAATTTAAAAGTTTATTAAATAAATTGTTGTCTAGATTTTTGACATTAATAAAAATCATATCTATTATTTTGTTATATTCCCAATAATACATAACAGATATAATTATTTGGTCAATTATATCAAGGTAAATATCACTATCACTTAAATAATAATTATGATATTTTTCAAATTTATCTCTGGCTACTATAATCCCTTTTCTAATTTCCAAATTTAAAACTTTCTGTTCATTTATTTCTTTCATTTCTTTATCCCTCGATTATTAAAGTAAATTTAGTTTTAATCATTTAATTTTATTCTTTTTGCCATTTCTTTAGTTGATAAGTAATATTATATATTTCTTATTAATAATTTACAACTATAATGTTTTTCACAGAAAATCGTATCTTATTGACTACATCAATTAATAGTGATAAAATTATCTTGGGTGGAATTATATGAATAAGATTAATAATGATAAAAGAATAATTAATTTAGAGTATAACTTAATTTGTGATTTTATAAGATTACGTAATGAACTTGGATTAAGCCAACAAAAAATGGCTGATGAATGTGGTGTTATAAGAGAGATGATTGCTGTAATTGAAAATCAAAAAAAGCATCCTCAAATAAATACACTTATTAAAATACTAGAACCATTCGGATATACATTATCTATTACTAAAATAAAGGAGGAAACAAATGAATAATAAATTAGCACTTTTTGAAGAAAAACAAATTAGAAAAACTTGGGAAAATAACAAGTGGTATTTTAGCATTGAAGATGTTGTTTATGCTCTTACAAACTCAAAAGACCCTAAGCAGTATATAAATAAATTAAGACAAAGAGACGAATATCTAAGTCAAGGGTGGGTACAAATTGTACATACCCTTAAAATGGATACTAATGGTGGAAAGCAAAAAATTAATTGTGCAGACACAGAAGGAATATTACGTATTATCCAATCGATTCCTTCTCCTAAAGCTGAGCCGTTTAAAAGATGGCTTGCCAAAGTTGGTAGTGAACGAATTGAAGAAATTAATAATCCAGAATTAGCTATGGATAGAATGAAACAAATATATGAGAAAAAAGGATATTCTAAATCTTGGATCGAACAAAGAGAACGAGGTATAACTACGAGACATAATTTGACAGATGAATGGAAAGAACGCGGAGCAACTATTGGAAGAGATTATGCGATACTAACAAATGAAATTTATAGGTCTGGATTTGGATTAAGCGCAAAAGAATATAAGGATATTAAAGGTATTCATGAAAGCCAAAATTTAAGAGACTCTATGACAAATATAGAACTTGCTTTAACTAACTTAGGTGAAGCTACGGCTGTTGAATTTCATAAAAAGAATAATAGTCAAGGATTTAAAGAACTAAAAAAGGATATTACAAAAGCCGGAAATGTATTAAATAAAGCCAAACAAGAAATAGAAAATGAATTAGAAAGACCTGTTGTTACTACAGAAAATTATATCGATTTAACGCAAAAAAAAGATTTATTAAATACAAAATAAACACTAATGTTTATAGAATTAATAAAAGGAAGTAAAAAATATGATAACTTTAAATGAATATAAAACTTATTTAATTAATTATTATGTACATGAAATAGATAATAACGATGATAAAAGATTATATAGAAAAGAATCATTAGAGAAACAATATAATGATGAAGATTTAACTAAAATAATCAATGATACATATGACTTTATTAAAGAGGTTTTATGCTGTGATACAATAAATAGTGGCTATAGTATAGTTCCTTTGGAAGAAGATACTACAAGTTATATTTCATTAAATTTAGTTGGTGGTTGGTTTGCTGACACTTTATTTACTGATTTAAAAGGCAAAATTATCAGTAAATATATTATGAAGTATGTATTTGGTTCACGTTTTGATATAGAAGTTATAGATGAAGAGATAGAACGAGATAACGAGGATGATGACATTGTTAGCTTTTATCATAATTATTATATGTATTTACGTGGTTTTCCTAAAAACATTGAAGAGATCAAAAAAAATATTTTTGGTAACTCAAAGTTATTAACAAAATGATTTTATGTATGATTCACCTATTTTTGTTTTATGAATATTATAACTATGGTGATATGAAATGGACTATAAGTTTTATTATTCTAATGAAAATGGTCAAGATGATTATGGTTTAAAAGATTTTACGGAAAATGGATATAATTTAAAGTGTACAACTTTTAAAGTGAAATATCCGGAGCAAGAACAAGATGTTCAGCCTGGGATGGAATATTTAATGAATCCTCGCCCTATTTATAATAATCCTTATTATAAAGCAAGCGGAAAATTAAAAGGAAAGGTTGCTATTATAACTGGTGGAGATTCCGGGATTGGTCGAGCTGTAGCAGTTGCATATGTTAAGGAAGGAGCAAAAGTTGTTATTGTTTATTTAAATGAACATAAAGACGCAAAAGAAACTAAGGATGTAATAGATGCCTTAGGTGGAGAAAGTTTATTTATTGCTGGAGATCAAAAAGATCCTAAGTTTTGTGAATACGTTGTTGATCAAACAATGAAAAGATTTGGGAAGATTGATATATTAATTAACAATGCTGGAGTACAATATCAACAAAAAAGTTTATTAGATATATCTGATGAACAATTTGATGAGACAATGAAAACTAATGTTTATGGAATGTTCTATTTAACTAGAAGTGCTCTAAAATGTATGAAACCTGGTTCAAATATTATTAATCTTTCTTCAGTAACTACTTTTTATGGCGAACCAGAATTAATTGATTATGTTACTACAAAGGGAGCCATTGTTGGTTTTACAAGATCTTTAGCTACAAATTTAGCTGATAAAAACATTAGAGTTAATGCTGTAGCTCCTGGATTCTTTTGGACGCCATTACAACCAGCTTGTTGGGAAAAAGAAAAGATTCCTACTTTAGGAGCAGATGCCCCTATGAAAAGAGCTGGAGAAACTTATGAAATTGCTCCCCTATTTGTTTATTTAGGTAGCGATGATGCTTCATATGTTACTGGACAAGTAATGCACATTAATGGAGGACTAGTTAAAGGATAAAAATAATGCATAAAATACTTTCCATAAGCCATTCTATAAATGGAGGAATATTATGGAAAACGAAAAGGAAATAAATGTTTTAGATGAACTATCTAAAGGCGCTAGCATGGGTAAAGATGCTATTAAATTTATCTTAGAAAAAGTAAAAGATAAAGGATTAGAAAAGGAATTAAAAACCCAATATCAAAAATATGAAGAAATTGCCGAAAAAATTAAAGCAATATATCCTGAATACAGCGAAGATAAGCCACATGAAACTAATGTAATCAATAAAGTAATGACTTGGTATGGCATTGAAATGAAAACTATGTCAGATGATACATCTTCTAAATTAGCTGAACTTGTTATGCAAGGTACTAATATGGGAATTATTGAAGGAAGAAGATTATTAAATCATAAACATACTAATCCAGAAATTAATAGTTTAGTTCAAGAATATGTTGATATGCAAGAGGATGCAGTTGAAGCATTAAAATCATTTTTATAATAAGCTTTATGGCTTATTTTTTTTATTATCTAAAATTAAGGAGCTTTATATTTGAAAAAAACTAAGCAATATAAAGTATTTAAGTCAAAATTAATACAAAAACATTTCAATTATTGAAATAAGACTGATTTTTTAGAAACTGAGAAAACGAATTAGAAGAATTAGATAACTTAGCTAACCTTTTATTAAAACCGGATGAAAATTTTGATACACTGCAAAATATATGGAATAATACTCCTAAGTATCGCATCTTAAGCGGAGGTATGTGCGGTTAATAATGACTCATATATTTTTTACAAAAAAATAGTTGAAAATTCAACTATTTTAATCATTATAAATATTTCTTTTGTAAATCGTATCAGCTAATTTTAAAACTTTTTCTCTTTTCATGTTATAATCTGAAATTATAGTTTTAACTTGTAATGAAGGATTATGTGCGAATATTGATTCTGGAAAAAGTTTTTCTGTTTCAATTATTTGCTTTAGTTTTTTACTAACAAAATACATATGATGTTTTAATGTAGCCGAAAAATAAAGATAGCGCATATTATTTGTAGATAATCATCTTGGTTAAAACTATAATTGATTGATGAATTATAGCCTTCAAAACGATAGAATTTTGCTGTTTCATAAAAGTTAGCAAATACTTCTTCATATAATGTCATATAAATCACTCCAAAGCTTGTAGTATTTTATATGTATTATATGATTTTGGCAAGAAAAAAATAAATATTAACCAAATTATTTATTTTTTTATATTTATAACAAAAAAGTTTATCCAGCAATTAATTGAAAAACAATAATTAATGTTGATGCCACGGTCAATAAAATTGTAGCAATTGCTTTTCCTTTTTTACGAGTTTTTAATCCTTGGATAGCAAAATAAAAATTTAAAATGTAAACAAGTATTCCATACATAACTCCAAATAGAGAACAGAACAATCCAAATAATGATAGCCAAAATCCTATTTCACACATTTTTTCTTGTTTTTTTGTAGTTTCATTTAGAAATGTTTGAGTGAATTGATTTACATTATTTTCTCCAAATTGTTGAGAATTGTTAAGTGGTTGTCCTGTTTTTGGATCAAAATTCATATTTATACCTCCATTATTTAATTTATTTATTTCCTGAAATAAAGTATTTAAAGAATTTCTATACGACATAGCTGCCACATTAAGACTATTTTGTTCTATTGGCACCTCACTAAACGCGCCTTTAAACCAAGCAGATATTGTAAGGTATTGCCTATCTATTGAATAATTAAAATATTTATAGCCTTGTATCCCATCACCAGCCCTATAAAATTGTTCCCCTTTTTCTTGTTGCAATTTATATTGATTGCTTTGAATGTAACTTTGTATTAAATTATTTATCAAGTTTGGATCACAATTTAATTGAAAGGTATATACACTTCTTCCTTTTTTCATTTCTATTATCCTCCTATTTTGAGTATAGCACGCTTTTTTTGTTTTTCAAAGTATTCATATAACAAATGTAAAAATTTGACATACTAACATTTATTTTTGTTTATGTTAGAGACTTTTAATAAATATATTATTATTTGAATCACAATTTTATAAATTATAATGTTCATTTGATTTTTATTCTTGTTTACTGATTGTTTTTTTAAGACTAAATATAGTTTTAAACTTTAGTAAGTTATAATAATAAAAATCTACCAGCTTAGCTGGTATTTTTACTTTGTCCTATAAGATCATCCTACTGGCAGCACTATTTTGTGCTTCGAATTGCTTATCGCTTGCACTACTTTTACTACTGCTATTTAAATAGCGTAAATTGTTTTACTTTCTTCCCAGTAAATGGATCAATGTACTCTTTGCTACTTAAATCATCATGTAATTTATCTTCTTTCAATTGATTTGCTATATACTCCTTTATTACTTTTGTATTTTTTCCTACTGTATCTACATAATATCCT
>JAFQES010000012.1 GCA_017398945.1 Bacilli bacterium | reverse complement strand
ATTGGATATTATTTTACAATACAACTAGATTAAAGTCAAAAGTTAAGAAAAAGAGAAAAACTTACACAAAAAGAGAAAAATAATTTTCTCTTTTTAATCTACTGTTTTTTTATTAATGTCTCCTATTTGGGGTTCACATCACTATTAGTCTTGTTTTTTTCGTCTTAAAGAAACATCTTTTTTAAGGACTTTACTTAATCCTTTATAGTTAATTTTATAATTTTTTAATATTTCCTTTTTATTAAATAATTTTAAATTATTTTCTGTTTCTATTTGTTCAATCATAAGTTTAATCTTTTTTGGTTCAAATAATAAAAACAACTGTTCAAAAACTTTTAATAATTCTGGAGCCATTTTAGAAATAAAACATTTAAATTCTATTACTTTAGTATAAGCAGTATAATCTAAATTGCCAGCTTTTTCAAAGGATAGGGGGCGAGTTGCTAAATTAAAATGATCAAACATTTCTCCGTGATCAATTATAGCTAGATAGCCGGTATTATCATCATTTAATTTAAAGCCAAAATTTACAATACTTCGATCTATATTACTAAAGATTATATCCATAAAATGCATTAAGTAAACTTGAAACATTATTTCTTGAACATTGGTAAATCTATTATAATTGGCTTTTTGAAATTCTAAACATTCGCCAATATTTTTTAAAGTAGTACCATCAATTCCTAGTTCATGGGCCCAAAAAAAAGTGTGATCAATTTTAATGTTTTTACTTAAAATACAATTAGCCTCTGTAATATATTGATAATCAGGACAAGATAAACCTATTATATTAGCTATTTTTTTACCAAATAGTTCTTTAACCATATTACTTTGGTCACAACATTTCATATGATAATTACCGCTACTTAAATTAACATATTTATATTTTAGATTTTTTTCATGTTCTAACTGTTTTAAATCATCTTTTGTTAAATAAATCATATTTCACCTCAATAAGATAATATTTATTTTATAATAAAACATACGAAAAAAATGTCGAATTATAAATGCTTTTGTCTAGATAAAACGACATTCTCTGTTTTTCCTTCTTCAACGCCGGGAATAAAATCAAGTTTATAATTGTTTGGATATTTTTTTAATAATTGGGGAATAAAACCATTCTTTTTTTCGTCAACAATCGCCCAATTAGGATAACGATAAGCTTGAGTAGGTAAGTTCAAATTTTGTTTTGTGGCTGTACATGATAGATAAAAACCATAAGCCATTTGTAAAAAGCCTTGAGGATTTAACATATCGTTTATTTGGCCAGTAGCAAAACGATTAGCTGCTGCCACGTTATCTAATTTTGGGATAGATTTATAATATTGAAAAATATTATCAAACATAATTAAATCATATTTGTTTCCTTCAAATTCATACGGAATATCTTCAATATCACATATGTGATAGTCAATTTCATATTCCTTACTATTTAATATTTTTTGTAAACGCAAAAAATCAGCTTCATTATATATGCTTGATAACTTGGCTAAGTAATCTTTATCTAAATAATAATCAGATCTAAATAATCCGTTTTTAATATTAATAAATCCGAAATTAAAATCTTGTAATTCTCTCCAATATTCAAATGCCATTGGGGATAAATGATATATTAAATGATTTAATATATCATCAGATAGTAAAAACAGATTTTTATTACCAGTTAAAAATTTTGTAAAACCCTCAAAAGTTAAATTTTTTATGGCTACTAAAATTAATTCAAAATACATATATTGCAATATATTTTTATCAAAGCAATCTATTTTCTTATAACCTTTTAATAATAATTCAAAAGCTAGTCCTCCTTGAGATCCAACTACTAAAGCTGATTTATTATCTTTATTAACGTCAAACAAATTAACCATATCTTTTAAATTAGAAGTAGGTGCCAAATAAATAGGGGAGTATCTAGAAAAAGTATCCTCTTGTTCAACTGGCTTATGCATAAGTTGTAAACTATAATCTAACGCTTCTGTGATATTAATGTTTTTTGCTTCCATATAAAAAATCTCCCTTTTTTGTTGAGAGATATTCTATATAAAAAGTTTTCGTTTGTCAAATAATTATCTTAAACGATGTCTAATAGCGCGTTCTAATGTTTTACCAGTTTCGATAATCTCTTCGTTTACTCGATTGCTAAATATTCCTAAATTCAAAATATATTGATTTAGTTGTTTCCTTTTTGCTTTAGCTGCTAACTCATCATTTTCTTTATATAGCAATTCACCTATTTCGTAATTATTAGAATTAAATGGTGTCATGTAACCTTTGTTCTGTAAAAAAATCTTTTCTCTTTTTAAATCTGCCAATAGTCTTTGTAGTTGTTTTAAAAACCTTGCGGCAACATCTGGATGATGTTTTACTACAGCATCTAAATTTTTTATTGGTGCAGAATTTTTATTAAATAAATTGAAAATTTGATTTTCAACGGAATTTTCTGATTTTATTTTAAATTTTTCTAAAAATCTATTATATAAAACATTATGTCTATTAGGGTCATCGGCATACAAAAACATTGTTGAAAATTCATGATCTATACTAGGCGCTAGTTGAGTTATTTTGCCGCCTTCAGTTTTAAAAGCAACATTTTCATAATGAAAATTTTGGTCTGCTTTTAATAAAGATAATAATATTTGTAAAGCAAAGTTTTCACTAATCTGTTTGTTTTCTTGAAATATTGGTGTTTCAAAAAAGAAAGAGTAATCATAGAACTTTTCACAATAATTAATGTATGTAGCAATATCAACTGACTCATGAGGATTAGCTAAATAGTATTCTAATAGATTTACTAAATCTTCATTTTTGTTAGTAATACTTTCTACAACTGTACCATGATGATAATATTTTGGATGTAGTTCTTCAATTTTTTCGCACACAGCCAAGTGATATAATGGTGTTTTTTCGTCAAAATAAGTTTTTATGATATGAGACCAAAGAACTTCGCTATAAGCAAATAAAGGGGTACTAAGCGGTTTAGTTTTTGATAATGGTTTAAAAATAACTTCTTTTCCATTTTCGTTAAAAATAGGAAAATGTTTTTCGCTTTTTACTTTGCCAACTGCTTCTTTAGTTAAATTACCAACTCTATTATCATAATCAAAATGTCTAACATTAAAATCTATCGTCATAAAAAACTCCCTCAATGTCACTTAGTATATAATAATGTATTAAATTATGCAATTTTTTCTGAGATTCACTTGCTTTTTTAGTGTTTTCCTTTTATTATATTTAATTGGTGATAAGTATGGCAAAAAATAAAATAGTAAAAGAAAATGTAGAAAAATTAAAAAACAATAAATTAATGAAAAGTGTTGGAGAATTTAAAACATTTATTTCCCGTGGTAATGTTGTTGATATGGCTGTCGGTGTTATTGTTGGTGGAGCATTTGGGAAAATTGTTACAAGTTTAGTAAATGATGTTTTAATGCCTTTAATTGGAACTTTAATGGGTGGCTTAGATTTTAGTAACTTAAGTATTAAAATTAAAGATGCTACTATTGCATATGGATTATTTATTCAAACAATTGTAGACTTTTTAATTGTAGCAGCTTGTATTTTTATGATGGTAAAAGTTTTTGAAAGATTTAAACACAAAGAAGAAGTAAAAGAAGAAAAAAAAGAAGCTCCTAAAAAATCTGATGAAGTACAACTTTTAGAAGAAATTAGAGATCTATTAAAAAAACAAAAATAGAAAGGTTAGGGGGTATTTGTGTTAAGCATAACAGAAAGAGAATTTATTAGTTATTTAAAAAATACCGAAAGAATAACAATAAAAATAATCAATGAAGTAAGAGCTGCAATTTTTTTAAAATACAAGTATACAACTTTCAAAGAAAAATTATTAGATTTGCAACCTCGTACTTTCGATACAATTCAAAAAATTGATGAAATATATGAGGATTTAGAATTCTATGAAACTCTTTTAGGATATTGGACGTTAAGAAAAATAAAAGAAGAATTACCAAATTTTAATTATTATTTACCAGAAGAAGAACCTGAAACAGTTAACTACAATATTATAAAAAAAATGGAAAGGACCTTTTTAGTAGGGAAAACAAAAGTAATAGATATTATTTCTATAGATAATGATATTACAGTAGTAAAAAAATCAGGAAGAGTTGTAAATCCAAGCGGGCAGATTGGTTTGAAAAATATTGAAGGATTAAATTTAACCGAAACCCTATGTCAAATAATAAATGAGATTTTAGATGAACGAAACGAAAGACAAAGAATTAAATGTGAACCAGGTACAAGAACAAAGCATATTACTTCTGAGGAAGTTAGAGTTTATTGTAATTGGTATATTCTTGGGGCTTATTATGATAGTGTTCCTGAAATAAAAAAACTATGGATAGTAAATCCTAAAAAAACAGTTGGATTATATAATGTTACAGAAGATGGTACTTTTAAAGAAAATAAAGATTTTGATAGCATCGTTAATAATGAACAAAAAAGAAAAAATGAACAATTAGCATTAACAAGAAGAAATAAAAAGTCAAAAAAATAGAAAGTGAGTGTATATTTATGTTAAAAAATGCAGATAAAGAACTAATTGAATATATTAAAAATTCTGAAAATGTTAGTGTAACTATGATTAATGATATTCGCAATGCATATTTTTTAAAACTTCAAGAAAATCATATTAAATCGCTTATTTTAGATTGGTTACCACAAACCAAATACATTGAAAAACTTATTGCCAATATTTTTGATGAAAGAGATTATTGGCAAACTGTAGTAGGATACTGGCTTTTTAAAAAGTTAAAAGAAGAATTTCCTAATTTTGATTTTTATCTTCCTGACGAAGAACCAAAATTAATTGATTATGTTATTGTTCAAAAAATGCAAGCAACAATCTTAGCGGGTGAATCTAAAGTTCTTGATGTAGTATCTATTTGGAATGATATTAGTGTTGTAAAAGAAACTAAAAGACTTGTTAATGCACCAGGAAGTCTTCGGTTAAAAGACATAGAAGGGTCATTCATAACTGAAGAAGATTATCATACTATAAATAAATTACTTAATAATCTCAATGAAAATCAAAGATTAAAAAACGAAAGTGCGGTTGCTACAAAAGTTAAATATGCCAATCCTAAAGGGACAAGAATATATAGTAATGATAGTAATACTTTACCACTTTTTAGACACTATTCAGTAGATGTATTATATCTTATTAATGGAAAAGATCCTATTCGCATGTTTGCGTTAGCAGATGATTATGTTATAGAAGAAAAGAATTTTGATAGCATTGTAAATAATGAGAAAAAAAGAGCAAAAGAAGCAATAAAAAGAGAAAGATTAAATAAAAGTTTCAAGGAAAGAAGAAATAATTGAAACTTTTTTTCTTTATAAAATACTATATATATGTTAAAATATGTTAGAACTTGCCCAGTCGCCAAGCGGTAAGGCAACGGACTCTGACTCCGTCATTTCGTAGGTTCGAATCCTACCTGGGCAGCCAAGTATAGAGGTGAAATTTATGACAAATAAAGAATATGCAGAAATCTTAATTCCTAATGTAGAACATGATTGGGAATATTATGAACAAAAATATCCAAAAAGAAATTTAAAAGAAGGAGCAATGGTAACAAGATTTGCACCATCTCCAACTGGATTTGTTCATATGGGAAGTTTATACACATCATTTTCTGATTTACAATTTGCTCACCAAACTGGTGGAGTAGCTTACATAAGAATAGAAGATACTGACCAAAAAAGAGAAGTAGAAAATGGTATTGAAGGAATTATTAAAGATTTCAATGATTTAAATATAAAATGGGATGAAGGTCCTTCATATGGCGGAGAATATGGACCTTATATTCAAAGTGAAAGAAAAGATATATATCAAGCTTTTGCTCGTAAATTAATCGAAGAAGAACTAGCTTATCCATGCTTTTGTTCAGAAGAAACTTTAGATATTACTAGAAAAAACCAAGAAATCAAAAAAGCTAGAATAGGATATTATGGTAAATACGCTCGTTGCCGTAACTATAGCAAAGAACAAGTTATGGAAAAAATTAATAACGGTGAGAAATTTATTATTCGTTTCAAATCTCCTGGAAATTATGATAATAAAGTAGTTTTAAATGATTTAATTAAAGGTCATATTGAAATGCCAGAAAATGATTTAGATATCGTTATTATAAAAAGTGATGGCTTACCAACATATCATTTTGCTCATGTTGTTGATGATCATTTAATGCGCACTACGCATGTTTTTCGTGGAGACGAATGGGTATCAAGCTATCCAATCCATGATCAATTATTTAAGGTGTTAGGTTTTGAATTACCGAAGTTTGGTCACATAGCACCTATTACTATTAAAGATAATGGTTCAATTAGAAAATTAAGTAAAAGAAAAGATCCAGAAGCTGCTATTTCTTATTACTATAAATTAGGAATACCAACGGAAGTAATTAATTTATATTTAGCAACTGTTAATAATTCAGCTTTTGAAGAATGGTATACTAACAATCCAACTTTAACTGTAGATGATTATGAATTTACTTTTGATAAAATGCCAGTAGGTGGTTCATTATTTGATATAGATAAATTAATGAGCATTTCTAAAATTTATTTCAGCAGACAAAAAAGTGAAGATATTTATGAAAATCTTTTAAAATATTTAGAAGTCAATGATCCAGAATTTTATGAATTAGTAAAAAATAGTAAAGAAAAAACTATAAATACACTAAATATTGAAAAATATATTGCTAGACCAAGAAAAGATATAGCGTCATATAGCGATTATAAAAAATATTTCTGGTATATGTATGATGAATTATTCACAAAAGATGCTTATGATGAAGTAGAATTTAAAGAATTCTATAACGGAGATATCTTAGAAGATTATATAAATAATTATTATAATGAAAAAGATGACAAAGATACATGGTTTAATAAAATAAAAGATCTAGCTGAAAAACATGGCTTTGCTAAAGAAGTTAAAGCTTATAAAGCAAATCCAGAAAGCTATAAAGGGCATGTTGGAGACGTATGTGAATTAATTAGAGTTGCAATTACTTCTAAAGTACAAACTCCTGATCTTTATGAAATTTTAAATGTTTTAGGAAAAGACACTATAAAAAATAGAATCGAACTTTTTAAATCAAATATTAAATAACATTGTATTTTACAATGTTTTCCTGACCCGTTGGTGAAGTGGTTTAACACGCTGCCCTCTCAAGGCAGTATTCATGGGTTCGAAACCCATACGGGCCACCAATTGAACAAGCTAAACGACTTGAAAGAAAGTCGTTTTTATGTTATATCATATATTCGCTTTATCTTTAAAACTTAATTTTTTCATATAAAAAACCTCGCTTCCTGTGTCCAACTTTTGGGGATCATATCAATGCTGAGTTAGGTGATTTTCTTTTTAGATCAAAACTATAAATAGTAATAATACTAATAGGAAGATAGTAATTACTTGAGATGGAATTAAAAAATCCTTCTTGTTCATCCTTATCGTCTATCCTCTAAATGAAGTTTGGCAAATCACCCAACAATTAAATGTTCCTAAAAGTATTATTTCGAACAAAAGGTCGTGACACCGTGAAAATAATACCTCATACAAAATGATTGTGCTATAATAACTTTGGGAGTGATTGTGTATGGAAAATATAAATTTTATTTTTAAAAGCTTAAATAAGAAAAAGTTAGCTATTTGCTTAATATTAGAAGCTTTTCTAGATATTATCTACTATATTGTCCCGTTTTCATTTACTTTATTTTTAACTTTACCTTTTACTCCTCAAAAGGCATTTATAGTAATTGGGATATTCTTGTTATCAAAAATATTAAGAGTAGGTGGTAACTATCTTTTAAGAAAATATAGTGATAATTATTTATATGAATATTCTAAAGTACAATATGAAGAATATTATAAAAAACTAAGTGAAATTCCGACTGAAACTATTTCAAAATATCAAACCGGATACTTTGAAGACATAATAAGCAAAATAACAGATCTAGTTCAAAGAATTTTATCAGCAGAATATATTAGCATTTTAATAACTTTTTTATTTCTTTTTTATACATTATATAACCAATCATTTTTTCTTTTTATAATATCTTTTATTAGTAGTATTCTTTGTGTGTTGATAAGTATAAAGATATTAAGAAAAGCTAATAATCAAGTAGAACTATTATACGATGAGGAATATAAATATTCTTCTATTTATACGGATTTTATTAGCAATATAAGAACAGTTAAATTATTAAATTCTAATAAATACTTTGTGGATAAAATAGCTAAAGAAGGTAAGCATTGCTATAAAGAAAATGAAAAGTATGTAAAATATTATTCTACAGAAGAAATGATACGTAATATTTTAATAGTGGTACCGTTTTTCCTAGGTCTTCTTAAAGCTGTTATCGATTTATCTAATGGTATTGATACAATTGGTATAATTACTTTTTATATTTCTTTACAAGTGGAGATGGGATTTGTTTTTGAAGAATTAACTACTAATATAATTAATTGGTATGAATTAAAAGCTATAAAAAACAAATTAAAAGTTATATTTAAAAAACTTGATAAACGGAAAAAAATAAGTAATTTTAAAGAGGTAAAATTAAGTGACGTTATTATCCATTATCCTAAAACCAATTTAGATATTAAAGTTGATAACTTAATAATAAATAATAAAGACAAAATATCCATTACAGGAAAGTCTGGTCAAGGAAAAACATCTGTTATCAACTTACTTTTGGGAAATATTAGTACATTTAAAGGTAATATTAATATTGATGATAATGATTTTAATTTAGTAAAACTTGATATTGGAGTCGTAAGTCAAGAAATTGAATTATTCAATATGTCAATAAAAGATAATCTTTGTTTAAATAAGAAAATAAGCGATGAGGAATTAATGAACTATTTAAAAGAGTTAGAGCTAGATGAAATACTATTGTTTGAAGAAGGAATTGATACTATAGTTGGTGAAAAAGGATTAAAGTTATCCACAGGTCAAAAACGTCGCATTAACTTGTTAAGAAGCTATTTAATGAATAAAGAAATTTATGTTTTAGATGAACCAACTTCTAATTTAGATAAACATACAGAAGATATTGTAGTTAATTTTATTCTAAAATATTTTTCGGCCAAAACATTAATTATAGCTACTCACAATGAAAAAATAAATAAAATATGTAACAAATTTTATTATTTTGAAGATCATAATTTAAAAGAAAAGAAGATTTAATTAAAACTAAAGCTTTTTTGAAATCTTAAAAAAATAATTGCATTAATGCAACTATTATGTATATAATAATATTGAAAAAGAGATATAATCTTTTGGCTTAGATGTATCTCCACATATGGGTATTGCACCTAATTATAGGTGCTTTATTTTTGTTTTAAAATGATGAGTTTATTAAGTGTTCATATGCGAATTTCTTGGATTTCATTATCTTTAATTAGTTCTTTAACAAAGATAGAAGGATTAGACTTATTAACATATAAAAATACATAGTTTTTAGTTCTCGTTAAAGCGACATAAAAAAGTCGTCTTTCTTCGTCATATGGATATTTTTGTTTATTATTAAAAAATATCTTTTCTATTTTTGAATCTTTTATTTTAATGGGAAATCCATAACAACTATTTTCTAAATTAATAATAATTATGTTGTCAGCTTCTAATCCTTTTGATTTATGCACAGTTAAATAATTTATCGGAGTACTTATATAATGATTTATATCAAAATTATTCCTACCTAAAACTAAATAATTTCCATAATTGTTATTAACATATTTTAATAGTTTGCTAAACTTACTTTTTTTGTTTTTTTCGTTATAATAAATAATTTTTATTGGACAATCTAATCTTTTATTAGATATTAACTTTTTATTAATTTGAAACGGATTTTTTAAAATAAATTTAACCGATATGTTAATAAGTTGTTGGCTATTACGATAAGTATTTTTTAATTTAAAAGTTTTAGGGCTAGCAAAATATTTCTTGAAATTTAAAAAGATATTAATATCACAGCCATTAAAACAATAAATGCTTTGATAATCATCACCCACTACCAATAACTTTGCCTTACTTAATCTGATAAATTCTTGTAAGAATTTAACTCTTATTAAAGAAGTGTCTTGATATTCATCAACAATAACATATTTAGTATTTAACTTGTGTTTAGAAAGATTGTTGGTGGCTTTAATAATCATATCATCAAAATCAATCGCATTAGTAGAAGCCTTTTCTTCTTCATACAAATAATATAAATCAATTATTAAATATAAATAACAGAGTAAAGAAAGACGTTTGAAAAATAATTTGTTTATTTTATCTTTAATTTTCATAAAATCTTTTGTTGTAAAATCATTAGTATGACATAACATTAATGTTTTCTTAACCATCTTTTTGTAATTTATATAGTTATCTTTAAATAATTCTTCATAATTAGAAATGCCAAAAGCTTTGCAAATTATTGCTTTAGTTCTATTATTACAACTATAAAAATACTCATTTATAATAAAATCTAAGTAATTATCGGAAACGATATTTTGTTTATCAACATAATTTAAAGCTAACTTATGAAAAGTAGAAGTATAAACATTATAAATGTTATTGTTTTCCAACGCATTTTTTAGACTATTGGCTGATTCGTTAGTAAAAGAAATCGCAATAATATCCTCTGGAGCTATTTTATTAACATTTATTAAATATTTAATTTTTCCAATCATTGTTGTTGTTTTGCCACAACCAGCTCCAGCAATTACGATAGTATGATCTTCATTACTATATACAACTTTTCTTTGATATTTATCTAAAGGATAACCATTAATGTTATCAAGCAACTCATGATAAAGCTTATCTTGTTCTTTTAAATATTTTTTATTATTTTGATATGCAGACGCTCTATTTATAATAGGCACTTTCTTTATATCTTGTTTTTTTATATAAGAATATTTTGGATACATAAAAACCTTTCTATATTATCCAAATGCCCTTAAATCTTATCATAATATTCTTTCTTTGTCTAATATTTTAAGGTATAATATTACTAGGTGAATATAATGCAATTAGCAGTAGATTTAAATAAAATTAGAGATAACATAAAAGAAAATATAAAAGATAAACTTTTTAATTGGATAGATGTAAGATATAACGCATATGGTTTAGGTTTAGATATATTAGATGAAATATTAAAGATAGATAATATAGGAGTATTCACAAATAATTTATCTGAAACTCTAAAAATTAGAAATATTTTTAAAAAGACTCCAATTATTATTAGTGAAATAGATGATATAGAACAAATATATGATGTCATAATGAATAATTTAATATTAGTTGTTAAAGATTATGATGAACTTGAAAAAATTCAACATTTAAAAATCCGTGATGAGCTCCAACTATTTTTGCAATTAGACATTAATAACTTTGAAGATGGGTTATCAACAAAACATTTTTATAAAGCTATGGAGTTAATAAAAAATGAAAAACATTTCAATTTAAGAGGAGTATTTGCAGTTGTTAATAATGCAAAACATAATAGTTTAGAAAATTTGCAAAGTATTCTGGCAAGTAATTCAATGACCTCATTTGTTATTGGTAAAAAATGTGATTTTGTGTCTGATGGTTTTTTAACAAACGATGTTTTTGATAATGCAACAAAATCTCTTGCAGTTGTTGATAAGTGTACTAAATTAACTAAAAAAGATATATTTATTGATAAAAAAATAAGAAAAGAGTGTTATGGTATAAAACTTAAAATCAATGGAGTTATCAATACAAAAAACAATAAATTTAAATTAGATGATAAAATTTATAAAAAAATTAATCTCAATGAAGAGTATTTATATTTAATAGGAAATGATCCATTAAAAGTTGGAAAAAAGATTGACTTGACTAACTATTTAATTAAAGATAGTAATAATAACTGGGAAAAAACATACATTTTAAATGGAAAAACGATTGAATATAACAATTTTAATTAAAATTTTGCAAAAATTAATTGACATCTTTTAACTAAAATGTTATATTTAATTACGTCCAGTGTTATGGGCGCTTAGCTCAGTTGGTTAGAGCACCTGCCTTACAAGCAGGGGGTCATAGGTTCGAGTCCTATAGCGCCCACCATTTTTTTGCCGACATAGCGTAATTGGTAGCGCAACTGACTTGTAATCAGTAGGTTGGGGGTTCGATTCCCTCTGTCGGCACCATTTACGGAGGGATAGCGAAGTGGTCAAACGCGGCAGACTGTAAATCTGTTCTTTCGGGTTCGATGGTTCAAATCCATCTCCCTCCACCACGGTATTGCCTCGTAGCCAAGTGGTAAGGCATCAGACTTTGACTCTGACATTCCGGTGGTTCGAACCCACCCGAGGCAGCCAGATGTCCCGTTAGCTCAGCAGGTAGAGCATTTGACTTTTAATCAAAGGGTCCCGAGTTCGAATCTCGGGCGGGACACCATTTTAAATATTAACTGACGATTGTCAGTTTTTATTTTGTAAAAAAAGATAGTCGTTATAAATAAGACTATCAATTTTTTTTGGTTAAACTTAATTTTTGTTTTTCTTCTTCGGATAAATTATTTAAAAGTTTATAATATTCATTCATGTCAAAATTACAAAAACATTTTACGACATGGTCACATGCTAACACAAAGTCCCTAGTATCGTCAAAAGCATTTTTTACATCTATGTTAAAAAAAGATTCTTCATAAAATTCTTCGTTATGATTTTTTTGATAAACATAATAATATGATAAAAGAATTTCTTTGATTTTTTGCATTAAATTTTTATCTTTGATTTCATATAAGATATTTCTTAAAACTAATTTTATATAAGTGTTAGTTTTTAATTGGCTTTTTACTAAATTAAATGCATAAAAGAAACCTGTTAGGTTTTTAATTTTAATTTCTTGCATCTTCTTAAAAATTTCTTCTTTTTTTAACTGATGTTCAAAAAGAGTTAGATCTAGCTTTAAATTAGGATGAAATTTTTTATAAATTCTAATTCCTTCGTCTTTTTGTAAAGTATATCTTATATACAAAATATCATCATAATCTTCTTCAACTTCAATGCTTTCATATTCATAATGTTGTACTTCATTTTGAATAACAAATCTTATTAATTCGTATAAATATGTGTTTTCTTGATTTTCCATGCTACTAATCAGATCGTCTTTGTTTAAGTTAATAATCATTTCTATTAATTCATCGTATATTTCTTCGTATTCATCTTCGTCTTCAGCTTTTTTTAAATTTTCATAGTATTCACCTTTAGCTATAATTGTATAAAAATAAATTATAAGTAATGATATTAAATTTTCGTATTCATTCCTGTCAGAAAATGCCATAGCTTGAATTTTATCATGAATTTGATTTTCTACTTCACCAATATACTCTAAATTGTTTTCGTCCATATCAAAGTCGTCTTCAGTTATACAATCTTCGTGACCGTCTGCCTTAAAATGCTTACAATTTTCTTTGGCTTCTTTATAAAATTCGTTAATTTTATTCAACATATCTAGCAACGTATTAATTGCAATCACCCCATTTAATTTATATTTAGGTATTATAATATATAAATTATCAAAATTAAATATTTAATTTATAAAAATTATAAACATATACACATTATAAAAATGAACTTGCAAACAACAGATAAATTAGTATAATATAAAGACAAAGAGGTAATGTTATGTCTAAGAAAAAGAATAAGAAAAAAATTCAAGCTAAAAAAGTAGATAAATTTTTGATAGTAATAGGAATTTTACTAGTTATATTATTAATTATTAGTTTAATTAAAGATAATAAAGAATTAAAGGATAATAAGTCAACTGAATTAAAAGAAGAAATAAAAACAACTGAAGCATTTAATAAATCTACTTTATCAGAAGTATTAGAACTTATAAAATCAGAAGAAATAACATTTATTTATATTGGTTATGAAGGTTGTGAACCATGTGAATTGTTTGTTCCTAAACTAGTAGATGTATCAAAAGAATATGGTATTGAAGTTAATTATTTAAATTTTAAAGAACTAGATAAAAAGTCAAAAGAGTGGTCAACATTTACTAAAAAGTTGACTAAGAAACAAGAAATTGAAATAAAAGGTAAAGATGCGGTTACTAAAACAATCGGTGCATTTCTAAAAGATGAAGGTTATACTCCAACATTTGTTATCTTTAAAGATGGCAAATTGATTGATGGTTATATCGGAGGATTAAGTAGGGCGGAATTAAGAACATTCTTAGATGAAGCTGGATACAGTAAAAAAGCTTAAAACGTATCAATAGTTAAGTTTTACAAAGTTGACAAATCTGCACGATAAAAGTATAATATATCCCGTGTAGAGAGGAAGAAAAAAAGTATGGATTTAAGTAATGTCAATAATTTATTAAATGGTTTAGGAATTAATTTAGTTGTAGATAATGATAGTAAAAAACAAATAAGATTATTTGATACGGATAATAATGAAGAAATGGATGTAAAATTATATGCTAAATGGATTCCAAGTAACCGAGAAATTTCGCTTATAGGGATACCTTATATGGAACCATTTGAAGATTATATTAATGATAGTAATATTTTAAATGCCCACTCATCTATGAAGGCAGTTGGAGTTTCGCTAGCAATTTCTCATAAAAATGAAAATCAAAATAAAATGCCTTATGTTAGTTCGATAGAATATGCTTTAATAACCCCAGAGATAACGACTTGTTATAAAGCTGAAGTTATTAATAGTGTTTTTCAGTTGGAAAAAAGTAATAATGTTACGGACGAATGTACAACGATTATTTCATATCCTAATAAAGAATATACAGAAATTAATATTAATGGAGATTTTGCTTACTTTGATAAAGAACAATTTGGTGGAGATGAAGATAGCGAGATAAGTTATAAAGATGTTGCCAAACTTATTCAATCAGATGGAACGCTTAACACACTTATTTGTTATTATGCCAAAGAAAATAGCCATTTAAATCAGATTGTTACTGGCTTAAATGAAGCTTTATCATCAAGAAATGTTTAAAAAATAAAAGATTGATTTTTAGGAAGTTCTATAATATAATTAACATGTAGTTTTTTCTTGGATTAGAGATTCTCCAATTCTAGTCTATGATAAAACCGAATAATAAAATAAAGGAGGAAACTAAAATGGCTTTAAGTAAAGAAGAAAAAGCAAGCATCATTAAAGAATTTGCAAAATCAAAAAATGATGTAGGAAGTTCAGAAGTTCAAATCGCTATCTTAACAAAAGAAATTAACGATTTAACTGAACACTTAAAAGAACATAAACATGACTTCCATTCAAAAAGAGGATTGTTTATGAAAGTTGGTAGAAGAAAGAAACTTTTAAGTTACTTAAAAGATAAAGATGTAGTAAGCTACCGTGAAGTAATTAAAAAATTAAATTTAAGAAAATAGGCACTAAAATTTTTAGTGTCTTTTATTTTATAAAGGAGTGAGAAAAATGAAAAAATTTGAATTAGATTTTTTAGGGCGTAAAATCGTTGTAGAAAATGGTATGTTAGCAAAACAATCTAATGGATCAGTATTAGTAAGATATGGTGATACAGTTGTTTTAACTGCTGCGGTAATGGGAAAAAATGCTGTAACACAAGATTTCTTTCCGCTACAAGTTTTATATCAAGAAAAATTATATTCAGTAGGAAAAATCCCAGGTGGATTTATTAAAAGAGAAGGGCGCCCAAGTGATGAAGCAACATTAGCTGCAAGACTAATTGACCGTCCAATCAGACCAATGTTTGATGAAAATTTACGTAATGAAATTCAAGTAGTAAATACTGTATTATCTGTTGATCAAGATAATTCGCCAGTAATGACAGCGTTATTTGGTTCAAGTTTAGCTTTAGGAATCAGTAATATACCGTTTGATGGACCAGTAGCAGGAGTGGTAGTTGGAAAAATTGGTAAAAGATATATTATCAACCCAACTGCTGATGAATTAGAAGAAAGTACTTTAAACTTAACAGTAGCAGGAACAAAGGATGCTATTTGTATGGTTGAAGCTGGAGCAAACGAACTAACCGAAAAAGAAATGCTAGAAGCAATTATGTTTGGACATGAACAAATTAAAGTGTTATGTGAATTCCAACAAGAAATCATCGATGAAATTGGTAAAGAAAAAGTAGAACTTACTTTAGCAAAAATAGATGAAGATTTAGAAAAAGCTGTTACTGAATTTGCTAAAGACAAAATGTTAGAAGCTATTCAAATTAAAGATAAATTAGAAAAATATGCTCGAATTGATGAAGTAAAAGAAGAAACAATTGAAAACTTTACAGAAGTTTATAAAGATGAAGAAAATATTGATGACTTATTAAAACAAGTTAAAAAAGTTGTTGATAAAATTGAAGGTGATGAAGTTAGACGCCTAATCACTGACAAAAAAATTAGACCAGATGGACGTAAGATGGATGAAATAAGACCTTTAAGTGCTATGATCGATTTACTTCCACGTACTCATGGATCAGCTGTATTTACAAGAGGAGAAACTCAAGCTCTAGCAGTTACAACTTTAGGAGCTTTAGGAGAACATCAAGTTTTAGATGGTCTTGGATTAGAAGATACTAAAAGATTTATGTTACATTATAACTTCCCAGCTTTCTCAGTAGGAGAAACAGGTCGTTATGGTGCTCCAGGAAGAAGAGAAATTGGTCACGGGGCTTTAGGAGAAAGAGCTTTACTTCAAGTAATGCCAAGTGAAGAAGAATTCCCATACACAGTACGTGTTGTAAGTGAAGTTTTAGAAAGTAATGGATCAAGTTCACAAGCAACTATTTGTGCAGGATGTTTAAGTTTAATGGCTGCCGGAGTTCCAATCAAAGCTCCAGTTGCGGGAATTGCTATGGGATTAATCTCTAATGGTAAAAAATATACAATTCTAACAGATATTCAAGGCTTAGAAGATCATATGGGAGATATGGACTTTAAAGTAGCAGGAACTCGTAAAGGAGTTTGTGCTCTACAAATGGACATTAAAATAAAAGGCGTTACTAAAGCAATCTTAAAAGAAGCTTTAGAACAAGCTAAAAAAGCACGTATGGAAATTTTAGATGTAATGGCTGATGTAATTGAAAGTCCACGTGAAGAATTAAGTGAATATGCTCCAAAAATTGAAACATTTACAATTAATCCAGATAAAATCAAAGAAGTTATCGGACGTGGTGGAGAAACAATTACAAGAATCATTTTAGAATCAAGTAATGTTGCTGCTGTAAATGATAAAGATGCTGTCAAAATTGATTTAGAAGATGATGGTAGAGTAATTATTTATCATTCTGATAAAGAAATAATTGCTAAAGCTCGTAAGATGATTGAAGAAATTATCAGAGAAGTTGAGCCGGGAGATTTATATAATGGTGTAGTAACAAAAGTTGAAGACTTCGGCTGCTTCGTTGAACTATGGCCAGGATGCGAAGGATTAGTTCATGTTTCTCACTTAGCTCATGAAAGAGTTGAAAAACCATCTGATTTATTTAAAGTTGGTGATGAAATGGTTGTTAAAGCATTAGGATATGATAATCGTGGAAGACTTAATTTAAGTCGTAAAGAAGCTTTACCAAAATCAAAAGAAAATAAAAAAGAAGAAAAGAAATCAAAAAAATAAACAAAGATAAGAGTGAAAAATAATTTTTAAGTCTAAAAAGCATTTAATGACATAATTTTTACTAGAGGTGAAAATTTATGTTAAAGAAAATGCTTTTTTTTATGATAGTGCTTTTTGTAATAAATATAATACCGGTAAAAGCGGAAGAAGATTTAGCGCCAAACTCTAAAAGCGCAATCTTAATTGAAACAAGTACCGGAAAAGTCTTATACGAAAAAAATCCGGACGAAAAACTACCACCAGCATCCATGACTAAAGTAATGAGTATGCTTCTAATTATGGAAGCGATAGATGAAGGAAGATTAAAACTTACTGATGAAGTAGAAATAAGTCCTACAGCTGCAAGTATGGGTGGCAGTCAAGTATTTTTACAAGCAGGAGAAAAATATCCTGTAGAAGAATTATTAAAAGGCATAGCCATTGCATCTGGAAATGATGCCGTTGTTGCTTTAGCCGAAAAAGTTGCTGGTAGTGTTGAGAAGTTTGTTGAAATGATGAATGAAAAAGCTCAAAAACTAGGATTATTAAATACGCATTTTGATAATCCTCATGGATTAGATTCAGAAAACCATTATACAACAGCAAAAGATATGTCTGTAATGGCAAAAGAGTTAGTTAAACATGAAAAAATATTAGAATTCACTAGTATTTATGAATATTACATGCCAAAACCAGATGGCTCTACAACATGGCTTGTTAATACTAATAAATTAGTTCGGTTTTATGATGGAGTAGATGGCTTAAAAACTGGATTTACTTCAACAGCCAAATATTGTTTAACTGCTACAGCTAAAAAAGGTAACATGCGCCTTATCACAGTAGTTATGGGTGTAGAATCAAGCGATTTAAGAAGTGGTGACACTGTAAAATTACTAAACTATGGATTTAATAGTTTTGAGTTACAAACAATTCTAAAAGCTGATAAATCTTTAGGAAAAGTAAAAGTTATCAACGGTAAAAAACAACAAATAGAAGTTTATTTAAAAGAGGATGCCACTCACTTACTTAATAAGACCAGTGTAAATCCTAATGAAAAATATCAATACACTTTAAAAATTAATGAAGTAAAAGCACCATTAAAAAAAGGTGATGTTGTAGGAAAAGCTCAAATAAAAAATAGTTCTAACGAAGTTATTAAAGAAGTGGATATTATCGTTTTAGAAAATGTTCAAAAAGCCAATATATTCGATTATTTTAAAAAGAATTTAAAATTAATAACCAGCGGTTTATAACGTCAAAGGAGTGTAAATATATCAAAAAAATATAAAAAATGCTTGCTATTTATAATATAATATAATTGTAACAATACTTTAAACAAATACAATTAAAAAAGGAGTGATGATTTTTTGTTTAAAAAGTTTTGGGAAAACTATAAAACTTCCTTCATTTTACTATCTTCAATAATATTAGGGGTAATACTAGGGTTGATTTTTAAAGAAGATATCTTAGTTATAAAACCTTTAGGGACAATATTTGTTAATTTATGTTTTACAATTGTTGTTCCGTTAGTATTCTTTACTATTTCTAGTTCAATTGCTAACATCAAAAATGTTAAGAGATTAGGAAAATTATTAAAACATATTTTTTTAACATTTCTAATTACTGTTGCTATTGCTGGAATTGTTATGACTATAGTTATGTCATTTATAAGTCCTATGGGAGCTAAAGAAATAGCTTTAGATGCTACCGAAGCAGTTACTAAAGTAAATATAGGTGAACAAATAGCTTCGATGTTAACAGTAAACGATTTTTCAGCATTATTATCAAGATCAAATATGTTTGCTTTAATTATAATCTCTGTGTTTGTAGGATTAGCCACTGGAAACTTAAAAGAAAAATCAACAGTATTTAAAGATTTCTTAGAACAAGGATCAAAAGTAATGCTAAAATTAGTAAAATACATTATGTATTATGCTCCAATTGGAATGAGTGCTTGCTTTGCTTGTTTAATTGCTGATTTAGGGCCTCAACTTTTAACTGGCTATTTAAAAAGTTTTATAATTTACTTAGTAGTATGTATATTATTCTTCTTTGTTTTCTATACTTTATATGCTTATATAGCTGGTGGAAAAAAGGGAATTAAATTATTTTATAAAAATATTATTAATAGTGTTGTTACATCGCTAGGAACCCAAAGTTCTTTAGCTACTTTACCAACTAATATAGATGCAGCCAAGAAAATCGGGGTTCCAGATGATATAAGTGAATTAACTTTGTCAACAGGAGCAACAATGCATATGGAAGGTAGTGCTTTGTTAGTAATAATAAAAATTGCTTTCTTGTTTGCGGTATTTGGACGCGACTTTACGGGGATTACAACTTTATTGCTAGCAATTCTAGTAGCAATTATCTCTAGTTGTGTTACAGCTGGGGTACCAGATGGAAATATAGTCGGAGATCTTTTGATAGTCTCATTATATGGACTACCTGCTGCTACTGCTTTCCCAATAATCCATGCAATTGGACTTATTGCCGATGCTCCAGCTACAACGATGAATGTAGTAGGAGATGTTACCGCATCTATGTTGATAGCTAAAAATGTTGAAGGAAAGGATTGGTTAGATAAAAAATAACCAATCTTTTTAGTTTACACTAAATTTGAACAAAACTTTCCTTGCGTTATTTACGGTGGTATAATATAAGTGGAAAGTGGTTATATGAAAAAAAATAAAATATTTAAAGGAGGAAAAGTTTTAAGTATTATCCTTCTTATATCGACACTAATAATGTTTGGCTTAATAATTTATGCAAACTTATTGCCATCTAAATTTTTAATAGTAATATTAGCGCCATTTATTTTGATAGATGGAATGTTATGTTTAATATTAAGAAAGACAAAGAAACGAAAAGCTCCAATCATCTTTTTTATAATTATGCTTATCATCCAAACAATTATAAGTTATTACTTACTAAGTACAATTGGCTTTCTAAGCGGATTTAAACATTATGATTATAAAACTGAAAAATATCAATTAGTAGTTTTAAAAAATTCTTCATTCGAAAATATAAAAGACTTAGAAGATAAATATATAGGTTACGTTGATGCAGGTTTCAAAGGTTTATCTGAAGCTTTTAAAAAAGTAGATAAAGAAATTAACTTTGAAAAACAAAAATATAATGACATCGAAAAGCTAGCTGATGGATTATTTAACAAAGAGGTTAGTGCTATATTGTTAGAAGAGTCACAGTATAATATTTTAGGAGAAGAAAGAGGAGAATTCCTAACTTTAACTAAAACTCTTGATGTTTTTGAAAGTAAAATAAAGGTGAAAGTAGAACAAGACAATGTGGATATCTTGAATAAACCTTTTACTGTTTATATAACTGGGAATGATCAATATGGTAGTATCACAGGAGTATCAAGAAGTGATGTAAACATGTTGGTTACTATAAATATTGAAAAAGGAACAGCTTTAATTACTAATATTCCAAGAGATTATTATGTTAGTTTAGATGGCAAAAATGCTAAAGACAAACTTACTCATGCTGGCATTTATGGAATAGATTCATCAATTAAAACAATTGAAAATTTGTTGGATATCGATATAAATTATTATTTAAAAGTTAACTTTACTTCTGTAGAAAAAGTTGTTGATACTCTTGGAGGCATAGAAGTTAATTCTAATTATGCATTTACAAGTATGGATGGAACAAGTTTTAAAAAAGGAATCAATAAGTTAAATGGCAAACAAACCTTGTCTTTTGTTAGAGAACGTCATGCTTTTGATTCAATTGGAGGGGACCGTATTAGAGGTGAAAATCAACAATTAGTTATTCAGGCATTGGTAAATAAAGCATTAACCCCAGCAATTCTTACAAAATATAGTAGTATTTTAAATAGTTTAGATGGTAATTTTATGACTGATTTTAATGATAAAAATATTTCTAAAATTATTAAGTATCAGTTAGATAAAAATCCTAGTTGGCAATTTGAAACTGTTAGTTTAACAGGAACAGATTCCAAAGAATTTACTTATAGCTATCCATCAAAACAACTGTATGTTATGATTCCTGATGAACAAAGTATTGCAGATGTAAAATTAAAAATAAATAGTTATTTAGAAAATTAAGAGCTTTCAATTGAAAGCTTTTTTTGTGATCTTTTGTCGAATGTGTTTAAAACAAATTAAAATTGCTCTATATTTATTTAGCAAGGTGATTATATGTTGAATATGGATTTAGAATATAATAAAGGAATTTTATTTGTAAGATTAAAAGGAAAACTAAATAGAAAAAGTAGTTATAAATTAAATAATTATTTAGTGCCTGTTTTACTAAAACATAAAATAAGATACTTAGTTTATAACTTATATGAACTATCAGATATAGATGAAGCTGGAGTAGATGCCATGTTAAATACAAAATGTGCAATTAAAGCTAATAAAGGAAAGATTTGTTTGTGCGAAGTTTCAGAGTCTTTAGAGCAAATGTTAAAAAGATTAAAAATTAAATTTGTTAGTAATGAAAGAAAGGTATTTGACTTAATTAGAGTTTAGGTGATTAAATTGACAAAAGAACAATTATCTGAGCAGTATAAATACTTAGTATATAAAATAGCAAATCATTTTTATAATGTAGAAAAAGAAGACTTAATCCAAGCTGGTTTTATTGGACTTTATAATGCTTATGACAATTATAAACAAAATGCTAATACTAAATTTAGTACCTTTGCTTTTAAGTATATTTTTGGAACAATGTATAAGCAGGTTAATTCAGCAAGATCTTTAAAAGTAAGTCGTGATATTTTATCATTATATAAAAGTATTGAACTGGCTCGTAGTAAGTTAGCCCAAAGATTGGGTAAAATACCTAATAATGTAGAACTGGCAATGTATTTAGAAAAGGATGTAACGGAAATTGATATGGCAGTTTTAGCGGCTCAAGAAATCATTTCGTTAGATGATGATAACGATAATCAAAGAAGTTACTATGAAACAATTGCGGAAGAACAAAGCGTTTTACCAGATGAAAAAATAGATTTATATGATAGTATAAATAGTCTAGACGATAGAGAACAAAAGATAATTAGAGCAAGATATTTAAAAGACATGACTCAAAGCGAAGTAGCTAAAAAATATAATATGACGCAAGTAATGGTATCCCGTTATGAAAAAAAAGCTGTTGAAAAAATGAGAAATTATATGACCGTATAATTCCTTTTTAGTTGAATATCCAATTACATTATGATATTATTAAAACGAGAAAGGGAAGTGGAGTAATGCAAAATAAAAATACTGGTTTATTAGTATTAGTGGTTGTATTATTATTAGTGGTCATCGGGTTAAGTGGATATATTATTTATGATAAAACAATAACAAATAATTCAAACCAAAATACACCAGAAAATAATTCGATAATATCAAATAGTTACGAATTATATACTGAAAATTTAAAAAACGAATTAAAAAAATATGATTCTAATAATCAAAATTATCAATTTATATCAAATGATATAATTGAAGAAGGATATGAAGTTTATTTAGATGAAAAGGGAAGTCTATATGTACAATATTTTAATGATGAACTTAATAACAAATATGGCAAATATAAAATAGCTGACAAGGTTCTATGTTTTAGTGTTATAAATGTAGGACAAGATATAGGCAACATGATTTATTTTATAAATGAAAATGGTACCGTTGGGAGTGCAGATACAGAATATGGGGTAATAGGTGATAATCAGATTGCTGTAGAAAAAAATATTGGCTACACTAATATAGTTAGTATAATTCCTGGATTGTTTGGTGATGGCTTTAGTGGTGCTCGCGGTCCAATATTTATTGATATAAACGGAAAACTATATGGAGATTTTTAAGAAGAATTATAGGATTTTAAATTGTATAATTCTTTTTTTTTATATCATAATAATATTGGAGGAAAATAATGGATAAAAAAGAGTATAAAAAAATGGTTGATAAAATATCGCCTAAAGAAAATAAATTTAAAAATGCTGTAGTTAGTTTCCTAGTTGGAGGTTCAATTGGTCTTATTGGTGAAATAATAGTAGTTGTATTAATGAATTGTTTTGGGTTAGGAAGAGTAGAATCATATGCTTGGTTAGCGCTTATTTTAGTGTTGTTGGGTTCACTTTTTACCGCTTTAAATTTCTTTGATAACTGGGTGAGTTGTGCCAAAGCTGGATTATTTTTACCAACAACAGGTTTTGCTCATTCTATTGCTAGTAGTGCTCTTGATTATAAAAAAGATGGTTTAATTACGGGTTTAGGGGCTAACTTTTTTAAACTTGCTGGAAGTGTACTCTTATATGGGATATTAAGTGCCTTTTTCTTGTTGATTGTGAGGTTGATTATTGGTGCCTAGTTTAAAATTTAATAATGTTTATATAAATGATTTTTATTCTGTAGCTGGTCCTCTGGAAAAAGTAGGACAAATAAGAAAATTTGATAAAACTTTAGATGATTATTATTTTGGAGAAAAAACTTTTGAATTAGCTGAAATAAAAATGCAAAAAACTGTTATTGAAAATTTACTTTATAAAAATAAATGTACAACTATGGAAATAGATTGTCTAATTGGTGGTGACTTAACTAACCAAATTGCTGCTTCTAGTTATACAGCTAGAAAGTTTAAAATACCAAATTTAGGAATTTATAGTGCATGTGCCTCTTTTGTTGAAGCACTTATTATTTCTGCCAATTTTATAGATAGTAAAAAAATGAAAAAAATTATTGCCTTAACTAGCAGTCATAATTTAGTAGCCGAAAAACAATTTCGATTTCCAGTTGAATATGGAGCTCCTAAGAAAAAAACTTCAACTTTTACCGCTACTGGAAGCGTTGGAGCATTAGTAACCGGTGTTGCAAATAATATCAAAATAGAGTCTGCAACTATTGGAATTACAGTTGATTTAGATTGCAAAGATGCCAACCATTTAGGTGCTGCCATGGCTCCGGCAGCTGCTGATACTATTAAAAGGCATTTAGCTGATTTAAAAAGAGATGTCAACTATTATGACTTGATTTTAACAGGAGATTTAGGAACAGTAGGTAGTAAAATACTACTTGAATATTTAGAAGTTAATTATAATATAAAATTAAAAAAACATGTTGATGCTGGTGAACAAATCTTTGCCAAAAGTCAAGATGTTAATGCTGGAGCAAGCGGCCCAGTTAGTTTACCATTAGTTTTATTTAATAAAGTATTAAAAAATACTAAATTCAAAAAAATCTTAATAGTCGGAACAGGAGCATTGCATTCTCCAAATCTTCTAAATCAAAAAGATACAATTCCGGCAATTGCCCATGCTGTTTCACTGGAGGTGCTATAATGGAATTTGTAAGAGCGTTTATTTTTGCTGGAGTAATGTGTATGATTGCTCAAATTATTTTAGACAATTCAAAATTTACCCCAGGACATTTAACTAGTATATTTACAGTACTTGGAGCAATCCTATCATTTTTAGGAATTTATGATAAATTAATTGCTTGGGCTGGAGCGGGAGCAACCGTTATTATTTCTAATTTTGGCCATCTACTATACTCATCAGGATTAATTGGCTTAAAAGAAAATGGAATTTTAGGAATGTTTCAAACATTATTATGCTCAAGTTCTGTTGCTATCGTTTCAGCAGTAGTATTTTCTGCTATACTTGCTATTATCTTTAAACCTAAGAGCTAAAAGCTCTTTTTATTTTGCTCTTTTTTTGCTATAATTACTATAAGTAAGAAGGGATATGAAAATGGCAAAGAAAAAAATGTTAAAAAATATACAAATTAGTAATCAAGAATTAACTCCAACAACTATTGGATATTTAGATTCTAAACAAAAAGGCCCATTTTTGTTAATAATTATATTTGCAATACTTTTTGCAACTTTATACTACTTGCCAACTCTTACTGAATATTTTAGAGGAACAAAAATACCTAATGATGGAAATCCAAGTGGTGAAGTTTATGATGACGAAGGGAAAATATTTATAATTAATAGTGAAACTGTAATAACAATTAAAAATATTGAATTTTCTAAAATAAATATTAGCAATAATAAACTTTCTGTTCTGGCTAATAATACTAAAGAATCTGTTACTCCGTTAAAATATTATTACATTGAGTTATATGATAAAGAGGAAAAAATTTTAGAAAGAATTGATTTGTCAAACGAATCATTAAACAAGTATGGGAAAAGAACATTTACATATGATATAGTAAATCAAGAAGAAATATATAAAATATCAATTAGTATAATTTCTAATGATGAGCTTCCTAAATTAGAATTAAGAGCTGAAAATGGTATACAAAAGTTAACTTGTTCTAAGAACAGGATTGCTTACAATTACGAATTTAATGAAAATAAATTAAAAAAGGTGACTCTAGAAGTAAATTCTTTAAATTCAGACTATGAAAACGAAAGTTCATATTTAAATGATTACAAAAAGTACCAAAACATGGCAGAATCAGGATCTTACACAGGTGTATCGCAATATTTTTCTAATGTAGAAAATGGTTTTAACTTTACAAAAACAATCGATTTAGCAATGGTTGATAGTCAAAATATAGATGACGAAATGTTTTATGTTTTGGATGAAACGGCTAGTAAAGTGGCATTTCAAAATAGTCTGAAAAAATATAAATGTTATTAAGAGGTGGGTTATGGATCATATTTTACTAAGTAATTTTGAAGGTCCAATGGATCTATTATTACACCTAGTAAAACAAACTAAATTAGATATTTACGAAGTAAATATAAGTGAAATTATTGAACAATATATTAATTATATAAATAATTTACAAGAACTAAATATTGATGTAGCTAGTGAATATTTAATTATGGCAGTTGATTTAGTTCACATAAAAAGTAAAAAACTTATTAATAGTGATACTCCTGTCGAAGATGAAGAAGTTGCTATAACAAGTGAAGAAGATTTAAAAAAGAAATTAATTGAATATGAAAAATATAAAAAGATAAGTGAAACATTTAAAGAATTAGAAGAAAATCGTCAAAGTTATTTTACGAAGATACCAGAAAGTCTTACTGAGTATAAAGATGAAAATACTTCTTTAAATACAGATCTATCTTTAGATGATTTAATAAATGCATTTTTACAATTTAAAGAAAGACAAAAATATCAAAAACCATTAAATACTAGTGTTACTAAAAAAGAATTAAGTGTTGCTAAAAGAATAAGTTACATAAGAGAACGTTTGAAAATAAATAAACAAGTAAGTTTTTTTGATTTATTCGAAGACTATTCGAAAGATTATGTTATAGTAACATTTTTATCTATTTTAGACATGAGTAAAAATAAAGAAATTACGATTATTCAAGAAGATAATTTTAAAGATATTTTAATAAAAGCAGGTGAGGTTTGTGAATAAACAAGGTGTTTTAGAAGGTATATTGTTTGCTGTTGGGGATGAAGGGATAAACCTAGATTCAATATGTGAAATATTAGAAATATCCAAAGAAGAAGCAAAAGAAGTTCTTTTGAAATTAAAAAATAGTTATGATGCCGAAGATAGAGGAATTAGAGTAAGTTACTTGGGAGATTGTTTTAAGCTAACTACAAAAAAAGAACACAAAGATTATTTTACAAAGCTAATTGAAAATCCGAAAACTAATACATTAAGCAATTCTTGTTTAGAAACATTAGCGATCATTGCTTATAATCAACCAATTACAAGAATTGAAATAGATGAATTAAGAGGAGTAAGCTCTGCTCATCTAATTAGAAAATTAGTGGCAAAAGGGTTAGTTAAAGAAGCTGGAAAAAGTAAATTACCAGGGCGACCTAATTTATATCGGACAACTAGTGATTTTCTAGATTACTTTGGGCTAGCTACAATTGGAGACTTACCAACAATTTTTTCTGAAGAAAAAGAAGAAAAAGAAAGTGATTTATACACTTCGATTTATAAAGAAGATATAAATGAGTAGATTTTTAATAATTTATTTGTTATAATCTTTTATATGCCTGTGTGGTGAAATTGGTAGACGCGCTGGACTCAAAATCCAGTGGTAGCGATACCATGCCGGTTCGAGTCCGGCCACAGGCACCATAAAGAATTGAAATGGCTTCGAAAAAAACGAACCTTTAATACATGTACAGTCTAAAATATGACTGTTTTTTTATTAATTACTTGAAACTTTTAAGAATATATTTATAATAAAGCTTATTAAGGTGGTTTTAAAATGAAAAACAAATATGGATGGGATTCAGAATATAGAAGAAAAAAGTTTTTTGAAAAACATTATAATAAAAATCAGAATAATGCTGAAATGGTCTATTTAAATATGGAAAGTATGATGCAACCATCTAAAACTATTGCAGTCATGTTAGATTTAGAAGGAACAATAGACAATATAGATGATGATAAAGCTAAGTTATTTATGCAACAACTAGAATTTATCAGAAAAAAATTTGGGGCAGAATATGGAACTATAAGTTTATCTACTCATTACAGTGACTATAAAGAGATGGTTAAATATTTAGAAATATTAGCAAGGAATCTTTCTAAAAATATTAAAATAGGACTTAATTTTTATTATGGGGGAATTTATGATTTTGATAAAAAAATAAACGAACCTAGAGAGTTTGATTATAATATAAATAAAGTAAAAACTTTTACTGAACACTACGTTCGTGATATGTTTATTCAAAATAAGTGGTTTGCAATTATAGATGATCAAATAAAAGAAGAAACTTATAGACAATTCCAAGATAATCATCCAATGGTGGTGTGTCGACCTTCTCAAAGAGAATATTACTTAAAATACAATAACTTTATGAATAAGTCTACAATGACTAAAGGATTTGATGGAGTATTAGAATCTTTACAATGTTATATAGATCAAATTAAAAATTTATCTTCAATCCAAATTTTAGAAACTCAAAGAAATATGATGGTTCATTTAGCTAGCTATGAACTTGTAGATAAACTAAGAAAAGGTGAATTCCAATATATCGAAAGATATTTCAAAGAAGGGTTCGCAGATGAAGCTGATTATCGAGATATATTAAACTGGTTATTTATATTAAATTGTACAGACGGGGCAGATAAGGACGAATTAAAGTCTTTAAATAACATATTAGCTATGCTTGGTGAAAAATTTAAAAATAATAACAACTTAGACAATTTAGAAAGAGTAAATGAACTACAAAGAAAGCTAAACTAAACTTATTGTTAATATTATTTAAATAATTTATAATATAAATATAATTAACATAAGGAGTATTAAATGAAAAATATATTTGCCATAATTGAAATAGGAAGTAATAATACAAAAACTCATATTTATGAAAATAGAAAATTAATATATGATAATACAACGACAATTGAATTTAAAAAAAATTATAAGATTAATCATAAAATTTACGAAAAAGATATGGAACTTTTCGAAAATGTTATTCTTAAGGCTTTAGAGTATACTAAAAATATTTATATATATGGATGTAGTATATTTAGGAATATTGCTCAAGAAGAATTAGATAATATTAATCAAAATCTTATTAACAAATTTAATTTAAAAATTGAAGTGGTCTCTCAAGAGGATGAAGCTTTATACACTGCTGAGGGATGTTTTAATAATATGGATTATAATGGCAATATATGTATTTTTATCGGTGGAGGAGGATCCACAGAATTAATTTTTGTTAACGATAAAAAAATAATAGATAAAAAATATTATGATTTTGGAGTAGTTGATGTAACTAATAAATTTAGCGGTTTAAAAGATGATTATGCTACTTGTACATTTGATGAAGTGTATTCTTATCTGGATGATTTAGTTAACAATATTGATCTAAAAGCTGATCTTTTGATATTAGCAGGTGGTGATCATTTATACTGGTATAATAATGCAGGATATAAACTAAACAAAAATACTTTATATGATGATAAAAAACAGCAATATATGATTACCAGAGATTTAAGTGATTCTTATGATCAAGATGCTCTAGTAACTTCATTAGATAAAATAAGACAAAATAGTGATAATCCATTATGGTTTGATGGATCTAGAGCAATGAAGGTTATTACAAATTTAATATCACATAAAATAGATGCCAAATATATTATTCCAACAAAAATTAATATGGAAGACGGAATAATAAATAATATTATTAATAAAGAATAATAAATTTGAATTAGGAGTGGGTTATGGGATATTTAATAGAAGCAAAATATGATGGTATGGAATATTGGGATCGCGATAGTGAACATATAAAACAATTTAGAATAATTAATAATAAGATAAGTCTTTTAAAATTATATTTATCTTACTTAGAATCAAATAAGAAAGAATATCAAGTTAATGTTAGACCTAATCAAAGATTTTATGTAACTTGTGGTCTTCATAATACGCAAGATCTTTCTTTAACTATTGCAGAATCAGATAAAATATGGGTTTGCTATGGATGCGGTTGTGGTGGAAGTATCATAGATTTTGTTATGAGAGCTTATGATATTAACATAGATAATATAGAAAAAGCTTTAAATGTATTAATGTGTTTTTGTAATAATATGCTTAATGAGCTTCTTCCAGAAGAGAAAAACATATACGATGAATTATTTATTTTTTATAATGATCCTGATAAAGAAAAATATTTTTTAGAAAGTATGAAAAAAACAGAGAAGATTAATACTCGAATAAATAATTATTGTAATTTTCTAGAGCAACAAAATAGAACTATAAATTGTAGACAAATAGCAAATAGATTGTGCTGTAGTACCGGATATGTTACAGAAATAATTAGAAAAAGAAGTATTAAATAAAGTTTTAAAGTATATGAAAACATGATATACTTTAAATGGAATTATTAAAAAAGAAAGGAACTATAACATGAAAGATAAGTACGATAATTGGACAAAAGAATTTATGGATTCGTGGAAGGATTTAGATTGGAAAAGAACGCTTGAAACATTAGCAAAAGATGTAGAGTATTATGAAAATCCAATTGACTCTCCTTGTAAAAGCTTTGATGAAGTAATAAATTTATGGAATGTAGTTGCTGATAATCAAAAGGATATAGAATATAAATATGAAATAGTAGTATTTGATGAAAAAAATTGCATTATAAATTGGCAAATGACTAGAACTATGACTAGTAATAATGTAAAACAAGAAATAGATGGCATTTTTCAAATATCTTTAAATAATGAAGGAAAATGCACTTATTTTAAACAATGGAGATATACAAGATAGATGAAAAAATGATGAAGGAAAGTTTAATGCCAAAAGATGGCGCAGAAATTATGGGAGCATATTCTCATGGCCTAAAAGTAGATTTAGGAAATAATAAAGTGGATTATATGAAAAATATAGAAGTATCAAAGATTCAAAAGAAATTAACATTGGAACAAATTTGTGAAAAGTTAATTAAAGATATTCCAGAAGAAAAAAAGTATTTGGATGAAAGTATCGAATTTAATCAAGAATTATTAGGACATGTATATTTTGCTGATGATTTTACAAACCACTTGATGAAAATGCTTGAAGAATACCAGGATTTAAAAACCATCCAAAGATATTGTGACTTTATTGAGTATATGTGGCGTGAAGGAGATTCTTATGTTGTTAATATATTTGATGTAACTATTGCTGAAAAGCTTTCGGATTATATTATTATATGGACTAGATTCGGAAAACATATATCCAATGAATTAATTGATTATATTAATAATGATTTAATACCTCATAATGTACTAATGACTCATGTAAGACATTTAGAAAAAAATTAAATATGATATTTACTAAAATAAATTTCTGTTTTAAAATGTTATTAAGGTAGATGATTATATTATGAAGAAAATAATTTTATTAGTTATGATGTTATTTTTAGTTACAGGATGTGGCAAAGAAAAAGTAACTTGTACATTTGAAAACAAAGATCTTAATTATAAAAATAAAAGAACACTGTTGATAACTTTTGAAGAAGAAAAAGTATTTAATTTAAAATCAACAATTAAAGAAGAATATACTGATGAGAATCAAGCTAATAATGCTTATATTGCTTATCAAAATAAATATAATAATTATAATGAAAATAATATTATAAGTGAATATAAAAAAGAAGATAAAAAAATAACAGCCATTTATACAATAAGCTATCGTGATATTCAAAAGAAAAAAGTTGAATTTGAATTTGATGTTAATTTATCTCAAGATAAGTTGTTAGAAGAGTTAAAAAAACAAGGCTATAAATGTAAATAAAGCTATATCATTTGATATAGCTTTTTGCATATAATTTTATTAACAAAAAAGGAACTGCCCCCTGAAGACAGTTCCAAAAGAATAAAAAGGGGTTGACTAGTGTGATACTAGTACCAATTCGCCTTTAAGTGAATTGGTGATTGTTATATTAAAGGATAAACTATATTTTGTCAATACTTTTTTTGAAATTTTTGTTATAATTTTATTGGTGATAAAATTGAGCTTACAAAATATAAAAGGAATTGGTCCAAAATCATTAAGTTTATTAAATAAATTAGGAATTACTAATATATCTGATTTAGTAAACTACTATCCATATCGTTATAATATTTTTAAAATTTCTTCTTTAAAAGAAGCCAGTGACCAAAATATTGTTTCAGCTCAAATTATATCTAATCCGATTGTTAATTATATCAAACGAAACTTTAATCGTTTATCATTTAATGTTATAATTGAAAACAAAAGTATTAAAGTAACTATATTTAATAGAGCATTTATGAAACCAAATTTAACTGTGGATAAAAAAATATATTTACAAGGTAAATATGATGAAAAGAAAAATACTTTTGTTGCTTCAAATATCTTTTTAAATATTCCAGATAATATGGTACAGCCGGTTTATCATTTGACGAGTGGTCTGACTAATCAAGCTTTAGCAAAATATATAAATAGTGCGTTAGCTAGTTATGAAGAAAAAGAAATATTACCAAGTTATTTAAATGACAGATATGATTTTATTTCTCATAACGAAGCATTAAAGATTATCCACAATCCGACTAGCACAACTTTGTTAAAGAAAGCTAAACTTAAATTAATATATAAAGAGTTTTTTGATTTTACTTTTAAAGTAAACTATTTAAAATATCAAAATAAAAACATTAGTGGAATAAAAAAAGAATATTCAGAAGATCTTGTAAATACATTTATAAGCAATTTGCCTTTTTCTCTAACAGAAGATCAATTAAGTACATTACAAGATATCCACAAAGATTTAACTTCATCATCTAAAATGAATCGGTTAATAATTGGTGATGTTGGTAGTGGAAAAACTATCCTTTGTGTTATTGCAATGTATGCCAATTATTTGGCTGAATATCAATCAGCTTTTATGGCTCCTACGGAAATTTTAGCTCAGCAACATTATAATTCCATCAATAAATTGCTAGCACCGTTTAATATAGTTACTGAATTATTAGTAGGAAGTATGACTAAGAAAGAAAAAGATAATATTATAAAAAGACTTATCAACAATGAAATAGATATTATTGTTGGAACTCATACGCTCATACAAGAAAGTGTAACATTTAGTAAGCTTGGTTTAGTAATTACAGATGAACAACATCGTTTTGGCGTAATGCAAAGAAAATTATTAAGTGAAAAAGGAATTAATCCGGATGCTTTGTATTTAAGTGCTACGCCAATTCCTCGAACTTATGCATTGGCGTTATATGGAGATTTAGATGTTTCTTTAATAAAAACTAAGCCTGCTGGAAGAAAAGAAATATTTACTAAAGTAGTAGATTTTAAAAATTTAAAAATAGTATTACAAGCAATATATGATGAATTAAAAGAAAAGCATCAAATATTTGTGGTATCGCCATTAATTGAGGATTCTGAAGAAAGTGACTTAGAAAGTGTAAATGCACTAAAAGAAAAATTTCAAAAAGCCTTTAAAAATATTAACATAGAAATACTACACGGAAAATTATCTAATGAAGAAAAACAAAGTATAATGAATAACTTTAAAAATGGAGTTATCAACATTTTAATATCTACAACAGTGGTTGAAGTAGGAGTAGATGTATCTAATGCAACAATGATGGTTATCTTTAATGCTGAACGATTTGGGCTAGCAACATTACATCAGTTAAGAGGAAGAGTAGGAAGAAATGATTTAGAGTGCTCCTGTTATTTAATAAGTGATTATAACACAGAAAGACTAAAAGTATTAGAAGAAAGTAATGATGGTTTTTATATTAGCCAAAAAGATTTTGAATTAAGAAAAGAAGGGGATCTTTTTGGAACAAGACAAAGCGGAACAATGAATTTCAAAATAGCTAACTTGTATAGCGATGGAAAAATATTATTACAAGCGAAAAAAGATAGTGAAGAGTATATAAATAGTAAAGAATACTTAAATAGTTCATATTATAATGATATAATAAAAGAAATAACAAGTTTAGATTAGGAGAATTTATGAATAGAAAAGAAATAAAAGCAAAAGCAAAAAAAATAGCTAATGAACATTTAGGAGATTTCTGGAGAGGTTATGCCTTAATTTTAATTCTTACATATGTACTACAATTTTTAGTATCAAAATTAAGTGCGCTAAGAATCTTTAATAAATGTTTATATTCGATGAATATTTTAGGTGATCAAGAATGTATTTTATCCAATGGAAGTATTGTAAATAGTATTGGAAGTTTAGTGATTTCTTTAATAGTTGCTCCATTAACATTTGGTTTTATCTATTATATTTTAAAAATAGTTCGTAAGGAAAAATTTGATGCTAATGATATATTTAAATTTAAAAAAGAATTTATAGTTATTGCGTTAATTAATTTAGTTGTATATGTTTTAACTCAAATAGGATCATTATTATTTATCATTCCTGGAATTATCATTTCCTTAAATTATTCATTAGTATCATTCGTATATGCTGATAAACAAAAAGGAGTAAAAGAAACGTTAAATGAGAGCAAAGAATTAATTAAAGGACACCGCTTGGATTATTTACTATTTGATTTAAGTTTTATGGGATGGATATTTCTTTCCTTACTAACATTTGGAATTTTATTAGTTTGGGTTTTACCATACTATCAAATTTCACATGCACTTTACTACGAAAATTTAAAAACTGTTAAAAACTAATTGACAAATATTAAAAAAATAGTTATCATTAATTTAGCATGATAGATTAATCATGCTGATGATTGTATCACGGTTATTGTGGTCAATCTAACCAAAACCCCCTGAAATTCCCCTCGAGAGAGGGGAATACTTTTGTTTATAAGGGATTTTTAACTATTTTGAATTTAACTAGATACCATACTAGATACCAAATATTAGTTTTTAGATACTAAATATTTTTTTTATTTAAGTTTATTTAAATACTTAGATTTAAATTATCCATAGTATTTTTTACATCGGTTAGATTATTTGGAAACATATGAGCATATGTGTCTAATGTTTCTTTAGTACTAGCATGTCCTAAATATTTTGATACAGTTGTTACTGGTTGTCCAGTATTTATTAGTAAAGAAGCACAACTATGTCTAAAACAATGAAGTGCTATTCTTCGGATATCTGCATTTTTAGCAATTCTACCATTAATTCTAGACATCATTCCAAAAGTTAATGGTTCATGTTCTCCGAAGATAAACCATTTGTCATTGAAGCCATAGTACTTCTTTTTTTCATTGTATAAATTTACTAAATCGTTATATAAAACTTCAGTAAGAGGTAATGTTCTAATACTTTTAGATGTTTTAGGTGGAGTTAGTTCATAATACTTTTGACTGTCCTTAACACTATTAGCTTGTTTAGTAATGGATACTAACTTATTATTCCAGTCAATATCAGACCATTGAAGACCTCTTGCTTCACCACGACGTAATCCACAATAATATAACATTTCAAACATTGCTTTATCATTTAGATTAGTAGTTCCTGTTATATATTTTTGAAACTCTTCAAAAGTGTAAACATCTTTTTCTTCTTTCATTTCATTGGGGTCTTTAAAGAACTCTATTTTTTTATAAAAACGCATTAGATTTATATCATACATTTTCATTCCCCAATTAAGAATAATTTTTAAGAACTTTTGAACATCATTTCTAGTAGAACATTTAATAGGTTTATTCCATAAATCT
>JAFQES010000011.1 GCA_017398945.1 Bacilli bacterium | reverse complement strand
AGGATATTATGTAGATACAGTAGGAAAAAATACAAAAGTAATAAAGGAGTATATAGCAAATCAATTGAAAGAAGATAAATTACATGATGATTTAAGTAGCAAAGAGTACATTGATCCATTTACTGGGAAGAAAGTAAAACATTTACTCTATTTAAATAGCTGTAGTAAAAGTAGTGAAAGCGATAAGCAATTCGAAGCACAAAATAGTGCTGCCAGTAGGATGTCCTTATAGGACAAAGTAAAAAGTACAATAAGTGTAAATATAAATTTTTTTAAATATAAAGATACGAATAAATGTTATAATAAAATAAAAAAAGGAGATTTACATGAAACGGGAAGAAAAAATCAAAAAAATTTTGTTAATAATTTCTTTAGTAGTATTAGGATTAGGAATAATACTTGGGATACTAACATATTGTGGATTAAAATATAATTTTGAAGCAAATAATCCAGCTACTAATGGACTTGAAATCCTTGTATATTTATTTGGTTCATTTATTTTGTGTGTTATAATGATTTATGTGATTTCGAAAACTATAGGAACTATTGGTGTTACATGGGGTGTTTATGGTTTAATAAAGTTATTCAAAAAAGGGAAAAATGGGAGATTAATTACTATGATAATTATGGCTGTGTTTTTAGTTTTTTTTATCATAGGGGTTATTATAGATAAAGATCAAAATTATAAATATCGTCTTCATTACAATAATAGTATAGATTGGTATGAAGTATATGTTTATGATGATAAAGTAAAAGTAAAAATTGAAGAAGATCTTGGCTGTAAACAGACAAATTGTTCTCCTAATACAATAAATTTTGCTTTGGATTTTAGTGATGTAAATACAAAAAAAGTTAATGATTTTATAGAAAATTTATTTGAAAATAAATCTTATAATTCAATTAATATAGTCATTGAACAATTAGATAGTAATCAAGAAAAAATATTTTACGCAATTATCTATAACGATGAAAGTTATTTAAATAATTGAGATAAAAGAAGATTTAATTTATGTGGACTTTAATTAATGTTATAATATGCATGAAAGGAATAATATTATGTTAGATTACAATCGTATTGAAAACAAGTTTAATAACTATTTGTCTTCGTGTTATCAACATGCTAGAGACATTTGTGGATATAGCGAGATAAGTAAAAAAAATGCATCTTTATACGAAAAAAAAGTTTCGCTTATTTCATCAAGTTATCGACATTCTTTAAGAGTTATAAAAGGATTATTAGAATTAAATAAACTTTTAAATTTAGCTAAAAGTAATGAAGATTTAATTAAAACTATTGGATTGATCCATGATTATGGTAGATATAAACAAGCAATATTACACACGAGTTTTGATGATAAGAAAGTTTTTAAAAATAAGGCTTTTAAAAATCACGCTGAATATGGGTATCTTTTACTAGAAGAACATCATGGGTTTGAAAGGTTAGGTATAGAAGAAAAATATCAACCAGTGATAGGAACTTGTATAGCTTATCATCATAAAGAAGATATGCCAAAAATATTTACTAATGAAGTAGCTGAATTGCTACAAAATAAAGATTTTGAAGCTATTATTCAAGGAAGTTACGATTTTTTAGAAGAAGAAATAAATATAATAGCTTTATTGTTACAAATGTTAACAGATATAGATAATATTGATAATTTATATCAATTTGCTATTAGACAAGGAACTTATTTAAAAAATAATAAAATAAATGAAATTCAAAGTCTAAAAGTTACAATAGAATTTAAAAATGCAATTTATAATGAAAATGTTTCGGTTGAAAAACTAAAAAATTATGAAAACTATAATTTTATCTATACGCTTTGGTGGACAATTTCTACTATTTTAAGAAATCTTAATTTTACAGGTAGCTTAGAAATTATCGAAAACCAAAAAATATTGGATAAAGTTTATGCTCAATATCCTGTGGAATATTATCCTTTAATTAATGAAATATTTTCGTTTGCAGAAGTTAAGTTAATTGAAGAAAAAATAAAGTTAAACAAAGATAATATCTATATTAGAAAAAAAGAAAGGAAATAAAAATGGAAATAAAATCATTATTAGAGTGGACTTTGTTTGCGCAATGTAAAGTTCCTGCAGATGTAAATGATTTATTAACAAATAACGAAAAAGCTATTGCGGCTTACAAAACTTTTAGAGATACAGCTATATTTACTAACAAAAGAATTATTATGAGAGATGCGCAAGGAATGACCGGTAAAAAAGCAGAAGTTTATTCTATTCCATATGATTCAATTATTATATGGTCAACAGAAAATGCCGGTTTACTAGATATTAATTCTGAAATTTGTTTATGGACTAAATTAGGTAATTTTAAAATAAAGTTATCTAAAGGTGTCGATGTAAGAGAATTTGATAAATTAATTGCTAATTATGTATTAAGATAATTGTGTTAAATAATTATCTTTTTATTTTATTTAAATTTAATGCTATAATAAAAATATAAGGAGAAAATAAATGATAAAAATAAAATTGGATAAATATAAAGATGCCTTTAATACTTATGATCAAGATGTAATATCGGAATCATTAGAAAACTATATAAATTCAGTAGTAAAGATGATTCCGTTAAATGACGTAAAAATTAATATTGAAGGTAAGTTTGAGGAAGAAGAAAAAGATAAATTGATTTTAGCAATTCATAAAACCTATGAAAAGAAGAATGATTATCTTGATTATATAGATAAGCATGATCATATTTTTAGATTAGTTTTATTTCTCATTGGAGTTATCTTAATTTTACTATCATATATCTTAAAAAACATTTTTAGGGAAATATCTTTAATAGCTGGTTGGGTCATTATATGGGAAGTAATATATGACTTATTGTTTAATAGCGTTAAAAGGAAAAGAAAAAAACATCTATATAAGGAGTTATCCAATTGTCAAATAACATTTAAAAAGGAGAATAAAAATGAATAATAAAGTTGTTATTATAGGATGTGGAAATGTGGGAATGAGCTATGCTTATGCCTTATTAAATCAAAGAACTTATGTCAATAAATTAATTTTAATTGATATTAATAAAGAAAGAGTAGAAGGAGAAGTGATGGATTTAAATCATTGTCTTTCTTATGCTCCTTCTAAAATAAGCATTAATGCTGGAGATTATAATGATTGTGCTGATGCTAGAATAGTTGTCATCGCTGCTGGTGCTAATCAAAAACCTGGAGAAACAAGAATGGATTTGATTCATAAAAATGCTAGTATTTTTAAAGATATAATAGATAATGTTATGGCTTCTGGTTTTAATGGAATTTTTTTAGTGGCAACTAATCCTTTAGATGTTATGACATATTTAACATATAAGTATTCAGGACTTCCGGCAAGTAGCGTTATTGGAAGTGGGACAAGTTTAGATACCGCGCGTTTACAATTAATGATTGGCAAAAAATTATGTATTAATCCTAAAAACATTCAAGCATATGTTATTGGTGAACATGGAGATTCTGAATTTATTCCTTGGAGTAACGCTAGTATAAGCCTGCAAAATATTAAAGAGTTTTTAACTGAAGAAGAAATGCAAGAGATTGAGGAAGATGTAAGAAATGCGGCTTATGAAATAATCAAGAAAAAAGGAGCGACATATTATGGAATTGGTATGGCTTTAGTTAGAATAACCAATGCCATTTTAGGAAATGAAAATACGATTATTGCCTTATCAATATATGATGAAGTAAATGATTGCTATATTGGGATGCCAGCAATCTTAAATAAAGATGGGGCCCAAAGAAGAGTCCATTTAAAGTTAACAGAAGAAGAAAGTAAAAAACTTCAAAATTCTATAGATGTAATTAAAGATAATATAAGTAATTTAAATTCTGACCCAAAGAAACCTTTTATTTTTTCGCAAAATAATAATTAAAGAGATAACAACGGAAAAATATTAGGTGAATAAATGAAAGCATTAACAATTAAAAATCCTTGGGCTAGTTTAATCATAGAAGGATATAAAGAATATGAATTTCGCACTTGGAAAACAAATTATCGTGGTAAGATATTAATTCATGCTGGTCTTAATGTGGAAAGTGTTTATGCAAATAGGTTTAAAGAATATAATTTAAATTATCAAAAAGGAGCAATTATCGGTGAAGCTATTATAGAAGATTGTATTTTGGTGGATGAAAAATTTAATCAAGAACTTAATTTAAAAAATCCTCTAGTTTATGGAAATAATCATGTTGGTATTTATGCTTGGAAATTAACTAATATTAAAAAGTATGAAGAACCTATTTTTGTTAAAGGTAAACTAGGCTTATGGAATTATGAAGATAATTTATAATATTCATAATGATTTGGTAAAATAGATTAGAAATTTGGAAAGGAAAGTTTTAGTGAAAAAATATGTTATAATTGCTGGTGTTAATGGTGCTGGAAAAACTACATTGTTTTATGCGCTAGAACAATTACAATCACTTCCTAGAGTCAATAGCGATGAATTTGTTAATGAAGTTGATGATCCTAGAGCGGTAATAAAATCCGGAAAAATTGCTATTAATAAAATAAATGAATTTATGGAAAAGGAAATATCTTTTAATCAAGAAGCAACGCTGTGTGGGAAAGGAATTATTAACAATATAAAAAAAGCCAAAAGTAAAGGATATTCAATTGAAATGCATTATGTAGGTGTTGATAATGTTAATATTGTAAAACAAAGAGTTCAAAATAGAGTAGTATCTGGCGGTCATGGAATATCGGCAGAGAAAATAGAAAGACGTTATTTTGAATCTTTAGAAAATTTAAAATTAATTTTTGAAGAAATTGATTTATTATTGTTATATGATAATACTGACAAATTAAGATGTTTTGCAACATTTGAAAGTGGCCATCGTGCCTTTATTGATGAAAATATTCCTAGTTGGTTTTATCAAGTGAAAGATGAAGTTATGGGAACAAGGATATAAATTTAATTAAATCAAAAAATACTTGGATGACGTAAAAAGTAGATGAGTCAAAAACAGATATATTCTACTTTTTTTATAAAAGCATATTAACATAAATTGACACAAAAAGCTTTTTTTTGCGATTTTATAGTGCTATAATATGAAAAGGAGGTAAGAAAATGAAAAAGTTTTGGGAAAAACATAGTTTAGGAAAAATACTTAGTATAGTATTAGTATTAGCTGTAATTCTTTCATGGGTAATTCCAGTTGGAAGTTTTAATGGTTCTGAATTTGTTGATCAAGGCTTACTAAGAATTGGTATTGCTGATTTCGGAAATATGCTATATTACGTTATTGCTATGGCTATTGATAAGGTTTTATTCTTATTAGCTTTAGGAGCTTTCTATGGTATTTTAACTAAGGTTCCAGCATATCAAAGAATAGTTACAACAATAGCTAAGAAATTAAAAGGAAAGGAAATATTATTTACTGTCTTAGTTTCACTGTTTTTAACAGTATTTACGGCATTTAGTTCATCTGCTTACGCTAGTTTAATATTCGTTCCATTTGTAATTAATATTTTAGCTAGTATGAAATTAGATAAAATGACAGTATTAGTATCTACATTTGGTTCAATTCTAATTGGGACTTTAGGTACTATATTTGGTACTGAGGGATTATATTGGTTAAATTATTATTTAGCTAATAATGCTGCAGTAGATTTTATGAAAGATGGAGTAATTTATCGTGTAGTAATTTTGGTGGTAGGAATTTTATTGTTTAATTTCTTTACAATAACTCATATGAAAAAGTCATTAAAAAATAAAAATAATGAGATTATTGAAGACGTTTATGAAGTTAATGAAGTAAAAGATAAAGTCAGAACTTGGCCGATGATTGTAGTCCTATCTATTGTAGCTTTATTTACAATTTTAGGATTTATAAGATGGAATGAAAGTTTTGGGATTGAAATTTTTGATAATTTCCATACTTGGTTAACTGAATTAACTATTGGTAAAGATCAAACAATATTTGCTTACATTTTAGGAAATAGTGGGGCAGCTTTAGGGTCAAGCGATTTTAGTTTGTTTACAATGATTTCTGTTTTATTCTTCCTAGGATTAATTGTGGCAATTATGTCACGTCTTGATTTTGGAAAAATACTATCAAGTGTAAGCGAAGGTATTAAAAAAATTGGAAAACCTGTATTAGCATTATCAGTAGCTTATACAATATTTACGGTATTTTATTTATCCCCAATGATGAATACAATAGTAAATACTTTAATGCCAGTAGATGGAAAGCCAAATATCAATATTGATTACAATGGAAGTGGAATTGCTTATTTTAATATTGATTCTGATGACGATGGAAAAGCTGATAAAAATTTAGTAAACACAAAAGATAATTGTAAAGTTAATTGTGATACAAACAATGATGGTTATCCAGATAAAAATTTAGATTTTGATGGAAATGGTAAAGTAGATGAAAATGACGAAGAAATATTAGATTCATTTACTGAACAATCAATTACTAACTTAGATATCGATGGTGACGGACTTCCAGATGTTAACGTTGATACTGACTTTAGTATTGCAGGAGCTACTATCGCTTCAATCGTATCAAGTATTTTTCATCTAGACTTAAACTATACAGCTTACTCATTATCTAGTTATATGGTTACTGGATTTGGAGCTAACTTAAGTATATTATTTATAATTTTCCTAACTATGTATGGATTTGCTCAATTTGTTGTGCCAACAAGTGCAATTCTAATTATTGGGTTGACTTACTCAAATGTAGAATACAAAAATTGGCTAAAATACATTTGGAAATTCTTAGTAGGAATGTTTGTTTGCTTATTAGTGATTTATTTATTAATGTTTTACTTATAAAACTTAAGTAATTGAAAGATGAGTTTTTAACTCATCTTTTTTGTATAATAAAATAACATTACTTCAAAATAATGTTTTTTTATTGTATAATTTTATTAGGTGATAAACATGAAAAAAGTAGTATTAGTAGATGGTAATAATTTAATATTTAGAAGTTATTATGCAACTGCATATTCAGGAAATATAATGAAAAATTCCAAAGGATTTCCAACTAATGCTGTTTATGGGTTCTTAGCGATGATTAATAAAATTATTGCTGAAGAAAAACCAGAATACATGGCGGTAGCTTTTGACATAGGAAAAAACTTTAGGTTTGAAAAATATCAGGATTATAAGGCGGGAAGAATTGCTACACCAGAAGAATTAAAAATGCAAATGCCAGTAGCCAAAGAACTTTTAAATGCCATGGGAATAGTTTATTTAGAAAAAGAAATGTATGAAGCTGATGATATCATTGGAACATTAGTAAACTGGGCTGAATTAGATCCAGAATATGCTTGTACAATTGTTTCGAGTGATAAAGACCTAATTCAATTAATATCACATGAAACTGAAATAAAACTTTTAAAAACGAAAGACTACATTAGATATAATCCGGAAAGTTTTATGGCTGATTACGGAATAGAACCAATTAAAATAATTGATTTAAAAGCTTTAGCAGGGGATGCATCTGATAATATTCCTGGCGTAAGAGGAGTAGGAGAAAAAACTGCTTTAAAACTCATTCAACAATATAATGATTTAGAAGGAATATATGAAAATATTGATAATATTGCTGGCAAATTAAAAGATAAATTAATAACTGATAAAGAAAATGCTTTTTTTAGTAAAGAACTGGCAACTATTTATAAAGAAGTTCCCTTGGATATATCTTTTGAAGAGTTAAAAGTTAAAGAACCAAATTTAGAAAAAATTAAAAGTATTTATGAAGATTTAGAATTTTATTCTCTTTTAAAAAATATTGATATAAAACCAGCCGAGTCTAAAAAAATAAGTTTTAGCAATTTAGATGATATAAGTAAACTAACTAGTAATGAGTATGCTATTTATTTAGAGATTGATAATGAAAATTATCACGAAGCAAAGATAATTAAGTTTAGTGTATCTGATAAAATTAATAATTATATTGTTCCATTAGAGATGCTAAAAGAAGTACTAGAAGTTTTAAAAAATAAAAAATTATATACTTATGATAGTAAAAAGCATTATGTTGCTTTAGAACATTTAGGCATTAATTTAGATAAAATAGAGTTCGATTTGATGATTGGTGCTTATCTTTTGGAAATGAATGTAAAAGATGATATAGCATATTTAATGCTTCCTGATAATTATGAAGTTCCTTTATATGATCAGCTAAAAAAACAAAACTTTGAAAACAATGATCTTGATAAAACAATTTGTTTAAAATCACGTTATATATTTGATAAAAAAGATGATATTTTAGGCTTGTTAGCCAAAGAAGAAATGACCAAGTTATATAGTGAAATCGAACTTCCTTTAGCTAAAGTGTTAGCTAATATGGAAATGAATGGTATTAAAGTAGATAAAGAAAAATTAGAAGAAATGAAACTAACTATCAAAGCTAAAATTGATATTTTAAGTAATGATATATATAATTTAGCGGGAGAATCATTTAATATTAATAGTCCTAAACAATTAGGAGTAATCCTATTTGAAAAACTTAATCTTCCTCATGGTAAAGGAAATAAAACAGGGTATAAAACTGATGCAGCAAGCTTACACAAAATAATTGATACTCATGAGATTATTGCTAAAATTTTAGAATATCGTAATCTAAATAAATTATATACAACTTATTTAGAAGGATTAGAACCATATGTTAAAGAAGATGGAAAAATTCATACAATTTATAAACAGACATTAACTAGAACAGGAAGATTGTCTTCAGCTGAACCAAATTTACAAAACATTCCGACTCGCCAAGAAGAAGGAAAAAAAATTAGAAAAGCCTTTATTCCAAGTAATGATTTATTTGTTAGTATTGATTATTCACAAATTGAACTTCGCTTACTAGCCCATATTGCTCATTCTGAAGAATTAATTAAAGCATTTAAAGAAAATAGTGATATTCATACTAAAGTAGCAGCTGATATAAATGGAGTTAGAGAAGATCAAGTTACCAAAAAAATGCGTTCTTACGCTAAAGCTGTTATCTTTGGAATTATTTATGGCATAAGTGGATTTGGCTTAGGAGAAAACTTAGAAATAAGTCCTAAAGAAGCAAAAATGTTTATTGATAAATATTATGAACTTTATCCTAGTGTAAAAAATTATATGGATAATATCATTAAAGAAGCTTATCAAAATGGTGTTGTAAAAACCTTATTTAATCGTAAAAGAACGATAGAAGAATTAACAAATAAAAATTATATGATAAGGAGTCAAGGTGAAAGAATTGCTCTAAATACCCCAATACAAGGAACTTGTGCTGATATTTTAAAATTAGCTATGGTAAGAATAGCAGCTGAATTTGACAAACAAAATATTAAAAGTAAAATGATCTTACAAATTCATGATGAATTAGTGTTTGATTGTTTTGAAGAAGAAAAAGAAAGGGTTATCAATATAGCCAAAGATATAATGGAAAATGTTATTACATTAGATGTTCCTATTAAAGCTGAAGCTGACTTTGGCTATAATTGGTATGAAGCAAAATAATTATGCCAGAAATAGCAGAAGTAGAAACAGTAAGAAGAACTTTGTTAAATAAAATTTTAAATAAAAAAATCAAAAAGATAGATGTTTTATATAAAAATATTATATCTTCTAAATCATTAGATATAAATTTACTTGTTAATGAAATATTCCAAGATATAAAAAGAGTAGGTAAATGGCTTATTTTTGAAACAGAAAACTATGCTTTATTAAGTCATTTAAGAATGGAAGGGAAGTTTTTCTTGAAAAACAAGCAAGAAAAGGTTGAAAAGCATGAACATGTTATATTTACCTTTGTTGATGATAGCGATTTAAGATATCATGATACTAGAAAGTTTGGACGGATGATTCTTTGTTTAAAAGAAGATGCGTACTTTTTAGAAGAAATAAAAAAACAAGGATATGAACCGTTAGATAAAAATCTAACTAAAGAATATTTATATGAAAAAATAAAAAGTAGCAATATAGCTATTAAAACTCTTTTATTAGATCAAACCATCATTAGTGGCTTAGGAAATATCTATGCTAACGAAGTTTTGTTTAAGGCGAAAATAAATCCTTTAAAAAAGGGAAGTGAACTTTCTTTAACTGATGCTCAAAATATTATTGATGCTGCTAATAAAATAATCCCCAAAGCGATAGAACTAGGTGGAACTACTATCAAAAGTTATACTTCAAGTTTAGGTGTTACAGGTAGATTCCAACAAGAACTAAAAGTTCATAAAAGAAAAGATGAAAAATGTTTAATTTGTGGCAATTCTATTAAAGTTTTAAAAGTTAATGGAAGAAGCACTTACTATTGTGATAACTGTCAAAAATAAAATAAGTCGTTATTTAATTAACGGCTTATTTTTTAATTCAAAATTATAAGTGTTGGTATGATTAATTAAATCATATATTAAACTAGCTTTTAATTCATAATCTTTTACTTTAGAAAATAACTTATTATTATATAGAGGAATAGAAAAATCTTTTTTGACTTTATTTAAATAGGATCTTCCTTTTTTATTAAATCCTAGTATTTTAATATACTCCAAAGATAAATTACTATCTTCTTTTAAAACATTTAATAAGATATGAACAAGCATTCTTTGTAAACGATTATAGGTATATCTTTTTGATTTTAATTTACTAATTAATTCTTTAATTGACCTAACTTCTAAAATATATTTTTTTAGTAAATTATCTAATCCTTCATCAACAGATAAAATCTTGGTTAAATCATTAATTAAAATAGCATACTTTAAATAATTAAAGTAGTCATTTAAATGAAAACTAGCATCACTATATGGAATAAATTTAGTTATATCTTCATTATTATATAAACGATTTCTAATATTAGATGCACTTACCATATTATCATTACTAGAAATATCATGATAATTATTAGTTCTTTGAATTGAAATTGGTTCAATATTTAAATTATTTCTTAAAATAGCTTTAATATAACTAATGCCTAATAAATCATTCGGATTATTATAATCAAAATCAATATTTACAGCTTTTTTTAAAGCAGTTGGATAATTGTATCCTTTTTTTAAATAAATTTTTATTTTCTCGTCTAAATCTTCATCTAATTGTTTTTTAGCTATTTCTTTTAATTTATTTATATTATTACTTTCGCTACCAAAAACTAGTTTTTCTGCTTTTAATTCATTTAAAAGTAAGATGGCTTTTTCTGCAAAGATATCAGCAGCTTGAGTTCCAAATAAACATGGTAATTCAACTACTAAATCAACACCATATTCTAAACAAAATTTTACTTTATCTTCTTTAGTTAAAATGCTTAATTCACCCCGTTCTAAAAAGTAGCCATTTAAAATAACGATAATTAAAGAATCAGGATATAATCTCTTTACTTTTTCGATTTGATATAAATGTCCATTATGAAATGGATTATATTCAGCGATAATACCAACTGTTTGCATATGCCTCACCGGCTCATAATATATCAAAAAAAAATAAATTCGTAAAGTATTGAGAAAATTTTATTTTTAGATTATACTTAAAGAGGTGTGGCTTATGATAGATTTAAATAAATTAATAATAAAAGATTTAATAGTTGATGAAGATATTATATTTGAAAATAAAAGTTTAATCAATGGTCTTAAAGATGTAAAAAATGCTCATTATAGTGGAGCAATAAGATTAAATGAAGATGAAAATATTGAATTAGATTTATTATTAACTGGTAAGATGATTTTAATAGATTCAATTACGCTAAATGAAATTGAAAAATATTTTGAGATTAAAATAGAAGAAACGTTAAGACAAGAAGATGATAATTTTAAAGAATATTTCAATAATTTGCAAAATACACTTGATATTAGTGAGATTTTATGGCAAAATATTGTACTGGAAGTTCCAATTCGTATTCGCCAGGATGAGGAAGACATCACATTAGAAGGTGAAGGTTGGCAACTGAATAAAAAAGATGAAGAAGAAATTGATCCAAGATTGGCGAAGTTACAAGAACTACTTGATCAAAGGAAGGAGTGAAAAAAATGGCTGTTCCTTTTAGAAGAACTAGTAAAACAAAAAAGAGAATGCGTCGTACTCATTTAAAGAAAGAAGTAGGAGCATTAACTAAATGTACTAAATGTGGAGCTACTATAAGACCACATAGAGCATGTACTAAATGTGGAAACTACAAAAATAGCGAAGTTATCAAAGTAAAAGAAAATAATTAATACAAAGCAATTTGTATTTTTTTTATGTCAATTAAACTTAAAAGTATTGATTAAATTAAAAATAAACTTTATAATAATCATAAAGATAGTAGAGGAGAAGAAATATGAACAAAAAGAAACTAACACCGTTAATAATAACAGGAGGGGGTATATTAGTTAGCTTATTTGTCATAATGTCATCATATGCATATTGGCAAATAACCAAAAAACAAAAAAGTCCAAACGAAATGGTATCAGCATGCTTAAATTTAGTTTTAGAAAATGCTGATCCAGAAAACACGGGAATAAGTTTAGGAGCAGCATGGCCAATCAGCGATGAAGAAGGAAGAAACCTTGATGGATATACTTTTACAGTTGAAAATAAATGTCCATACGATGTAAATTATATAATTGGACTAGAATCTTTAGAAGTAGCAGGAGCAACATATTTAGATTATAAATATATTAGATTAGCAATTGATGACGAAATAGAAAAAACATATGAAAATTTAACAACTATTGATAATGTAATTTTAGAAGGCGATGCAGAATCAATAAGAGAAACAAAAGAAGTAACAACGGCGACGGTAAAAGCTAATAAAACAAATAGTCATAATATAAAATTATGGTTAGCAGAAGAAACGCCATTAACTCAACAAAATAGAGCGTTTAAAAGTAGAGTAATGATTACGGGAGGACAGGGAATAGAAAATAATAACGTTCCAGCGACAGAAGCATCATGCTTTACATTAGATGAAGAAGGAAAAGGTGAAATCATCGGATATAATGCTAGTTGCGGAACTAATGTTGTAATACCAGCAAAAATAAATGGAACAGAAGTAAAAACTATTGATACAAATGCTTTTAAAACTACAGCTACAAATATCGTATACTTTGATTCAGAAATGAATGAAGAGTCTTCAATTGATGTAAGTGATGCAGTGTTCTCAGTTGTAATAGATAATTATACAAGAGGAGATGAAATTGACTGGTCAAATTTAGTTAATATTGTTAATTATGGAATTTCTTATACAGATAATGAGGATATAAATACTCAGTTGGAAAGTATGCTAGCTAAGCCTAATCAAAAATTATATCGGGCTAATTCAACAACAGAACCAGCACCAGAAATGGTTGTTAATCAATTAATGATTTATATGACAGCAGAAGCATCACCAATAGGATTTAAATATCTTGAAGAACAATCAACCGTTTCGATAAAAAGTTTAGATTTAAGTAAAGTAATATATTTAGAAACAATCGAAGAAAGTGCGTTTAGCAATGTTCCAGCAAATGTTACTAATTTAACTGAATATAGCAATTATAAAACAAGTTTAACTTCATTAACATTTGGAGAAAACAATAAAGAACTTATATTTGGACATAATGCTTTTGCCAATATAGATGTGGACGATTTAACAATTTATGCTTCATATTTACCAGGATGTCCTTCTGATAGCGACAGTATTACGGTTCCATTTGCAAACGCTTCAGTTGCTAATTTAGATGTAAAAGCAACACCAGAAACAACCAAGCTATTTGACAGAGATAATCCTTCTTATATGTATCCAGCTAATGATCCAACGGCAATGTGCCTTAGAACTACTCCACTAATGAGAATGAAAGTCCAAAACATGAATATAAATGAAGGCATAACTGAAATTGACCGAAATGATAATTATCCATTTGGTGATTCCACTTTTGAAAATGTTACTTTACCAAACACTTTAGATTTAGTAACAGATTATGGTGTATTCCAATCAGCTGAATATATTGGAAATCTTCAATTTGCAGCAGGAAGAACAGAAATTGGCGAATCCTCATTTTGGGATGCCTATATAAAAAGGGTAACGATTCCAGCTTCAGTTACAAACATAGGTGAATCAGCATTTGGCGCTAATCATATAACCGGTATATTAGAAGAGGTTGTTTTTGAAGATACGACTACAAAGCCAAGCCAATTAACAACTATTGGAAATTCGGCGTTTGGAAATCAAACAAAGATAAAAACAATTACAATACCAAATTCTGTCAATTCAATTGGTGATTATGCTTTTTCAGGAATGACAAACACAAGCACAATTGCATTTCATAGAACACAAGCGGATGTAACAAGTAATGTAAGTTTAGGGACAAATTGGAGTGGAAGTGCTAATGTAACTTATGAACAATAAGAAGTAATAAATTTATTACTTCTTTTTAAATCCCTTGAAGTTTATAATTAATTTAGATATAATATTTATTAGTAATAGTAGGAGGCGAATGTATGCGAAGAATTATTGCAACATTAGATGTTGGTTCAAATTCTATTAAGTTAGTAGTTGGCGAAATATATAAAAATAAACTTAATATTCTAGCAGCATTAGAAGTTCCTTCTAGAGGAATAAAAAAGGGGTATGTTGTAAATCCTGAAAGTACCATTGAAGCCTTAAAAGAACTTTTTGATAAAGCTTATGATATGATCGGTATTAAGGTATCAAAGGTTATTGTAAATGTTCCAGCTTTTAATACTGAATGTTTTATGGCGGAAGGAAAAACAACTATTACAAGCGAAAATAAAGTGATTAAATCATCAGATATTGTTAGTTGTATGCAAGCATGTGTATACAATCAAATTGCATCTAATAAGGAGCTTGTTAGTGTAATACCAACATTTTTTAATGTAAATGGTGAAACTACTAAAAATCCTTTAAATATGATAGGTGAAAATCTTTTGGTGAAATCTGTTATAGTTACAATTCCGAAAAAAAATGTTTCAGGAATTGTTTATTGTTTACAAAAAATAGGAATAGAAACTATTGATATAACGATAAGTGCTTTAGGTGACTACTATGAATATAAAATAAAAGATTATAACAAGCAAGTTGGAGCTATAGTTAACATAGGAGATGCAACTACAACTGTTTCTATTATTAATCGTGGCGTTTTAACAAAATGTGAAGTGTTAGAAATAGGCGGATCTAATATAGATAATGATTTAGCATACGTATATAAATTAACTAAAGGGGATGCAAAAACGATTAAGGAAAAATTAGCCTTGGCTCATGATAGACTTGCTCAACCCAATGAATATATGATATTTACAGATAAAACTGGCTCTGATGTTAAAATAAATCAATATAATGCATCTGAGATTGTTAAGAGTCGAATTGAAGAAATCTTAAATTTAGCAAAAAAACAAATTAACCTCTTAACAAAAAAGGAAATAAGTTATATAATACTAACAGGAGGATTAACGGAAATTACTGATTTTGAGTTAGTCTTAGAAGAAATATTTGGACCTAAAGCAGAAGTGAAACGAGTTTATGAAATCGGTGTACGCGATAATAAATATTCAACTGCAGTAGGGATGATTAAATATTATAACAGTAGGTTAAAATTACGGAACAAGGACTTTTCAATATTTAATCTTGAAGAACAAGAAGAATTAAGCGGGTTAACAAAGAAAACAAATTTATCTGATAATTCCTTATTAGGAAAATTATTTGGATATTTTTTCGACAATTAGGAAGAGAGTGTTTATAATGAATGGATTACAAATGGACCAAATAGCAAAAATAAAAGTTGTAGGAGTAGGCGGAGGCGGATGTAACGCCGTAAACCGCATGATTGAAGAAGGTGTTAAAGGAGTAGAGTTTATCGTTGTAAATACTGATTTACAAGTATTAAATGCTTCTTGTGCCGAAAATAAAATTCAAATAGGGGCTAATATTACCGATGGGCTTGGCGCTGGAGCCAATCCAGAAATAGGAAGAGCGGCAGCTTTAGAAAGCAAAGTAGAATTAGAAGAAGCTTTAAAAGGAGCTGATATGGTTTTTGTTGCATGCGGCCTTGGTGGTGGTACAGGAACAGGTGCTGCTCCAATCATTGCTGAAATAGCTGAAGAACAAGGTGCCTTAACTGTAGGAATTGTAACTAAACCATTTAAGTTCGAAGGTAAAAGAAGAATGGAAAATGCTTTAGTTGGATTAGAAGAATTAAAAAAACATGTTGATACATTAATAATTATTCCTAATGATAGATTAAGAGATATTATTGATAAAACAACAAGCTTTGAAGATGCGTTTAAAGAAGTTGATAATGTATTACATCGTGGTGTTCAATCAATTTCCGATTTAATAGCGGTTACTGGAGTTATTAACTTAGACTTTGCTGATGTAAAAGCTGTAATGGAAAAAAGCGGAAGTGCCATTATTGGTATCGGATGCAACGCTGGTGAAAATAGAGCAATTGAAGCTGCTCGTCAAGCAGTAGCAAATTCTTTATTAGAAGCAACTATTGAAGGCGCAACTAATGCAATTGTTAACGTAACTGGTGGTAAAAATTTAACATTATTTGAAATTGAAGATGCTGTAGAAACTGTAAGAGAAGCAGCTAATAGTGATGTGAATATTATATTCGGGGCTATAAAAAATGAAAACTTATCTGATGAAGTTATTGTAACAGTTATTGCAACTGGATTTGAAAATAACGATGTGGATGATCAATTATTTAGTAATACTAATGAACCACCTCGTCGTCGTATTATTGAAGAAGACGATGAGTCTGATTTAGAAATCCCACCATTTTTAAGAAGTAGTCGCGATTACAATAATTAACCATAAAAACGACAATTAATTTGTTGTTTTTTTTTTATAATTTTTTTGGTGATTATATGACGTTATATTTAGATTTATTGTTTATTTTTAATTGGTGGATAGATTTCCTTTTATTAATAGTAGTTAAACTAACGCTTAAAAGAATAACTAAATTGACTAGAGTTATAATTGCAAGCCTAATTGGAGCACTAAGTATTATTTTTTTGTTTTTAAATATTAGTTATCTTATTCTTTTAATTATAAAACTTTTATTAGGAATATTAATGTGTATTATAGCTTTCAAATTTAAAAGTATTTCTTATACCACCAATAACTTAATTTATTTATTAATGTCAGGTGTCATTTTGGGTGGAGCTATCAATTTGGTCAAACCTAATTTAGAAACAAATAAGTATTTATATTTTCTAATAGTTACTATAATAACTCCAATAATATTGTTAGGATTTGTTAAACAAAATAAAAAAATGAAAAAACACTATTCATTTTATTATCAAGTTAAGTTAATCTTTAAAAATTTAAAAGAAATTAATCTAAGTGGTTTTTTGGATACTGGAAATAAACTAGTTGATCCAATTACAAATAAACCAATAATTTTAGTTGAAAAGAAGTGTTTAAAGGGGGTTTATAATATAAGAAGTCCAATGTACGTTCCTATTAAAACAGTTAATAAGAGTAGTTTAATTGAATGCTTTAAACCAGAATATATTATTATTAATAAAAAAAAATATAATAATTATTTAATAGGAGCTTGTGAAAACAATTTATTTAATGATGGTATAAATTGTTTGCTAAATAATAAATTAGTGGAGGAATTATGATAAGAAAATTAATTGAATTTTTAAAAAACAAATATTGCCAATGTTTCTTTGTTGGTAGTACCGATAAATTACCACCCCCTTTAAGTAAAGAAGAAGAATTAGAATATTTAATCAAAGCCAAAAAAGGTAATGAAGATGCCAGAAACATTTTAATTGAACATAATTTACGCCTTGTTGTATTTTTGGCTAAAAAATATGAAAATACTGGTTATGATGTTGAAGATTTAGTTAGTATTGGGTCAATTGGACTAATTAAAGGGATCAACACATACAAAATAGATAAAAATATTAAATTAGCTACTTATGCTTCAAGATGTATTTCTAATGAAATATTAATGTTTTTAAGAAAAAATAAACGTCGCCGTGGAGAAATAAGTTTAGAAGATGCTTTAAATTATGATGCGGAAGGCAATGAATTACATTTAGAAGATATTCTTGGTACAGAAGATGATATTGTCCATAAAGAGTTTGAACAAAAGTTAGATAAACAATTTTTAGCTAAGGAAATAACTAAGTTACCACCACGTGATAAACAAATTATGATAATGCGCTATGGTCTTAATAATACGGAAGAATATACCCAAAAAGAAGTGGCTGAGATATTAGGGATAAGTCAATCATATATATCGAGAATTGAAAAAAAAGTTATAAAAAAATTACAAAATTATATGAATTCTTAACATTGACGCAAATCTTTAATTAAGTTATAATTAAATAAGATAAGGAGGTATCTATGAAAAGTAACAAGATTATGTTAATTATTTCAACTATCATGCTTAGTTGTCTAGTAGTAGGTATCTCTTTTGCGTGGTGGACAATAAGTAAAAAACAACAAGGAAATAATATATTTAACACCGCTTGCCTAAGTGTTTCTTATGTAAACGAAACTGGGACTATTTCATTAGATAAAACTCAACCTATTACAGATGCAGAAGGCCAAAATCAAGAAGGATATTCCTTTACAATAAAAAATAATTGTAACCAAAAAGTTGCATATTTAGTTAACTTAGATGTCTTTAATGTAACAGGGGCTGTCAATCTTGATCAAGCGGTGGTTAATCTTGCAATTGATAATCGAGTAGCAAGAGCGTTGGATAATTATGCTGAAGCAGATAAGTATTCCTCTGATGCTAGTTATGCCAAGAATATCTATTCCGGAGTATTACAGGCAAAAGAAGAGTATACTCATAAAATAAAAATGTGGGTAGATGTAAATGCTGGTAATGAAGCCCAAAATGCAAAATTTAAAAGTCAAATATTTGTTATAGCTGGTCAAAATATAATGGCTAATGAAGTTGCATCCGAAGATTGTTTTATCACTAATAATAATACAATTATAAAATATAAAAATTATATGTGTTCTGGGGATATAATTGTTCCTCAATACATTAATGGAACAGAAATAACTGATATAGAAATGGATGCTTTTATAGATGCCAATGTATTATGGTATACTGATTGGGATGCTTTTGAAACCGTCTTTGTTATTTTTGATGAGAAAAATTTCAATTCAATTAAATATGTTTTAGAAAATATTGATCAGGCTGAATTATGGACTGATGGAATAAGATATGTTAAAGTAAGTGAAATGCAAGATTGGGATGTTGCTTTAAGTGGAATGAGAAATTCAGATTATTTTTGGTTAAAAGTACCAATTGGGGTTGACTTAAGTTATTACAATGGAACAATAAATCAACACACACTATTATATTCTAGTATGATGAATTATTCAGATTTAATTGAACAGAACAAATATATTTTTTCGGTTAAATCACTTGATTTAAGTCGACTAAAAAATTTAAAATATATAAGCAATAATATTACTTATAATAATTTAAAACTAACTAAATTAGAACTTCCAGAAGGACTGGAAAGGATAAATGCATATGTATTTCAATCCAATAGCATCGAAAATTTATTTTTACCAACGACTTTAAAAGAAATACAAAACAGCGCTTTTAGTAATAATAAAATAGAACAGATAGAATTTAATTCTGAAATAACATTAGGAGATTCTGTGTTTAAAAATAATAACATTAACAAACTTACGCTAAATAATACAATAATTTTGGGGGATGCTGTTTTCAGCGGAAATACTAATCTTACAACAGATAATATCCATATAGGATACTTTTCTAACAATACAATGGAAGAATTACTATTATCAGCTGTAGATGTTGATGAATAAAAAAACTCTTTTCGTATCAACAAAAATACGAAAGGAGCTTTTTTTATGGCTAAACATAAAGTCGATATTACAGGAATTAATACAAGTAATTTAAAAGTATTATCACATGATGAAACTATAGAGTTATTTAAGAAATACCAAAACGGAGATGAAACTGCTAAAGATAAATTAGTAGAAGGTAATTTAAAGTTAGTTTTATCAATTGTAAAAAGATTTGCTAATAAGGTCGAAAATCTAGATGATCTGTTTCAAGTTGGAGTTATCGGACTTATTAAAGCAATCGAAAACTTTGATTTATCATATAATTTAAAACTATCTACATATGCTGTTCCTTTAATAATAGGAGAATGTAAAAGGAGTATTAGAGATAATACCTCTTTGAGAGTAAGTAGAAGTATTAAAGATTTAGCTTACAAAATAATTAAATTAAAAGATGATCTAATGGCTAAAAATGGTTGTGAACCATCAAATGAAGAAATAGCAAAACTATTAGAAATAGAAGAATATAAAATATCTTATGCTCTGGATTCCTTAAAAGATCCAATGAGCATCTTTGAACCCATTTATAATGACGGAGGAGATACTATTTATTTAGAAGACCAAATTGCCGATAAAAAAGAATCCAATCAGGATAAAGACATGGTAATTTCTCTACGCAAAGCCTTAAATATGATTAAAGAAAGAGAAAGAAAAATATTATTAGAAAGATTTATGATTGGCAAAACGCAAATGGAAATAGCCCAAAGTTTAGGTATCAGCCAAGCTCAAGTATCGCGAATTGAAAAAAATGCTATAGAACACGTAAAAAAATTAATAAAATAATCTTTTTTGACTAAATATTAATAGGTGATAAAATTGAGATTATCAGATTTACAAATAAAAGATGTAGTTAATGTGGCAGATGGTAAAAATCTAGGCAAAATTATTGATGTAGAATTGAGTGAAATTGGTACTATCGATTATTTTGTGGTAGAGAAAAAAAGATTTTTTTGGCGGATATTTTCGTCTTCTGAACCAGATATAACCATAAAAGTAAGTCAAATCAAAAAAATAGGAGAAGATGTAATATTGGTAGAACTTTAATAAAAAATAAGTTATAATAAAAAAAGTGATATAAATGAAAAAAAAGATTAATAATCATTTAATAAAAATAGTAGCTATTATAATATTGATTTTAGATCAGATAACTAAATTTATCTTTACTAATAAAGAAATAGCTATTATAAAAGATTTATTTAGTATTAATTATTGTGAAAATTATGGAGCGGCTTGGAATTTGTTTAATAACCAAGTATTAGGATTGATATTGGTCAGTATGATTGTTTTTTTGGTTTTGTTAAAATATAGGCAATCATTTTTATTAAATACCAGAAATAAAATTGCTTTTGGTTTAGTTTTTGGAGGACTATTAGGTAATTTAATCGATCGAATATTTCATGGCTTTGTTAAAGATTTTATCAGTGTTATTATAGTTAATTATCATTTTCCGGTATTTAATATAGCTGATATGGCAATTGTCATCGGAATGCTTTTGATTTTAATTGCGGTTTTAAAGAAAGAAGATATGTATGGAAAAAATAGTAGTAACAAAAGAATTAAGTAATATAAGAATAGATAAGTATTTAGCAGATAATACTTCGTATAGTAGACAAACAATTATCAAGATGATTAAAGATGGTTTAGTTTTAGCAAATGATAAACCAGTAAAAGCTAGCTATTTAGTTAAAGAAAATGATGTTATAGCTTGGGATACTATAGAAAAAGAATCATCTAATTTAGAAGAAGCTAATATTCCTTTAGATATTGTTTATGAAGACGAATATCTGATTATAGTTAATAAACAATCTGGCCTAACTGTTCATCCAGGAGCTGGTAACCATGATAATACTTTAGTAAATGCTTTGCTTTATTATGGCAAAAACTTAAGTGATATTGGTGGCTTAGAACGTCCCGGGGTTGTTCATCGGATTGATAAAGATACGAGTGGGTTAATTATTCTAGCAAAAGATAATAAAACTCATGAAATTTTAGCTGATAATTTCAAAAATAAAGCTATTCGTAGGGAATATATTGCTCTAGCTAAAGGGGTGATTGGACCTAATACAGGAACTATTGAAGCTCCGATTGGTAGAGATGAAAAAAATAGATTAAAAATGACGGTAACAGAAAAAAACTCTAAGCCAGCTATTACCCATTTTAAAGTATTAAAAAGATATCAAAAGTATACTTTATTAAGTTTAATTTTAGATACAGGAAGAACGCATCAAATTAGAGTCCATTTGAATTATATTAATCATCCTATTTACAATGATCCAATATATACTAATGATGAAACAACTAAGTTTGGGCAATTTCTTCATTCAGCTAAAATGGATTTAATTCATCCCATAACTAATGAAAAGATGCATTTTGAATGTCCTTTACCTAATGAATTTCAAGAATTTATTGATGAGCTAGACAAAGAAATTGATTAATAATATATGCAAACAGATAAATAGTTAAAATAAAGTAAGGTAAACATAATTTAATAGAATGCTTACAAATTAATTTCAGTTCTAATAAAAATGCAAAGGTAGTAACCATTAATAAAAGACTGAAAATTAAGCAAACTGCTAAATTATGAAAATAATACCAAAATATTACTAAACTATAATTTAAAATGATAATTGATAACAAATAAAAGATAATGTTGTTGTTATAATTACTACGTCTTAAGATCCTACTAATACATATTGTCATTAAGATTAAAGATAGATAATATACGATATTGAATGCCGATAACAGTTTGCATCACCTCTTTACTAAATTTATGAATTACGATAAAATATTATTACACGGAGGTATTTATGAGTACAATCGTTATAGATAAAAAAGACGAAATGATCATGGCGTTAGTTCATTATTTTGTAACTGTGAAAAACTATACTCCTATTGTTGTAAAAGGAGTAAAAGATGAAATATGGTTAGAAAATAATAACGCTGCTTATAAAATAATAAGAATTAACTCAAATTATATTCATAATAATGAACAATTAGATTTTGATTTTTTTAAAACAAAAAGTATCGTAAAACAAATAAAAAAGAAAACTTTTTCTTTTTCTCTTAATACTTTAAATATATTCACTGATTTAGGTGACAATGTAGAATTAAGAAATGATAAAAATATTGATACTACCACAATCAAAAATTTAGAAGATATAAAACAAAATAAAGAATTATTAGAAGTTTTTCCAGATATTAATCAAAAATTAATCACAGATAAAACGGGTATTGATTTTATAGTTAATGTTACATCTGATTTAAATCAAAAAACGGAAAAAGCTAATAAGATTTATGAAGATACATTTAAACCAAAAAAAATATTTGTAACTAAGATATTAATTATAAGTTGTATCTTAATGTATTTAATAAGTGGAATTTTATCAGGTAATTTATTATCTATTGATACTCTAACATTATATAAATTAGGAGCTAACGAAAAGATAAGTATCTTAGCTGGTCAAGTATACAGATTATTTACTTATATGTTCTTGCATGGAAATATAACTCATATATTTGTTAACATGTATAGCTTAGCTGTTATTGGTAATCAAATCGAAACATTCTTAGGTAAAGCTAAATTTTTAGCAATATATTTATTTTCAGGGATTACAGCAGGATTGTTATCAGCGATCCTAACGGGTGGAATATCTATCGGAGCTAGCGGGGCGATATTTGGCTTACTTGGAGCATTGCTATACTTTGGATATCATTATCGTATTTATTTAGGAGAAGCTTTAAAAAGACAAATTATCCCAATAATTTTACTAAATCTGGTAATTGGATTTATCATCCCAGGGATCGACAATGCTGCTCATATAGGTGGATTAGTTGGAGGCTTTTTAATGAGTATGGCTGTTGGAGTAACTGGAAAAACTAATAAGCAAGAAAGAATTAATGGATTAATTTGTTGTGCAATATTAATAGTGTTTTTGGGATATTTGTTATTTAGATAGGATGGTTAATAGGCCATCTTTTCTGTTAATTAATTGTCAATATATATTCCTTACATTGACAATAAACAGAAAATGATTTAAGCTAAGTATGAGAGTAGGAATAGTATGAGTAGAATATTTTCAGTATTTAAACAAAAGTATAATCGCTCAGGATATCTTTATTTTTATGTTCATCTAATTACTGAACTTATTTGTTTTTATGTTCTAGGAAAAGTAATTGGAAATAATATTGTATTATGGTTATCTCCTTTAATATATGATACTTTAGCTTTTGCTCCGCAATCTTTAATTGGTTATGTAAATGATAAATACCCCAAATTAAATTTTGGGATAATAGGAGTACTTTTATTGACGTTTGGATTAATAGCATTTAGTTTAAATTTATTTTCAAGTGAATATTTAGAAATTGTCTTAGTAAGTCTAGGAAATGCCTTTATTCATATTGCAGGAGCAGAAGTTACACTTAAATCATCAGATGGAAAATTGTCTCCTAGTGCTATTTTTGTTGGGGGAGGATCATTTGGGGTTGTCGCGGGAAAATTGCTAAGTAGTACTAATGTATCTTTCTGGTTTTTAACTATTTTATCATTAACCATGATTCCTTTTATAATACTTGCTGATATGTATAAAAATGAATCTTCATCATCTTCATTAAGTTGTCAAAAATTTAATTATCAAAATTTAAAATTAAATCCTAAAGTTATTTTACTTTTAACTGTATTCATAGTTATAGTAAGAGCTTATATGGGGTATGGAATACCAACCTCTTGGAACAAAACTGCTATTCAAACTGTTGCTTTATATTTTGCGATGGGAATTGGTAAATTAATGGGTGGTATATTATCTGATACCTTTGGAGCAAAAAAAATAGCACTTATAAGTATAATAGGAGCTTTACCGTTTTTATTGTTTGGAGATAACTTAATGATGATTTCCTTAATCGGAGTTTTATTATTTAGTTTAACTATGCCAATAACTTTAGGAATACTGGTGTCAGTTTTAAAAAGAACTCCTGGCTTAGCTTTTGGTCTTACAACGATTGGATTACTCTTAGGAACGCTTCCTATCTTCTTTGTTAGATTTTCAACCAAGATTAATTGCGTTATCATTTTAGTTTTAACCATAATTTGTGTATTAATCATAAATAAAGTAATGCGAAAAATGGAGGTGCTAGAATGAATGAAATTAATTTTGTTGTAAATAAATATTTTTTACAGCAGTGTATGTTACCATTTATATTAACAATATCAACCATTTTATTAATCATAATTTTAACAGTTATATTAGTAAAAAAAGAATTTAAAGAAAGGGTGAAAAAATGAAAAAGATAGTGTTTTTGATTACTAGTTTATTATTCCTGCCACTAATGGCATTAGCTGATGTTGCTGCGCCGACGGAAGTACCTAGTTATAGCAGTAAAGAATTTACTATGTATTTTGTATGTGGTGCAATTGCTATTGCATTAGTTGCATTTGTAGTAATAAAAATAATTAATCAAAGAAAAGAAATGAAGAAAAATTTAACTTCTGATAATAATAGTTCTTCTAATATTGAAGAAAAATGACTATAGATAAATTATTTTTACCTAAAGTAATGCTAATTTGCTTAATATCTACTTTATTAATTGAGTTATTAGTTGCAAAATTATTTAAAATAAAAAATAAGAAAGATTTTATAAATATAATTCTTGTAAATATAGTTACTAATCCTTTAGTTGTCACAATTCCATTTTTAATTAATATAACTTATGGTAGTTTTGCTAGAAATATAGTTTTATTAGTATTAGAAATATTAACTGTATTATTTGAAGGTCATATTTATAAAAAATATTTAGATTTTAAAAAGATTAATCCATTTTTATTATCATTTATATTGAATTTATCTTCTTATGTAGGTGGAGAAATAATTAACTTAATAATATATTAAAAAAATCAGTTCATAATTATTTGAACTGATTTTTGTTTATTACAATTTTCGATATAAACCAATGGCTATACCTAAGATTGTACAATTATCTAGAATGATAGGATCCATTGTATCATTTTCAGGTTGTAATCTAATATGATCTTTTTCTTTGTAAAAGGTTTTTAAAGTAACTTCGTTTTCGTCAGTCATGGCTACAACTGTATCACCATTTTTAGCGTTATTTTGACGACGAACAATTACATAATCTCCATCAAAAATTCCTTTGTTAATCATACTTTCGCCACTTACATGTAAAGTAAATACTTCATGTGAAGCTGGAACTAATGATGCCGGTAAGTCAAAAAATTGATTTGGCATTTCGATTGCTTCTATTGGACTACCTGCTGTAATTTTACCAAGTAGGGGAACTTTTACAATATCTTCGTTTTGTTGTGCATATTCATTTTCTACTAAAATTTCAATTGTTCTAAATTTAGAATTTGTTTTTTTTATAAGACCGTAATCTTCTAATTTTTTTAAATGAGCAAAAACTGTTGCTGGACTTGATAATCCTAAACCAGCCCCAATTTCTCTAATGGCGGGCGGATAACCATGAGAAGTAATATATTTTTTTATGTAATCTAAAACTTCTTTTTGTTTTTTTGTTAAATTATATTCCATAATTTTTCCTCCACCATAAAAATATCATATTTGACGTCAATTGTCAAACAAATGTTCATTTGTCAGTTGACTATAAACAAATGTTCGTGCTATTATTTTCTTGTAAAGGAGGAAAGAGGATGAAAAAGGTTATAAGAAAATATTTTGGGGTTATTGCCTTTTATTTAGTAATAGTAGGAGGTGTAATGTTAGTAAACTATCGTTTTAGTAAGCTAAATAATCCAATGCCTCAAGAACAACTCGCCATTGTTTCGAAATAATTGTGTTAAATTTTAAGAAAATGAGATATAATATTTACGAGGTAGCTAATATGAAGAAAAGAATATTAATTGTTTATGCAACTTACGGAAGTGGACATAAAGCAATTGCAAAATATATCAATAATTATTTTTTAAACAAAGATAGCGAATTAGAAATAAAATTAATCGATATGATTAGTTATAGTAAAAGATTGGGAAAATTAAGTAAAAGTATTAGTGAAAACTTAATGCTTAAACATCCGATTATTTGGGACGCACTATTTAAATGGGCTGATCATAAATATACATCTCATTTTACTAATCGAGTTTCTTTAAAGTGGTTTGACAAAAATGCTCTAAAAAAAGATATAATGGAATTTAATCCTGACTTAACAATTTCAACTCATTTTTATGGAAGTTGTATTATTACAGATTTTAACAAAGAAAAAATTATCAAATCTAAATTGATTACTGTTATAACTGATTATGAAGCTCATGATTTATGGTTAGATCATTATAATAAAGAAGAATATATTGTTGTTCCTTCAAAAGAAGAACGTCATACTTTATTAAAAAGAAAGATTGATAAAAATCATATAAAAACATTTGGAATACCAATCTTTCCCAAAGAAGAAGATTTAAGTAAAAAAGAACAAATACTAGATAAATTAAAACTTAATAAACATATTCCTACATGTGTATGTTTTGCTGGAGGTGGAAATGGTTCTACAGCTACATTACCATACATTAAAGGAATTATTAAAAGTAATCAAAATATAAATTTAATTTTTATAGCTGGTAATAATAAAAAAGCTTACGATAAAATAAGTGCCTTAGTAGAAAAGTATGATGTCCGTAACTGTTTAGTTTATGGTTTTGTAGATAATGTTCCAGAATTATTACAAGCATCAGATTTTGTAGTTACAAAACCAGGGGGAGCGCAAACTACTGAATGCTTATATTTTAAAAAGCCAATGCTTTTAATCAAAAGTAGCGGCGGACAAGAAAACTATAATATAAGTTACTTTGTTAAAAAAGGTTATGCTAGAATCTTTAAAACGCCAAGAGCTATTTATAAATACTTTAATAATTTAGAAAGAAATCATAATGATATAGAACGGATGAAAAATAAACTAAGCATGTCTGATAATAAAGATGCAATGAAAAAGTTGTATGATTTAGCTAAAGATATTTTGAAAAAATAGTGTCAAGAATTAGTAAAATTTTTGTTTGAAAAATGTCATTAAATGTCCGAAAAGTTAAAAAAGCCTTGTTTTGCTTGCTTTTACCTAGGTTTTTTGCTATGTTTAATATGTAAGGATATGAACCTTATAATAAAAAATGTATTGGGAGGTACAAAAATGTCAAAAACTGAATTAGTTGATTTTATTGCTGATAAAGCTGGTTTAACTAAAGCTGATGCTAATCGTGCTTTAGATGCTGCTTTAGAAGGTATCACAGCTGGTTTAAAAAAAGAAGGAAAGGTTGCTTTAGTTGGATTCGGAACTTTCAGTGCTAAAAAAAGAGCTGCTAGAGATGGAATTAACCCATTAACTAAAGAAGCAATTAAAATTCCTGCTAAAGTTGTAGCTTCATTCAAAGCTGGAAGCAAACTTAAAGATACTTTAAATTAATTAGAAAAGACTAACGAAAGTTAGTTTTTTTGTTGGAATAAATTAATTAAAAAAGATTGACGACGCCTCATCTTTTGTATTATACTTAAGTATATCAACTAAAAAAGCAAGAGATGGTGAAGCCTTTGGAACATTATTTCTCAAATAACCCCCAAATAAAAAGTGAATTAAGAAAAGTCGATGCTAAAATAGGAGAATTACGCCTATCTTTTTTTAGTGATAATGGAGTTTTCTCTAAAGACAAAATCGACTTTGGTAGTAATTTACTTGTTACTGAAATAATGAAAAATATTGAAACTGCTCCAACTAACATCTTAGATGTTGGATGTGGTTATGGATTTATGGGAATATGTTTGAGCAAATTTTTTTCTTGCCAAGCTGATCTGGTCGATGTTAATGAAAGAGCAGTTCATCTTTGTAAGAAAAACATTGCTTTAAATGAAGTTTCAGCAAATGCTTTTATTAGTGATATATACGAAAATATTAAAGACAAATACAATCTTATTCTTACTAATCCGCCGATAAGAGCCGGCAAAGAAACAGTTTTAAAATTCTTAAAAGAAGCAAAAAATCATTTAAGCGATGATGGTAGTTTATGGTTTGTAATTAAGAAAGACCAAGGAGCTAAAAGTATTTTAAAACTATTAGAAAATGACTATAATTGTCAAATTGTGAATAAAAGCAAAGGTTTTTATGTCATAAAAGCTGAAAATCGTTGACTTTTACTAATCTTATTGTTAAAATTTTAAATTGGTGACGTATTTGTTTTTTAATATTTAGAAGCACTAAAAAATATTGTTATGGGGTGATAAAGTGGCATATAAAAATGTTAAATTCGGGGACTATCGCGAAAGAAGAAGTTTCTCAAAATCAAAAAACAACTTACAACTAGAAGACTTATTAGAAGTACAAAAGAAATCATATCAAGATTTCTTAGAAGTGGGAATTAAAGAAGTATTCGAGGATTTATTTCCTGTCGAAAGCTTCACTGGTAATCTTTCACTAGAATTTGGTGATTATTCTTTTGATGAGCCAAGATATTCTATTAAAGAAGCCAAAGAAAGAATGGTAAACTATGCTGCACCTTTAAAGGTTCAAGCTAGAGTATTTATTCATGAAACGGGAGAAGTTAAAGAACAAGAAATATTCTTAGGGGATATGCCTTTAATGACTGATGCTGGAACATTTATTATAAATGGAGCAGAAAGAGTTATCGTATCTCAATTAGTAAGAAGTCCAAGCGTTTATTTCAAACGTGAAATTGATAAAAATGGGCGTCGCATTATTAGTGGAGAAGTAATACCTAATAAAGGTACTTGGTTAGAATATGAACTTGATGCCAGAGATGTTATTTATGTTCGTATCGATCGTACGAGAAAAGTACCTATTACAACATTCTTAAGAGCATTAGGATTATCTAATGACGAAGACATTATAGCTTTATTTGGGGAAAATAAATATATAATGAATACTATTGAAAAAGATAGTACTAAAAATACGGATGAAGCCTTAATTGAAATTTATGAAAAATTAAGACCAGGTGAACCTGCTACTTTAGATAGTGCTAAAAATCAATTAGTAACTAGATTCTTTGATCGTTTCCGTTATGATTTAGCTAAAGTTGGACGTTATAAATTTAATAAAAAATTAAATGTTGTAGATCGTTTAATTAACACAATAATAGCTGAAGATATTAAAGATGGGAAAGAAGTAATTGTTGCTAAAGGTACTCTAGTAACTAAAGAAGTATTAGAAACATTAAGACCAATCTTTAAAAATGGTTATAACTTAAATGAAACAACAATTAATGAAGAATTAGATGATTATAACAAAATTCAAGTTGTTAAAGTATTTGATAAAGAAGATAAAGAAAGAGTTATCAACCTTATTGGTATAGATACAAGTGTTGATGTTAAACGTCTTACTATTCCAGATGTTTATGCATCAGTATCTTATTACTTAAATTTATTAGATAATATTGGAGATATTGATGAAATCGACCATTTAGGAAATCGTCGTGTGCGTCAAGTTGGTGAATTAATTCAAAATCAATTCCGTACTGGTATGGCTCGTATGGAAAGAGTAATCAGAGAAAGAATGACTACTCAAGAAATTGAAAATGTTACACCAAAATCATTAATCAATATTCGTCCTGTAACTGCAGCGTTAAAAGAATTCTTTGGATCAAGTCAGTTATCTAAATTTATGGATCAAGTAAACCCAATTGCTGAGTTAACTGACAAACGTCGTTTATCATCTCTAGGTCCAGGAGGATTATCAAGAGATCGTGCTGGAATGGATGTTCGTGACGTAAATGCATCACACTATGGTCGTATTTGTCCAATCGAATCACCAGAAGGACAAAATATCGGACTTATTACATCATTAGCTGGATACGCTAAAATTAATGAGTATGGATTTATTATGACTCCATATCGCAAAGTCGAAAATGCTAAAGTAACAGATGAAATTGTATACATGACTGCTGATGAAGAAAAAGATTATTATATTTCTCAAGCAACAGTTGAATTAAATGACAATAATGAAATAGCTAATGATGAAGTTATCGTAAGAATTAATGGCGATAACGTTATGATCAAGAAAGATAAAGTTGATTTTGTTGACGTAGCTCCATCACAAGTAGTAGCTATTACCACAAGTTGCATCCCATTTTTGGAATACGACGATGCTAACAGAACCCTAATGGGTGCCAACATGCAACGTCAAGCAGTTCCTCTATTAGTTCCAGAAGCACCAATCGTTGGTACTGGAGTTGAATGGATTGCTGCTCGTGATTCAGGATCTACCGTAGTTTGTAAAGCTGATGGTGTAGTTGAATATGCTGACGCTAAGAAAATCATCGTTAAAACTGCTAAAAGCAAAGATACTTATTATTTAGCAAACTTTGAAAGAACAAATGCCTCAACTTCCCTAAATCATAAACCTTTAGTAAGTGCGGGAGACAAAGTACATCGTGGGCAAGTAATCGCTGATGGACCTTCAACTGAAAAAGGTGAACTTGCTTTAGGTAAAAACATGACAGTAGCATTCATGACATTTAATGGATATAACTATGAAGATGCTGTTATCTTAAATGAAAAATTAGTTAAAGATGATGTTTATACATCATTACACATAGATCACTATGATATCGATTGTCGTGATACTAAATTAGGACCTGAAGAAATTACAAGAGATATTCCAAACGTTGGTGAAGAAGCTCGTAAAAACTTAGATGCTAATGGTATTATCAGAATCGGTACTGAAGTTAAAGAAGGAGACATCTTGGTTGGTAAAGTTACTCCAAAAGGTGTTCAAGAATTAACAAGTGAAGAAAAATTATTACACGCTATATTTGGAGAAAAAACTCGTGAAGTTAGAGATACTTCATTAAGAGTTGAACACGGTGCAGCTGGTATTGTTCATGATGTTAAAGTTTATACAAAGGAAAATAGTGATGAACTACCTGCTGGTGTTTCAAAAATAGTTCGTGTTTACATTATTCAAAAAAGAAAAATTCAAGTTGGAGATAAAATGTCTGGACGTCATGGAAACAAAGGTGTTATCTCATTAGTATTACCAGAAGAAGATATGCCATTCATGCCAGATGGTCGCCCAGTTGATATCATGCTTAACCCTCTAGGAGTTCCATCTCGTATGAATATCGGACAAATCTTAGAATTACACTTAGGTATGGCTGGTAAAAAATTAGGCGTTCACTATGCAACTCCAGTATTTGACTCAGCAAAATGGGCCGACATTCAAGAAGAAATGGCTGAAGCTGGTATGGCTGAAGACGGAAAAGTAGAACTTAGAAGTGGACGTACTGGTGAACCATTTGATCATCGTATTAGCGTTGGTGTTATGTACATGGTTAAATTACACCACATGGTTGATGATAAATTACATGCTCGTGCTACTGGACCTTACTCATTAGTAACACAACAACCACTAGGTGGTAAAGCACAATTCGGAGGACAAAGATTCGGAGAAATGGAAGTTTGGGCATTGTATGCATATGGTGCTGCTCATGTTCTTCAAGAAATCTTAACTGTTAAAGCCGATGATATCGTAGGACGTGTTAAAGTTTATGAAGCCTTAGTTAAAGGTAAAACAGTTAACCAAGCTGGTGTTCCAGAGTCATTCAGAGTATTAGTAAAAGAATTCCAAGCATTAGGATTAGACATGCAAGTAGTAGATCCTGATGATAATATCCTAGAGTTTAAAGATTTAGAAGAAGATGAAGATAAAGATGAAGCGTTAAGAATTGATGAAATCGATACAGAAGCTTCATTAGAAGCTGGCGAAATCGTAACTGAAGGTGAAAATGATGATTACATTGAAGACGAAGAAGACGATGAACCAGATTTAGATGATTTAGAATTCCCAGGAGATATCGACATTGAAGACGAAGAAGAAGGTGAATTGATATGATAGATGTAAGTAAATTTAAAGGGATTAAAATAGGAATTGCCTCACCAGAAAAGATTAGAAGCTGGTCTTATGGTGAAGTAAAAAAACCAGAAACTATCAATTACCGTACTTTAAAACCTGAACGTGATGGATTATTTTGTGAAAAAATATTTGGACCATCAAAAGATTTTGAATGTTCATGTGGAAAATATAAAAGATTAAGATATAAAAATGTTATTTGTGATCGCTGTGGAGTAGAAGTTACTCGTTCTAAAGTTCGTAGAGAAAGAATGGGTCATATTGAACTTGCTGCTCCTTGCAGCCACATTTGGTTCTTTAAAGGTGTTCCTTCTAAAATGGGACTTGTTCTAGATATGTCTCCAAGAGATTTAGAAGAAGTATTATACTTTGTAAGTTATGTAGTATTAGACCCCGGAAATGTTCCTTTAGAAAAAAAACAAACTTTATCTGATAAAGAGTATCGTGCTTACTATGAAAAATATGGAAATGCTTTTAAAGTAGGTATGGGTGCCGAAGCAATTAAAACATTATTAACTGAAGTTGATATTGAAAAAGAAATTGCTGACTTAAGAGAAGAATTAGAAAATGCTACTGGACAAAAAAGAATTCGTTTAGTAAAACGTTTAGATTGTTTAGTTGCTTTCTCAGAATCAAAAAATCGCCCTGAATGGATGATTTTAGATGTTCTACCAGTAATTCCACCAGAACTTCGTCCAATGATTCAATTAGATGGTGGAAGATTTGCTACAAGTGATTTAAATGATTTATATCGTCGTATTATTAATAGAAACAATCGTTTAAAGAAATTATTAGAACTTGGAGCTCCAACAATTATCGTTCAAAACGAAAAACGTATGCTTCAAGAAGCTGTAGACTCATTATTCGATAACGGAAGAAGAGGAAGAAGTATTACAGCAGCTGGTAACAGACCACTTAAGAGTTTATCTAACATGTTAAAAGGTAAACAAGGACGTTTCCGTCAAAACTTACTTGGTAAACGTGTTGACTACTCAGGACGTAGTGTTATCGTTGTTGGACCAAACTTAAAAATGTATCAATGTGGTATTCCTAAAGAAATGGCTTTAGAATTATTTAAACCGCATGTAATTCACGGATTAGTAGAAAGAGGACTTGCTCACAATATTAAAGGAGCTAAGAAATTAATCGAATCTCGTGATGAAAAAGTTTGGGATGTAGTAGAAGATGTTATTATTGAACATCCAGTTATGTTAAACCGTGCTCCAACATTACATAGACTTGGTATTCAAGCATTTGAGCCGAAGTTAGTTGGTGGAAAAGCTATTCGTTTACATCCATTAGTTTGTACAGCATTTAATGCCGACTTCGATGGAGACCAAATGGCAGTTCACGTACCACTTTCTGAAGAAGCAAAAGCTGAAGCAAGAATATTAATGTTAGGTGCTAATAACATCCTAAATCCAAAAGATGGAAAACCAATCGTTACTCCATCACAAGACATGGTTTTAGGAAACTGTTATTTAACAATTGAAGAAGCAGGACTAGAAAACGAAGGTAAAGTATTTAGAAATACGAATGAAGCTTTAATGGCTTATGATCGTAAAGATATTACTCTTCATACTAGAATTGCCCTTCCAGTAAGTTCATTTAAATATAAATTATTTACAGATGAACAAAAAGATAAATATTTAGTAACAACAGTAGGTAAAATAATCTTTAATGATATCTTACCTGATACTTTCCCCTTTATAAATGAAGGTACAAAAGAAAATATTGAAGGAATTACTCCAAATAAGTATTTCTTAGAAATGGGAAGCAATATTCCAGAAGAAATTGCTAAAATGCCACTTGTAACTCCATTTGTTAAGAAAAACTTAGAAAGTATCATTGCTCAAGTATTTAAAAGATATAAAACAACTGAAACATCAGTTATGCTAGATAAATTAAAAGACTTAGGATTTAAGTATTCTACAGTTGCTGGTGTTACCGTATCAGCTGCCGATATCAAAATTAGTCAAACAAAAGAGGCAATTATAGCTGAAGGTAAAGAAATCGTTGATAAAATTAATAAACAATTTAAACGTGGTTTAATTACGGAAGAAGAAAGATATAGCAGTGTAATCGAAGCTTGGACAAAACAAAGTGATAAGATTAAAGCTGAATTACAAGAAATGGCTAAAGGTGACTTTGAAAATCCAATCTTCATGATGATGAACTCAGGTGCTCGTGGATCTATTTCCAACTTCGTTCAACTTGCAGGTATGCGTGGACTAATGGCTAAACCGGATGGATCTACCGTTGAAATTCCAATTACATCAAACTTCGTTGAAGGATTAAGCGTATCAGAATTCTTCTTATCAAGTCATGGTTCGCGTAAAGGATCTGCCGATACAGCATTACGTACAGCAGACTCTGGATATTTAACAAGACGTTTAGTTGATGTAGCTCAAGACATAATTGTTAAAGAATTTGATTGTGGTTCAATTCAAGGTGTTGAAGTTTACGATTTAGTTAACGACAAAGATAACTCTGTAATTGAATCATTATATGAACGTATTTTAGGACGTTATTCAGCTCAAAAAATCATTAATCCAGAAACTAAAGAAGTTATCTTAGAAAAAGGCGAAATGATTACTGAAAATATCGTATCTAAAATTAAGAAAACAAGTATTAAATCAATCGAAATTAGAAGTGTATTAACTTGTAAAACAGCTAATGGTGTATGTCAAAAATGTTATGGACGTAACTTAGCAACTGGTAACTTAGTTGAAACTGGTGAAGCTGTAGGTATTATGGCTGCCCAATCAATTGGAGAACCAGGAACACAGCTTACAATGCGTACATTCCATACAGGTGGAGTTGCTGGTGGAGACGATATTACTCAAGGTCTTCCAAGAGTTGAAGAATTATTTGAAGCTCGTACTCCAAAATATAAAGCAACAGTATCAGAAATTACTGGTAAAGTAATTAATATTGAAGATCAAAATGGAAAATATAAAATTTCTGTTGAAAATGAATCTGGTATCAGAGACCATGTAACTAACTACAACATGAAATTACGTGTTGCTGTAGGTGACAGTGTAAATGCTGGAGATAAATTAACAGAAGGTTCAATTGCTCCAAAAGAATTACTTGCTGTAACTGACCCATTAACTGCTCAAGAATATATCTTAAAAGAAATTCAAAACGTTTATAAATTACAAGGTGTTGATATCTCTGATAAACACATTGAAATTATTGTTAAACGTATGATTAGTAAAATAAGAATTGTTGATGCTGGAGATACTGATTTAGTAGATGGTTTAACTATTTCTCTAAGAGAATTTGCTGAAAGAAATAAACCAGTAATCATAAACGGTGGAGTTCCTGCTACAGGAAGACCAATTATGTTAGGTATTACTAAATCATCATTAGAAACTGATTCATTCTTATCTGCTGCATCATTCCAAGAAACAACAAGAGTATTAACTGATGCTGCTATTAGAGGAACAGTTGATCACCTAAGAGGATTAAAAGAAAATGTTATCATTGGTAAATTAATCCCAGCTGGAACAGGTGCAAAACAATATAGTGATATAGAATTATTACTAGAGAAAGAATTCATGAAAGAATCAGATGCTAGTGAATTTCTAGAAGACCAATTGATGGAAGATTAAAAGGTTTCGGTTAATTGTCAAATAATGTGTGTAGACACAAAATAAGTGATAATTAATAAAAATATAAGGTAGCTGGTACCGTTAGGTATTGGCTACTTTTTTGTTTAATTTGATTAAACCTTTACAAATCATAATACGCGCTTTAAATCTGCGAAAAGATCTAAAACCAAAAGCAATTCTTTTGATAACTTTAATAAAGTTGTTTTTACCTTCAATAAACCCATTGTGATATTTATTGTTAAAGGTGTTAAAGATGTTATTTTTAAATTCATTAAGAGTTTTTAAAGAAGTCTTCATATAATCAGAGATTAAAGAGTGATCATCATTAAGAATTTTAATAAAAGCGCTGTAATCATTTTCTTTGAAAGTTGATAGTAAACCTTGGTATAAAATATAAGTTTCTTTAAGTTCAATGTTTTGGTTTAGCATATAATCAACAACATCTTTTTCAGTAGTTAAGTCTGGAAATCAAGTAAATCTTTTCCATTTGCTGAAATCCAAATCATTTCTGTCTTTTAGAAATAATCTCCAATATCTTTTCATTTTGTTATAGACGATCTTCAACAATATCAATAGTTTGTCCAGTTTCACTATTACATAAATGAAAACTCATAGCACCATCAGCGGACTTAACGGATTTAAAATCATCAAAAGATAAAACTTTAGGAAGATAATTTTTGTAAATTTTGACGGTGTTGTAATAAGAATCCATAATACGTTCAACGGTGTTAGGAGAAACATTATTAGCAATAGCAATATCTTTTTCAGAACGTTTCTGCCTTAAATCATTAGCAATTTTCCATTTAGTATTATTAGAAATAAAACAACCAAAATCACAAATGTTAGATTTAAGAGTAAAAGCTTTATTGCAGTGTTTGCAAAGATAACGTTGTTTGTGTAATCTTAAAATAGATTTAAAACCAGCAACATCTGGGATTTTGATGTTAGAAGTAATAAAACCATGCTTTTCAAATTTTTCATCAAAAACAACACCACATTTACTACAACAAAGCGGTTGATATGAAAGATAACCTTCAAAAACTTTATGGGTAACATTCTTAATCTTTTCTTTGTAATAAAAATTTTCCTCAAAAGCAATATTATTATCTTTCAATTCCAACATTTCTATAATATAATTTTGGTTAGACATATAAATACCTTCTTTCGTGTTTATTTGACCACTTACATTGTATCAAGTTTTATTTATATGTCTTTTTTATATAAAAATAGTGCATATAACTTTTTAGTTACACACACTAAATATTTTACAACCAAGTTTTCTCATTAGAGAAATCTTTTTTCTTTTAATAATTAAGTTTGATTATATCTTAAATTTTCTTAAAAGTTAAGAGTTAACTTATTAAATAAAAAATGAAAATTGTAGATGAATATTTACCAGTTTTTTTTGATGTCAAAGAATGTCAAAGAAACATTGAAAGATTGAAGAAAAAAATTGATTTTGATATACTAAAAACAAGAAAGTAGGGGTATATAATGAAAAAAATTATCCTGATAATTATGTTGATGTTAGTATTTCCAATAAGTATTGTAAAAGCAGATAAAGTAGATAAGGTATTATGGTCAACATCATTTGAAACAGAAGAAGAAAGAAACTTTTGGGATTTAACAGGAGACTTAGATGGTGATGGTAAAGTGTGGGAGTATAAATCAAGTGAAATCAGCCCAAGTTATACAGCTCAAGATGGAATATATATTTTAGAGTCAAGGTCATACTACGGTGTACCATTAACCCCAGATAATCTAGCTATAAGCAATTCAATAACTGTTGATGATTATAATATAAATCAAAATATTAGATTAGCTTGGTATCTAGCAGTGTATCGTGGTTATTATGACGAACAATATAGTGTATATATATTTAAAGGTGATGAAACAACTGAAAATATAAAAAATGCTATTAAAAATAATACAGCAGAAGCAATCTTTAATGAGACTCTATCAGAGGAAACAGTATTGTATCAACATAGAAATGTAGAAATAAAAGAATATTTAAATGAATGGTATCCAAACGATAATGAAGAAAAAACAATAAGAATAGTATTCAGACATCATAATAGTACTGATAAAGTAGGATTAAAAATAGATTCAGTATCGATTGAAAGGTATTATAAACATATTGTTGAATATACATTTGAGGAAGGATTAGAAGGATGGAGAACAATCGACTATGATGGTGATGGGCACAATTGGGAACATAAAACTTCTAGTTATGGGTTTGATGGCTATAATAGTAAAGGAGTAATAGCATCAGCTTCCCATGATTTTGAAGCATTTACACCAGAAAATTATATAATAAGTCCAAAAATAAAAATAGATTCAAAATATCAAAAAGCACAATTAGAATGGTATGTTGGGTCTATAGATGATACAGATTTTGCAGAACATTATTCAGTATATGTATATAGCGGAACAGAAGAATTAACGAAAGATAATATTAAAGAACAATTAGCAGATGAAAGCATCTCGCAAAAATTACATGAAGAGACATTAAGTACATATGAATTTGTTTTAAAAATATCCCAGTTAGATGAAAAGTTTATAGGAAAAGAAGTACAGATAATATTTGTTCATCACGACTGTACAGATCAATACTCAATAAAAATAGATGAGGTAGTACTATATGGCTACCTACCTGATGGAGAAACAGGAGAAACACCACCAACTGAAGATGAAGTAGTCTTAGGAGATTGGAATGGAAATGGAAGTTATACATTAATAGATTTAATCCAATATCGTTTATATATGGTAAATCCAACCCAGATAAGTGTAGAATTATTAGCAAGAGTAGATTTAACAAAAGATGGAAAACTAAGCTTGGTCGATTTAATTGCAGCCAGAAAATTATTGGTTGGATTACCGATAAACTAATAGATAGCTGGAACTTATAAGTGTTAGTTATTTTTGGTTGACAAAATTATAAACTATGTTATTCTAAAATTGAAAAAAAGAAGGTATGATTTATGATTTTAGCTATAGTAGGTCCAACTGGAGTTGGTAAAACAAAATTAAGTGTGGAATTAGCAAAACATTATAATGCTGTAGTCGTTAATTGTGATGCAATGCAAGTATATAAAAATATGGATATAGGAACTGCAAAAATAACAGAAGTAGAAAAAGAAGATATACCTCATTATTTATTTGATATTTGTAATTTAGCTGACAATTATTCAGTTTTTAATTACCAACAAGAAGCTCGTAAATTATTAGAGGAAAATAAAGATAAAAATATTGTTTTGGTAGGTGGAACAGGATTATACTTAAAAGCTTTATTATATGACTATGAATTTAGTTCTATCGATGATAAAGATTATGAAAAATACTCAAATGAAGAATTATATAAGTTAGCTATCACAAAAAATCCAAATGTAGATATTCATCAAAATAATCGCCAAAGATTAATTAGCTATTTAAAAAGAAAAGCTTCTTCTAAAGCTACTAAAAAATTATATGATGCCAAAATAATTGGACTAACAACATCTAGAGATAAATTATATGATATTATAAATAAACGAGTTGATAAAATGATAGAAAATGGTTTACTTGAAGAAGCTAGACACTTATATCAAGAAAATCCTCATAGTAGGGCATTAAATACAGCAATCGGATATAAAGAATTATTTAAGTATTTTAATAATGAAATAACTTTAGAAGAAGCTGTTTATCAGATAAAAATAAATTCTCGTCATTATGCTAAAAGGCAATATACATGGTTTAATCATCAATTAGATGTGAAGTGGTTTGAAGTGAATTTTGATGATTTTAATAAAACTATAGATAGTGTAAAATTGTACATTGATAAAGAAATGTAAAGATATTAAATAATAAGAAAACCTCGTTTCAATGAAATGAGGTTTTATAATATTTTTTATTCTACTGTTATAGTTAATCTATCAAAACATTCTCTTGCTGATTTTTCTGATATAATATTTCCAATTAATACACCAGTATTAGAATTATCTATTTTTATAACATAATTAAACTCTTCATTGTTATAAGTATAAAAAGTATAAGTAATTCCATTGATACTGTTTGTTTCTACTATTTCTGCTTTTTGATCATTTTTTATTACATCTATATATTGATCATATCCTGATGAATATATAAAAGTTCCTTGACATAAAGTTTCTTCATTTTGGGATATAACAAAAGGCAAATCGTTTGAAATATCATATCCATTAGAAGTATCCAATTTTAATTTTACAGCATCACCAGTATCAACATTAAAAACATAAAATTTTGAAGAACTACATCCTGTAGTAATAAAAATTGAAATAAGTATTATACAAAATAAACCCAATTTCTTTTTCATATGTCACCTCCTATTTTATTTTTATAAAAACATAATAACATATAAAATAAAAAAAACACAAAAATAAATTTGAATAAAATATATTCAAGTAAATTAGTTATAAAATTTACAATAATTTGTAAAACACTAAAAATAACTGTATACTTATATACAGTATAAATGTTAAGATATTTATGTAACGAAAGATAGTGATTTTTATGATATTAGGATTAGAAATTTTTTTAAATACATTTATGGCTCTATCATGGGTAGACTTTGTTTTCTTTATGGCTGTATTAGCTTTAATTATTTTAATAGTAACTTTAATATATTTTATTAAAATAAATGATCCTGAAGAAGAAATAAAAAATGATATTGTAAATATTGCCGAAATCATAAATGAAGAAGAGCCGATAAGCATAGTTCCACTTATTGAAGATGAAGCAGAAAAAGAGGAATTATTAGATTTAAAAGCAATAACAGAAGCTTTAGAACAAAGAGATACAAAAATAATTGACATGACTGAATATGAAGAGGAACAAGAACAAAGAGCTATTATTAGTTATGATGAATTAATTGAAAAAACAAATAATTTAAAAATTAATTATGAAGAAGAACAAACTCTTGGTGATTTAACTATAAAGAAAGTAAATTTAGATGATTTAGTAGCACCAGCCGAAATTGAAATGCCGAAAATAAATGTTCAAGTTATTAGCTATCAAAAAGAAGAAGCTTTTTTAGAAGCGTTAAAAAAATTGCAAGAGCAACTTAATTAAAAGGGAGAGGCATATGCAAACAGAAAACAGGATAAATAAAAACGTTCAAATGTTATTTATAATTTCCTTAGTAATATTAGAAATAAGATTTTTGCTAAATTTACTTAATTCTTTTAAGGAAGACAAATCATTTCTGTTAACACTAATTTCTCTGGGTTTACTAATAATTTTTATTATATGTTTTATTTTGTTTATTATATTTTTAATTATAAATATGCTAAATACTAAAGATAAAAAAATTAAATTAAAGTTAGTTTCAATGATTGGGAGTATCTCATTAATGCTTGGTTTAGTATCTTCAATTAATATTAATATAACAAATGTTAAGAAAAAAGAGTTTATAAATGAAATAACCAAAATAGCAAACAAAGTAAAAAAAGATGATTTAAATAAATTTGTCTATAAATTAGAAGATTTACAACAACTAGATAAAACCCTAAAAGAAAGTCCATATAATCTATTGTATCAAGACAGCTCTTACATTAGTAATTTTGATAATGAGATCTATGTCTGTATTAGTGATGGAAAACATAAAGTTGAAGGAACATTAGACAATTTAAAATATAATGAACCATTGACAAATAGAAATTGTGAATTTAGCTTTTCTAATAAGCAAGCTGAAATATATGTTTCTTATAAATTAGCAGAAAAGTACCAAAGAGAATATGAGGTTATAAATTGCCAAAAAAAAGTTAGCTCTCCTCTTGGAACTAGTTTTAGTTTAGATTGTAATGTTAAAGAAAAAAATACTAATAATGAATTTAAAGTAACCTTAAATAATGATTTAGTTATAATTGACAGATTTATATTTAGTCAAATTGAAGATTTATTAAGACAACATTTAAATCCATTAATTCAAAATATGATAAGAAACAATAATTATTATATAACAATACTGAAATATAATTATCAAGATGAAAATAAAAATGAAATAACTTTAAATAATTTAGTTAATAAATGTCCAATTGATTTTAGTGTCGATATATACGCAGATATTAGTGAAAATCAATTGAATCAACTGGCAAATAATATTGGAAAATGGATGATAGAAAATCAAATATATGGAGAAGTTATTTTTAGAAAAAAAGATATTAATAATAATATGATTCTTGCAATAGAGTTAGAAATAACGAAGGATAGACAAACTAGTATTACAAAAAGCTTTGAAAGAAAGTCCAATTAAGGTAGCTTTCTTTTTATTTTGTTTTAGTGTATAATTAAAAAGGTGTTATTTATGAATCAGAAAAATATTAGAAACTTTTGTATTATAGCTCACATTGATCATGGAAAAAGTACGCTTGCTGATCGCATCTTAGAAGTAACTGGAGCAGTTGATAAAAGGCAGATGAAAGAACAACTTTTAGATAATATGGACTTAGAAAGAGAAAGAGGCATTACAATTAAATTAAATGCTGTTAAATTAAATTATAAATTAAATAATGAAGAGTATATTTTAAATTTAATTGATACTCCAGGTCATGTCGATTTTTCATATGAAGTATCAAGAAGCTTGGCAGCTTGTGAAGGAGCGATTTTAGTAGTTGATGCCGCCCAAGGTATCGAAGCTCAAACTCTTGCCAACCTTTATTTAGCACTAGCAAGTGATCTAACTATTATTCCAGTTATTAATAAAATTGATTTACCTAATGCGGATGTGCCAAAAGTAAAAGAAGAATTAGTTAGGGTGTTAGGTTTTAAAGAAGAGGAGATTATTTGTTGTAGTGGAAAAACTGGTGAAGGTGTAAAAGACTTAATTGAAGCTGTTATAACAAGAATCAATCCACCTGAAATCAATAATGAAGGACCAACTAGAGCTTTAGTATTTGATAGTTATTTTGATCCTTATCGTGGAGTTATTTTACTTGTTAAAGTGGTTGATGGTGAAATAAAAACAACTGATACTATTAAAATGCTTCAAACCAAAAGTAGTTTTGGAGTTGTAGAATTAGGTGTTAATACCCCCAAAGAAGTTAAAAAAAGTAGCTTAATCTGTGGTGAAGTAGGTTTTATCTGTGCCAGTATTAAAGATATTTCTAAAGTAGCAGTAGGTGATACGGTAACCGTTGAAAGAAATTTATCTACTGAACCTCTTGCTGGATATAAACCAATGAAACCAATGGTTTACTCAGGAATATTTCCTATAGAACCTAATTTATTTGAATCTTTAAAAGAAGCTTTAGAAAAATTAAAACTTAATGATGCAGCATTATCTTATGAACCAGAAACTTCTGATGCCTTGGGATTTGGGTTTCGCGTAGGTTTTTTAGGTTTATTACATATGGATATTATTACTACCAGAATTCAAAGAGAATTTAATATTGATGTAATTGCTACAAGTCCTAGTGTTATCTATGATGTTTATTTAACTAATGGCGAAATGATAAAAATAGATTCTCCTAACAAAATGCCTGATCGTGCAACAATAGATAGAATAGAAGAGCCATATATCTATACTAATATAATTACACCATCAGAATATATCGGACCAATTATGGAGCTATGTCAAAATAAAAGAGGTATTTATAAATCATTAGAATATATTGATGAAGCTAGAGTTAATATTCATTATGAAATTCCTTTATGTGAAATAGTGTATGATTTCTTTGACAAATTAAAAAGTTATACTAAAGGCTATGCATCTTTTGATTATGAAATATGTGGTTATAAACCGAGTGATTTAGTTAAAATGGATGTCTTATTAAATGGAGATATCGTTGATGCTTTAAGTGTTATTGTTCATAAAGATTTTGCTTATCCAAGAGGAAGAGCAATTACCCAAAAATTAAAAGAATTAATTCCAAGACAAATGTTTCAAGTGCCAATTCAAGCTAGTATCGGTAGCAAAGTAATTGCTAGAGAGAACATCAGTGCCATGCGTAAAAATGTTTTAGCAAAATGTTATGGTGGAGATATTACTCGTAAAAGAAAGTTATTAGAAAAACAAAAAGAAGGTAAAAAGAAAATGAAAATGGTTGGTAGTGTTGAAGTTCCTCAAGAAGCATTCCTAGCTGTTTTAAGCGGAGAAGAATAATGGTTTCATCTGCATATATCCATATTCCTTTTTGTAAAAATATCTGCTCTTATTGCGATTTTTGTAAAATGTTTTATAAGAAAGATTGGGTGGATAAATATCTAATTGCGCTAACTAATGAAATTAAAGATCGTTATCACAACGAATCATTAAAAACTATCTATGTAGGTGGAGGAACTCCTTCTTGTTTAGATAATATTCAATTAGAATATTTACTTAAATTAATAAACCATTTAAATATAAAAAACTTAGAGGAATTTACTATCGAATGTAATTTAAATGATATAACGGAAGAATTTTTAAGTCTATTACAAGCTTATCATGTAAATAGAATAAGTATAGGAATTCAATCTTTTAATCCCGATAAATTAAAATTATTAAATAGATTTCATACTTATAAAGAAGCGGAAGAAAAAATAGCTTTATGTCATAAATATAATCTAAATAATATTAATCTTGATTTAATTTATGGTGTAGGAAATGAAACTTTAAAAGATTTAAAAGAAGATTTAAAATTATTCTTAAAATTAAAACCAAATCACATTAGTACTTACAGTTTAATAATTGAAGATAATACGTTTTTGAAAGTAAAAAATCAAGAGCCAATCAGTGATGAACTTGATTACAATATGTATGAATATATTTGTAAGAAGCTAAAGTCTAAGGGATATAATCATTATGAAATAAGTAACTTTGCTTTAGATGGTTATGAATCTAAACATAATTTAGTTTATTGGCATAATGAAGAATACTATGGATTTGGTCTAGGAGCATCTGGATATATTGAAGATACAAGATATGAAAATACGAAAAACTTAACTAAATATTTAAGTAATGATTATGGTAAAAATATTACTCTTTTAGGTAAAAAAGAGAAAATGGATAATGAATTAATGTTGGGGTTTAGATTATTAAAAGGAATTAATATTAAAAACTTTGAAGAAAAATATCAAGAAAAAATAGAAAATAATTATCCAATAGACCCATTATTAAAAAATAAAGATTTAATTAAGAAAAAAGGGTATATTTTTATTAATCCTAGTAAATTATATATAATGAATGAAATACTCATTAAAATGATTTAAAGGATTGATAAATGTGTTAGATAAATTAGAAATCACCAATGGAAAATTATCACCAGAGTATAATAAGTATAATGATACTTATACTGTTAAAATAGAAGAAGATGTAATTAGTTTAGACATTAGCTATGAAACAAACGATAATATTAAAGTAAAGATATTTGGTAATGATAATTTAAAAGAAGGAGAAAATAAAATAGTTATCTCTATAAACAAAGAAGATAACTATGAATATATTTATCTAACAGCTATAAAAGAATCATCCGGAGCAGTATTTTCTGGAATGTATGATGTTACAACATTAGAAGTTGGTAATACAGCGCCAGTGTATGTTGCTCCTTTAATTGGGGCAAGTTGCTTCTTAATTATTTTAACTTTATACGCTATGTTGTTTACTTCTAAAAAAAGAAAATGAAATTAGAGAAATCTTGCATTAAACTGACATATGTCAGTTTTTTTGATGTCAAAGATTGTCAAAAGAGAATAGAAAGATTGAAGACTAATAGAATGAATGATATACTAAAAGTAGAAAGTAGGGGTATATAATGAAAAAACTAATTTTGATAATTATGTTGATGTTAGTACTTCCAATAAGTATTGTAAAAGCAGATAAAGTAGATAAGGTATTATGGTCAACATCATTTGAAACCGAAGAAGAAAGAAACTTTT
>JAFQES010000010.1 GCA_017398945.1 Bacilli bacterium | reverse complement strand
TCCATATTTATATTTCATGTCAGCATGCCTTTCAAATATCAACAATGTACTTTTTCCTTTTATATACCCAATTGCTCCAGCCACACTCATTTTTGGCAGAATTTTTATTAGCATATGGAGGTTTTTCTTTGCAACGCTAAAGCTTTTTAGATCCCCCAGTAGAACTGGGGTTTTTCGTTATACAAAAAAATCTTGTAAGTAAGAAAATTTACAAGATTATTGTACTAAAAATGGTGTCCCCGAGAAGATTCGAACTTCCGACACCCGCCTTAGGAGGGCGGTGCTCTATCCAGCTGAGCTACGGAGACATATATAAATAATTATATCACACATTTTTCTCATTGTTAAAGAATTTAAAAAAGTAAAGTCTTATTTAAACTTTACTTTGAAAATTGTGAATTATATAGTTCACTATAGAAACCATTTTTTTTCATTAATTCTTCATGATTTCCTTGTTCTATTATATTTCCGTCTTTCATAACTAGTATTAAATCTGCGTTTTTAATTGTGGATAACCTGTGAGCAATTATAAAAGAAGTTCTTCCTTCTGTTAATTTATCCATTGCTTTTTGAACTAACTCCTCTGTTCTTGTATCAACATTACTTGTTGCTTCATCCAAAATTAAGAATGGAGCATCTTCAATCATACCACGCGCTATTGTTAGTAACTGCTTTTGTCCCTGGCTAATCGCTTCGTTATCACTAATTTCGCTATCTAAGCCACCTGGTAATGTTTTAATAAAATGATCTATTCCAACGGTCTTGCAAGCGCTCCAAATTTCTTGATCAGAAATATTTTCTTTATTAAACTTAATATTTTCGCCAACAGTGCCTTCAAATAACCAAGTATCTTGTAAAACCATGACAAATAAATCATGAATATTTTCTCTTGTTAAATCTCTTGTTGAAACACCATCAATTAAGATATCTCCATCATTTATTTCATAAAATTTCATCAATAAGTTAACCATGGTTGTTTTACCAGCTCCAGTTGGTCCAACTATAGCTATTTTTTGACCTGGTTTGGCTTTGGCACTAAAATTTTTAATAATAGTTCTACCTGGTTCATAACCGAATTTAACATTTTTAAATTCAATTTCCCCCTTAACTTTAGATCGATTTAAATGTCTTTTAATATCTTTTTGATTAGACATTTCTTTTTCATCTAAAAATTCAAATACTCTTTCAGATGATGCTGCAGTTGATTGCAAACTTGTCATTGCTTGAGCTATTTGTGATAATGGATTTGTGAATAATCTTACATAAATCATAAATGCTACGATTACTCCAAAAGAAATTACTCCGTTCATGGTTAATAAAGCTCCAACAACGCAAACGGCAACATAACCAAAGTTACCAACAAAGCCCATAATTGGTTGCATTATTCCAGATAAGAAATTACTTTTTCGATTACTTTCGTATAATTTATCATTTAATTGTCTAAATTCTTTTAAAGCTGCTTTATCTCCGTTATAAGCTTTGACTACGTTATGACCAGAATATATCTCTTCAATAAACCCATTTAATTTTCCTAATTCTTCTTGTCTTTGATTAAAATATTTTTGAGATTTCCCAAGAATTAAAAACATTAAAGCAAATCCTACTAGACTAGCGATTATGGCAGTTATAGCCATCGTCCAATTAGTGATAAACATCATGATAATTGATCCAACAAATAAGGTAATGCTTGTTACTAAAGTAGCTAAGCTATTATTCATATTGTGACCTATATTATCCACATCATTTGTAACGCGAGACAAAACATCACCTGTTTCGTGTTGATCAAAATATTTTAATGGCAATTTATTAATTTTAATACTTATTGCAGTTCTCAATTTTTTAGCAAAGTTATTCGAAACGGTTGCCATGAAGAATGTTTCTAAATAGCCAAATATAGCACTGACTATATAAATTATTGCTAATGATAAAGCTATCTTTTTTACACCTACCATATCTAATTTTGGTTCTACTAAACTATAAATAGACATAGGTAATTCTTCCATCTTCGCCAGCATTTCATTAGTTACCATAGTTTCATCAATAGAACTCATAATACGTAAGTATTCTAATTGATCGTCCTTACTTATCATTATTTTTTCTATTTCAATATTATCTAAAAGTTCAGCCAATATACTATCTGGTAAAGATAAGAATAACTTAATACTATCTTCTTTCTTATCGACTTTACTAATCTTAGTTAAAGTATCTTTCAGTGAATTTTTGTCGTCTAAACTAATGTTTTCATTACTAATAATACTTGGAATTTTTTTAGTAATACTTTCTTCGGTTAAATTTTCTATTATTTTATTATTAATTACTTCAATATTCTCTACTCTTGGTTGAATTCCTAAAGTAATTTTATCTGTTAAGTTTGATAGTATATTAGGAGCAATTATAGAGAGCACAGCACTCACTCCAGCCAGGATTAATCCGAATATTAAAAGTCCTCGCCATTTATCTAAACTATTAAATAACCTTTTCATAGAGCCAGTAAAATCTTTTGAAGTTTCATTTGCTCGCATAGGTCCACCAGGTCTAGGCATCTTCTAATTCCTCCTTTGAAAGTTGTGATAAAGCAATTTCCTTGTATACTTCACATTTTTTTAGTAATTGTTTATGATTACCAATTCCAACACATTCTCCTTTATCTAAAACAACTATCTTATCTGCATTTATAATTGTTCCAATTCTTTGGGCAACTATTAAACTAGTAGCATCTTTAGTGTACTTTTTTAACTTCTTTCTTAAAGTAGCATCAGTTTTATAGTCTAACGCAGAGAAAGAGTCATCAAATATATATATTTCAGGATTTCTAACAATTGCCCTGGCTATAGCTAATCTTTGTTTTTGACCGCCAGATACATTGGTGCCTCCACGTGCAATGCGAGACTCATATTTATCTTCCATTTTTTCAACAAAATCATTTCCTTGAGCTACTTTAATGGCCATTTTAATATCTTCTTCCGTTGGCTTTTTACGACCATTATCACCGTAAGCGACATTTTCTTTAATAGTTCCCGTAAACATAACCGCTTTTTGAGGAACATAGCCAATCTTATTATTTAATGCTTCTAATTGGTAATCTTTTACATTAATTCCATCAACTAAAACTTCTCCCTCGGTTACATCATAAAATCTTGGTACTAAATTTATCAAAGTAGACTTTCCACTACCAGTTGAACCAATAAAGGCAATGGTTTCTCCTTTATTTACCTTAAAAGAAATATTTTTAAGTAAGTATTCATCAGCGTCAGGATATTTAAAAGAAACATTTTTAAATTCTATGGTACCAGTTTCCAAAGTTTTTCCGTTAAATTTACCATCAACTACACTAACTAGCTCATCTAATACCTCATTGATACGGCGTGCAGAAACTTGGGCTCTTGGCCAAATCATAAAAATCATAGCTAACATTAAAAATGACATAATAACTTGCATTCCATAACTAGAAAATACTACCATATTACTAAATAAATTAATTTTTTCTACCATTCCAGCATTGCTAATTAAAATAGCTCCAATAAAATAAATACCCAAAGTTAAAAAGTGCATAACAAAATTCATTATTGGATGTAAGATTGCAAAACATCTTTGATTAAACAATTGAGTTGCTGTTAGTTCATTATTTACTTCTTCAAATCTATTTTGTTGGTAACTTTCAGCATTAAATGCTCGTATAACTCTAATACCTGTTAAGTTTTCTCTAGTAACACTATTTACTTTGTCAATTAATTTTTGTACTTTAGCAAATCTTGGTAAGACAATAAATATTAAAATTCCCACTGTAATTAAGAGTATTACCACTCCTACTGCAGTTAACATACTCCATTCAAAGCTTTTATCAACTATCTTCACCACCGCCCATACAGCCATTATAGGAGCTTTAATAAGTAATTGAAGCCCCATTCCAATTAACATTTCTACTTGGGTAACATCATTTGTTGTTCTAGTAATTAAGCTACTTGTCGAAAATTTCTTTATTTCAGCCATACCAAAATTTTCTACTTTATCAAATATCTGATTACGAACATTTCTTGAAAAACTTGATGAAATATTTGAAGCTAAGTATCCGGTACATATTGCGCTAATTAAGCTTCCTAAAGCACAACCTACCATAAAGATTCCTTGCTTTAAAATAGCAGTCATCTGGCTACCTTCAGTTTGAATTAAACGAGTTATAGCACTCATATAATCAGGTAATTTTAAATCAAGATAAACTTGAAAAATGATAAATACTATACATACCATTACTAAAAAAATATTTTTAGAATTTAATTGTTTTAATAATTTAAACATAATCTAATCTCCTTTTTTATTTATATTCTTCTTTAAAGTATATATAACCTCAAAAAATACATTTAGATCATTAGATGATAATCCATCGGTAATCTTATTACTAAAATCATCTAAATTGTTTTGCATTTTTCTAAAGATGCTTATTCCTTTATTAGTCAAAGTTAATGATGTTAACTTGTTGTCATCATTTACATTTCTTATAATCAAACCATTTTTCTCCATCGTCGTTAACACGCTAGAAACAGTTGATTTCCCTCGTCCAGTAAAATGACATAAATCCTTTTGATAACAAATTTGATTGTTTTTATCCATTATAAATTTTATAATAGTCATTTGAATTGGCGTAATGCGATATTCTATATTAAGATTTTGAGCCATATGAAATATTTTTTTCATAATAGCAATATCCAAAGATTTTAATTCTTCTAAAACATTTTTTTCCATATAACCACCATGTTAGTTCGATGTCGAACTAAAACAAGTTTAATACGAATTAATTTTATTGTCAAGTTAAATAAAAAAATAGCTATTCAGTAATAGCTAATAATTTTATTTTACAACTTAAGGTTCCATTTAATAAATCCAATTGATTTTCATTTTCATCGTTGCTAAACCACATATATAATGTATACGTATGAGTTTCTTCTTTTGGCAAATATATTCTTGCTCTATTTAATTGAATATTAGTTATATCCCCTATTTCGTTAAAGTTTCCTTCAGCCATCACTTGTGTTTCGATAGTAGGATTTTCCTCATTATATAAACGCCATTTTACATCGGCGTGCTTTAAGTTATCAGTAATGTTTAATTCATCAATATAGATGTTATAATATATATCGTCAACTGTAGATTGTTCACTTCTCTTAACAGTAAATAATGTCTTATCAGATTTAGTAAATATTTCCTCGTCATTTATTAACCAAGTATTTTTATTAGAAATATATTCACTAGTTTCAAAATCAACATCTAATTTACCTGCAATAGCTTTTGCTTTTGTATTTTCTTTATTTTTTTCAAAGCTTATGGAAAAATATGCATAAGAAAGACCACCAACTAAGAAAAGCCATAAGAATATTAAAAGAGCATTTAAAACTAGATGATTAGTTTTTTTATTTTTCTTTTCCATATAGTAATCCTCCTATTATGTTAATATTATATCTAAAAAATTAACTTTTAACAATAGATATTAGTCACAAATATTTAAATATGAGCAAGCATCAATATCTAAATCGGCATATATTTTCTTTTGATACAAATAATAAGCAGCCGCTCCAATCATCGCCGCATTATCCGTGCAATATAATATAGATGGTATAGTAACCTCAGTATTATACTTTTGACAAACATCTTCTAGTTTTTCTTTAAGATATTTATTAGCGGATACACCCCCAGCTACAACTAATTGTTTTACATTATATTCATCTAAAGCTTTATTTATCTTTATACAAACTTCTTCCACTGCTCTTTTTTGAAAAGAGTAAGCCAAATCTTCTTTTCTTATTTCTTTTCCATGCATCTTTTCATTATTAACTAAATTTAAAACACTACTTTTTAAACCACTATAACTAAAATTATAAGTTCCATCATTAACTGGTAATGGCAATTTATAAAAATCATTTCCCTCTTTTGCTAACTTTTCAATAATAGGCCCTCCCGGATATGGTAATCCTAATACTTTTGCTACCTTATCAAAACTTTCTCCAATAGCATCATCTAATGTTTCTCCTAATAATTTAAACTTATACTCATCGGTCATATATAAAAGTTCTGTGTGACCTCCACTTACTATCAGAGTAAGTAAAGGAAATTCCAATTTATTTTCAAGATTATTTGCATAAATGTGTCCTATTAAATGATTAACAGCAATTAATGGTTTATTGTAAATATAGGCAAGAGTTTTAGCAAAATTCACACCAACTAATAAACTTCCTAATAATCCAGGCCCATATGTTACAGCAATTGCATCCATTTCTTCTAGTTTTAAATTAGCTTTTTCCAAAGTTTCGTTTAATACTATAGTAATATTCTCAGCATGCATACGAGAAGCAACTTCTGGAACTACTCCACCATATTTAGCATGAGTACTTATCTGGGTGTTTGTCGTCATAGCAAGTACTTTGGTGCCATTTTCAACAATAGCAATACTTGTCTCATCACATGAAGTTTCAATTGCTAGTATTTTAGTACTACTCATCTTTAATTTTCCTTTCCATAATATAAGCATCATTATTATCGCTATAATAATTTTTTCGTGTATAAATTTTATCAAACCCAAATTTTTGGTAAAAATTTATAGCATTTTTGTTAGTTACATTTACTTCTAAAATAATCTTTTCAATATCTAAAGATAATTCGGTAATATAAAAATCTAATAAATTAGAGCCGATATGTTGTTGTCGATATGTTTCATCTACATAAACTAGTATTACATTAGATGTTTCAAATGTATTTAAGATAATTAAAAATCCAACTATCTCACAATTATAAACTGCAACATAAATTTTATAATCCTTATTATCCAAAATAGCTGGTATATTAAATAAGCTTTTAAAATTAGAATTATATTTTTCTCCTAACGCAATAATCTTTTCAACATCTAAATTAGTAGCTCTTCTGATCATTTTTCTACCTCAATCTTTTTTATATATAAAGGCTTTATATTATATTGATCTTCGTCTTTTAGAAACTCGAATTTATAAATATTATTCCAATTAATTGGAATATCTTTTATAATTATATTTTTGCTTGCATATGTTAAAAATTCATTATTACTAATATAAGAATATTCCTTTAGTAAACTTTTAGTTGCTGAATACTCTCCAATATAATATCCTTTAGGATCTCTAATTGCTACTGAATAATTATCTTTTATTTCAGTACTCAATGCCAGTAAGTCTAAAGAACTGATTGACTTTATGGGGATATTAAGACAATAACTAATAGTTTTAGCTACGGTTACCCCCAAACGTACTCCAGTAAAACTTCCTGGACCATTAACAACAATTACTTGTGAGATTTCCTTTATTTTTACTTTCTTTTCTTCTAAAATATTTTGTATTAACGGAACTAGTAATTTACTTTGAGATGGCGTTTCTTTAGAAAGGATACCAAATACTTTCTGATTTTTAAATAAAACTATATTTAATATATTACTGTGTGTATCAATTAATAAACTATACATCATAACCCTTCTTTCATGAAAAAAACTCTGTTATAGTACAGAGCTACATATTTCTTCATAAATAGTACCATGCGGTTCTAGTACCAATACTCTTGTGTTTTCATCAATAACCTTTATCTTGATATCTAATCTCTCTTCAGGTAATAAATTAGATATTAATTCGGACCATTCAATTATTGTAACACCATTTCTAATAAAATAATCCTCTATTCCAATATTGTTATCATTTTCTTCTACTCTGTACATATCCATATGAAATAATGGCAATTCCCCACTTATATATTCTTTAACTAAATTAAAAGTTGGAGAGGTTATGTTATCATTAATTCCTAGGGCTGATGCAAACCCTTTAACAAAAACAGTTTTTCCACTTCCGAGCTCTCCGTCTAAACATATAACCATGTTAGGAAATTTTTCTGACTCTAGATTCTGAGCTAATTCCATTGTATCTATTTCGTTTCTTGAAGTAAATTTATAATTCATCACAATCACCTATAAACATTATAATTAAAAAAAATAGCTAATACAAGACTATTTATATTATTTAACAACATTTTAATTTGAAGAAACAGATGTTACTGAAATTACCCCATAAAAACCCTTATTCATCATTTTGTAATCTGCATCTATACTCATCCATAAACGTAAGTTAAAAGTTTTGCTTTCTTGAGGAATTAAAGAACCTTCTTCTATCAAATAAGATTCAGTAACATAATTAGGATTATTTAAATTATTAATAATTGATTTCGTTTCCGTATCTAAATTAATAGGAGTTGCATTTGATAATTGCGCAATGGTTCCAATATTATTAACGTTATTAAATAAATACTTTATATATTGACTACCAAGAGACGAATTACTTAATGTTGATAATGCTATTTTATAATGTGCATTAATATCGCATGTGTTAGTAATAGTAAATTGATATGGAGATAAATTTTGACCTTTATCATCTGTAATAGGATAAGTATTTATTAATCCAATGCTAGTAGTTTGGTTTGCTTCGTTTAAGTCGTTTAAAGTAACTGAAAAACATCCCGTTGATATTATATTTTGTGTTGTTTGATGTTTGGTTTCATTCCATAAAGCGTAAGAACTAATCATAACTGCTAATAAAGAAATTAATATAATTGAAAAAAGCATAGCAATTATAATCCATATTTTATTTTCTTTTTTTATATTAGATTTTTTATTTTCCTTATTACTCTTTTTTGCCATATTTTGATCACTATTCCTATATTTAATATTAACATAAATTTGCTATTCTAATCAAGAATTTATTAGTTATTATATGTTTTAAAAAAATTATTTTACAATAATAAAAAATATCCTAAGGTCATTATTTTAGGATATTTTATTGCAAAAAAAAATTGGCAACTACCTATTTTCGCATACACTATCGTCGGCGTTTTAGGGCTTAACTTCTCTGTTCGGTATGGGAAGAGGTGTATCCCCTAAGCTATCGTCACCAATAAAGGATTTTGTCCTTTAAAAACAAGATAATGCTCTCTCAAATTGTTTAATAAAACAATAAATTAAAGTTAAATCCTCGATCTATTAGTACTAGTCAGCTCAACGTATCACTACGCTTCCACCTCTAGCCTATCAACCTTGTAGTCTACAAGGAATCTTACTTCACGAAGAATGGGAAAATTCATCTTGGAGGAGGCTTCCCGCTTAGATGCTTTCAGCGGTTATCCCGTCCATACATAGCTACTCTGCGCTGCAACTGGCGTTACAACAGATACACCAGAGGTATGTCCATTCCGGTCCTCTCGTACTAGGAACAGCAC
>JAFQES010000009.1 GCA_017398945.1 Bacilli bacterium | reverse complement strand
TAAATGGTTAAATAATGGAGCTATCCCAACTGATACAGTTAAGAATTTATTTTCTAAAGCTGGAATCAATGCTAAATTTGCTGAATCTAAAGTAAAAAAAGCAGCTAAAGCAGGTAAATAATTATGAGTTTGATAGAATTTTTAAGCAAATTTATGAAATTAATAATGCAAGCCAAATACGATTGGTAAAATTTGACGAATTTGAAAATTAATGTTATAATAATTTTCCTAACAAAAAGGGGTGAAGTATCATGAAAAATAACGAAAAATTCCCATATTTAGTAATTGAGAAAAGACATAATGATTTTATTTTTATTGATATTCATTTGCTTGATATTTTTGCAAACTTTTCAAAAGAAAATTTAAACTATAGGCTGTTAGAGGAGTTGGATTCTTTGATGTTAAATTTTGACATAGACCAAATAAAAGAATCAATAATGAGAGCAAATATAGTTGTAAATGATAATGATGTTTCTAATGGTCAGTTGATTATAAAAAGCGGAAAACAAAAACTTCCTCTAATGACAAAAGAGGTTGTAAGTGAATTAAATTTACCTAAATTGTTAACGGAAATATTTGGTGATGAACAAAATAAAAGATATTTAAATATAATATATAATAAGCTTTCTTCGATAGTAAAAGAACAAGAAAAGCTATTAGCGATAAAAGAAAGTATTGATTTAATGAATTTTAAAGAATTTTATTGTTTGTTTGCCAAATTAACTTATAAAGAGCAAAGAGAATTGTATTTTTACATATATCAAAATGTTTTAAATAAATATAAAGTAGGTATTTTAAAAAGAAAAAAAACGGGGGATAATTAATAATGAGTAGTAATGAATTAAATGATATTTTAGAAAATAGTTTAATAAAATACATTCTTATAATAAATGAAGAAAAAACAAACGACGAATTAAAAGGCTGTGGATTACACTGGTTAGTAAATGAATATTGTGAAACATATTCAATTCCTGTGGAGTGTTTTTACAGTTGTTTAGTTAATATAGTTAGACAATATAAAGAACACAATTCTGATGATGAAATGTTTGATGAAGAAATTTATGCCATGACTGATGCATTTAACCCATTAAATTTCTTTAATAATGCAACTTTATATTATAATGAAAGAAAGACGATGTTGAGTAAACAATTAGAAGAAGTAAATAATAGATTTTTTGAATGTTTACAAGATGTTCAAATTGAAACTGAACGATTAGAAAACGTTAAAACTTCACTTGAAAAATCTGAAATAAGAAGTGAACTTGCTCAAGCAAACATAGCTTTAGATAAAGCTAGAAAAAAGGAAAGCGAGTTGATTGAGCAAGAAAAAATTATGCATGAAGCTTTAAATAAACTACAAGAAAAAATAGTATTATATTATACTGAGGTAAATGCGGATAGAGACGATGAAGAAACAACTAAGTTATCTAGAATTAATCCTGTGAAACCTGAATAGAAATATTCTGGTTTTTTTGTTATAATAAAAAAGGTGAGCATATGAAGTATATAAATGATTTTATAGACTATTTAACTTATGAATTAAATTATTCTGATAAAACAATTAGTAGTTATGAAGAAAATATTACCCGTTTTTTTTGTTATTTACAAACAAAAAAAATAAATTATTTAAAATTATCTAAAGATATTATTAGAGAGTTTTTAAAATACTTAGATCAAGAACATTATAGTAGTGCTTCTATTTCGCAAATGTTATCTTCTTTAAGAACGTATTATAAATATTTATTAAAAGAAAATGTTATTACTAGCAATCCTTTTAAAGCAATTAGAAATCCAAAACTTCCCAAAAAACTTCCTAATTTTTTAAGTAATTTACAAGTTGAGGATTTAGTTAATATTTACGATTATTCTAATCCCACCAATATTCGTAATCATCTAATTATTGAACTTTTATATTCTACGGGGATTAGAGTGGGTGAATTAGTTAATTTAAAAATAAGGGATATTAATTTTAATGACAATTCGATTAGAATATTAGGAAAGGGAAATAAAGAGAGAATAGTTTTATTTGGTGAGTATGCCAAAGAATCATTAAACATATATTTAAAAGAGGCTAGAAATACATTTATCAAAAGAGTACAAAACGACTATTTATTATTAAATTGTTTTGGCAATAAATTAACCACAAGAACAATTGAAAATATTGTTAAAGAGTGTAATAGTAAGTTAGCATTAAAAAACAATGTTACACCGCATACTATTAGACATACATTTGCAACTGATTTACTTAATAATGGTGCTGATATTAAATCTGTTCAAGAATTATTGGGACATTCTAGTTTGAGTACAACGCAAGTTTATACGCATTTAACTAATGATAGATTAAAAAGTGTTTATTTAAAAGCCCATCCGCGCAGTAAAGAAAAGTAAAAAAAATAGTAAAATAGCCTTTTTTTTGATTGTTTACATATTTATTATTTGTTATAATAAAAAAGTGTTAGGAGGAAAGATTTATGACAAAATTTGTTTATGCATTTAAAGAAGGAAATGCAGACATGAGAAATCTTCTTGGTGGTAAGGGTGCTAACTTAGCTGAAATGACTAACTTAGGATTACCAATCCCTCAAGGGTTTACTATTACAACTGAAGCATGTACTGATTACTACGCTCAAGGTGAAAAGATTTCTGATGAAATTCAAGAACAAATCTTCAAAGCTATTGTAGGCTTAGAAGAAATCCAAGGAAAAAAATTTGGAGACACTAGTGATCCTTTATTAGTTTCTGTACGTAGTGGTGCTAGAGCATCAATGCCAGGAATGATGGATACAATCCTTAACTTAGGACTAAATGACGTTGCAGTTGAAGGATTTGCAGCTAAAACTGGAAATCCAAGATTTGCATATGATTCATATCGCCGTTTCATTCAAATGTATTCTGACGTAGTTATGGAAGTTCCAAAGAGTTTCTTTGAAAAAATTATTGATGAATTAAAAGAAGAAAAAGGTGTACATTATGATACAGAACTTACTACTGATGATTTAAAAGAATTAGTAGCAAGATTCAAAAAAGTGTACAGTGAAAATATGAACGGGGAAGAATTCCCACAAGATCCAAAAGTTCAATTAATGGGAGCTGTAAAAGCTGTATTCCGTTCATGGGATAATCCAAGAGCTATTGTATATCGTCGTATGAATGATATTCCTGGTGATTGGGGAACTGCTGTTAACGTTCAAGCAATGGTATTTGGAAACATGGGAGAAACTTCTGGTACAGGAGTTGCATTTACGCGTAATCCATCTACTGGTGAAAAAGGTATTTATGGTGAATACTTAATCAATGCTCAAGGAGAAGACGTTGTTGCTGGTGTTAGAACTCCACAACCAATTTCAAAACTTGAAGAAGATATGCCTGAAGTATTTGCTGAATTTATGGAAATTGCTAATAAATTAGAAAATCATTATCGTGATATGCAAGATATGGAATTTACTATTCAAGAAGGAAAATTATATTTCTTACAAACTCGTAATGGTAAAAGAACAGCTGCTGCTGCAATCCAAATCGCTTGTGATTTAGTTGACGAAGGAATGATCACTAAAGAAGAAGCTGTATTAAGAATTGAAGCTAAATCATTAGATCAATTATTACATCCAACGTTTGATGCGGCTGCATTAAAGGATGGAGAAGTAATTGGTACGGCTCTACCTGCATCTCCTGGTGCTGCTGCTGGTAAAGTAGTATTTACTGCTGAAGAAGCTAAAGAACAAGGAATTGGTGGAAAAGGCGAAAGAGTTATCTTAGTTCGTCTAGAAACTACTCCAGAAGATATCGAAGGAATGGTTGCTGCCCAAGGTATTTTAACTGTTCGTGGTGGTATGACATCTCACGCTGCTGTTGTTGCTCGTGGAATGGGTACTTGCTGTGTATCTGGATGTGGTGAAATCAAAATTAATGAAGAAGCTAAAGAATTTACTTTAGGTGGTTATACATTTAAAGAAGGAGATTATATTTCTCTAGATGGTTCAACTGGTAAAATCTATAATGGTGATATCAAAACGGTTGAAGCTTCAGTAAGCGGAAACTTTGGACGTATTATGGGATGGGCTGACGAATTCAGAAAATTAAAAGTTCGTACAAATGCTGATAATCCTCGTGATACAAAACAAGCTGTTAGCTTAGGAGCTGAAGGAATTGGGCTTTGCCGTACAGAACACATGTTCTTCGAAGAAGATCGTATTCCAAAGATTAGAAAAATGATCCTTTCTGAAACTGTTGAAGCTCGTGAAAGCGCTTTAAATGAATTAATTCCATTCCAAAAAAGTGATTTCAAAGCTATGTATAAAGAATTAAAAGGTCTACCAATGACTGTTCGTTATTTAGACCCACCTCTACATGAATTCTTACCAACTGCTGAAGAAGATATTAAAGCTTTAGCTGCTGATATGGGAGTAACTGTAGAACACTTAAAAGAAAAATGTGCGGATTTACATGAATTTAACCCAATGATGGGACACAGAGGATGCCGTCTAGCTGTAACTTATCCAGAAATAGCAAAAATGCAAACTAGAGCATTAATGGAAGCAGCTATCGAAGTTAAAGAAGAAGATGGATATGATATTGTTCCTGAAATTATGATCCCGCTAGTTGGTGAAAAGAAAGAATTAAAATTTGTTAAAGATATCGTAGTAGAAACAGCTGAATTAGTAAAAGCTGAAAAGAATTCTGATATTGAATACCATATTGGTACAATGATTGAAATTCCAAGAGCTGCTTTAACTGCTGATGAAATAGCTACAGAAGCTGAATTCTTCTCATTTGGAACAAATGACTTAACTCAAATGACATTTGGTTTCTCAAGAGATGATGCTGGTAAATTCTTAGATTCTTATTATCAAAGTAAAATCTATGAACAAGATCCATTTGCTAAACTAGACCAAAATGGTGTAGGTAAATTAGTTCAAATGGCTGCTGAAAAAGGCCGCTCAGTTCGTCCTGATATCAAATTAGGTATCTGTGGTGAACATGGTGGAGAACCATCAAGTGTAGAATTCTGTCATAAGACTGGATTAAATTATGTATCTTGTAGTCCATTCAGAGTTCCAATCGCTCGTTTAGCTGCTGCCCAAGCTGCATTAAAAGAAAATAATTAATTATAAATTAGACTGAGATTTTAAAAATCTTAGTCTTTTTTTATAGAGCAAAAAGATTATGAATTATTTTTATATGTTGTTGAGAAATTCTATTTTTGATATATTAACATTAATAAAGAAGGTGTTTAAGTTTTGGAAAATAATAACATACTAAACTTTTATAGTTTTTTTATAAGCAACTGTAATCTTGACAGCATCTATAATATGTTTGATAACATTGATAACGTATTGGTATTATCTGATAGTAATAATATTAGAATGGCTGAGTGGTTGGCTATTATTTTAAATCAAAAATGTATTAATGATGATTTGCTCTATAAAGCCGTCTCTGAATTAAATACTTGGTATAAATTATGTAATGAGAATAATAATCATCAAGGGAATGATTAGGCATCTAAATTTAATAATGTGTGCTGCGGTTGAGTATATTTTAAGCGCATTTATTAAAAAAATTGAAATAAAAGGCGCCTTGGCCCGCAATTAAATAAAACTTGCTACTCAAGGATGACAGTGGTACAAGCAACTTTAAAAAATAGAAAACAATAAATAAGACTAGAGAAATTGAAATCTAGTCTTATTTATTGTAAAATGTAATAAAGGAGATGATAATATGGAAAATAACAATAGTGTAAAAGGAAAATTGAGTAAGGAAGTATTTCATTTAATAAATACATCAAACATAAAATTTAAATATGGTGAAATAAGCTTTTTGGACGAAAAAAACATTAATGAAGGACAAGCTGGTTTTAGATTCAATGCAATAACAGGCGAAAAGATAGAAGATTGGATTGGAGATGAATATGTAATTATAGGATATGATTCAACCGCGGGATGTGGTCAAGATCCATACATAATAAAAACAGACGAAATTAATTTACCAGTATATTGGCTTATGACAGATGGTGGAGAATGGTCAAATCCAGACTTGATTTGTGATAGTCTAGAAAATTTTAATAGAATAATTAAATTTTTAGAAGAATATTCCGAATATTTTATTGATGAAGAACTAACTGATGAAATAAAAGGTGAAATACTTAATAAAATAAGCGAAATTGAAGGAAAAGAAAAAATTAGTGATTATTGGGAAAACTTATTGAATAATGCAATGCCGTTTGAAAGTCAATAATTTATAAAAAAACATTTTACTAACGTAGAAACATCTTAGGTGTCTGTGTGGATCAAATTGTTGTCGCATATAGTATAAATATTACACTTACGATGTTTTTTTTCATGTTTTAAAATTGACATCATATTATTAAAATAGTATACTTATTTTAAAGTAGGATGATATTATGAGTAAGAAATATAAATTCGCTATATGTGTCATATTATTATTAATACTTATCTCCTCAAGTGTGGGAATATGTTATTTTTTCTATGATAAAAATTCAGAAAAAGAAGCAATTGTCATTAAATTAAAAAATCTATCTGTAAATTACTTAGATGGAAATAAAATTATTACTGACTCAGATACGAAAACGATAAATTTTTCAGTAACTAATAATTCAACTAACGAGTTATTTTATAATATAGAATTAGTGAATATAAAAAATTATAGTGAAAAAATAAAAATTGAACTTAATACTTATACAAGTAATAACTTAAACCTAAATTTAAAAGAGCAAACTGAGGCTGTTATAAGTAGCGGTATTAAAATTGTTCCAAATGAAACTCATAATTATAAGATTTTAATTGATAATCCTAGCAATATAGAAATAAGTTTTGAGCTTAAAATAAATGAAGAAGTAATCGAAGATACTCGTATAGCCAAGACAATTATCAATAACAATGAAGTTAAAAGTAGTACTCAAACTAAAGTGGGGGAAGACGTTGCAATAAATGCTGAAGGACTAATAAGCGACTTAGATGACTCAGGAATTACATACTATTTTAGAGGAAATGTAGTTAATAATTATTTTTTCTTTGCCGATAAAATATGGAGAATTGTAAGAATCAATGGTGACGGTACCGTACGGCTTATTTTAGATGAGAATCTTGAAGTTTTGCAAATGTTTAATGATAAAGCCTATAGCTACAATGATACTAAAATTGCTGTTTCGTTAAAAGAATGGTATGATGTTAATTTATTCCAACATGACTCTTATATTTATGAAGGAAAATATTGTTATGATAACGAATTATCAAGTGATGGAAAATTATATACTGCATATAATAGGATATTTATAGCAAAACTACCATCTTTTAATTGTGAAGGTGATGTTATAACTTCAAAGATTGGTTTGTTATCTTTAGATGAAGCGTTATATGCTGGGTTAGGAATAGCAAATCAAAATAAAACTAGTTATTTATTCAATGAAAAAAATAGTGATTGGTGGACAATGACTTCCGCTCAAATTGAAGGCGAAAATTATTATCCATTTGTGATTAAAAATGATGGAAGTATTAGTAGTAACATTACTGGTAATACTTCTAATGGTGTTAGACCTGTCATAAATTTATCGTTTTCTTTAAAGGTAGAAGGAGACGGAACTAAAGATAATCCTTATAGAATATTGAAATAAAAAAATTCCAATTTTTTGGAATTTTTTTAATCTATAAATTCAATATAAATTGCTTTGTTAAAATTATGTTCTTCTATTTTTACTTCACCTTTATCAGCTTCAGCCATAGCTTCATTGTTAACTAAAAAGTACTTGTGGTATAAATAATCACTATTGTCTTTACTTACTGGATCATCCCAAGTTAAATCAATATGCAACCATTTATTATCGATACAAATAGCGTTCCAAACATGACCGGTAGATTCATATGATATCTCTTCGGGTGTTGTCGCAACCTTATAATTATCATATCCTAGTTCGCTTAATATAATAGCAAAAACATCAGAATATCCATTGCAAGTAGCTATGTGCTCTTTTAACAGCCCTGTTGCTTTATAAGATTCATAATTACTAGAACCAGTTTCATTTCTGATAACATCATATTTTGTATTATTAATAATATAATCATGCAATATTTTTATTTTATCGTAATCACTTAAACCTTCTGTCAATTGTTCTTTAATTATTTTTCTTATTTCAGCTATTATATATTCTTCTTCTTCTTTGGTATATAAATAACTAATTTTTAAATTAATTTCTCCGGATTCAGAAATTGATGTTTTTAAATTTGTAAAACTATTAAAAGGATGGACAAAGTTATTTAAATGAGTCAAAAGAAGTGAATCATTACTTATTTTTTCAATATCCTTTAAACAATCATTATATTCACTTGGACAATAAAATGTAAACTGCTCCCAACCATTATTAATAGCCGAATATAAAATATCTAGTAAATCATTATAACTATATGGTATATAATCATCACTAATACTCACAAATTCATAATTCACGGTTTTTGAGTACTCATTTCCGGGTAAAATAACAACTTCTGGATTATTATCAAGCAGCTTAACGATTTTCTCAGAAATTCTATCAATATTAAAAACACAAAGCAAAATCATTATGCAACAAATTATAGCTAAAATAAAATTATTTTTCATGATATATTCACCATAAATATTTTACCATTAAAAAATGAAGTAAACAATTATTACTTCATATTTTTAACTTTTAAATTTAGTCTTGCTTTTTGACGATCAGCAGTATTAGATTTAACTAACCCTTTACTAACTGCTTTATCGATATTCTTTTGAATATCTTTGTATAAACTATCAGCAGTTTCTTTATCTGATGCTGCAATAGCTTTTTCACAATTTTTAATTAAGTTTTTAATACGAGCTTTTAACTCATGATTGTTTTCTGTTTTCTTAGCTATTACTTTTACAGCTTTCTTTGAGCTCTTAATATTTGGCATAGTTATCTCCTTCCTGTAAATTCATTAAACATTTTATCAGAAAAATTGATTTTTGGCAATAATAAAGTACAAAATATTCCATATTAATAATGGTGATAATATGAAAAACAAATTAGTATTAGACTTAGCAACATTAAAAAAAGATAATAAAGATCTAATTGATTATAAAAAAAGTAGTAATAAAGAAATTTATTATTATAAAATAGATGATAATAATAAAAAAGATTATCAAAGAAGTGTTGGAGATTACTATGTCCTAAAAACTTTAAATAAAAACAATATAATTAAAACTTTGGAAAAAGACTTTTTTAGGATTACTAAAACTATTTTAAATAAATATAAAGTAAAGAAGGTTTTAATTGTTGGACTAGGAAACTCTAGTATACCATGTGATTCCTTAGGCATTAGAACTACTAATAAAATAATTGCTACTAATCATTACAATGATTTTTTAACGCTTCCTAAAATAGCTTTATTTAATCCCGAAATCACTGATAAAACCGGAATAAGCAGTTTTTCACTTATAAAAATGGTAGTAGATTATTTAAAGCCAAATTGTTTAATTATCATAGATTCACTTTTAACTAAGGATTTAAATAATTTGGATAGTTGTATTGAAGTTAATGATGGGGGAATAATACCGGGTATTTATTTGAAAGATAATCGCCAAATTGATAAAAACACTTTTAATATACCGCTTATTTCTATTGGTGTAACTTTGGCCTATGAATATGAAAAAAATATTTTAACAAGCCCTAATGTTAATCAAATAGTAGAAGATTATAGCAGTTTAGTTGCCAATTGTTTAAATAAGATATTTATCGATTAGATTTCGACAGATTATTTTTATTAATAGCTATAAAATAATTATGTGATTGATATGAAAAAAAAATTTGTGCCTAAAAGAAAATTAAAATTCAAAGTAAAATTAAGTTTGTTCGTATTAATAAGCATAATTACTTTTTTTTGTTTTTTTAATTTTTTGTATAATAAAATCCAAAATAAAATTAACGACGAAACAATTATTAATTTTTTATTAGATACTAATTTTGATAATACAATAAATCTAAAAGATATAGTTAGTTTAAATAGTACAGAATTTCTTTTTAAGTATTCTTTAGGAATTGATTTGGCTAAAAAAAACATAGAAAAAACTGAAGATGTAATGGGAGATTATATAGTTGATCCAGCTCCTGCAAAATTAAATGAACCATTAGTATATATATATAATTCGCATCAAACGGAAAGTTATAGTAAAGAAGTATTAATGGCTTATAACATTAGTCCTACAGTTATGTTAGCCAGTTATATGCTAAGGGAGAAATTAAATGACTTAGGAATTCCTACTATTGTTGAAACCGCTAATATAAAAGAAGTTTTAAATGAAAATAATTGGACATATAAATCTTCATATAAAGCTAGCAGAATACTATTAGAAGAAGCTAAGAAAAATTATCCAAGTCTAAAATACTTTATCGATATACATCGTGATTCTTCTAAATATGAAAAGACTACTACTAAAATAGATAAAAAAAGTTATGCTAGAGTTTTATTTGTTGTTGGATTAGATTATGCTAATTATGAATTTAATTTTAATCAAGCAAATTTATTAAATGAAAAAATAAAAAGGATCAATCCAAGTTTAACAAGAGGGGTTTTAAAAAAGACCGGACAAAATGTAAATGGGGTTTATAATCAGGATTTTAGCAATAATACATTTCTAATTGAAATAGGAGGGCAATATAATTACATTGATGAAGTAAAAAACACAATAGATGTTTTAGCAGATACTATATATGAGTATGTCAAGGAGATTTAAATGAAGAAAAAAAACAATTTATTTTTTAAATTATTGTCTCTTTTATTTTTTGTTTTTATTGCTTTATATATTGCATTAGAAAGTGGCTATTATGAAACTAAGATAGATAAAGAAGTAAATTTAACCAACGAGAAAATTAAAGCTTTTGAAGAAGATGTTAAAAATAATAAGGTTATAAATTTAGATTCCTATTTGAAAAAAAAAGAAGTTGATTATTCAAATAGCATTTCTAGATTTGGTAATAAAATAACTAATACTTTAGCTAAGACGTTAACTAAAGGATTAAGTGGCATATTTGACATAATTAAAACATTATTTTGGTAAAAGCTTTTAAATATCTTTTAAGTTTGTTATAATTTATAAGAAGGGATTTGATGTAATGAAAGAAAAAAAGAAAAAAGAATTAAATAAAGAAGAACTAAATGATGTGATTTCACTTTCAAAAAAGATTTTAAAAGTATTATACATTGTTCTAATTGTCGGAATTGTATGTGCTGGGGTATTTCTAGCAATGTATTTGGGATTACCTGATTTTTTGATTAGTATTTTAAAAGTAATTTCGCCATTATTTATAGGTTTTATAATTGCTTGGTTATTTAATCCGTTAGTAAAAAATTTAACATCAAAAGGACTATCGCGGATATTGAGTGCTTTAATGGTTTATTTAGTTTTTTTAGTTTTTATAATGGTCTTTATTCGGGTATTTATTCCGGTTTTATATTCACAAATTAATGATTTAGTAGCTATTATTCCTACTGCTTTACAAAAAGGAAATGATATTTTAAATGAATTTATCATGAGTTTTAATACAGAAACGATTGATTTAACAACTGTCAAGGATAATATTATTATAAATCTAGAAAGTGCTGTTATTGGATATACAACGCAATTACCAAATTTACTTTTAAATATAATTGTAAATTTATTTTCTGGAATTGGAACTATAGTCATTGGTTTAGTAGTCGGCTTATATATGTTGTTTGATTTTGATAAAGTAGCGAACTTTTTTGTAAACATCATTCCTAAAAAGAATCGTTATGAGATAGAAACTCTTTTAAATACAATTGGGGCAGAAGTTAGAAAAAGTGTTAATGGTACACTACTAGTTGCTTTAATGGTATTTGTAACTGATACTGTTGGTTTTACTATTGTAGGACTTGAAGCCCCTCTTTTATTTGGACTATTATGTGGATTGACTGACTTAATACCATATATTGGACCATATATTGGTGGAGCGGCAGCAACATTAATGGGCTTTAGTCAAGGACCTGTAATTGGATTTTCGGTTTTAATAATATGTATAATTGTTCAACTTGTAGAAAGTTATGTTTTACAGCCAGTTGTAATGAGTAAAGCTGTTCAATTACACCCGGTAACAATTATAATTGGGTTGTTAATATTTGGGCATTTCTTTGGAATAATTGGAATGGTTTTTGCGACACCATGTCTTGCTATTTTAAAAGTTATGTTAAATTTTGTTAAAAACAAGTACGCTAAGATTTAATTAAATATTGAATAAAAGCATTAATGATGCTAAAATTATTATGAAATTAATCAATGATTAAAGATGAATAATTACAAAAAGTTAAAAGAGAGTTAGTGGATGGTGTAAACTAATACTAGAGTAATTATTTTGCTGCTTTAAGAGATTAATCGGTTAAAACCGTTATCAGTAATTAAGTAAAACAAAGGATGGTACCGCATTATTTGCTCCTTGGCAAATAGTGTGGTTTTTTAAAGGAGAGAGGAATTATGAAAATATTTTTGATAGCAGGGAAAGCAGGAAGTGGTAAAGCTGAAATTGCCAAAATGATTAAAGAATTTTATATTTATAAAAAAGAAAATTCAATTATAACTGGTTATAGTAAATACTTAAAAATGTATGCGAAAGAAATGGTTGATTGGGATGGTAATGAGAACAATAAACCCCGAAAATTTTTGCAAGATTTAGGGTCATATATTAGACATGATTTAAACATGCCATACTTTTTTATTGATCGAATAATTGATGATATAAGAATTTATGAAAGGGATGCTGATATTTGTATAATTGACGATATAAGACTACCGGAAGAAATTGAAGAAATTAAAAAGAATTTTGATGATGTAACAAGCTTTTTAGTTATTAATCAATTTGGTAAGAGTTCATTAACAATTGAAGAACAAATTCATCCAACAGAAACCGCTTTAGAAAGTTACAACGGATTTGATTATACTCTAGTCAATAATAATTTAACAACTTTAAAAGAGGATTTATTTAGAATATTAGAGGAGAAGTAAAAATGAATTTAAAAGATTTGTATATAAACTTTTTTGTTAGTAAGGGTCACAAGCAAATTCCGAGTGCTCCAGTAGTACCTGAAAATGATCCATCTGTTTTATTTAATGTTGCAGGAATGCAACCTTTAGTTCCGTACTTAATGGGGCAACCTCATCCTTATGGAACTAGATTATGTGATTATCAAAAATGTATTAGAACTAATGATTTAGACGCTACAGGAGATACAACTCATCATACTTTTTTTGAAATGTTAGGTAACTGGAGTTTGGGGGACTACTTCAAGGAAGAAAGTATTGAGTGGAGTTTGGAGTTTTTAACTAAGGTGTTAAATATTCCGGTAGATAAATTGGCTGTTACTGTTTTTGCGGGAAATAAAGATATTCCCTTTGATGAAATTAGTTATAATAAATGGTTAAGTTTGGGGATTTCATCATCAAAAATTGCTAAGACTATTGAAGATAATTTTTGGATTGCTGGCGAATCTGGACCGTGTGGACCCGATACCGAAATCTTTTATTTTAGAAGCGAAGATAATATACCAGAGAGCTTTGACCCGGAAGATGAACGTTGGGTTGAAATATGGAACAATGTTTTTATGGAGTACTATAAAGACGCTAATGGTGACGTGACAGAACTTCCCAAAAAAAATGTAGATACTGGAATGGGCGTGGAAAGAACGACTGCTATTCTTGAAGGGGTCAATGACAATTATGAATCAAGCATTTGGAAAGATGTTATAGAGCTAATTTCAAATATTTCCAAAATTAAATATGAAGAAAATAAAACAAGCATGAGAATTATTGCTGACCATTTAAGAACAGCTGTATTTATTGCCGCCGATCGAGCAGGGATTAAACCAAGTAATACTGATCAAGGCTATATTTTAAGAAGATTAATTAGAAGAGCTATTAGACATGCTAAAATGTTAAATATTGATATCAATAGTGATTGGGAACAAAAAATTGCTAAATTAATTATTGAAAAAAATAAAGCTTATTATCCAGAAATAGTTGATAACGAGTCAGTTGTATATGAAGTATTAAAAAATGAAAAAATTAAATTTAATCGAACTTTAGAAAAAGGATTAAGAGAATTTGAAAAAGCAACTCGGGATAATATTAATATTGATGGACAGACAGCATTTCGTTTGTTTGATACTTATGGATTTCCATTAGAATTAACCGAAGAACTTGCCAAAGAGCGAGGTTTGAAAGTGGACATAGAAGGATTTGCTCTTAAGTTTAAAGCCCATCAAGAATTGTCTAGAACTTCATCTCAAGGTAAATTTAAAGGAGGATTGGCTGGAAATTCTGAAATAGAAACTAAATATCATACTGCTACTCACTTACTTAATGCAGCTTTAAAAGTTGTAGTTTCCTCAGATATTCATCAAAGAGGTTCTAATATAACTGATGAAAGAATGCGCTTTGATTTTAATTGTGATCATAAATTAACTGATGAAGAAAAACAAAATATAGAAGAATTAGTTAACAAGTGGATAAAAGAAGAAATTGACGTAACAAGCGAAGAAATGAATAAAGATGAGGCTATAGCAAGTGGAGCAGAGTGTATGTTTGTTGAAAAATATCCAGATCGAGTTACGGTTTATTCAATTGGAAATATATCAAAAGAATTATGTGGTGGACCACACGTAAAAAACACAAGAGTTTTAGGAACATTTAAAATCAAAAAAGAGGAAGCTTCCAGTGCAGGCGTAAGAAGAATTAAAGCTATTTTAGAATGAAATTAGAAAGTATTTTCTAATTTTTTTCTTTTTTTTAGAAATTTGAACTTGAGTTTATAAATTAATAAATGTATAATGAAAACAGAATAGAGAGGTTTATTTTATGAATGAGTTTAATAATAATGAAACTAAAGAAAATTTAATGGATATTCCTGTAGCTTTAGCGGCAGAAGAAATTCAACCTAGTGAACCCCCAAAAGTTGAATCGGAAATACCAATGGAGCAACCAAAAACAATAGCTGATCCGATAACAGCTGAAACATCAACAACAGACATAACAATTAGTAACGAAGAAACGGTTTCGATGAACAATTTAAACACTGAAGGAAATCAAAACTTATCAGCAGATTCTCAAGTAGTTAAAGGAGAAAATTATAATAACGAACCAGTAATTGAATCTAATCAAATAAATCCAACTCAAATTACAATGGGACCAGAATCCGATATGATACCAGAAACTATGGATCTAAATTACGGAGTTATACCACCAAATAATAGTGAAACAATAATTAAGCAAAATTCTAGTAAAAAATCACCCAAGATAATAGGGAAAGTAGTAGCTATAATAATTGCAATAGGTTTATTAGTAGTAGGATTTTTTACGTATAAATTTTATTTTGCAATTGATCCAATAAAAACAATAACTACTAAGATAAGAGAGTTTGGTATAAATGTTGATGAAATATATCAAAACGCGCCTGAAATGTTATTGCTGAAGAATAATGATAAACTTAGCTATCAAGGTGAATTTATAGCAAATATTGGTGTAGCAGGAGAACAATTTTCCGCTAATTTGGGATATGATATGACAATGTTAAAAAGCGATAATAAAGCAAATGCCAATGTTTTTGCTAATCTTGATGGAGAGAGTTTGTTAGATTTAGATGCTACAATTTTTAAAAGTGCTTTGTTTGTTAAAGTGTTAGAAGGCGGACATAATTTTAGAGTTAATACCGATGCCACAGCGCTTTTTGCAAATTTAGATAAAGAAATTGAAAATATAGCTAATACTAAAACATTTGAAACTTATACAGATTATTTTGCTGATGCTATAGAAAATAATGTGTCAAAAAAAGATTTTGAAATAAGTACTGAAAAAACTGATGTTAATGGCAAAAGCATTTTAGCTAACAAATATAGTTTAACTTTAACAGAAGAAATGGTAAATGGAATACTAGTTGATTTCGTTGAAGCTCTAAAAGCCGATGAAAATATAGGAGCAGAATTGCAAACTGTAGACACAAACACTTTAAAAACTGACTTTGAAAATATGAAGCTTAATATTTATATTTCTTTAAAAGGGGTAATAAAAGTAGAACTTATTCCTCAAGTTGAAGATGCTACTGGAAAAATTACTTATTCAAAAGTGAGCGATGAACATAAAGTATTAATAGTAAATGATGCAACTACAGATTTGCTAGTTATGGATATTTATGATAAAAAAGATAAAACTACTATTGATGCAACTTTAAATATTGAGGAAACCATTTTGTCTGCTAATTTTGAGGTAACAGAATCAGGAAATATTAATGGAAATATTAGTATGGATGGTATAACTGTATCGCTAGAAAGCCAACTTAATAACACTGAAGAAAGTAAAAAAATTGCAACTGATATGACCCTTAAACTAACTGTCTCAATGCCAGAAGAGTTAGAAGATAACATTGTTGTTGATATTAAGGCTAATTCAAGTATTGTGGCAGATGATAGTTTAACAGTGGCAATGCCTAGTGGTTCAATTAATATTGAAACAGCTGAAGGCGAAGCGCTATTTGAAGAAGAATTAAGTCAAACTGGATTATATACTTTAATAGAACAATTATTTTATTCATTCTCTTCTTCCGATTCGGACTATGAAGAAGGCTATGAATATTACGGTGATTATGAAGACTATAGTTATTCAGATGAAATCTAAGTGCTAGTTTACTAGTGCTTTTTTTCTTTCTGAATGATATAATTTTTCTGTGGTGATTTTATGAAAATTTCGATATTAACTTTGGGGTGTAAAGTAAACGCGTATGAAAGTGAATATATGAAAGAAACTTTGCTAGCTAATGGTTTTATTTATGGTGAAGATTATAAAGACAGTGATATAGTTATTATAAATACATGTTCTGTAACTAATAATGCAGACATTAAATCAAAAAAGCTTTTACGAAGAGTAAAAAGAGAAAATGAAAAGTGTATTTTAATTGTTTGTGGCTGTAGTGTCCAAAACAACTTTGAAGAATATAAAGATCTAGGAGTAGATATTTTATTAGGGAATAGACAAAAGAGTAAAATAATTGATTTAATTGATATGTTCATAGCCTCAAAAAAGCCATATAATTTTATTGAAAAAAATCGAAAACTGGACTTTGAAACAATGAAGGTGGATAAATTTACATCGCATACTAGAGCTTTTATTAAAATTCAAGATGGATGTGATAATTTTTGTAGCTATTGTATAATCCCTTTTGTTAGAGGTAGCATTCGCAGCAAAGATTTTTCTGAAGTAATAAAAGAGGCTGAAACTTTAAGCGAAAATGGTCATTCAGAGATCGTCTTAACAGGAATTCACACTGGGAGCTATAATAGCAATGGCAAAGATTTAACCGATTTAATCCATGAATTATCTAAGATAGAAAGTTTAAAATTAATTAGAATTTCCAGTATTGAAATCACAGAATTAAATGATAAGTTTTTAAAAGAGTTAGAAAACAATGCAAAAATAGCTAATCATCTTCACATTCCGTTGCAAGCTGGAAGTAATGAGATTTTAAAATTAATGAATCGTAAATATGATTTGAATTATTATGAAGAAAAAATAAAAATGATTAGAACGATTCGACCAAACATAAGCATAACAACTGATGTGATAGTAGGCTTTCCACAAGAAACTGATGAACTATTTATTAAGTCATATGAATTCTGTGAAAAAATAAAGTTTGCTAAAATTCATGTTTTTCCATATTCAGTTAGAACTGGAACTAAAGCAAGTTTGATGGATGGACAACAAACTGAAATATGTAAAAAAATGCGCAGTGAAAAATTAGTGTCGTTGTCTAATAAATTAGAATTAAATTATGCCAAAACTTTTATAGATAAAAATGTTTTAATGGTAACAGAAGAAGTTTTTGAGGACTACAGCGTAGGTCACTCTTCAAATTATTTAGCAGTTCGTATTGATGAAAAATTAGTTAAGAATACTATTTACAATATAAAAATTGTCAAAGTCGAAAATGGTATAATTAAAGGTATCGTAAATAAATAACTTTTGTGGTATATTAATAATGGTGTTAAAAATGGCAAAAAGTAAAAAGTTCCAAAAAAGAATAATTATAAGTATCATCATTTTAATTTTAATGATTATTAGTTATTTTGTTGTTCAAAAAAATATATCCTTAAAATTAAATGGAAATTCAAAAGACAAAATAATTGTAAATAATGCGTATTACGAGGAAGGTTACAACGCTAATTTGTTTGGAATAAACTTAAATAAATATGTAGATATAAGTAATAACTTAAAAAATGATATAGTTGGGAGTTATAAAATAATCTATAAATTAGATTTCTTCATTTGGGAAAAAGAAGTTTCTAGAACTGTCATAGTTGAAGCAAAAGTGAATTTAGAAAATGAAGAACAAAATAATCAGGAAAAAGACGAAGAAAATAGTAAAAGTGATACCACTACGAGCAAAGAACAAGTTGATGTTAAAATTCCTGAAAAAAATACTGAAAATTTATATCCAGCAATTAATGGATACGAAAATATCGAAATAGGTCCAAAATATGTTAACGGAATCTTAATTGTTAATAAAAAATTTGCAATTCCTCAAGATTTCAAATCACCTGATGCAGATATAGCATCTGGGGCATTAAAACAACTTCAAGCAGCCGCTTTGCTGGATGGTTTTAGTATTGAATTGTTATCAGGATATCGTTCTTATAATAGGCAAAAAACAATTTATGAAAAAAAAGTGGCTGATAGAGGGTATGATAGCGCCGACCGTTATTCAGCAAGGCCTGGACACTCTGAACATCAAACTGGACTTGCTTTTGATGTTGGTTCAATTACTTATACTTATGGTGAAACGGCATCAGGGCAATGGTTAAATGCAAATTGTGCTAAATATGGGTTTATTATTAGATATCCAGAAGGAAAAGAAGAGATTACAGGATATGGTTATGAACCATGGCATATTAGATATGTTGGTTTAGAAGCAGCTACCGAAATAATGGAAAAAGGATTAACTTTAGAAGAATATTTAGGTTTAGATTAATTTTATAGAAAGGAGCTCAAAGTATTGTGTCAGAATCATATTTAGTTCGTGATAAGAACAATCAAATAGCAGGTAAAATAACCATTTATAAAAAAAACATTAAAATAAAAAAACTTAGAACGCTTGAGCAAACCTTTCAAGAATTTAAACAACTTTTGAAAACAGAGCAGTTTTTTAAGTTAGATAACCTCTTAAATGATACACTAGAAAAAATAGCTAATTACGTAAAGGTGTGCATCGATAGTCAGACTAAATTAAAACTCCAAAATAAGTATGATGGTTTAACAAATTTAAAAAGAAAAATTGAAATTGCTAAAAGAGAATATCAAAATAATCCTCATAATAATTTAGCTTATAATAAATTATTAAATCTTTATAACTCATTAAGAAACTTACTATAAGGAATATTATGAATACGATAAAAGGAAAAATAAGAAAAATTATATACCAAAATAACAATGGCTACTTGGTAGCCTTATTTCGCGTTAAACAAGCAGATAAAGAAGAGTTAAAAGAACTTTTAAATAAAACCATCACAGTTACAGGAATTTTATTAGGACCTAATGAAGAACAAACATATATATTAACCGGAGAATATATTAATAATGCTAAATTTGGATGGCAATATAGTTTTAAATCTTATGAAATAGAAAAAATGACCGATGAATCGGCAGTAATTGAATATTTATCATCTTCTTTAATAAAAGGTTGCGGTGAAAAAACAGCTATTAAAATAGTTGATGCCTTAGGCGTAGATGCGATAAATATAATTAAAGAAAATCCTGAAGAATTACTAAAAATATCAGGCATAACTTTAGCGAAGAAAGATAAAATCTATAATTCCATAATGGCCAATTTAAGTATTGATGAATTAGTTTTAAAATTAAAATCATTAGGGTTTTCCATAAGCGAATGTTCTAAGATAATTCATCGTTATGAAGAAAATACTATGTATTTTATCGATAATAATATTTACATGTTAACAGAAATAATTGATTTTAATAAGATTGATCGCATCTTTTGTCTGAATAAAGATGAAAATGATCCATTAAGACATAAAGCTTGTGTTTTACAAACAATGCAAACATTAAGTAATCGTAATGGTGATACGTATTATTTTAAAGATGAAATAGAAAATGCATTAAAAAGTTTATATAATTTAAATTTATCTCAAGATATATTAGATGAGTTAGTAGATGATGAAAAAATAGTCATTATTGATGATAAATATTTTTTATCTATCTATTATGAAATGGAAGAAGACATTGCCAGTAATCTGTTTAATATAAAGAATCGTCTTTTAAATAAAATGGGTGATATAGATAGTGAGATTGCTGAAATTGAATATGAAAATAATTTAAAATATAATGATGAACAAAAAAACGCTATAAAAACAGCTTTAAATAATCGCATCACGATCATATCTGGTGGACCAGGTACAGGAAAAACAACGATTATAAATGCCATAGTGAGAATTTATATCAGTATGCATAAATTAAGTCCAATTGATATTTATGAAAATATTGCACTTTTAGCTCCGACAGGAAGAGCAAGTAAGAAAATGGCATCATCAACTAATTTACCAGCTATGACAATCCATCGCTATTTAAAATGGAATAAAGATACTAATGACTTTGCGATAAACGAGCATAATCGCAATTATCATAAACTTATTATAGTTGATGAAGTAAGTATGATTGATGTAAATTTGTTTAATGCCTTATTAAAAGGGCTTACAAGTAATATCCAACTCGTTTTAGTAGGAGATGTTTCGCAGCTTCCTAGTGTGGGACCCGGGCTTATCTTAGGTGACCTAATAACTTCTAAAGCATTTAGTTTTTGCCCACTGCAAAAAATTTATCGTCAAAGTGAAACATCATATATTCCATATTTAGCTAAAGAAATCAAAGAAGAAAAGATTGGGGATGATCTACTAAGTAAAAAAGGTGATTATAATTTCTTAGAGACCAATGAGAACAATATCAAAGCTATGATCAGTAAAATATGCCAAATGAGCATGGAAAAAAATCTAAAAGCCGATGATATTCAGATTCTTGCTCCGGTTTATAAAGGCGCTAATGGTATTGATAATTTAAATAAAACTTTAAGAGAAGTATTTAATCCTTTAGAAAATCAAAATGAGATAAAAGTTGGAGATGTTATTTATCGGGAAAATGATAAAGTTTTACAACTAGTTAATAATCCGGATATTAATGTTTATAATGGCGATATTGGTTATATAACTAAAATAGAGAAAACGCCAGGCTTTCAAAAAAAAGAAAATATTGTTATTAATTTTGAAGGAACCTATGTAACATATACTAAAGAAGATATGAAAGACATTATTCATGCTTATGCGATAACTATTCATAAAAGCCAAGGAAGTGAATTTCCGCATGTTATTATGCCAGTTGAAAGACATTATCAAAAAATGCTTTACAATAAACTTATTTATACTGGAGTCAGTCGTGCTAAAAAAAGCTTAGTTATCATTGGAGAATCAGAATCATTAAGATACGCAATCCAAAACAACTATAGTAATAATAGAAAAACTGATCTACAAACGAAATTACTGTATATTTTTCGCAATTAATGCCACAATACTAATGAGGTGTTAAATTGAAAAAACTTGGAATGTTTACTGGTGCAATGCTAATTACAGGAATGGCTGGATTAGGAGTTTATGTATTACTTAATAAAAAGACTTCTAAAAAAGCCAACCAATTAATTAACACAATGCTAGAGGAAACAAACGATATGATGAAGAAATGTCAATAAACATTTCTTTTTTTTGACAAATTATTTTATTTAAATATATTAAAATATTTTAGGTGATATCAAATGAGAACATTTTACATATTTAAAATTAATAGAGAAATGGCAGTTTTAACTAAAGATAATCCTTATAATATTTTTAAAAGTATGGAAGATATTTTTAAGATGACTAAAAAAGAATTGTCAGTGGGGTTAAATATATATGAGCAGTTAATAAGCCCGATTAATCAAAATAAAGTTAATCAAAAAATAATTATGTCATACAAAGATAATGATTATTATCAAAAAAATTATAATGTGCATAGTATCTTTAATAAATATAAACCCGAAGAAACTAAACTAACTATTAAAAATTCTTATTTATTATTAGAAAGTAATGTTATAAAGCCTTCATTTTTAAAAGAATTAAGTTATGATCAAAATTTATTTGTGTGCGATTTTGCTAATAAAGATTATTTCTGGGTAGATGAACTGAGCATATAACACTTGATGAAAAAATAAAATTTTAGTAAAATGGGATTGAAGGAGAGATAAAATGTTACATGATATATTAATGATTTTAATCGGATTAATAATTGGAGCTATAATTGGATTTATTGTAGCTAGAACTATGATGAAAAAATATTTAAAGAAAAATCCGCCAATTAACGAAAAGATGATTGAGGCGATGATGACTAGTATGGGTAGAAAACCGAGTCAAAAACAAGTAAATCAAGTTATGAAACAAATGAATCGTTATATGTAAGAACTTTAAACAAGTTCTTTTGTTTTGGGAAAGTGTAAACATTTTGGCAAAAATTTCTTTTTTATTGCGAATTGCATATAATTATGTTATTCTTTAAATAGTAGAATAAGAGGGATAGATATGATGGATTTTTTAGAAAAATTATATAGTTATGAATATTTTCCACAAATATTATTTACATCAATTGCTGTATTGTTAATTCTTTTAGTTATAGTAATCTTATTTGGGAAAAAGGATGAGAAAGTAAGAAAAGAAGAAGAAACTAGAAGGTTAGAACTGGCTGGTCTTGACGCTTTTGCTAAAGAAGAAAATGCACCTATTAGCCTTGAAGTAAATGATATAAATGGTGAACAACCGGTAAATGAAGTTGTTACCGAAATAAAAGAACAATTCGATATACCGCCGGTTGCAAACGACATCGAATCTAATACAGATGATGATATCCATTCTGAAGCAGAAGAATTAGTAAAGAATGCCTTAAATAATTCAATTGGAGATAGTTTAATTGAACAGGAAAATAACGAAAATGAAATGGCTTCAGAGTTAATTGAAAATACTGAATCATTTATGATTCCGGATTTTGAAATATTTAAGGAAGAAGAAAAAAATGTTTATCATGATTCATATGAAACAAGCGAACCAGAAATTCCATTAAGCTTAAATGAATTACATCAGAAAAATGAAACTACTTTTATAGCAAGAGAAAATGCTCAAGAAAAATCTGAAACAAATCTAGACAATACTGCTGTTTTACCGGAATTTAATTTTGATGAATTAGCTTCTTCCATCAGCAAGGAATTAGATGAAATTAATAAATTACAAGAATTAAATAAATCAGAAGAAAAAGAAGAAGCGGTAATGCCTAGTAAAATAGATGTAACACCAATAAAAGAAGTTACAAAATTTACTCCATCTTCTGTATTTAGTTCAGTTTATGTAAATAAAGAAAGAGAAATTGGCCCTGAAATAAAAGGAGAACCAGTTATAAAAAATGAAGAAGTAAAACCAGTATTAGAAGAAAAAAACGAACCAGAAATTCCAGTAATTAGAAATATTGTCGATGAACCATTAGCAGAAACAAAAGAAGAAATAACTCCAATCTCAACGGAAGCCCCGGTAAAACCGGTTGTAACAAATCCATTTATTTTCGATATGCCTGCCAAAAAAGAAGAAAAAAAAGAAATGCCAAAAGATGAAGAACCAAAAAATGTCAATATTCCAGACTTTTCTTCATTCCAAAACGAAACATACGATATAAAGTAAAAATCTTTAAGATAGAGCAATCTATCTTTTTATTTGCTTAAAATTATTTTTTTGATATAATGAATTAAGGTGAGATTATGGCAAAGTATGATGAGTCATCTATAAAAATATTAGAGGGTTTGGAAGCTGTACGTAAAAGACCTGGTATGTATATTGGGTCGACTGATAAAAGAGGCTTACATCATTTAGTATGGGAAATCGTCGATAACGCTATAGATGAAGTTATAAACGGATATGGAAATAAAATAAAAATTGTTTTAAATAAGGATAAATCTGTTACTGTATTAGATACAGGTAGAGGAGTTCCAATTGGAATGCATGAAAGTGGTAAATCAACTCCAGAAGTTATTTATACCGTTTTGCATGCCGGAGGAAAGTTTTCGGAATCTGGTTACAAAGTATCAGGAGGATTACATGGTGTAGGTGCCTCTGTAGTTAATGCTTTAAGTAAATGGATGGAGGTTACCATTTATCGTGATGGTAAAATAAGTAATATTAAGTTCAAAGATGGCGGTAAAGTAGAGAGCAAATTAAAAACAATTGGGACTACAAACAAGACTGGTACTCAAGTTACTTTTATGCCTGATGATGAAATTTTTTCCACGACTAACTTTTCTTTTACAACAGTTTGTGAAAGAATGCAAGAAAGTGCTTTTTTACTTAGAAATCTAACTGTTGAAGTAATAGATGAAGAAGATAACCGTCATGAAACATATCATTATGATAATGGCTTAGCAGATTTTGTTAGTTATATTAACGAAAATAAAAATAATCTTCATAAAGTTATTCAATTTGAAGGATTGAAAAGTGAAATAGAAGTAGATATTGCTATGCAATATACTGATTCATATAATGAGTCCATTTTATCGTTTGTAAATAACGTAAAAACTATAGATGGTGGAAGTCATGAAGTTGGTTTTAAAACAGGTATTACTAAAGCTTTTAATGATTATGCAAAATCCAATAATTTAATTAAAGGCAAAGATGGAAATTTTGATGGTAGTGATGTTAGAGAAGGGCTTACCGCAGTAATTAATTTAAAAATTCCGGAAAAATTATTACAATTTGAAGGTCAAACCAAAGGTAAATTAGGTACGCCAATTGCTAGAACGGTAGTGGAAAGTGTCGTTTATGAAAATCTTAAATTCTTTTTAGAAGAAAATAAAGAAACTGCTTTAACTATTATTGAAAAAGCAACTAAAAGTAAAGAAGCTCGTGAAGCGGCTAGAAAAGCTCGTGAAGCGGCTCGTAATGGAAAAACTAAAACTAGTAAAGATAAAGTTATTATTGCAAAACTTGCACAAGCAACTGGGAAAGTTGCTAAAGATAACGAACTGTTTTTGGTCGAAGGAGATAGTGCCGGTGGTTCAGCCAAAACTGGTAGAGATAAAGTCCATCAAGCAATATTACCATTACGTGGTAAAGTTTTAAACTGTGAAAAAGCTAGTAGTAATGATATAAATAGTAATGAAGAATTAAAATTACTTACTTATGCTATTGGAGCAGGAATTGGTCCCGATTTTGATTATGAAGAAAGTAATTATGGTAAAGTAATTATTATGACCGATGCCGATGTTGATGGTGCTCATATTCAAATATTACTTTTAACATTCTTCTATCGTTTTATGAGGCCTTTAATAGAACAAGGGATGCTTTATATTGCTAATCCACCTTTGTATGCGCTAGATTATGGTAAAACCAAAGAATATATTGCGACAGATGAAGAATTAGAAGAAAGAAAAGCTAAAATAAAAGGTTCTTATAAAATTCAACGTTTCAAAGGTCTAGGAGAAATGAATTCTGATGAGCTATGGGAAACTACAATGGATCCTAAATCACGTAGTTTAATTAAAGTTACCATAAATGATGCGGCTTTAGCGGAAAAAAGGGTTCATGTTTTAATGGGTGATAAAGTTGAACCGCGTAAAGAATGGATTGAAGAAAATGTTGACTTTACAATGGAAGATAATTTCAGGAGGTAAAAATGGCAACCGAAAAAAGTATAATAGAAAAAATATATGATTTTGCTCTTGAAGAAATAATGGGCGATCGTTTTGGAAAATATTCCAAAGAAATCATTCAAGATCGTGCCTTACCAGATGTAAGAGATGGTTTAAAACCAGTTCAACGAAGAATTTTATATTCAATGTATACTGACCATAATACCTATGATAAACCTTATCGTAAATGTGCTAAAGCGGTTGGAGATGTCATGGGTAATTACCATCCTCATGGCGATTCATCTATTTATGAAGCTATGATTAGAATGAGTCAAAAATGGAAGATGCGTGAAACATTTGTAGATGTTCATGGAAACAACGGCTCAATCGATGGAGATGGACCAGCTGCTTATCGTTATACAGAAGCAAGACTTACTAAGTTAGCCAATGTCATGTTAAAAGATATTAATAAAGAAACTGTAGAAATGGCTTACAATTATAGTGATACATTATTAGAACCAACTGTTTTACCAGCTAGTTTTCCAAACCTTTTAGTAAACGGTTCAACTGGAATTTCTGCTGGATATGCAACTAATATACCTCCGCATAATTTAGGAGAAGTAATAGATGCAACAATTAAACGGATTGAAAATCCAAATTGTCGTTTAGATACAATTTTAGATATCATCAAAGGTCCTGACTTTCCTACTGGGGGAGTTGTTGAAGGTAAAGATGCTATTCGTAAAGCTTATGAAACTGGTCGTGGAAAAGTAGTTTTAAAATCGCATATTGAAATAGTTAAAGAAAAAGGTAAAAATCTAATTGTTGTTAACGATATTCCTTATGAAGTGGTTAAAGAACAATTAAGATTAAAAATCAATGAAATACGCGTTGAGAAAAAAGTTGATGGTATCATCGAAGTTCGTGATGAATCAGATAAAGATAATATGGCTAAATTAATCATCGAATTAAAAAAAGATGCCAATGCAGATTTAATTTTAAATTATTTACTAAAAAATACTGATTTACAAATTAATTATAACTACAACGTTGTAGCAATCGTTAATCGTCGTCCAAAAACATTAGGTATTTTAGAAATTTTGGATGCCTTTATTGAACATCAAAAAGATGTTGTAACAAGAAGAACAAAGTTTGAATTAGATCACGCTTTAGCTAGATTACATATTGTTGAAGGTTTAATGAAGGCTATGTCAATCTTAGATGAAGTAATTAAAGTAATTAGAGCTAGTAAAAACAAAGCTGATGCCATTTTAAATTTAGAAAAAGAATTTGGTTTTTCTAATCTTCAAGCCGACGCTATTGTAACAATGCAATTATATCGATTAACTAATACGGATGTTGTTATCCTAGAAGAGGAAATGGCTAAATTAAAACAACAAATAGATATTTGGAATAAGATTTTAGCTAACGAAGAAGCTTTAAAACATGTTATGAAAACAGAATTAAAGATTATCAAAAAGGAATATGCAACACCGCGTTTAACTAAAATTAAAGACGAAATTACGGAAATAAAAATTGATATGGCTAGTATGATTCCAAAAGAAAATGTTGTTGTTATCGTTACTAATGAAGGTTATATTAAACGAGTTAATTTAAAAAGTTATGCTTCATCTAATGGAGAAGAAACTACATTAAAACCAGGCGATTATATTATCGGTTTTTATGAAGTAAATACTTTAGATACCATTTTAGTCTTTACTAATTTAGGAAACTATTTATACATACCGGTTCATAAAATTCCAGAAGGAAAATGGAAAGACTTAGGCAAACACGTTAATAACATCGTTACGATGGCTACTGATGAAAAGGTTGTTTCTTCAATGGTTTATGATGATAAAAAACGTAGCATTGTTTTATTTACTAAGCAAGGTATGATTAAGCAAAGTATTTTAGAAGATTTTGAAGTAAGCAGATATTCTAAAACGCTTACAGCTATTAAATTAAAAACTGATGATGAATTAGTAAATGTTTGTCAAAGCGATGCTAAAACAATGATGGTTTCTAAAAATGGTTATTACTTACAAATTAATACAGAAGAAATTCCAGTTGTTGGTCCTAAAGCTAGTGGAGTTAAAGGAATAAACTTAAAAGAAGATGAATTAGTTTCTGGTTTTGCTATTAAAGCTAACGATGAATACGTTAATGTAATTACTGAAAACAAAACTGCGAAAAGAGTTAAAATTAGCGATTTAGAAATGATGAGTAGGGCAAAAAGAGGCAACCTCCTTATTAAGAAAACCAAAACAGTAACGTATTTTGTAAAAAAAGCATTTGCGACAGAAGCAAGAGATGTTATTTGTTTAAAAATTGATAATGATATTAACGAGCTAAAAAATAGTGAAATATCCATTATGGATTTAGCGTCGACAGGATCAAACATCACAAAAAAAGAAATAAACGATGTTTTCGTAAAATCTACTTTATGTAGTTATTTAAAAAAAGAAACTAAGGAAACCTCTGTAAAAGAAAAAATAGAACCGGAAGAAAAAATTCAAGAATTAACTTTAGATGATTTTTTAGATGATTTTAAATTATAAAATCATCTTTTTTTCATATAATTTATTGGTGAATATTTATGTCTAAAGAAAACTTTAAGCAGTTTGCTAAATCCCATCCGGAATTATTAGAATACATTAAATCTGGTGAAATGACGTGGCAAAAATTTTATGAAATTTATGATATTTATGGAGAAGAAGAAAGAGCCTGGCAAAACTATTTAGGGGGAAGTAGTGCAAAACAAGGAATCAATGCTATAAAAGATATTATTAAGAATATCGATACAGAATCTATTCAAAAACATATTAATAGTGCCCAAAAAGCTATAGGAGTTGTTCAAGAGCTTACTGGAAAATCTTCAACAAATAAAATAGCCGGAAACAATTTTAAAGGTCCATCTTCGCCAAGGCCTCTAAATAAATTTTTTGAGGATTAAAAATGGAAATAGATTTATATATGCAATTAAAGAAAAATCCTAAAATGTACAATATACTGAAAAATAATTCTTATTGGATTAAACAACTAAATAGAAATCCCGAAAATTATAAAAGGTTTGAAAGTGAAATGAAAGAAAGATACAAACTTAGAGCAACGGATAAAATTAATGAAGTAATTGATAATATAGATTTAATTAGTGCTGTTTTGGAAACACTAAAGTAAATTGACACACAACCATTCTTGTTATATACTAAAAGTATAATAAGGATGGTTTTTATATGAAAAAAACAAATAAAAAAGGTTTTACCTTAGTTGAATTGTTGGGAGTTATTGCGTTATTAGGTATAGTATCAACTATAGCTATGACAACTGTAATTCCAAGAATAGAAGAATCTAGAAAAAGAAAATTTGTAATAGCTGCAGAACTAGTTTTAAAAACTGCAGAAGAACTATTTGTGGAAGCAGATTATACAAATAATCGGGATTCTTTAGGTGAGGAAATTAGGATAAGTGGTAATGGCGCTTTAAAAATTGACATAGATAAATTAAAACCATACATAGATAATATCGAACAAAACAATTATGAAGGATATGTAATTATTAGTCTTGCCGATTTTAACTACGGTAAAAGTTACATAATAATGAAAAATGACAAATACCATTTGCGCGATGAAAGTGCTTCTTGTTACCCAAACCCGAATAATTTGAGGTGTGCTTATTCTGGAAATAAATTGAAAATCGAAAATGTTAAAAAGAATGATATAACCTATATTTTGGCGGATAAACCAACATTAATTTCAAACTAGTATTTTTAATTTTTAAAACAGTGTTTACAAAAACATTGTAAATAAAAAATAAAAAGAAAAAAATGAAATAAAGATTATTGATTTTAATAAAAATATAATTTATAATTTAATTATAAAAATAAGGAAGGAAGATATAATAAATGAAAACAAAAAAGAACAATAAAAAAGGATTTACATTGGTAGAATTATTAGCAGTAATCGTAATATTAGCTGTAGTAGCATTAATTGGTATGACAACTGTGTTACCAAGAGTAGAAGGGGCTAGAAAAGATGCATTTGTAACAGAAGCAAATAAATTTATGCAAGCAGCTGCTAATGCATATGCAACATTATTAATAGATGGAGGAACAATTACTGAAAATGGCGGTAATTTAACTACAAGTGGTGGAACAATTGATATAAGAACTTTAGTATCAAAAGGATATATTAACAAATCCGATATGACAGGTTATTCTGGATGTATAGAAATTTCGGTAACTGGAACAGGAAGCGCAGCTGTTGCATCTTATAAAATCAAGCTTAGTAATGGTAAATTTAATACTAACGGGTATAAATCTTCTGTAAACGCAAATGCTCTTTCAACTGGAGACGTTGATTCTAGCTGCTAATTTTAAATCTTTATGAAATTTGGCGTATTAAAGCTTACAAAATGAAGCAACTCAAAGCAAAAATATTTTTGCTTTTTTTATGTAATAATTATATAATTAATTATGGTGATAATTATGTATTTAGGATCTCATGTTAACTTTGGGAGCGAACAATTATTAGGTTCAACAAAACAAGCAATAAGTTATGGCGCTAACGCTTTTATGTTTTATACAGGAGCGCCTCAAAATACAGCGCGTAAATCGCTAGATGATTCACTTACTTTAGAAGCTCTAAAAATGATGAAAGAAAATAATATATCATTAGAAAATGTAATATGTCACGCGCCATATATCATTAATTTAGCTAATAAAAAAGATCTTTCAAAATGGGAATTTAGTATTAATTTTTTAAGAAATGAAATAAATCGTTGTGAACAAATGCAAGTAAAATATATAGTAGTGCATCCAGGTAGTGCAGTTGGAATGAGTAAAGAAGAAGGACTTTCTAATATTTCGGAAGCATTAAATTTAATCATAAAAGACGATGATAAGTGTATGATTTTATTAGAGACGATGGCCGGAAAAGGTAATGAATGTGGTAGCTCTTTAGAAGAAATAAAAGCAATTTTAGATAAAGTAAATACTAATAATATTGGAGTGTGTCTTGATACATGTCATTTAAATGATGCTGGTTATGATATGACGGATTTTAATGGGTTTTTAAATGAATTTAATAAAATAATTGGTATTAACAAAATTAAATGTTTACACTTAAACGATTCAAAAAATGAAATAGGAGCCCATAAGGATCGACATGATAATATCGGTTTTGGTAATTTAGGCTTTGAAAATATTATGAATATTATTTATAATTCTAAATTAGAAAATATCCCAATAATTTTAGAAACACCATACGTTGGGGATTATGATGAAGACAAAAATCGCCTTTATCCGCCATATAAATTTGAAATAGAGATGTTAAAAGCAAAGAAATTTAATGAAAATTTAAAAGAAGATATAAGAAAGTATTATAAGTAGGTATTTTATGCATATATTAGATATTCCAAGAGAAAAATTAGAAGAATATTTTATAGGTATTGGTGAAAAGAAGTTTAAAGCTTTACAGGTTTTTGAATGGCTTTACGAAAAAAAAGAATGGAGCTCCGATAATTTTTCTAATTTAAAAAAAGAAGTAAGAGATAAGTTAAAAGATGACTTTGTTTTTTCTAAAATCGAAATTGTTAAAAAAGAAGAAGATGAATTAACTAAAAAATACTTATTTAAGCTAGAAGATAATAATCATGTTGAAGCAGTTTTAATGTACCATGATTATGGGCGTAGTGTTTGTATATCTAGTCAAGTAGGATGTAATATGGGATGTAAATTCTGTGAATCTGGAAGACTAAAAAAGGTACGTAATCTAAATACTTTTGAAATGGTTTTGCAAATAATGATGATTGAAGAAGATATCAAAGAAAGAATATCATCTGTTGTTATAATGGGAATTGGTGAACCGTTAGATAACTATGACAATGTCATTAATTTTATCAAAATAATAAATGATGCTAAAGGATTAGCGATTGGCGCAAGACACATTACTTTATCAACTTGTGGACTTGTTCCTAAAATATATGAATTAGCTAATTTACCACTTCAAATAAATTTGGCTATTTCTTTACATGCTCCAAATGATGAGATTAGAAACCAAGTAATGCCTGTAAATAAAGTGTACAATATTAGTCAACTAATGACAGCAATATCTGATTATATTGCGCAAACTAATAGACGAGTTACTATAGAATATGTTATGCTAAAAGAGGTTAATGATAGTAAAGAACATGCCACAATGCTAGCTAATCTATTAAGAGGATTAAATGTTTATGTTAATTTAATTCCTTATAATGAAACTAATAACATAGTTTTTAAAAAGAGTGATAAATCTACTATCTTAGCTTTTTATGATGAATTAAAAAAACAAAAAATTAATGTGACCATAAGAAAAGAATTTGGTAGTAAAATATCAGCTGCTTGTGGCCAATTAAGAAGCAAAGAGGTGAAAAGATGAAATCTTTTTATTTAACAGATGCCGGACGAGTTCGTTCTCATAATGAAGATTCTGTTACTATACTAAAAAATGCTAATGAAGAATATTTAATGATCGTTGCTGATGGAATGGGTGGACATCGTAAAGGCGAAGTAGCTTCATCAATGGCTTTAGCTCATTTAGGCAAACGATTTACTGAAATCAGTTCAATCGGAACAAAATTAGATGCTGTTAATTGGCTTAATGATAATGTAAATGAGATAAATAAAGCTATCATAAAACATGCTAGTGAAAATATCGATTCAACTGGAATGGGGACTACTTTAGTAGTTGCGTTATTAACTAAAGATTATTTAATATTTGGAAATATTGGTGATTCATCTGGCTATGTTTTAAAAAACGATCAACTACATAAGGTAACACATGATCATACTTTAGTCAATTTACTAGTAGAAGCGGGAGATCTAACCGAAGAAGAAGCTAAATTTCATCCGAAAAAAAACGTTTTAATGAAGGCTTTAGGAGCTGCAGAAAAATGTGAAATGGATATATTCGATGTCGATAATTTTACAAGCTGCAAAGGCATAATGTTATGCAGTGATGGATTAACTAGTATGTTAACCGATGAACAAATTGAAAAAGTTTTAAATGATGAAGAATTAGAGATTGAAGATAAAGTAAGTAAATTAATACGTAAATGTAATGCTAGAGGCGGAATGGACAATGTGTCTATAGCCTATCTAACTTTAGGATAAATTGGAGGATTTTTTATGATAATGAAAGGTCAAAAGATTAGTGATCGCTATCAAATAATAAAAAGTATTGGAGAAGGCGGTATGGCTAATGTTTATTTAGCTTATGATACGATTTTAGATCGAAATGTCGCTGTTAAGATATTAAGAGGGGAATTAGCTAACGATGAGAAATTTGTTCGTCGTTTTCAAAGAGAAGCTCTATCAGCATCTAGTTTAAGTAACCCTAATATTGTAGAAGTATATGATGTTGGAGAAGATAATGGGGAATTTTACATCGTTATGGAATATATCGAAGGAAGACATTTAAAAGCTCTCTTAAAAAAACGGGGTAAGCTTACTGTTCCTGAAGTAGTAGATATAATGAGTCAAATTTCAAGTGGGTTGTCTGTTGCTCATGATTCTTATATTATTCATCGCGATATTAAACCACAAAACATCATGATATTAGAAAATGGTTTAGTAAAAATCACTGATTTTGGTATTGCCATGGCTATTAATGCCACTCAACTTACCCAAACGAATTCAGTAATGGGAAGTGTTCATTACTTGCCACCAGAACAAGCAAGTGGTAAAGGAGCGACCTTACAAAGCGATATATATTCTATGGGAATTTTGATGTATGAACTCTTAACTGGTAAATTACCTTATAAAGGAGATAATGCTATTGAAATAGCCTTAAAACATTTAAAAGAACCAGTTCCAAGTATCAAAGATGAACTTCCTAATATTCCGCAAAGTATTGAAAACATCATTCTAAAAGCGACAGCTAAAAATCCTAAAAATAGATATGAAGATGCCAGAGAAATGTATGATGATCTAAAGACTTGTATGGATGATAGAAGAGTAAATGAAGCAAAGTATATATATAAGTATCCCGAAAATGATTATGATGATACAAAAATGTTAAAAATAGCTAAAGAAAAGAAAATTGGTGAAAAAGAAGAACCAATAGCTAAAAAGATTACAGGTGACGAATTGAAAAAGGAAAATAAATTATTAATAGTATTATTATCTATATTTACTGGAATTGTTGTTATAATTACATCTATATTTGTTTTAATTCCATACATGACTAACAAAAGACAAGCAACTGTACCAGATGTAAGCGGTTTAACGGTAGAAAAAGCAGTAAAAACATTACAAGATGAAGGCTTCGTTGTCTTAGATAAACAGGAAGAAGTAAGTTCTACTGAAGTTGCGGAAGGACTAGTCGTAAAAACCAATCCGGCTGCTGGTAGTAAAAGGAAAAAGGATTCTGAAATAACTTTATATGTTTCCTTAGGTGATACTAAAATAGAAATAGAAAACTATGTTGGAAGAAGCTATTTAGAAGTAAAAGGTGCATTAGAAGCATTAGGAGTTAATGTGATTATTGAAAAAGAAGAAGTAGATAATCCCTTAGATTATGAAGATAATGAAATCATTAGTCAATCTATAGAACCTGGTGAAAAAGTAAGCGAAGGAGATACAATTACATTAGTAATCCCTAAAAATGAATCTAAATATCCAAACTTTACTGATGGAACTTATAGTGTAGAAGATGTAGAAGATTTTGCTGAAACCTATGGTTTAACAGTAGAAGTAGAAGAAGTTGAAACTGATGAATATGAAGAAGGAACAATTTTCTATCAAAGTAAACCTGAAGGATATACTATCATTGCTGATTCAAGTTTTAAAATAAAAGTAGCTGTTGCAGTTAGCATTGATGAAGATAGCGGATTAGAATAGAAGTTTGAGATATGGTTAAAGAAGGAAAAATAATTAAATTAATTGGAGATTTATATACCGTTCATAGTGGGAAAGAAAGATTTGATTGTAAAGCTAGAGGAAAATTTCGTAATAATAAAATAACTCCTCTAGTTGGAGATCAAATTCTTTTTGATGTTGAGAAAAAATATATTTTAGAAATAAAACCAAGAATAAACGAATTAAAACGTCCATTAGTAAGTAATGTCGACTATGGAGTAGTTGTAACTAGTTTAAAACAACCTGATGTATCTTGGTCATTGTTAGACAAACTATTGTGTAATATAATCATTAATAATATAAAACCAATTATCGTTATAACAAAAGCCGATTTAGTAAATAAAAAAGAAATGAAGATAATTAATAAATATTTAAAGTATTATCAAAAAATAGGCATTCCTGTTATTTTTAACACTAAATTAAATAAACTAAAGAAAATAATCAAAAATAAATACGTTGTTTTAGCCGGCCAAACCGGCGCAGGAAAAAGTTCTTTATTAAATAAATTAGACAAAAATTTGAATTTAAAAACTGCTGAAATATCTATTGCTTTAAATAGAGGGAAGCATACAACAAGACATGTTGAATTTCATCAAATTGGCAAGTCTTTTATAGCAGACACTCCAGGTTTTTCAGCATTAGAACTAGATGAATATTCTAACGAAGAAATTAGAAATAGCTTTACGGAATTTACTAAATATGAATGTAAATACAAAGATTGTAATCATCTCTCACCAATTGATTGCGGTGTAGTAGATGCTTATGCTAATGGTAAAATATTAAATACTAGATATGAAAATTATAAGAAATTTGTAAGTGGGGGAAAATAATATGAAATTAAGTGTATCGTTTTTAAAAAGTAATTATGATAAACAAACAACAATCCAAAAAATAGAAAGCTTAAAAGAAGCGGATTATATTCATGTTGATATAACAGATGGTAAGTATTGTGAAAGCGAAAAGATGAATTTAAAAGAAATAATTGAACTTTTAAAAGGCCATCAAAAACCGCTAGATATTCATTTAATGGTAACTAAACCAATTAAGTATATTAAGAAATTAATTAAATTAAAACCAGAGTATATTTCTGTGCATCTAGATACCAAAGATAGCATAGAAAAAATATATAGATTATTATCCAAAAATAATATCAAATTAGGAATAGCTTTAAACCCTGATGATAAAAACCAAATTTTCCCTTATTATGAAATGGTAGATCAAATTCTTGTGCTAAGTGTTTATCCCGGTAAAGGCGGGCAAACTTTTATTGAAGAAACAATAAATAAATTGCGCATTTTATACTTAACTAAATCAGAGCATAAAGCTTTAATAAGTGTTGATGGTGGAATTAACGATAAAACAATTGGGAAAATAAATGCTTATATAGATATGGTTGTATCAGGTTCATACATTTGTTGTTCAGATAATTACGAAGAAAAAGCTAAAGAATTAGTTAAATTAGGTACCTTTGTAGCCAATCCAAAAATCCAAAGATGGAATAGATTTGTTGGTGAAATAGCCAATAAAAATTTAGATGAATTAAATGAAATACAAAAAATAGCAGTAATATGCAATAGATATGATTCAGAAGTGAATAATGGTGGGCATGGATTATATTTTGATAGCAACGAGGACATTGATAATGCTGAATTATTAGAAGCTTTAAAAATAGTTTCTAATTCTAAAATTGCTAAAAACTTTGAAAAAGCAATACAATTATCCGAAGAAGATGATACTGAAGAATTAGATGAAGTATTTTTCTCGTTTAAACCATCTCTTAGTGATTACATAGAAAAGTATGTTGAAAAAAACAAAAAGGAAATATTTAAATAAAAAATGAACTGATGATTCAGTTCATTTTTATCTATAATAGAAAAGTTATTATTTATTAAGAGTTTTTGCTTCTCTAGCACTAATAATTACTTTTTGACCATTTATAGTTTTCTTTTGTAGATTTGGTTTTTGTTTTTTCTTTGTTGCATTTAAAGCATGTGATCTTTTATTACCTGTTAATGGTTTTTTACTTGTTATCTTTGTAGCCATATTAACACCTCCAAATGTTTTCTTACCTAAAAACTTTAACACATTATATGATTTATGTCAAACTTTTAAGTTTAATTTTTGCTATTTTTTGTCATTTCTATCTAAATTTTACATTATCATTATATGGACTTAAATATAAGTATTTGATAAAATAATATTAGATTCGGGGTGATATTATGTATTGTCCTTTAAAAGTGACAAGTGATTATTCTATCTTAAAAAGCTTAGTTAAATTAAAAGACTTAATGAAATGCTTAAAAGTACATAATATTACATCTTGTGCTTTATGTGATTGTAATATGTTTGCTAGTTTAGAATTTTATAAATTAGCTAAAGAAAATGATATAAAACCGATATTTGGACTTGAGTTATTATTAGATAATAAAAGCGTTTATGTTTATGCTAAAAATTATGTAGGATATCAAAAGCTATTAAAATTAAATACCCAAAAACAAATTAGTAATATTTCAATGGAAAATATTATAAATGACAATTTAAAAATTATTATTCCATTTAAAAGCAAGGAATTATATCTAAATAAAGAAAATATTTATTTAGGATATCAAAATAAAACTGAAAGAGAGATATTGCAAAAAATAAGCTCAAAATTAGTATTTGTTAATGATGTAAGATGTTTAAAAATAAACGAGCAAAAATACATTAGTTATTTATCATTAATTGGAGAAGGAAAAACTTTAAGTAGCACCGAAAATGAAGCGAGTGAATTAAACTATCTTATTAATCCCGAAGACATTTTAAAAGAAGATGTATTAAATACTTTAGAATTTATCCATGACATAAGTGTTGAATTTCCTAAGCCAGATAATTATATACCTAGTTATTTAAATACTAAAGAAGAATCTTATAATTACTTATTAAATTTAACTAAAAAGGGCTTAGAAAAAAGATTAAATAATAATGTTCCAGAGATTTATTTGAATAGATTAAAATATGAATTAAATGTCATAACAAAAATGGGCTTTGTTGATTATTTTTTAATCGTGTATGATTATGTTCGTTTTGCTAAAAAAAATAATATTTTTGTGGGTCCAGGAAGAGGAAGTGCTGCTGGTTCTTTAGTTAGTTATTGCCTTGGTATAACTGGCATTGATCCAATTAAATATAATTTATTGTTCGAAAGATTTTTAAATCCAGAAAGAATAACTATGCCAGATATCGATATTGATTTTGAATATACCAAAAGACATTTAGTAATTGATTATGTTAAAGAAAAATATGGTTATGACAAAGTAGCTCCGATTATAACCTTTGGGACTTTGGCAGCTAAACAAGTTTTAAGAGATCTAGGTAAAGTATTGATGGTTGATAGCGAGCTGATAGACAAATTTGTTCGAGTGATCGATGCTAAATTAACTTTAAAAGAAAATTATGAACGAGAAGTGGTCAAGAAGTTTTTAAAAAATTATCCAATTTTATTAGATTTATATAAAACTTGCTTTCATTTTGAAGGGTTAAAAAGACATATTTCTACTCACGCAGCTGGAGTTGTCATAAGTAGTATCCCTTTAGATGAAATAATTCCCATTTATGAAGATGAAAATGGTATCATGACGGGTGTAACCATGGAATATTTAGAAGACGTTGGACTTTTAAAGATGGACTTTCTAGCATTACGTAATTTAACTATCATTAGTAATGTTTTAGAATTAATTAAAGAAAAAGAAGATTTAAATTTAAATGCTATTCCTTTAGATGATGCTAAAGTCTATAAATTATTTAGTGATGGTAAAACGGATGGAGTTTTTCAATTTGAATCTTCTGGGATGAAAAATTTAATTACTAAATTAAAACCCCGTTCATTTTCAGACTTAGTGGCTTGTATAGCTTTGTTTAGACCAGGGCCAATGGAAAACATCGATGTCTTTATTAAAAGGAAAAACGGTGAAGAAAAAATTGTTTATTTAAATGATGCTTTAGAAAGCATTTTAAAAGAAACTTGGGGAATTATTGTTTACCAAGAACAAATAATGCAAATACTAGTTAAAATGGCTAATTTTACCTATGCTGAAGCTGATAACATAAGAAGAGCTATGAGTAAAAAGAAAAAAGAAGTTATATTGGCTAGTGGTGAAAGATTTATATCTCAATCAGTAGCTAATGGCTTTACCAAAGAAAATGCTAAAGAAGTATTTAATTTAATCTTAAAGTTTGCTAATTATGGCTTTAATAAAGCTCACTCAGTATCTTATTCATTAATAGCTTATCAGATGGCTTATTTAAAAGTATATTATCCAGAATATTTTATAGCTAATTTACTTAATATGAGTATTGGAAGTGAAATTAAAACAAAAGAATATTTAGATGAAGCCAAAATAAATAATTTAATTATTAATAAAATAGATATTAATAAAAGTACTTTAGAATACCAAATATTAAATAATAAAAATATTTTATTACCTATATTAGTAGTCAAAAACCTTGGCGAAAACGCTGCTGTTGCAATTATAGATGAACGAAAGAAAAATGGGGAATATAAAGATTTCTTTGATTTTGTCGCTCGAACTTATAGTAAAGGAATTAATAAACTAATTTTAGAATCATTGATAAATGCAGGAGCACTAGATAGATTTAATGAAAACAAAAAAACTTTAAGGGAAAATATTCCTCTAGCTATAAATTATGCTTCATTAATAACTGATTTAGATGAATCACTAGTTATGAAACCAGAAATTGAAAAATATGAAGAAGATGATGAAGAAACACTCCGTCAAAATGAATATAATACTCTAGGTTTTTATTTGACAAATCATCCTGCCTCTAAGTATCAAGATAAACAAATAACCAAGTCAGATAAGATCATTAGTAATTTTGACAAAAATATAAATGTTATTGGTTTAATTGAAAAAATAAGTAATATAAAAACCAAAAAGAATGATGATATGTGTTTTATAACGCTATCAGATGAATTAGGAAAGATGAACTTAACAGTCTTTCCTAAGCAAATGTTCCAAGTTACCGATTTAAGAAAAGGAAATTTAGTTTCTGTAATTGGTAAAGTGACGAAAAGATATGCTGAATATAGTATTTTAGTTTCCCAAATCAAAAAAATTTAGTAAAATATAATTTATGTAAGTAGGTGTAAAGATGGACAACGAACTAAAAAGATTTTTAACTAAGATAAATTTTGTTTGTTCAGACGAAAGTGAGTTTGAAAATGCATTTATAGAAAAAGTAGTAGTAAATAAACAAACTGCTTCTTTTAAAGTGTATATGCGTCTTCCTAAATTACTTTCATATAAAACGATAACGGAACTATTAGAATGCTTAAAAAGCGGATTAAGTGGTAAACCTTGTTTAATAGATTTTTCATACCAAGATATAGTAGATGAAGATGTATCAATCTATATTAAAGAAATTATTAAAGAACTTGTTAAAAATAAACCTTCATTAATAAGTTTGGCAGAAAATGAAATTAAATTTGAAAATGGTGTTTATTTTATCGAAGCTAGCAGCAAATTTGAACAAGTAATATTAGAAGAAAACTTTTTGTATATTAAAGAGAAGTTAAATAGTTTTGGCATTAGGAATGTTAATTTCCAAGCGTTATTTAATGAAGAAAACAATGCCAAAGTAAAAAAAGAAATAAACGATGCCAAACAAAGTGCCGTAGAAATCATACCGACACCTGATGTTCAAGATAACGAACCTGTAAAAGAAAAAGAAACAGGTGGATACCATAACTTAACAATTAATAATGTTATGGGTGAAACTAAAAAAGTATCGATTGAAGCCTATATATTTGGAATTGATACTTTAGAAAGGGATAATATAAATATCATCACTTTAAAAATTAGTGATAACACTAATAGTATTTTAGCTAAAATATTCAAAAAGAAAAAAGAAGAATATCAAGAAACCAAAGCCTCTTTAAAAGAAGGATCTTGGTATCGCTTTAATGGAAATATCGAATACGATAATTTTAGTAAAGATTTAGTTTTAATAATTCGTAATTTTGAAAGCATTGATTCTAAAACCGAAGAAGTAATAGATGATGCTGAAGAAAAACGAATTGAATTTCACATGCATACAATGATGAGTGCTATGGATGGTGTTGTAAAACCAGAAGAAGTAGTTAAATATGTATCAAAAATGGGCCAAAAAGCGGTAGCAATAACCGATCATAACTGCGTTCAATCATTTCCTAATATTTATCATGCCGTTGAAGCTTATAATAAAGGTAAAGAAGAAGCTGATCAATTTAAAGTTTTATATGGTGCTGAAATGAACATCGTCAATAATGACGTTGATTTAATCTTCCATAATCAAACTTATAATTTATTAGAAAACACTTTTGTTGTATTTGATACTGAAACAACTGGATTTTATGCCGGAAATGACCAAATGATTGAAATTGGAGCTGTAAAAATTAAAGATGGTAAAATAATTGATCGTTTTGATGAATTAATTGATCCTAAAAGACCAATTCCGAAAAAGATTACTGAACTAACTTTTATAACAGATGAAATGTTACAAGGAAAAGATACTGAAGATAATGTTACCAAAAGGTTCTTAGATTGGGCTGAAGGACTACCGATGGTTGCGCATAATGCTAAGTTCGATATATCATTTATGAAAGCCGCGTGTAATAAATATGGCTTTGGAGAATTTGATGCAACTGTTATAGATACCATGAGTATGGCCAGAATGTTATATCCGCAATGGCCTAATCATAAACTTCAAACTTTAACTAAAAACTTAGAAATACCTTGGGATGAAGACAAACACCATAGAGCTGACTACGATGCTGAAGGAACATCTCTTGCTTTTTATAAAATGTGTAAAGCCTTATATGATCAAAACATCAGTACAACTGATGAACTTTTAGCTAACGTTGATAAAGAATCGCTAGTGCGTTTTTCTTATCCGTTCCATGCTACTTTAATTGCCAAAGATAGAGTTGGACTTAAAAATTTATTTAAAATCATTTCGATTGCTAATACTAAATATCTATATAAGAATGAACAACCAAAAATTCCTCGTGACGAAGTAATTGCTCTTCGTGAAGGCTTGATGATTGGTTCGGGCTGTATTAATGGGGAAATTTTTGATAAAGCTGGTAATAAAGAGGATGAAGAATTAGTTAACATGATGAGCTTTTATGACTATATAGAGGTTCAACCGGTTTCTGTATTTTCTCATTTAATTGGACCAGAATGTAAATTCCCAAGTGAACAGGCGGCTCAAGAATATCTAAAAAGAATTATTGATGTTGCAAAACAAGCTGGTAAACCAGTAATTGCAACTGGAGACGTTCATAATTTACGCAAAGAAGATAAAATATATCGTGAAATAATTGTTAATCAAAGATTCAATGGCAAGTTGCACCCTTTAAATAGAAGAGGATTACATGTTCCTAATATGTATCTAAAAACAACGAAAGAAATGTTAGAAGAATTCGCCTTTCTAGGTGAAGATATTGCTTATGAAATAGTTGTTAAAAATCCGAATGAATTAGCAAAATTAGTTGAGCAAATAGAAGTAATTATTGCTACACCAAAACCATTTGCGCCTAAAATTCCTAATTCGATTGAAACGATGACCGAACTTGTTTATAACAAAGCTTTAGATTGGTACGGAGATCCGCTTCCTCATCACATCGAAGAACGTCTGGCGAAAGAATTATATGGAGATGCTTTAAAAGATGCCATAACTAAAAATGTTAAAAAAGAAAATCTATCTGAAGAAGATGAAGTAGCTAAAATTCATCAAATATTACATGAAACAATAAAATCAGGTTATGATCCAGTAAAAAATTATATAAAAGAAGTTTTAAAAGAAGAAAATGAAGACGCGGAAGAGAAAAAAACAGATGAAGAACTAGATAAAGAAGCTGTTAAAAAACTTGGAGGAATTATCGGAGCTGGATTCGACGTTATTTACTTAATTGCTCAAAAACTTGTAAAACATTCAAACGATCAAGGCTATCTTGTTGGTTCTCGTGGATCAGTTGGATCATCATTTGTTGCTTGTATGATGGGAATTACTGAAGTAAACTCGTTATCAGCTCACTATCGTTGTCCAAGTTGTAAGCATAGTGTGTTTGAAGGCGATGATGGTGAATCATTAGGTTCAAAATATTCTTGTGGATTTGACTTACCAGATAAAAATTGTCCAAAATGTAATACGGCTATGATCAAAGATGGACACGATATTCCATTTGCAACATTCCTAGGATTTAATGCCGACAAAGTTCCCGATATCGATTTAAATTTCTCCGAATTAAACCAAGGTAATACCCATGACTATACCAAAGTATTGTTCGGTGTAGATAACGTTTACCGTGCCGGAACTATCGGAACAGTAGCCGAAAAAACTGCTTACGGGTATGTTAAAGGCTATTGCGAAGAAAAACACATTATGATGCGTAATATTGAAGTTGAAAGACTGGCCCAAGGATGCACAGGATGTAAAAGAACAACTGGACAACATCCAGGAGGAATCGTTGTTATACCAGATTATATGGAAGTATTTGATTTTACACCATTCCAATATCCAGCCGAAGATCCATCAAGCTCATGGCGAACTACGCACTTTGATTATCATGCTATCGATGCCGACGTCTTAAAATTGGATATTTTAGGGCATACTGACCCAACTCAACTACGGATGATTCAAGACTTAACTGGGGATGATGTTACAAAAGTCCCTTTAGATGACAAAGATACGATGTCAATTTTTACAAGCACCAAAGCCTTAGGAGTTACGGCCGAACAAATAATGTGTGATGTAGGAACATTAGGAGTTCCTGAATTTGGAACCGGTTTTACAATCCAATTAGTTAAAGACACTAAACCAACAACCTTTGCCGAATTAGTAAAAATATCTGGACTTGCGCACGGAACTGACGTTTGGTTAGGAAATGCCCAAGAATTAATTCAAAAAAACGTTGTACCATTTAGTAAAGTTATTGGGTGTCGTGACGACATCATGGTCGATTTAATGTATCGAGGTGTTCCGCCATTTAAAGCATTTAAAATAATGGAATTCGTTCGTAAGGGAAGAGCAAGTAAACCAAAAGATAAAGCTGAATGGGAAGAATATGCTAAACTAATGCAAGAATACAACGTTGATGAATGGTTCATCGATTCTTGTGCTAAAATCAAATACATGTTCCCTAAAGCCCATGCTGCAGCTTATGTAACTAGTGCCTTTAGAATTGCATGGTATAAAGTTCATAAGCCATTAGTTTATTACGCTTCTTATTTTTCAACTCGTTTCCAAGATTTTGATATCGAAGCGATGACTGAAGGATATGACGCAATCAAACAAAAAATGCAAGAAATTCAAGCTAAAGGATACGATGCAACAAATAAAGAAACATCAGTATTAGAAACCTTAAAGCTTGCTTTAGAAGCAACAGCAAGAGGAGTTAAATTTAAAATGATTGATGTGACAAAATCTGAAGCAAAAAGTTTTGTTATGGTAGAAGATGAAAATGCTCTTATCTTACCATTTATGTCCTTAGATGGTTTAGGTGAAGCCGTTGCCAATAAAATAGTTGAAGAAAGAAACGAAAAACCATATTACAGCATTGAAGATTTCCAATTGCGTGGTAAAGTAAACGCTTCAACAGTTGATCGTTTAAGATCATTAAATATCTTTGAAGGAATGCCTGAATCAAGTCAATTAAGTTTATTTTAGGAGGGTCAAATGAATAATGTAATTTATCGGAAAGCAACACCAGCAGATGCTTACGAAATTGAATTTGTAGCAGCTCATAGCTGGAATGAAACTTATAGTGATTTTATGCCCAAAGAATATCTTGCTAATCGAATTGCTACTATAAAAGATAAAGTATCGAGAACCGAAAAATATTTGAGTGAAACAGATAATTACTATGTTGCTGAAAAAGATAATCAAATTGTGGGAATAATGCAATTTAGTATTTCGCAAGATGAACGATTTAATAACTATGGTAAAATTAATGCTATATATTTATTGAAGAAATATCAAGGTTTGGGAATAGGTAAAGAACTATTTAAAATTGCAGTTAACGGCTTAATTAATCTTGGCTATAACAAAATGTATCTTGAATGTATTACAAACAATCCTACAATGGGATTTTATGAATATTACTATGGTAATGCGATAGAAGTAATTGATTATCCGATAAGAGACTTTTCTGTTAAAGCCAATATAGTTGTATTTGATGATTTATCTAAAACTATGCAAAAACTAAATAGAACCATAAAGGAATAAACAATTTTTATCTTGTTTAAACGAGATATCTATTATATAATATGTGATGTTGAAAGGAATTAAATTATGAAAAAAAACGTACATGAAATAACTATAAAAATTGAAGGTCAAGACTGGACTAATGCTATTGATAAAGCTTTTAAAAAGAAAAATAAAGAAGTAAGAATTGATGGCTTTAGAAAAGGAACTGCTCCAAAAGATGTTTATATTAAAAAATTTGGAATTGAATCATTATATATGGATGCAGTTGATTCTGCTGTAAGCATTGCTTATGACAAAATTATTAATGAACAAAAATTAGTTCCAGTTATTGAACCTAAATTAGATGTAAAAAATATTAGTGAAGAAGCTGTTGAATTTGCTTTTACAATTATTACTAAACCAGAAGTAAAACTAGGTGATTATACTAAATTAGGAGTAAAAAAAGAAACTGCTAAAATAACTAAAAAAGAAATTTCTGAAGAAATTGAACATTTAAGACAACAACTTGCTGAAATCGTTGTTAAAGAAGACGGAAAAGTTGAAAATGGTGATACTGCTGTAATCGATTTTAAAGGAACAGTTGATGGAAAAGCTTTAGAAGGTGGAAATGGTGAAAACTATCCATTAGAAATTGGTTCTAAAACATTCATTCCAGGATTTGAAGAAGGTTTAGTTGGTCTTGCTGTAGGTGAAACTAAAACTTTAAACTTAACTTTCCCAGAAGATTATGTTGCTGACCTAAAAGGAAAAGATGTAGTATTTGAAGTAACAGTAAGAGAAATCAAAACTAGAAAATTACCAGAAATTAATGAAGATTTCTTTAAAGATCTAGGTTATGATGAAATGAAAACGGTTGAAGAATTAGAAGCTGAAGTAGAAAAAACATTAAAAGATAAAAAACAAGCTACAATCGATGATGAATATGCTGAAAAATGTTTAGAAAAAGCTGCTTCAAACATGAAAATTGATTTAAATGAAGAAATTATTGATGATGAAATTCATCATATGATTCATCAATTTGAACAAAAATTAAGCCAACAAGGTTTAACAATTGAACAATATTATCAATTTACTGGTCAAACTCATGAAAAAATGCATGAGCAAATGGAAGAAGAAGCTAAAAAACGTGTTACATATCGTTACTTACTAGAAGCTGTTGTAGATGCTGAAAAAATTGACTTCTCAGAAAAAGAAGTTAAAGCCAAAGCTAAAGAAATGGCTGATAACTACGGAATAAGTGTTGACGAATTATTAAAAGCTTACGGAAACATAGATATCATTAAATATGATATGACAATGCATAAAGCAATCGAAATTATTAAAGAAAGCTAATTTGAAAGCTTTCTTTTTTTTATAAGTTATTGTATAATACTTTTAGAATAGAAAAGGTGATAAGATGAAAGTATTGTGTATTGGTCATTGTGCTTATGATATTATTTGTCCAGTTGAAGCATTTCCAATCGAAAATAATAAATATCGTTTAACAGAAAGAATCGACTCTGGTGGAGGTTCTGCTAGTAATGCCGCGTATTTATTAGGCAAATGGGGTATCGAAACTCATATGGCTGGAGTAGTAGGATCAGATGATTTTGGAACAAAAATAAAAAAAGAATTAGAAAGCGTTCAAGTTAAAACTGATCATATCGAAACTACTTATGAAAAGCCAACTAGCGTTAACTTTGTTATAGTTAATAAATCAAATGGTTCAAGAACCGTTTTAAGCCCAGTAGATAAATCATATGGGCAAGCTAGAAAATATGAATATGCGATGAATCCTGACGTTATATTAATAGACGGTCATGAATTTACTGCTTCAAGAGAAGCACTAAATAGATATCCAAATGCGATATCAATAATTGATGCTGATCAAAGCACTCCAGAAATATTAGAATTATGTAAATTTGTTAAATATATTGTATGTTCTAAAAACTTCGCTGAAACTATGGCAAAAACGAAAGTTGATTATAACGATCCAAAAACATTAGCGATATTATTTCAAAACTTAAAAAATCGTTTTCCTAATAATGAAATCGTAGTAACTTTAGAAGAAAAAGGAGCTTTATATAGCATAAATGACGAAATAAAAATAATGCCTGGTTTAAATAAACAAGTCAAAGATACTACTGGAGCGGGAGATATTTTCCATGGAGCATTTGCTTATGGATTATTAAATAGATTCCCAATGGAAAAATGTATTTCTTATGCGAATATTGCGGCAGGTTTATCCGTAGATAAAATTGGAACAAGAATGTCAATGCCTTCATTAAGTGAAGTAATTAGTATTTATAACGAAAAAAATCCAAATGTTACAGCTTCAAGTTCTCAAGCGCCAATTCAAAGCCAACCACAACAACCGGTAACGCCTCAAGTTACTCAGGCACAAAGTGCACCTCAAACAACAATGCCACAAGCCCCAGTTGCTGGACAAGTTACACCACAAAATGCTAATTCCACTATAAATACGATGCCACAACAACCTGTCCAACAGTCAACTCAAAATAATAGCGCAACAATGGCAATTCCTGATGAATTACCAGATATTCCTAAAAACTAATGGCTAATAATATATATACAAGCAAAGTTCCTCATTTAGATTTACATGGAGAAACAGCGGCTTTTGTAGAATATCTAATTGATACTTTCATAAAAGATAATATTAAACAGAAAAATAAATTTATTGTAATTATACATGGATGGAATAGTCGCATTTTAATGAAAGAAACACATAGAGTTTTAAAACGAGATAAAAGGGTAATTAAATTTTATTTAGATGCTTTTAATATAGGTCAAACAATCGTAGAGTTAGACATATAATTGATAATGGCGTTTTAAATAGAATGTCCAATTATCCTTTTAATTTGACAAAAATGTTACTTGGTGCTATAATTCATTTGTCAATAGAAAAGTACAAAAATATACACAATTTGACAAAACATCTAATTTGTGTTATAATTAAAGTACGAAATGTAATATTGGGGGTTTTGTAAATGAAAAGTTATGTATTGGATTATGTTAATGAAAATGAGTTTAAAAAGTTAGAAAGAGCATTAAAAAAATATAATATGCTTGCTTTCAAAAAATTAAACTTTGAATACTATCCTGAATTTAGAAATGGTAAGTTTTTAGGAGAAAAAGTATCTGTTAATAAAAAACAAGGTACCGAAACATATGAACTTAAATTACCAAGCGATAAGATGTTTGCTCAAGTTCATGGAGAAGTAAAATTAAAATATACAGTTTATAAAAAAGAAGAAATAGTTGTTTTAGACGAATTATATCCTAAAGATATTTTATTAGAAGGTCATAGATCAGAATTAACTACATATAAAGGTATTATGATATCTAAAGCTAACGCTTCAAAAGATAAATTTAAAATTGATTTATTAAATATGTTACAAGGTAAGTAAAAAGCTTATCTTTTTTTGTAAAAAGTTATTGAAATCGGATGCTCTTTATGTTATTATTAAATGGTCGATGGACCTCTAGCTCAGTTGGTTAGAGCATCCGGCTCATAACCGGGCGGTCGTAGGTTCGAGTCCTACGAGGTCCACCATACGCGGGTATGGCGGAATTGGTAGACGCACTAGACTTAGGATCTAGCGGAGAAATCCATGGGGGTTCAAGTCCCTTTACCCGCACCATAAAGATTTGAAATGGCTTCGAAAAGTTGGAAAAAGATTATATAATAAAATATATTTTCTAGCTTGAAAGGAGTCATTTTTTTAATGAAAAAAACTTTAGAAGAAAAACTTCAAATGTGCAAAGAACATGTAGAAGAAGGAAAATCTTT
>JAFQES010000008.1 GCA_017398945.1 Bacilli bacterium | reverse complement strand
TTGGATATTATTTTACAATACAACTAGATTAAAGTCAAAAGTTAAGAAAAAGAGAAAAACTTACACAAAAAGAGAAAAATAATTTTCTCTTTTTAATCTACTGTTTTTTTATTAATGTCTCCTATTTGGGGTTCACATCATAACAAAGTGTGTTTTTTAGTATAAATGAAATTTGACTTAAATGTGTGTTTGGTAAAAATTTATAGTATGATACAGTGGGTATTGTAAGGAGAATTACAAATAATGAAAGAAAAACTCAAAAAATATTTACATTTAATACACAGTGAAAAATTAATTGAAGGACAACTTCCTAAACAAAGTAATTTAGAAAAATTTGAAAAATGGACGAAAAGATTGCTCCAGAAAAATTTAAAATGTTCCTAATTAATTCTATTGTTAATAGTAACAGAAGTAGATTGAAGTTACACTTTTTACATTTTAATTTGATTTTTATTGTGATATAATATTTTCAATGAGGTGTTTTAAATGAAAAACAATGCTATAACAGCTAGAGAAGTGGATTTTGCTAAATGGTATACTGATGTAGTAATGGCAGCTAGATTAGCAGATTATTCGTCTGTAAAAGGCTGTTTAGTAATAGAACCAAATGGATATGCAATTTGGGAAAAAATCCAAAATGTATTAGATAATAAATTTAAAGAAACGGGGCATAGAAATATATGTATGCCATTATTAATTCCTGAAAATTTAATGAAAAAAGAAAGTGAATTAATAAATGGATTTTCTCCAGAAGCAGCTTGGGTTACAATGGGTGGTCAAAAAGTATTAGAAGAAAGAATGTGTATAAGACCAACATCAGAAACATTATTTTCTGATTATTATTCAAAAGTAGTAAAGTCACATCGAGATTTACCTATGAAGTATAACCAATGGTGTAGTGTAATGAGATGGGAAAAAGAAACTAGACCTTTCCTAAGAAGTAGAGAATTTTTATGGCAAGAAGGGCATACTATCCATGAAACACAAGCAGAAGCGGAACAAGAAACTTTAGATATGCTTCATGTTTATAATGATTTTTTTCATAATTATTTAGCTATACCATCAATTATCGGTAAAAAAACTGATAAAGAGAAATTTGCTGGTGCAGATTATACTTATACTGTTGAAGCACTTATGTATAATGGAATATGTTTACAATCTGGAACAAGTCATTATTTTGGACAAAGATTTTCAAAAGCATATGGTATTAAATTTTTAAATAGAGAAAATAATTTAGAATGTGTTTATCAAACATCATGGGGAGTATCAACAAGAATGATTGGGGCTTTAATTATGGTTCATTCAGATGATTATGGCCTAGTTTTACCACCTAAAATTGCGCCAAAACAAGTTACAATAATCCCAATAGGTAAAGATGAAGAAATTATTAATTTAGCTGAGGACTATGCGAAACAGTTAAATGATAATAATATATCTTGTTATGTTGATCTAACCGATAAATCGCCAGGATTTAAGTTTGCAGAATCTGAAGTAAATGGTATTCCTGTACGAATTGAAATTGGAAAAAGGGATTTAGAAAATAATAAAATAACTTTTGCTAGGCGAGATACTAGAGAAAAAATGGATAAGTCTAAGGATATTGATGTAGTAGCATACGTAAGAACATTACTTGATACAATTCAAAATGATATGTATAAAAGAGCAGTCGAAAGAAGAGATGCTTTAACATTTACAGCTCATAATTTAGAAGATATGGAAAAAATATTAAATACTCAACCAGGATTTATTCATGGTGATTGGTGTGGGGATGAAGCTTGTGAATTAAAGATTAAAGAAATTCGTGGGTGTAAATCAAGATGTATTATGGAAGATGAAACCTTAATTGATGGTAAATGTGTATGCTGTGGTAAAGAAGCTAAAAAACATGTTATTTGGGGAATTCAATACTAATAAATTGTAAAAAAAAGACAATACTATAAGTAGGAGAAGTAAAAATGAAGTTATCTAAGAAAAGTAAAAATGTATTTATTGAAAGTTTTCTTATTGTACTTTGTTCTATATTTATAGTAAGTTGTCTTTTTATTTTGAATAAAAATAATTTTAAAGAACAAAATGAAATAGAAACATTTATTGAACCGGCCGTTTCAGTGGATAGTGATGTTAATATTAATGAAGTTGTAAGTGAGTATTTAACTAAATTTAATCTTCATATTATTATCAAAGATTATAAAAGCAAATATAATATTAAAAGTTATTATGTTATAGATAATAGGCTTCTATCTTTTTTAGTGTATGATGAAGCTCAAAGCATTTACACAAGTATTATACTTGATTATTCTAAAGGAGAAAAATTAGATATTACTAGCCTTTTAAAAGTCGGAAAAGAACAAGATTTTTGGGATAAGGTTAACGAATTAATATATTTAAAGTATCCTAAATTTATTGCTGATGTTTTAACAACAGAAGAAGGCAATATTGCGTATGAAATAAAAGAAAATGAAATGATATTACGATTTTCTGGTTATACGTTTGAGCCGGAATATAATAAAGAAATTTATATAAAAGTTAATTATAATGAAATAAAAGATTATTTGAATTTTAATTATAAATTAGATTCTGAATATGAAAACGAAAATGGCTTTCACTACGACAAAAATAAGACAACAATTGCAATAACTTTTGATGATGGTCCAAGTGGAGAAAAAACAAAAGTTATTTTACAATCTTTAATTGATAACAAAATGCATAGTACTTTTTTCATGGTGGGAAATAAAATGAGTTATCAATCTAATATTATAACAGATATAATTAATTCTGGTAATGAAATTGGATCACATACTTATTCGCATATTAATATGAAAAGGGTTAATGTGAAAAAGGTAACTGAAGAACTTACGAAGACTAACGATATTTTTAATAGTATTACAGGTCAAAATATAAAATTAGTGAGACCACCTTATGGAGCTTATAAAAAAGCCTTAATAAAAGATTATCCTTATTCTTTTGTCTTATGGAATATTGATACTAATGATTGGAGATATCATAACGTTGAATATTTAACCAATTATATTTTAGATAATGCCCTTGATGGAAATGTTATTTTGATGCATGATTCATATAATACATCAGTAGAAGCTATTCAAAAAGTTTTGCCAATTTTATATGCTAAAGATATTCAAGTGGTAACTATCTCAGAATTGGCGGCAATAAAAGGCTATACTTTAGAAGATGGAGTTGTTTATCATAGTTTTAAATAATGCCGGTTTCAGCATCTTCGTTTTGATCAATTTCGAAAATTAAATAGATTATTCCACCAATGATAAATAGAATAGCAGCAATTAATTTTATATTTAAAGTAAGAACTCTTTTTTTAGAAATGTTATTTCTTAAAGTAGATAAATCTTCGTAAAGAAGACTAGCAAAATACAAATAAATAAAAATTGATACCGTAAAAATACAAACATTAATTGTTTTGTATTTTTTTTCAGCATCTTTATCTTTATTTACAACAAATTTTCTTTCGTAAGCGTTAGAAAAAAGAGCAGCAATAACAATAAAAAAATAGACTCCCCAGATTAAGTCTTCGTTGTTTATTCTTCTAAGTTGTCTATTTACGTTATTTATCATATTAAATAATATGATATTAAGTTTTATTTTATTTTTTTAGATAATCTTTTCTGAGCAATTATAAAGAATATAGAAAAAATAAATAAACTTCCTGCTATAATCATTTCTGGGATAGAAATATCGGTAAGTAGATTATCTATAACTAAAAATAAGCTATATAATATTCCAATAATTCCAATAATTAATACTCTTTTTAATCTTTTTTCTTGCATAATTATACCTCATTTAAATTATAGCATAGTTTTTCTCGATTTTGTGATATAATTTTCGTGTGGGTGATTTTGTTGGCTAAAGAAAGAAGTAAATTAGATATATATCAGGTTATTTGGTTATATGGTTTAGGATGCTTATTTGGTTATGTTTTAGAAACAGTATTTTATCTTTTGAAATATGGGAATTACGTAAATAAACAAGGTTTAATTGTTGGGCCATTTAAACCAATTTATGGAGCAGGGGCCATTTTAATGACATTTTTTTATCATAAATTAAATAAAAAGAATATGCCTAATACTTTTATTATGGGAGTAGTCATAGGAACTAGTTTTGAATATTTATGTAGTTTTTTATTAGAGTTTGTATTTAAATCATATTTTTGGGATTATTCAACTTTTAATTATAATATAAATGGACGAATTTATTTGCCGTATTCTATAGTTTGGGGAATTGTTGCTATATTTTGGGTTTATGGTCTATATTCGCTATTTTTAAAGATATATAATAAAATTAAGAAGATAAATTATTTCAATTATGTTTCAGCTTTTGTAGGACTGTTTTTCTTTATTAATACTTTAGTTACGGGATTTGTTTTATTAAGGCAAGGACATCGTGATAAAGATAATTTTGTTTTTAAAATAGTAGATAATTATTATCCAGAACACAAAATTAAAGAAAAATTTCCTAAGTTTAGATCAATTAAAAAATAATATTTTTAAATTATTTGATTTTTTTCAACAATTTGCAATTTTTTCTTTCCTTTTTTAGATATTTGTGATATATTGATAAGGCATAAGTGGTTATGGACTGTTAGCTCAGCTGGTAGAGCAACTGACTCTTAATCAGTGGGTCTAGGGTTCGAATCCCTAACGGTCCACCATTTATTTAAAAAAAGTCTTGCATTATGGACTTAAATAGGGTACAATGTAATAGGTCGTTACAAATGGGCTTGTAGCTCAGGTGGTTAGAGCGCACGCCTGATAAGCGTGAGGTCGGAGGTTCAAGTCCTCCCAGGCCCACCATTTATTAAATGGCCCGTTGGTGAAGTGGTTCAACACACATGCCTTTCACGCATGCATTCATGGGTTCAAATCCCGTACGGGTCACCAATTAGATGATTACAGGTTTTATACCTGTTTTTTTGTTTTGTAACCAATTTCTATTTCTATGTTAAGCATAAAATATATTGGAGGAACAGAAAGGGTTACTCATAAGGGTTATGCTTGTGATAGTAAATTTACGGATAAAAATGGACAAGCTATAGATAGTAAAAAAGTAGTTTTAGCTTTAGAAGATTTAGGCCATCAAAAAGGAATTGGTTATCGTTCAGGGGGTAATAAATTATATACGCATATTGATATTAGAAATAGAAAATGGTATGGTGATGAAGCTATATCTCAAACTAAACCTTGTTGTGACTATTTTTATGAATATTTTGGCATAAAAAAAGAATCTGATGTTTTTGTTGAGAGTGATTATATTACTTTAGAAGAACTATATGTTCGTAAAGGACCAGGAACTAATTATGGTATTAAAAAATACGCGAATTAACTAATGATGGAAGACGCAATGCCGCAAAAAAAGAAGATTCTGCTAATGCAGAATATAATAAAGGAACAGTTTTTACAGCCAAAGAAATAATTAAAAACGTTTATGGCATTTGGGCAAAAACTCCTAGCAGCTATGTTTGCTTAAAAGGGGCAAGTGGAAAAATATACTGTAAAAGAAAATAAAAAAACCTTTCAATCGAAAGGATTCTTTTATAATGGCGGAGCAGGAGAGATTTGAACTCTCGCATCAGTTGCCCGATCTACACCCTTAGCAGGGGCGCCTCTTCAGCCTCTTGAGTACTGCTCCGTGACTACTTATTAATTTTACTATAAGAGCTAAATTAAGTCAAGCATTTAAAAAGTAGTTTTTGTTAAACTACTTTAATATTATACTTCTAATGTTATCTATATATGTATTCATTAATGTTAAATAGTTTTCATTTTTAGTTTCATCATCTTTAGAAAGCGTATACATAATATTTACCGAAATGACTTCTGCTTTATATTCGTTAATTAAACTATTTACTAATTCAGAATTTTCTGCTCCCTTAGGAGCTAAAATATATTTATATTTTTCATTTTTAAAATTATTTTTTAGGTTATTTAAATTATTTTCTGATATGTTTTCGGTTTTGTCTAAAGATATAATTTCAAAACCATATTTTTCTAAGTATTTAAATTTATTGCTAGAAATAATTAAAGTTTGTGGCTTGTTATTTTCCATTGCTTCTTTAGCAATAGACCTAAGTTCTGCATCCATTATAGATATTTCATCTTCTAATTTTTTATAATTACTTTCAATATTTCTTATTGTTTCTTGATTTTCAAGGTTATCAATTAAGTATTCTTTAATATTTTTAGCTAACATTAAGAAGTTGTTTGGTGATAACCAAATTTCTTCTAAAGCGTGCTGATAATTTATTCCTGAACTTGCATCAATAATTACTAAATTTTTATTAGAATTAATAAAGTCTTTGGCGATTTCTTTTTCATTTGTTAAACCATTATAAATAAACATTTCGCTATTGGCATATTCGTTAATTTGTTTATCAGTTAAGCGATAGTTTTCTATGTCTGCATCTAATGGATAGATGGAATTAACATTTTCGCTTGCATATAAGTAATTAGTAATAAAGGTGATTGGATATATTGTAGTGTAAATTTTTCCTTTTGCGGTTTTATTATTAACACAACCTGTAGGAAGTAATCCTATGCATAAAATCCCAAAAAATAATAATAGTTTTTTCATTTAATTTTTCTCCTTCTTAATAGGTACTGGGTCATAACCAAAATCTCCGAATGGGCGACATCTAAATATTCTTTTTATTCCTAAAAAATTGCCTTTAAAGAAGCCATAATTTTCTAATGCTTCAATAAAATAATGAGAGCAAGTAGGATAAAAGCGACATTTACTATGACTTTTTAAGGGAGTAATTTGATATAGTTTAATTAATTTAATCATTAGCCATGTCATTATCTCACCTTTGATAATTGTACTATAAAACTTTTAAATTGTAAAATATCTTTTAAATTGATATAATATTTTTGTAAATACTGATAAAGGGTGATACAAATGAATTTTTTAGAAAAATATGAAATATATATTCAAGATAAGAATCTTTTAAAGACAGCTCTTACGCATAGTTCTTATTCAAATGAACATAATGTCCAAAACTATGAAAGATTAGAATATCTAGGAGATGCCGTATTACAACTTATAATGAGTGAATATTTTTATTTGAATACAAATGCGCCGGAAGGGGAAATGAGTAAAATCAGAGCTAGTTATGTTTGTGAAAATGCTTTGTTTGAGTATTCTAAATTGGTTGGAATAGACAAAGAAATCATTTTAGGTAACGGTCAAGCTAAGGATTTAAATGCAACAATTATTGCGGATTGTTTTGAAAGTGTTTTAGGAGCAATTTTTCTTGATCAAGGTTTTGTTGTAGCAAAAAAATATGTTTATCAAGTGGTAATTCCGTTTGTTGAAAGTAAGCATGAGTTTTTATCAGATTATAAATCAGTATTACAAGAAATGGTTCAAACTGATCGAAAGTCATTAGAGTATGTATTGGTTAATGAATCAGGTCCAGCTCACAAAAAAAGTTTTGTTATTGAAGTTAAAATTGATAACATTGTATATGGAGTTGGGGAAGGACGTAGTAAAAAAGAAGCGGAACAAAAGGCTGCTTATGATGCTATTAAAAAATGTGTTAAAAAATAAGGTGATAAGATGTACTTAAAGGCGATAAAAGCATATGGATTCAAATCATTTGCTGATAAATTAACTATCGATTTTGATAAAGATATTACAGCAATAGTTGGGCCTAATGGTTCAGGAAAAAGTAATATTGTTGATGCTGTTAAATGGGTTTTAGGAGAGCAATCTGTAAAACAACTTCGAGCAACAGATAGTATGACAGATGTAATATTTTCAGGAAGTAAAACAAGGGATGGATTAACAAGAGCTTCGGTTACTTTAGTGTTTGATAATACTGATCATTATTTAAATTGTGACTTTGAAGAAGTAGAAATCAAAAGAATAGTTTATAAAACAGGAGAAAATGAATATTATTTAAATAATGTTAAAGTTCGTTTGAAAGATATTACAAATTTATTTTTAGATTCTGGAGCAGCGAGTGATTCTTTTAATATCATTTCACAAGGCAGTGTTCAAGATATTATAAATAGTAAGCCAGAAGGAAGAAGAAGTATTTTTGAAGCGGCAGCTGGCGTTTTAAAGTACAAGAAACGTAAAGAGGAAAGTTTAAGAAAGTTAGAAAAAACAAAAGATAATATTAATACTGTTAATTTATTAATTGAAGAATTAAAACAAACAATTGAACCTTTAGAAAAACAAAGTAAAGTAGCTAAAATTTACTTAGAAACTAAAGCTAATCTAGAAAATTTAGAAATATCTTTAACAGCCCAAGAAATAAGTAATTTAAAGGAACAAGAATTAAATTTAAAAAGAGATATTCAAGTATACGAAAATGATTTATTGAAACTAGGTACTGTTAATACGAGTGATGCTGCTGCAATTGAAGCTTTAAAAATTCAAATTTTAAAATTAGAAGAAGATGTTAGTAAAACAAATGACGAATATTTAAAAATAAGTAATTTGTTAGCTGACAAGTTAAGCCAAAAACAAGTTATGTTAGAACGTCAAAAGTATGAAGTATCAAAAGAAAAAATTGAAAATAGTTTAATTGAGTTAAAAGAACAAGAATTAAATTTGAAAAAACATATTTTGTTGGATAATAAGGAAATAACTAGTTTAGAAGAAGAAAAACAAAAATTTGAAAATGATAAAGAAGTGGTACAAAATAATTATTTAAAAGCTAAAGTAAATAAAAGTAATTTATATAATGATTTAGTTGTTTTAAATAAGAAGACTATGACCATTAAAAACGAAATCGAAGCTTTAGAGTTTGTTATTTCGGCTGATAATAAAGTACCTGTAGCAGTAAAAGCCGTTTTAAATCGGCAGATGCCAGGTATTTATGATCGAATTGGTAGATTAATTAATGTTAAAGATGAGTATTTAAATGCTATAGATGTGGCTTTAGGAGCAAGTTCTAATTTTATCGTGGCTGAAGATGAAGCGGTTGTAAAATCGGCAATCTTTTATTTAAAAACGGCTGGTAAGGGTAGAGCAACTTTTTTTCCTTTATCAGTAATAAAATCGCGTTACATAGATCATGAAACTTTAATGATGCTTAAGGGGGAAACGGGATTTATTGATGTAGCTTCTAACTTAGTTTCTTATGATAATAAGTTTAAAAATATTATTGAAAATCAACTAGGAAATGTTATTGTTGTAAGTGATTTGGATGCTTTAAATAAAATTGGTAAATTAATTAATTATCGTTATCGTATAGTTTCTTTAGATGGAGAAATATTGCATAGTGGTGGTTCTGTTACCGGTGGAAGTTTAAAAACTAGTGATTCTTTAAATTATGATAAACTAAAACTTAAAAGTTTGAAAGTACAAGCTGAAGAAATTGAAAAAAATTATTTAAAATATCAATTAGATTTAGATAATTTAGAAAAAGATATTGTAGAGTTAGAAAATAAGATTAATGAATACAATCAAGAAATATTAATTGTTAATCAAAAATTGGTAATTATAAAAGAAAAAAATCTTACTGATAGTGAAAAATTAAAATCGGTTGAAAATGAAATAATTGGTATGACCAGTTTAAATGCTGATAAAACTAATGAAGAAGTTTTAAAAATAATTGATGAATGTAATGATCTTGAGACTAATAAAAAGATTTTAGAAAAAGATTTAACAGATTTTAAAAATAAACGAAGTGAATTAAATGATTTAGTTAGTAAGCAAGAATTAGAAGCTAAACAAAATAGAAGTGAATATAATGAGATTCAAAAACATATTTATGAAAATGAGTCTTCTATTGGTAAGATTGAAGTTAAACTAGAAAATTATTTAAATACGCTTAGTGAAAATTACAATATTTCTTATGAAAGAGCTTTAGATGAATATTATTTAGATATTTCTGTAGAAGAGGCTAGAAAGAAAATTATTGGTTATCGTAAAAGTTTATTTGATCTTGGCGAGGTAAACACGGGGGCAGTTAAAGAATATGATAGATTAAAAACGAGATATGATTTTTTAACCGCTCAAAAAGAAGATTTAGATAATTCGTGCGAAAGTTTACTACAAATGATAAGTGACATGGATGAAATTATGATTGAGAAGTTTAAAGAAAGTTTTGATAGAATAAATAATGAATTTCATGAAACATTTAAAAAGTTATTTAAAGGTGGAAAAGGTTATTTAAAATTAACTAATCCAGATGATTTGCTTACTACAGGAGTTGATATTATTGCTGAACCTCCAGGAAAGAAATTAAATTCAATTGCATTATTGAGTGGAGGAGAAAAAACCTTAACAGCGATAGCTTTATTATTTGCAATCTTAAATGTTAAAACAGTTCCATTCTGTATTTTCGACGAAGTAGAAGCTGCGTTAGATGAAATTAATGTAGCAACTTTTGGGGAATACTTAAAAGATAAGAAAGACAAGAGTCAGTTTATTTTAATTACCCATAAGAAAAAGACGATGGAATATGCTGATGCGTTATATGGAATTACCATGCAAGAATCTGGAGTAAGTAAGATAGTTAGTGTTAAATTAGAAGATTAAAAAGGAGTTACAATTTTGTAACTCTTTTAAATTTCTCTCATTGTTTGGCGATCTTTAAATGGATTTTGTTTGTCTATTTTATCGATAAATAGTATTCCATCTAAATGATCTATTTCGTGTTGAAAAGCAACTGATAATTCTTCTCTGGCTCTAAAAGTATATAAATCACCATTTTCATCATATGCTTCAACAGTAATTCTGGCGTGTCTTGGAACGATACCTTCAGTTTCACGATTAACACTTAGACATCCTTCACCTTCGCCGACAAAAATTTTTTCTTCGCTCATGCTAATAATTTTTGGGTTTATAACAACATACTTTTCAAATTTTCCTTCGTCATATTCATTTACAATAACAAAAATCCTTTTTAAACTACCTAATTGAGGAAAGGCAAGTCCCATTCCAGCTCTTAAATTATATTTTTGATTATATTCTTCTATTTGACTCATTTCTAAATAAGTTAATGCATCTTGAATTAATTGTTTATCTTCGCTTGATAAAGGAAAAGTAACTTCTTTACTTTTTTCGCGTAATAATTTATCTTTTTCATCTAATATTTTGATATTTGGTAATTTCATAAACTGCCTCCAACAACAGGTATTGTATCAGAAAAACATAAAAAAAGGAAGAATAACTTCCTATTTAAGAGTATTAGTTGTTATTTGAACCCCAAGACCATCCAGCTCCGATGATTATTACTAATAAGATGAATAATACGATCCAAATAGCTGCTCCGATACCATATCCACTAGTATATCCAGCATAAGTTGGGCAGCATTGTCCTTGGTATCCACCATAGCCTCCGCCATAGTAGCCATTATTTCCATAATAATACATATTTAACCCTCCTTTATGTATCTATTATAATTTATTAAACAAGAGATGTTTTTGACATTAAAAAAACCTAATTTTTTGAAATTGTTTCAATATTTTCAATTCTATGATATGATTTATAGTAGGTGAGATAATATGAAGAAGATGCTTTCTAGATGTGATAAACCTTTACTTTTAATGATGTTAGTTTATAGTATATTTGGATTAATTATGATATTTAGTGCTTCAAGTGTTTCAACAGTTTTAAGATATCATGTTTCACCATATCATTTTTTTATTAGACAAGCATTTTTTTTGATAATTAGCTTTATTGTTGGATTTTTAATAATTTTAAATGTACCAACTAAAAAATACAAATATTTTTCCCATATTCTTATAATTGGGATTATAGTTGCATTAATTGGCCTTTTTGCTTATGGCCAGTTAACTAATCATGCGTTAAGTTGGTATAGTTTTGGACCCATAAATTTACAACCTAGTGAATTTGCTAAAACAATAATTATAATTTTTATGGCGGTTTTTTATGAGAGATTAGCAAGAAAAAAAGGATTATCTTTACCAGTTTATTTTATTCCATTAGCTGTTGTCGGTATAATAGCTGTGTTAGTTATGATGCAACCAGATCTAGGGAGTGCTTTAATAATATTGGGAATAGCTTTTGGAATATTCATTAGTATTCCAATGATAAAAAAGAATGTAGTAAATGTAGCAAAATATTTAATCATTGGGGTAGTTATTTTAGCTATTGCTTTGATATATAGCGGTAACGAAATATTAAATAGTCGCCAGTTACAAAGATTCCAGTTTCAAAAACCTTGTAGTAGATATCGAGAAGACACTGGATATCAAGTGTGTAATGGGTTTATCGCTATTCATAATGGCGGATTACTTGGAGTAGGACTAGGCAATAGTACGCAAAAATATTTATATTTACCTGAAAGTCATACCGATTTTATTTTTCCTATAATTGTAGAAGAATTAGGTTTAATTGTAGGAATATTAATTATTTTGGGGTACGTTTTTATGCTATTTAGAATTTTAAAAATTGCTAAAGAAGCGAGTAATTTACAAGGGTCAATTTTAGCTTATGGAGCATTTTTATATATCTTGGCACATATTCTAGTAAACTTATTGGGGGTTTTAGCTTTAATTCCTCTAACGGGAGTGCCATTACCACTATTAAGTTACGGGGGAAGTTTTACTATAAATATTGTTGCAATCTTGTTTGTGGTTCAAAGGGTGGCTATTGAAAATAATATAAATCAAGTAAAAAAATCAATTGCTAGCATTTAAAAAAGGAAATCATCATCTTCTTTGGCAATATAACTAATGAAGGAGATGATTTTTTTATGAAAATATTTTTAAATTTTATTAGAGCTAGGTGGTATTATTTTTTGCTTGGTTTAATTGTTATTTTAGCTGGTTTTAGTATTTTTATTTATAGTAATTATAACAAAGATAAACCAGAGGAAATAATTATGGCGAGTTTGGCTAAGGAAGAAATTTCTAAGGAAGATAGTGCAGTTGTGGAGCAGGATTTAGAAACATACAGTGTTGATATAAAAGGGGCTGTAAAAAAACCAGGAGTATACAAAATTGTTAAAGGAAGTAGAATTATTGATGTTATTGAATATGCTGGAGGTTTAACTAAATCCGCTTATACGAATAATATTAATTTAAGCAAAAAGGTTTCTGATGAGATGGTGATATATATTTATACTAAAAATGAGTATAAAAAAAATGTTAAAGTAGAAGAACTTAATACTTGTATTTGTCCTCAAGAGGATGCTGTTATAACTGAATGTGTGGAAAACAATAGTTCAGTTATAGAAAAAAATGAAGACTCAGCAGTAGAAGTAATAATTGAAAGTGTTAATGGTGTTGACGAAAGCAAAAACAATAAAGAGTCAGAAAATGTCTCTAATTCAACCGAAGAAGCTAATAAGCTTATTAATATTAATACAGCAAGTTCAAGTGATTTAACTTCTTTACCTGGTGTTGGAGAATCTAAAGCTAATAATATAATTAAATATCGCGAAGAAAATGGTAATTTTAAAAGTATTGAAGATATTAAAAGTGTTTCAGGAATAGGTGATGCTTTATTTAATAAAATTAAAGAATTTATTACGATCTAATAAATATGCTGTAGCTTTATTAATGTTTATTACTGGTTATGTTATTTTCTTTACAATAATAATTAAATATGAATCAGTTTTAAATGATGAAACCATATTAAAAGGTCAGATTACTAATTATTCATTTAAAGAAGATAAGTTGTCGTTAACGATAAAAACTAAAGAGAAAATAATTGCTAATTATTATATTGAAAATCAAAAGGAAAAAGATAAGTTACAAAAACTCATTAAATTTGGTGATTATATTGTTATTAAAGGGAATTTAAAAGAGCTATCTAATAATACTATCCCTAATACGTTTAATTATAAAAAGTATTTATATAATAAAAAGATATATAAAACTTTTTTAATAGAAGAACACGAAATTTACAAAAATAATTCTTGGTATTATAAAATTAAGAATGCTTTATATAAAAGAGCAAAAAGTCTAAGAAATACTTCTAATTATATATTAGCTTTGTTATTAGGAAATAAATCGGAGCTTGATAATGAAACTTATATGGCTTTTAAAAATAATGGGATTCTACATTTATTTGCTATTTCTGGAATGCATATTTCTATTTTTATAAATTTACTAAATAGGATATTAAAAAAGGTTCCAGAAGTTGCTCGCAAACTAATAATAATTGCATTTAGTTCTTTTTATGCTTTGATTGTAAATATGCCTGCTTCAATTTTAAGAGTATGTACTTTTCTGACATTAGAATATCTTTTTAAATTATTTAATATTAAAATATCAAAACCTAAAATATTACTTTATAGTGCTTGTGTTCTAATAATTTTTAATCCATTTTATGTCTATGATTTAGGGTTTATTTATTCTTATGTATTAATGTTTTTTATTTATAGTTTTCCGATTAAAAGTAAAAATAAAATTTTAAATTTGTTAAAACTTAGTATTTTGACTTTTTTATAAAGTTATCAGATAAATTTATATAATTTTTATAAAATTAATATTTTATCAATTATTATAAATATTATTTGTGTTCCTTTAGTCAGCAGTATTATTTTTCCTTTAGTTATTGGGACGTTTCTTTGTCATTATTTAGAACCGGTGTTAAAAATAAGTTTAGATATTTTAGAAAAAATTAATTTATTATTTGATGAAATGGATTTTTTAACTATTACAATTTCTAAACCAACAATATTAATCATAATTGCTTATTATGTTGTTTTATATTTGCTTTTAAAAAATACTAATAATAAATTATATATAGCTTTTATAACAATATTATTAATGTTGTACTTTAAGAAATTTGTAAATTTTGATTATCAAATTTATTTTTTGGATGTAGGCCAAGGTGATTCAATATTTTTAGTATCTCCGGTTAAGAATAAAGTTACCATGATAGATACAGGTGGCAAAATTAATTATTCCAATAAAGATATTAAAAAAAGTTCATATCATGTTAGTGATAATGTTATTGTGTTTTTGAGTAGTCTAGGTATTAGTAAAATAGAATCATTAATAATAACTCACGGAGACTACGATCATATGGGTGAAGCAATTAATCTAGTAAATAATTTTAAAGTAGAAAAAGTAATTTTTAATTGTGGTGAATTTAATGAATTAGAAGAAGAATTAATAAAAGTTTTAGATAAAGAGAAAATACCTTATTACAGTTGCATTAAAGAGTTAAATATAGATGATAATAAGCTGTATTTTTTAAATAATAGAGATTATGGTAATGAGAATGATAATTCATCTGTTATTTATACAGACCTAAATAATTATAAATTCTTATTTATGGGAGATGCATCAATTACTACTGAAAAAGAAATACTAGATAAATATAATTTACCTAATATAGATGTACTTAAAGTAGGACATCATGGAAGTAGGACAAGTAGTAGTAGGGAGTTTATAAATGAAATAAATCCAAAATATAGTGTTATATCAGTAGCAAAGAACAATCGTTATGGTCATCCTAATGATATAGTATTAGAACATTTAAAAGATTCAAAAGTTTATAGAACAGACCAAGTTGGAAGTGTAATGTTTAAGATAAATAATGATAGGTTAAAAATAGAAACATGTATACCATAGAAAGGAGTAAGATGAATTATTATAATGAGATAAAAGAAAAACTAATAAAAAGTGAAATATATGATAGAGCAAAAGACTATTCAAAAGATAGACATAAAGTTAGTGTATACTTTGACACTGGAAAACTTTTAAGCGAAGCGGGCAAAGAATAAGGCAAGAATATTATTAAACAGTATTCAGAAAAATTAATGATTGAAGTTGGTACAAAGTATAAAGTAAGTAATTTGTACAAAATGAGAAAGTTTTATGAAGTATTCAGTGATAAAAAATTGTACCCACTGGGTACAAAATTATGTTGGAGTCATTATAGAGAATTATTAACAATTAAAAATATTGATGAAATCATATATTATATTCATATTTGTGAGAAAAACAATTTATCAAGAAGACAATTGCAAGAAAGAATAAAGAATCGTGAATATAGTAGATTAAATAATGAAACTAAACTAAAACTTATTGAATCAGAAGAGTTAAAGGTAAATGACTTGGTTCCGAATCCGATTATAATTAATTCGGATTTATTTAAAGAAGAAATAACTGAATATGCATTAAAACAGGCAATATTAAATAATATTGATTATTTTTTAGGACAGTTAGGTATAGGGTTTACTTATGTTGGAAATGAATATAAAATCAAGTTGGGTAATAGGTATAATTATATTGATCTACTTCTTTATAATATTAAATACAAGTGTTACGTAGTAGTTGAATTAAAAGTAACAGAACTTAAGAAAGAGCATACAGGTCAGATTATGACATATATGAATTACATTGATAAAAATATCAAAACAATTAAGGAAAATAAAACAGTAGGAATAATCATTTGTAAACGAGATAATAAGTATGTAATAGAATTTTGTTCAGATGATAGAATAATTGCTAGGGAATACGAACTAATTTGATAATATTAATAAATTTGTTATAATATAATCGTGAATTTTTATGGGAGTTGCAAGAGTAGAAATAGAATAAGAATTAATACAAAAATATAATTTAAAAGATATAGATGTATTAAAAGTTGGACATCGCGGGAGTTGGACAAGTTCTCGTAATAATTTTATAAAAGAAATAATTTGAAATTGTTTTTTTCTTTGTAATTAGTGTCTTTTTATTTGCTTGTATAAAAGATTATTACGGCGTAGTATAATTTTTATAAATTAATATATTTTAATGTTGAGAAATTTTTGCTGAAAGATATCTTTTCTTTCTAAAAATCGAATAAAATTATTACACCAAAGTCTACTATTTTTCATAAAATATAGTACATTACATAGTAATGTTTAATATATATTTGAAAAAGGATTTATCCTTTTTCTTTTTTTTGTTATACTTATTATTAGTAGGTGGTAATAATGCCAATTTATTTAATTATTTCTAATTATCACAAAATAGTAAAAAAAGAAATAGCTAAGATTATTCAAAATAATACTGATAAAGAGACTATTTATTTTGATTTAAATAAAAACTCTATATTAGAGGTTATAGCTGAGGCTGGATATAATTCTTTATTTAATGACGAAAAAAATATAGTAGTTTATAACGCCAATATATTTACAACCACTGGAAAGTTAAATGATAATGAAGCTGAAGAGTTAACTAATTATTTTAATAACCCTAATCCAGTTGTTAATTTAATTTTTGTTTGTACTGAAAAGGAAGATTCTAGAAAGAAGATAGTCAAGTTATTAAAAGAAAAGAATCATATATTAAACTATTTAAAAATATCTTATAAAGACTTAATAATTCTTATCAAAGATTATTTAAAGGAAATTAATTATAATTTATCTGATGAGGTTATAAATTATTTGATAAAAGTTAATAATCAAAATTATGATGTTATTTGTAATGAAATTGATAAATTGCAATTATGTTTTGAAAAAGAAGTTGATTTAAATTTAGCCAAGAATTTAATCTCGACATCGATAAATGATAATGTCTTTAAATTCGTTGATGAAGTTGTAGCTAAAAATCATCAAAGCGCTGCTTTATTATTAACTGGACTTAAGATAATGAAAACAGAACCTACGGTAGTAATGAGTTTAATCGCCCGTGAATATCGTTTGATGTTGCATTATAAAGTTTCTTTAAATAGCAATGATAATCCGAGAGATGTGCTTATGAAAGATGGTTTGCATGATTGGCAAATAGCTAAAGTTACGGATAACGCTAAACAATATCAATTAGAAGAATTAAAAAGGATAATGAAATTATTAGCAGATTATGATTACAAATATAAGTCTGGACAAGTGGATAGAGCAATTGTTTTAGAACTTCTAATTATGGAAATTATAAATTAAAAAGACATTTAGTTTTCTTCTAAAATGTCTTTTATTTTACTCGTGTTTTTAAAATTTAATTTAGCTATGTGCTTTAATTTATTAAAACCATATTTTTTTACGATTTCAGCTCCAACTTCATCAACTTTTGTTCCTGCTCCCTTAGGGATTTCAATACCAAGTTCTTTTTCTAAATTTTTAATTTTTACTAAGAATGTATATCTACTGATTATCGAAGAAGCGGCAACACTCAAACATTTATCTTCCGCTTTGGTCATAAAAGTTATATTTACAGCTTTTTGTTGAGCACTGTAAATATGTTCAAAATACTTTTTGGGATAAACAAATTGATCAATGACGATTTTTTCATAGGCATATTTTTCTTTGTTTAATAAAGATACTAAAGCCTTGTTGTGTAAAATTGCTTTTATTTTATTCATATTTACATCTTCAGAATAATTTTCATTATATTTATTATTATCCAAAACTAGTGTTACGTAAGGAATTTTTTTGATAATTGCTGGAGCAATTTTGATTATTTTTTCATCAGTTAATTTTTTAGAATCTTTAACTCCTAAGTCAGTTAAGAAATTAATATCTTCTTTTGATACGTAAGACGCTGTAACGACGATGGGGCCAAAATAATCGCCAGTTCCAACTTCGTCTGATCCAACGGTGCTAAAGTTAAAGAAAATGTTTTCTTTAGTTTCTTTTTTCTTAGAATCATTACTAATGTCAATGGTGCGATTATTTAATTTCTTTTCCATTTCAATCCATAAATTTGCATCAATATCAGCGCTTGTTCCTTGAAACATTACTTTGCCACTTTCATATAAAGTTATAATAGTATCTTCTTCTACAGCTTGAAAGACAGCGTAGGATGGAGTCTTTTCTTTTCTTTTATCTTCGTAATATTTAATCATCTTTTTTTGAATGTTTTCACTAGCTTTAAATACTATGTTCATGTTACACCTCAAAATAATTTTAACATAAAATACTTTATTTTTCATCATTATTAAGCTATAATAGATAATAGGTGATAGAATATGTCAATAGTTGACGCAATTATAATTTTATTTTTAATTCTAGGGGCTTTGATTGGATTTAAAAAAGGGTTCATTAAAACGATGGTATCATTAATAGGAGTAATCTTAGTTATTGTTTTATCGTTTTATTTTAAGACTCCAATAGCTACGTTTATGTACAATTATTTACCATTTTGGGATTTTGGAGGTTTATCAATATTAAACATTTTCTTGTATGAATCAATTGCTTTCTTATTAGTATTTGTCTTGTTATCGTCTGTATTAGGGATAATAATAAATATAACAGGAATAATTGAAAAGTTATTAAATATTACTATTGTATTAGGTTTCTTTTCAAAGATTTTAGGTGCTATTGCTGGAGTTTTGGAAATGATTGTATTTATTTTTATAGCTGCATTTGTTTTGGCAAGAATAAATATAACTAGTGAATTTATCATGGAAAGTTCATGGGCAAGAACAATTTTAGCAAGAACACCGGTTTTAGCAAATGTTGCTGGGCCAACATATAATGCATTAAGTGAAATTTACGAGTTGCAAAAAGAATATGCTGATACAGATGATAAAGAAGCTTATAATGTCGATGCTTTAACATCATTAATTAGATATGGAGTAATTTCTAAAGAACAAGCAAAAAAATTAATTGAAGATGGTAAATTGAAAATTACAACAGAAGTAAATTTCTATTAATAAAGGATTGGGTAGATTATGTTAAAATATTTAAGAAGCGGGGAAAATCTCCAAGATATTATTAAGGCTGATTTATATTTAGTTGATTTTTATGCTGATTGGTGTGGACCTTGTAAAATGTTTGCAACAGTTTTGGAAAAGATTGATTTTATTAATATTTTAAAAATCAATGTTGATGAACATCCAGAAATAGCGAAAGAATATGGAGTAATGAGTATTCCAACTGTATGTTACTTCAAAAATGGTGAAATGGTAAAAAAAGTTATTGGGTTTCAAACTATCGAAGAAGTGAAAGAAACAATTAAAAAGATAAAATAAAAAAATATGTTTGCCGAAAAAGCAAATGTATTTTTTTGTTTTGATATAAAAATAAAACCACGTTATTAAGTAACGTGGTTAACTATTATCTGTTGTAGAATTCAACGATTAATGCTTCATTAATTTCTTGGTTTAATTCACTACGATCAGGATATCTTACATAAGCCCCAGACATTTTTTTGTCATCGAATGAAACAAATGATAAACGAGCTGTATTAGCTTCTAAAGCTTCTCTTACTGCTGGATGTTCTAAAGAATTTTCTCTAACAGTGATTACATCATTTGGTTTACAAGTATAAGAAGGAATGTCTACTTTAATTCCATTAACAGCGATGTGTCCATGGTTAACAAGTTGACGCGCAGCTCTTCTAGTTCTTGCAAGTCCCATACGATATACTAAGTTGTCTAAACGGCTTTCTAATAATCTTAGTAAATTTTCACCAGTAATACCTTTCATAGAAGATGCTTTTTCAAATACTTTTCTGAATTGTTTTTCATTTAAGCCGTACATTAAACGAACTTTTTGTTTTTCTTGTAATTGAACACCATATTCGCTTAATTTCTTTCTTCTATCATTACCATGTTGACCAGGTGCATAAGGACGTTTTGCTAATTCTTTACCATTTTCTAAAACAGAAAAGTTAAGACGACGTCCTTTTTTATAAACTGGACCAGTATATCTTGCCATATTTTTTCTCCTTTCTTTCATATTTGCCTACTTAAGGTTTGTTATTAAAATGTTATAGGGAGTTTATTTAGAATAATTCTTTAGGGCAGTCCTAAATACTATAAACCAAAAACGTAATAAACACATTATAAATTCTAATAACCCTGCCATACGTAATTGCAATAAACATTATACACTATATTTAGATTTTGTCAAATTATTCCGATATTTAGCCCGAAAATGACATTTTTTTTAAATGACAATTTTTATAATTAAATAGGTGATTTAATGAAAAAGTATTTAATGGTAACTTTAATTGCTATTTTTGTGGGTGGTTTATTTGCTTTCTATATGTTTTATGGAATAGATAAAAATGTTACTGATGTAATAAAAAACGATAATCATATTACAGTTTTTCAAAGTGGGGTATTTAAAGACGAAGAAAATGCCGTAATAGAAAAAAATAAATATGAACAAGCTATAATTATAAAAGATGAAAATTTATATCGGGTATATATTGGTGTTTCATATGATGAGGAAGTTACTTTAGCTTATGAAAGCTACTTTAAAAAAAATAATTATAATTATTATTGTAAAAAATTAGAAGTTTCCGATAATTATTTAACTAATTTGAAAAAGTATGAAGAATTAATTAAAAGAAGTTTTAATGAAGATATTTATATTAATATTAATAAGGATTTATTAGCTAAACTAAGTGAGGAATTAATATGATTAAAGATTTGCCAATACAAGATAAACCAAGAGAAAAAGCATTAAAATATGGAGTTAATAATTTAACAGATTCAGAATTAATTGCTATCATTTTAAGAACTGGGGCTATTTCTGCTTCAGCTTTGGATGTAGCTAGAGAAATTTTAAAACAAGTAGAATTAGTAGAAAACTTAAATTTGCTATCAATAAATAAGTTAAGTAAGATTAAGGGAGTAGGTGAAGTAAAAGCTATTACTTTGCTAGCGGCCTTAGAATTAGGGCGAAGATCTTATCAAATATCTCATCAGAAACCGATTAAAGTTAATAGTGCTTTAGTAATTTTTGAATATTTTAAATACTTGTTAATTAAAGAAAAACAAGAAAACTTTATTGTGGTTTTTTTAGATAATCAAAAAAACATCATTACTTATAAAACGGTATTTATTGGTTCTTTGAATTATCTTAGTGTTCATCCGCGCGAAATATTTAAAGAAGCGATCGTTCGCTCTAGTGCTAGTGTTATATTAGTACATAATCATCCGAGTGGAATGGCAACTCCTTCTAAAGTAGATATTGAAACGACGGAAAGGCTGATTAAAACAGGCGATTTATTACAAATTCCGGTTATAGATCATATAATTATTGCTAATGATAAATATTATAGCTTTTATGATAATGGGTTGATGAAATGAAAAATAAATATACGGAAATGATTTTAATAATACTTTTATTAAGTTTGATTTTAACAAAAGATGTTGTGCTTTCTTTGGCGGATAAAACAGAAATAATTAATGAAGTTTATAACCTTAATTTAGAAAACGTTTTATCCGACTATCAAGCTTTATTGAAAGCAAATAATTTAAAAACAGTTAATAATAACTATATTCTTAGTAAAGTTAGCTATCGCAACATTAATGATTTTTGGCAATATATTACCATAAACAAAGGCACTAAGGATAATGTTTTAAAAAAAAGGGCGGTAGTTAATAATATGGGATTAGTAGGCATTATTGATAAAGTAGATAATTATAGTTCTAGGGTGATGCTGATAACCAATTCAAAAATAAATATATCAGTCAAAATAAATAATAGTTATGGTATTTTAACGGCTAAAAATAATACTTTATATTTAGAAAATGTTATTGGTGATGTGAATGTAAAAATAGGTGATAAAGTGTATACTTCTGGGCTAACCGAAATTCCAGAAAATATTTTAGTAGGAACAATTAAGGAAATAAATCAAGATGATTTAGGATTGCAAAAAATATTTAAACTTACTCCAGCAGTAACCCTTAAAAATATTGATTATGTAGCTATTTTGGAAAGTGGTAGTCGATGATTTGTTTTTTATTAGTAGATTTGTTTATTTCTTTATTTTTAAATGTTCCATCATATTTAATAATTTTAATTATTCCTTATCTAAAAAAACAAGATTTAATATGTTTTTTAATTATTAGTCTATTTTATGATTTATATCTTTTGAAAACGCCTTTTATTATAACGATACTATATTTTTTGCTCTATTTTATTAATCAAAAGTTAAAAAAGAAAATTAAGTTAAAAAAATACAGTTGGATTTATATAATTATTAATTATTTAGTTTTTTTTATAATTTTAAATGGATTGTTTTGGAGTATGTCGTTAAGAAAATTTTTAATTTTTAATCTTTTATGGGTCGTCTTTGGAATAGTTATTAATCATTTATTTAAGTTAAGGAACATAAAATTTTCTGGGTGAATGTTATGTTTGATGAAAATGATATTACAACAATTAAAAGTAAAGCATCTAAAAATAAAGAAGAAAAGTCTTTTATTTCAAAATATTTTACAAAAGTGTTATGCAGTATTATCTTTGTTTTATCCAGTTTAATTTTTATTAATTCTAGTGAAAACAATTATTTATTATATAAAAAGGAAGTTTTAACTAAAAATTTTCCATATTCTAAGATAAATAATTGGTACGTTAAGTATTTTGGGAATGTTATAGAAACTGAAAAAAAAGAAGATGTTGCAACAATGGTTTTTTCCAATAACCTACAATACGAAAAAATAGAAAAAGTTGGGGATAGTGAAAGAATAGTATTTGGTCAAAAAACAATTGTTGAAAGTTTTTCAAGTGGAATAGTTGTATTTATGGGCGAAAAGGAAAATCTGGGGTATACTATTATAATTCAGGGAGTAGATGATGTAGATATTTGGTATAGTAATATTAAAAATTCTTCTATAAAACTTTATGATTATATTGAGACAAACGCTGTGCTTGGAGAAGTAGATGATAATCTTATAGTTACAATAGTTAAGGATAACAAATATTTGGGTTATGAAGAATATATTAACCAAACTAAAGATTAATTTTACAACTTACTTGTTTTTCTTTTCTTGTTTTTTAACAGGGTATATTAAACAAGCTTTAATTATTTTTTTGATAGTATTAGTTCATGAATTTGGTCATGTTACAATGGCAATTTTAAATGGTTATAAAATAGATAAAATAGAATTACTTCCTTTTGGAGGTATAACGACAATAGATAAACCAATTAATACTCCATTGGATAAAGAGTTTAAAATTGCTATAGGCGGGTTTTTATTTCAATTTATCCTATTTATAATATTTTTGCTTTTCTATAAATTTAATATTATTGATAATTCTTTTTGGCAAATATTTATTAAATATAATTTTACGATTATTTTATTTAATATGATTTTTATATATCCTTTGGATGGATTTAAAATACTAAGTTGTTTCGTAGAAAATTTCTTTGGGTATTACTATGCTTATATTATATTAGGAATAATTTCTTTTGCTTTTTTAATCTTATTTTTTGGATTAAATACCATGTTTAGTTTGAATAATTATTTAATAATAAGTTTTTTAATTTATAAGATTTTTGAATATTTTAAGATTAAATCTAAATTATATTATCGATTTTTATTGGAAAGGTATTTAAGAAAGGTTGAATATAAGAAAATTCAATATGAAAAAAGCCTTAATTTAAAGAAATTAAGAAAAGATTATAATCATTATTTTTATGTTGCAAATAGGGTAGTTAACGAAAGAGAAGTTTTAGCAAAAAAATTTGACATAAGTAAGAGATTTTGATAAAATTAATACCGTTTGAAGGGCTTTCCGGAAAAACCGCACTAAAAAGGTTTAGAAACTTATTATAAGTACCTTAAAGGCGCGTCTTAAAATTATAAAGGAGGTATGAAATGAAAGCTATATTTGTAACTGGTGGAAAACAATATTATGTTTCTCAAGGCGATGTTATCTATGTAGAAAAGCTTAATGCTGAAGCAGGTAGCGAAGTTACTTTTACAGATGTTTTAATGGTTGATGGTGAAGCTGGAACTCCGTTTGTTAGTGGAGCAAAAGTTGTTTGTGATGTTGAAAAACATGGTAAAAACAAAAAAGTAGTTGTTTTTAAATATCATCCAAAGAAAAAATATCGTAATAAAAAAGGACATAGACAACCATATACTAAATTAGTTGTTAAGAAAATTGTTAAATAATTATGATTAAAGTAAATGTTAAGAATGATAAAATTATAATTACTGGCCATGCTTTATATGATGATTATGGTAAAGATATTGTTTGTGCTAGTGCATCATCAATTATAATATCTTCAATTAATTGTGTATTACAATTTGATAAAGATGCGATTAGTTATCAAGAAAATAAAGATGGTTTAGAAATTGAAGTTTTAAAAAAAGATAAAATAACATTAACAATAATAAAAAATATGTTAGACATGTTAAAAGATTTAGCAAGTCAATACGAAGAAAATATAAAAATTATAGGAGGATGAAACATGAAATTTATGATTTTGAATATTCAATTATTCGCTCATAAAAAAGGTCAATCTTCAACCGATAATGGTCGTGACTCTCGTGGACGTCGTTTAGGTGCTAAAGCAAGCGATGGTCAAGTAGTTACTGCTGGTTCTATTATATATCGTCAAAGAGGTACTAAAATTTACCCAGGAACTAATGTTGGAATGGGCAAAGATCATACATTATTTGCTAAAGTTAGTGGAACAGTTCGTTTTGAAAGATTAGGAAGAGATAAGAAGAAAGTAAGCGTTTACGAAAACTAAGCGCTTTTTTATTTGTGTTTTTTTTTAAAACGTATTATTATATAGTTAATTAAATAAAAAGTGGTGGTTTGGGATGAATTGTAATGTAAATAGCTACGATATTGTAGGAGCAGAATTATTAAAACAATTGATTGATAAAACAAATAGTTATATGCCTATTGATGAAGAACGTATTATAAAAGCATATAATTATGCAAATGGATATCATTTTGGCCAAAAACGTAATAGTGGAGAGCCTTTTATAACTCATCCTTTAAATGTTGCCTTAATTTTGGCGCAGATGCATGCCGATAGTAATACAATTTGTGCAGCTTTGTTACATGATGTTTTAGAAGATACGTCTGCTTTAGAAGAAGAAATTTTAAAGCTTTTTGGTCAAACTGTTTTAACCTTGGTTCAAGGTGTAACTAAAATAGATAATATTTCTTTTACTTCAAAAGAAGAAGAAAAAGCTGCTAATGAAGAAAAATTATTAAAAAGTTGTTTGGTGGATATTAGAATTCTTATTATAAAGTTAGCGGATCGATTACATAATATGAGAACGCTAAATTATAAAAATTCATTTAAACAAAAAGAAAAGGCTTTAGAAACTTTAGAAATATATTCAAGAATAGCGGGAAAAATTGGGGCTTACCGAATCATGAAGGAATTGCAGGATTTATCTTTTAAATATTTAAAACCTTCCGAATACAATGATATTTATCAAAAAAGAGAGTTTTTAAAGGAAACTCATTTTAACGACTTAGATGCGATGAAAATAACAGTGCAAAATAAACTTTTTAATCTAGGAGTAGATAGTCAGCTGCGTATAAAATTCAAAGATATTTTTGGTATTCATTTGAAATTAGCAAAGGGAATTGAGTTTGATGAGATTCATGACATAATGGTTATTAATGTGTTGGTAAAAAAAATAGAGGAGTGTTATAAAGCTTTAATGGCTGTTCATATGTGTTATAAACCGGAAAATAAATATTTTAAAGATTTTATTTTTAATCCTAAAACTAATATGTATCAATCTATTCATACGACCGTAAATTCATCCTTTGGCCACTTGATTCAGTTCCAACCTAAAACTTTTGATATGGCAACAATTGCTTCTTATGGCTTATCTGCTTATTGGATTTTAGAACCTGGAAAAGCAAGTCAAATAATGCAAGATAAATTCCAATCATTACAGTTCTACGAGGAACTATTAAAACTTAGAGAGGCAAATGATGGGACAAAAGATTTTGCTTCAAAAGTAAAAGATGAATTATTGGCAAATAATATTTATGTTAAGACTCCTAATGGATATATAGTCGAATTACCAGTAGATGCTACAGCAATAGATTTCGCTTTTAAAATTCATAGTGATATTGGGGCTAAAATGGATCGAGTATTAATTAATGGTATTGAAGCAAACAAGTTTGAAAGATTGCAAAATGATGATCGAGTTACAGTTATAGTAGAAGACGATAATACTACATGTTCAGAAGAATGGCTTTCTTATGCTCAAACATCCTATGCTAGAAAAAAGATTAAGCAATATATTGGTAAATAGTTTCATTAAGTAGGTTAAGTTTGACAAAAAAAATTATTTATGCTATATTGTTTTTGCGATGAAGAGGAAAAGTAACCTTATTGCTTATACGAGTGAATCAGGTATAGTGTGAACTGATTATAGGGATATTGTGAAAGAACACCTTAGAGCAAACTGCCGAAAGGAATTATCTTAGTAGACTAGTTCGGATGCAAACCGTTATCATATTGCTAATGCTTAATAGAGCAAAAGAGATTACTAAAATAAAAGGTATAATAACCTTTAGTAATAAATTAAGGTGGCACCGCGAAATACCCGTATTCGTCCTTATGTTTGGGATGAAACGGGTTTTTTTAAGGGTGTGATTTTTTGAAAGAAGATAATAATTGTTTGTGATGTTTCATAAAATTAAGAGACGTTTTATACGTAAATTAAAATTAAGAGAAAGAAGGATTATAATGAAAAAAGATATAAGTTATTTAGAAAAAATAAAATTAATTGCTGAAATAAAAAAATGTTTTGAAGAAAAAATTGAAGCAAAGTTAAGTTTAATAAAAGTAGGAAGCCCGTTGTTTGTTAAAACTTCTTCTGGATTACAGGATGGTTTAACAGGGGTAGAAAAAGCTGTTGGCTTTACAAAAGGCGATGAGTCATTTGAAATAGTTCATTCGTTAGCAAAATGGAAAAGAGAAGCATTAGGAAAATATGCGTTTCCAATTAATCGTGGTTTGTATACGGACATGAAAGCAATCAGAAAAGATGAAGTTGTAGATGCTTTACACTCTTTGTATGTTGAACAATGGGATTGGGAAAAAGTTATACTAAAAGAAGACCGAACAATAGATTATTTAAAAGAAACAATAAGAGCTATATATGATGCTTTAAAAGAAACAGTAAGTTTAATTAAAGAAAAATATGGTTTTTCGTATATAGATTTACCTTCTGATGTTTATTTTATTGATAGTCAGGAATTAGAAGATATATATCCTGATAAAACCCCAAAAGAACGTGAAGATATTATTTGTAAAAATAAGAAAGCCGTTTTTATAATTGGGGTAGGAGAAAAATTACAATCTGGTATTCCTCATGATTTACGAAGTCCTGATTATGATGACTGGGAGTTGAATGGAGATTTATTAATATATGATGAAATTATTGATAAAGCAGTTGAAATCTCATCTATGGGAATTCGAGTTGATGAAAAATCATTATTAGCTCAATTAGAAAAAGCTGATGCAATGGATAGATTAATATTACCATATCATCAAAAAATTATTAATAAAGAATTACCATACACAATTGGTGGTGGTATTGGTCAATCAAGAGTTTTGATGTTAATTCTGGGATGTAGACATATAGCAGAGGTGCAAGCTTCTAGTTGGGAAGAAAAAACGGAAAGAGAACTTCAAGATTTACAAATATTATAAGAAATAAAACGAGATTCATAATAAGAATCTTTTTTTTAATGAATTATTTTTATTTTAAACAAAGTGTGGTATGATAATAATGTTGTTAAAAAGAGGTGAAATTATGTTTATAGATGAAGTTACAATAAAGGTTGAAGCAGGGAAAGGTGGAGATGGATGCACATCTTTTAGAAGAGAAAAATGCGTGCCAATGGGAGGCCCTGATGGTGGTTCTGGAGGAAAAGGTGCTGATATAGTATTTATTGTTGACGCTGGCTTAAAAACTTTAATTGATTTAAAATATCATAAAATTATTAAAGGTGATAAGGGAACAAATGGTAAAGGTTCTAACAGAACTGGGGCGATGGCTGATGATGTCATAATAAAAGTTCCTCAAGGTACAACAGTAATTGATTTAGATACTAATTTAGTTATTGCTGACCTAGTTAATCCTGATGATAAAGTTATTGTTGCTAAAGGTGGTCGCGGGGGCCGAGGAAATAAAGCGTTTGCTACCCAAAATGAACCGGCTCCTAAATTGAGTGAATATGGTGAGCCTGGTGAAGAAAGATTAATTAAATGCGAACTAAAAGTTTTAGCAGAAGTAGGATTAATTGGAATGCCAAGTGTCGGAAAAAGCACCTTGCTTTCTGTAGTTAGCTCTTCTAAGCCGAAAATAGGAGCATATCACTTTACAACATTAAGTCCCAATTTAGGAGTTGTAAAATTGAGTGATAACAGAAATTATACAATAGCTGATTTACCTGGGTTAATCGAAAATGCTAGTGATGGTGCAGGTTTAGGACATAAATTTTTACGTCATGCTATGCGAACTAAAATTTTAGCGCATGTACTTGATATGGGATCGTTTGAAGGTAGAGATCCAATTAATGATTTTGAAATTATTAATAACGAAATAAAAAAATACAGTGATAAATTAGCGAATAAGAAACAAGTTGTAATTGCTAATAAAATGGATTTACCGGATGCTCAAAATAATTTAGCTAAATTTAAAGAGCAATATCCAAATATTGAAGTATTTGAAATTAGTGCAGTTACTCATCAAGGGTTAGATAAATTGTTGCTTCGGTTAGCAGATATTATTGCCCAAACTGAACAAGAAGAGTTATATAACGATGAACAATTAGAGAGTCATGTGATTTATAAATTTAAAAATGAAAAACCGTATACAATTACTAATGAAGATGGTATATGGATTATTAAGGGCGATGAAGTCGAAAAACTATTTAAAATGACTAAATTTACGGAAGATGAAGGCATTCGAAGATTTGCTCGTAAATTAAAAGGAATGGGTATTGAAGAAGAATTAGAGCGTTTAGGGGCCCAACGGGGAGATGAAGTTCAGATTTTAGACTATTTATTCATCTTCAAAGAGTAATATTGAATTTAATTTAATTTTTTTGCTGGCATTATTAGGTAATTCTAAGATGCTAGTTTTCTTTTGGGGATTATTAATATGAATTATCTGATTTTTTTGTAAATTTTGATATTTGTAGATGACTTCGTTATTTTCATCTAATCCAATTATATCAATATTTTCTTTCATAAAATAAGTATGAATACTATTACAATTAGGAAATAACATTCCGTAATCAATATCGATTTTTCCTATTAATCCTATTAATCTTTTAAAAAAAGAAGTAGCTTTAATAATTTTATATTTATTTTTGCCGATTGTTAAATACATTTTAATCACCTAATATAATCATATCAAAAAAATTTTTAGATATTCCAAAAAAGTGATTTTTCTTTTCATTAAATTGACAAAAAGATTAAGATGAAGTAAACTTAAATTAAAGTAGGTGGAGTAGATGAAACGTTATTTAAATCGTAACGGTCAAGCGTTAGTCGAATATGTTTTAATTATTGCTGTTGTAAGCGTTATTGTAATTGGTTTAGTAAATTATTTTGGAGGTTTTTTAAAAGATTCAATAACTAAAACATCGTGTTCTTTAGTAGATAAAGAATACAAAGAAGGAAACAAACCAGGAGAAGCAACTTGTGTTTCAAAAGAGTTTTTAAATGAAGAATAATATGCTATAATAAAAAAGCTATAGTAGGGGTGATAAAGTGATAAAAGTTGGTAAAAAGGGCCAAGCATTAGTTGAATTTATTATAATTATGCCAGTTATGATTATGATGATATTTTGTTTAGTAGATTTTGGTAAGATTTTTTATTATAAAAGTGATTTAGAAAGTCTAATGGACGAAACGATATCGATGTATAATAATGGTAAAACTTATGCGGAAGTAGAAAGTTATTTTAAGAAAAATAATAAGAATACTTTAATTAAGGTTACTAATGAGAAAGATGAATATATTATTTTTGAAATATCGCGGGAAACAGATATAGTTACTCCAGGCTTGAATTTAATATTAGGAAAACCTTACAATGTAAGAGTAATCAGGACGCTGCCTTATGGATAAGAAAGGTCAAACGTTAGTTGTATTTGTTCTTTTAATTCCGCTTTTTATGATTCTCGCGGCTCTTATAATTGATAATTCAATGATAGTAAATGAAAAGTTACATTTAAAAAATGTAACTAAAGATATAATTAGGAATGATTTGATAAAAACTCAAATTGACAATGATAAAATAAAGATGCTTTTAAAAAAAAATAACATTCCAACTGATGAATTAGAAATTATAAGAGAAAAAGGTAAATTAAATATAAAAAATCATTATTTTATTAATAGTATATTTGGTAAAGTAGTTGGATTTAACAATTATGAATTAGAAATAGACATAACAGGGGAAATTAAGAATAATAAAGTGATTTTTAAATAAGAATAGAGGGTATAATTATGGCAAGTGTGAAAGGTAAATCGTTATGCATTTCCTCTTCTAAAGGTGGTGTAGGAAAAACATTTATAACTACATCTTTAGCTGGAATATTTGCACAATTAGAAAAAAGAGTGTTAATAATAGACTTTGACTTATCAGGCGGCTCGATTGCGGTTTGTTTAAACACGCCTTTTGATAAGAGTTTATATAATTTTGTAGATGATTATAATAATAATCGTTATAAAGATTTTAATAATTATATTACTAAGTATATTTATAATGAAAATATAGATTTTTTAGCTGCACCAAAAGATCCTCGTCAAGCAACAAGAATTGATTCTAAATTTATTGAAATAGTTTTAGATAAGGCTATTCATAATTATGATGTTGTTTTAATTGATACTAATCATAATTTAAATGAATTTAATATTTCTATGATGGATAAAGTTGATGAAATATTATTTGTACTAACTAATGATGTTCAAGATTTAAAAAATATGCGGAATTTATTAGCAGTATTTAAAGATGTTGGATTAGATTATTATAAGGTGTTATTAAATAATAGTAGGGATCCATTTAAAAAATATTTTTCGATGTATGATATGAAAAATATCTTAAAAAATAATATTGATTATACGTTATCAAGTGATTTATTTATTAAAAATTTAGATCTATATACTTTAGAAGGGAAAATTGTTACATTAGATCCTAAAATGCCAAATGTATTTAATAAAGATTATGTTACTTTAATGACAATTGCTTCAGAGTTTTTAGAAAAAAAGGAGGTTAAATAATGTCTAGACAAACGTTAAGAGATGCCTTCTCTTTTGAAAAAACAAAAAATACTTATCGTAATATAACTGATTATGATATATTTCCTGATAAGAGATTGTTAGATCAATTAAGAACGAAGATAGTAGAAAATTTAATTGATAATGAAATGCCTAAGGATAAGCAATTAAATGAGTGGATATATGATGAAATAGATAAAACAATTGAGGGTTATGATTTATCTAATTTAGAAAGAAGTCATTTATTTAATTTAATTGATAATGAAATAAATGGCCTTGGGCCTCTTACAGAGTTATTAGAAGATAAAAACATTACGGAAATTATGGTTAATAGTCCTGATGAAATTTATATTGAAATTGATGGTGAAATTATTAAGGATGAAAGTGTTTCATTTATTAATGATGAACATATAATTAGAACTGTACAAAGATTAATTCAACCTTTAGGAAGAACGATAGATGCTACTACTCCGATGGTTGATTCAAGATTACAAGATGGTTCGCGTATTAACGCAGTTATTCCACCTTTATCAACGAAAGGTCCAGTTATAACTATTCGTAAATTTAAAGAAACCATGTCAACAATTGATGATTTTATTAGAATTGGCTCATTAACTCCTTATATGGCGAGATTTTTGGAAGCTTGTGTCCAAGGAAGAGTAAATATGTTAATTTGCGGTGGTACTGGTAGTGGAAAAACAACTCTTTTAAATATTTTAAGTGGTTTTATTAATGAAAATGAACGTATTATTACAATAGAGGATGCTGCAGAACTTAGATTGAACCAAAACCATGTTATTTCTTTGGAGACCAGAAATGTTAATTATGAAAGTGAAGGAGAAATTACGATTCGTGATTTAGTTATTAATTCACTACGTATGAGACCTGATCGTATTATTGTTGGAGAAGTACGTGGAAAAGAAGCTTTTGATATGTTACAAGCGATGAATACAGGGCATGATGGATCAATGACTACATTACATGCAAATAGTCCGATTGATGCTTTAAATAGATTGGAAACGATGGTTTTAATGGGTGGGATGGAAATTCCAATTAAAGCGATAAGAGAGTATATTGTAAATGCCATTGATTTGGTAATTAATATTGAAAGAATGAGTGATGGAAGAAGAAAAGTTACCAGCATTTCAGAACTAATTGGTTTTTCCGATGATGAAATAAAAATGAAAGAAATATTTGCATTTAAGCAAAAAGGGTTAACTGAAAATAACGAAGTTGACGGAACATATATTTTGTATGATGTTATTCCAAAAGTTTATAAGAAATTAAAAGCTAGAGGAATAAATTCGGTTGATGATATGTTTGAAGATAAAAAATAGATAAGGAAGGAAAATTATGACGCAAGAATCAATTATTTGGGAAGCGTTTATTATTCAAGTGATTTCGATTTTAGGTTTTATTGTTGCTATAATTGTTTTATTGCGTCAGACAAAAGCCTTAAAGTATGAAAGAAGAATTAGTAAATTTGCTTTAGACCCTGATATTGAAGATGAAGAATCTTTATTTGATAAGTTATTTTATAAAGGATGGCAAATATTAAGAAAAATATCAGCCATTTTGAAAAAGTCGGTTTTTTTGAGTCGATATGCTGAGAGATATGAAAGGTATATAACTTTTGAAGAAAAAGATTTTAAAGATGAAGTGGATTTCGTTTCTTTCAAGATAATTCTAGTTATTATCATTGAAATATTATATTTATTTACTTTGATGTTTCAATATGCTCATTTTAATATATATACGGCAATTATAGCTGCATCTTTAGCATTCTTTTTACCTGATGCCTATTGGAGTTTTCAATTTAATAAAAAATGTAAATTGGTAGAAGATGATTTATTAAAAGCTGTTATTATTATGAATAATGCATTTAAGTCAGGGAGCAATGTTACGCAAGCGGTAGAAATTGTAAAACAAGAGTTAGATGGTCCAATTAGAGATGAGTTTAAAAAAATTTATATTGATATTAATTATGGTTTAAGTTTGGAAGTTGTTTTTAAACGTTTTTATGAGAGAGTTAAGTTAGAAGATGCGCAATATATTACTTCTAGTTTGTCTTTACTTAATAAAACTGGTGGTAATATCGTTAAAGTTTTTTCAATGATTGAAAAATCTTTCTTTGATAAAAAGAAATTAAGAAATGAATTAAACAGTTTGACAGCTTCAAGTGTATTTGTTTTTAGAATGCTAGTTTTATTACCATTTTTGTTTAGTTTGGTTATTTTCATTTTAAATCCAGAATATTTTCTTCCCTTGTTTGAAAATAAAATAGGAATGTTAATTTTAGGAATAATTATATTACTATACAGCATGTATATCGTTGTAATAAAAAGACTATTAAAGGTGAAATTATGAAAAGTAGTAAAATGATTTTAAAGATTTATCGAAAAAGTACTATTAAAAAAATTAAAGAAAAAATTATTAAAGCTGGAATGTTAAATAAATTTGATTCGTTAGATTTTTTAAATGTTCGTTTGCTTACTACATTAATGATATTCTTTGCTATCTTAATTTTATCAGATAAAGGGTTTATTTTGGCACCATTAATTAGTTTAATGTATTTTTATGCATATGAATTTTTGTTATTAGATGTTAAAATAAACAAACGAAAAAAAAGTTTGGAAAATGAAGCGATCTATTTTTTTGAAGTATTGGCCTTAACACTTGAAAGTGGACGAAATTTAAAAGCATCTTTAGAAATAACAACCAAAAACATTAATAATGATATATCCAGCGAGTTTAAAAGAATGCTTGAAGAAGTTGATTTAGGAAAAAGTTTAGTAGAAGCTTTAGAAGATATGAAAAAAAGGATTCCTAGCGATATAATAAATAATACAATTTTAAATATCACACAATCAAATATTTTTGGAAATAGTATTATTGAATCTTTATATAATCAAATTGATTTTTTAAGGGAGCAACAAATATTAAACATTAAAGCTCAAATCGCTAAATTGCCAACTAAGATTAGTGTTATATCAGTATTGTTTTTTTTACCAATAATGATGCTTATTATTTTGGCACCAGTTGTGTTAGAATACTTATTGGGGTGATATTATGCCAAAGAAGTTTACGATGATTGATGAAGATTTTATTTGTGAATATTGTGGTAAAGAAGTAAATAGATTAAGTTATACAGCCAGAGACCATTGTCCTTATTGTTTGGCATCAAAACATGTTGATATAAATCCCGGTGATCGAAGCGAAGATTGTCATGGTAAACTTGTGCCTGTTGAATTAGAAAAATATAAGAATACGTATAAAATTATATATAAATGTGAAAAATGTGGAAGCTTTCGAAAAAACATTATGGCTTTAGATGATGATTTTGACAAGTTATTAGACATTTATAAAAATAAATAATTGTTGTTTTATTTTTTATGCGATATAATGATAATAGAAAGAAGGTTTTTTGATGAATATTGGACTTATTATTTTAATTGTAGCAGTAGTATTAATTGCAATTTATGTTGCATCTGTTTATAACTCATTAGTGTCTTTACGAAATAAAGTGAAAGATCAATGGGCCCAAATTGATGTTTATTTGAAAAGACGCTTTGATTTAATTCCTAATTTAGTAGAAACGGTAAAGGGATATGCGAAACATGAAAAAGATACCCTTGAGGATGTTGTAAAAGCTAGAAATAGTTTTGAATCTGCTGATACTCCTGAAAAAGAAATGAAAGCTGCTAATGAATTAACTAGTGCAGTAACAAAATTGTTTGCTTTAGCAGAAAGTTATCCAGAACTAAAAGCGAATGAGAATTTTTTAAATTTACAAAATGAATTAAAAGAAACAGAAGATAAAATATCTTATGCTAGACAATTTTATAATGATGTAGTAATGAATTATAATAATAAGATTGAAATGTTTCCGTCTAATATTATTGCTAGTATGTTTAAATTTAAACAAGAATCATTCTTTGAAGCACTGGAATCTGAAAGAGAAAGCGTTTCAGTTAAATTTTAAAACTTACTTAAGTAAGTTTTTTTATAGGAGAAATTATGAAAAAAATTATTTTTAGTTTATTTGTTTTGTTTTTGACGGTTACTGTTTCTTACGCAAATACGATAAATAACATTGATATGGATATTTATATTGATGAATATGGAACAGCTCATGTGACTGAATATTGGGATATGGATACTAATGAAGGAACAGAAAATTATAAATCCTATGGTAATTTAGGTGATTCACATATTTCTAATTTTAGAGTTAGTGTAGGAAATAAAGAATTTGAACCATTAACTTATTGGGATATAGATGAAACTTTTAATTATAAAGCTTACAAAAGTGGAATTAACCATACTAGTGAAGGTTTAGAGCTATGTTGGGGTATTAGTGAATATGGAAATATGCAATATAAATTGACATATGAGATATCTAATTTTGTAATAAATGTGGCAGATGCTCAAATGATTTATTGGACACTTATTCCTAAAAAAATGGACCCAGCACCATATAATTATGATATAACAATAAGGGCAAATTATTATTTTGAAGATAGTATTGATGTATGGGGTTATGGAGTTAAAGGTGACTATGCTTATGTATCTAACGGAGAAATAAAATTGTCAAATGAAGATGCAATGAAGTCAAGCGAGTATGTTGTTTTGCTAGCAAAAATCCCGAGCGGGACTTTCCAGACATCCTCTGATTTAAATAATAATTTTGAATATTATTTAAGCATGGCGCAAGAAGGGGCTTCAAAATATAATTATTTATTGGATATTTTTAGATTTTTTATAATCGGTGTTATTCCATATATTTTAATTTTTCTTCTAGTTGCTAAGAAATCTTTTAATAATCAATCAAAATATACTAAATTGCGTTATGAGGGAGTATCAAGTAAGATTTCAAAAAACAATCCTTTATTTAGAGAAATTCCTTGTGAAAAAGATATTTATATTGCTAGTTATATTGCAAATGCTTATAAACTTGATAAAAATAATTCTAATTTCATGGGATGCTTATTATTAAAATGGCTTAAAGATAGCATTATAAAAATAGAAAAAAATGATAAGGGATTAAATGTTATACGATTTATGTATAAAGTTTTACCTGAAAATTATACATTATATGATCCAGAAAGAGAATTGTTTAAGTGGATGTATGGCGCAAGTAATAACGATGTGCTTGAAAAAAAGGATTTTGCTTGGTATTGTAAAACTTTTTATAAAGATATATTGGAATGGTACGATGATAATTATCGGGTTACTAGGGAAGTTTTAATTTCTAAAGGTTGGATAACAACTAAGTCTGAATCAAGCCCTTTAAAAATAAATTACCGTTATGCTACTCCAAAATTATATGAAGAGGCTTGTAAAATTGATGGATTAAAGAAATATCTAATAGAATTTTCGAACATTAAAGAAAAGGCTCCGATTGAAGTTCACTTGTGGCAAGAGTATTTAATTTTTGCTCAATTATTTGGTATCGCTGATAAAGTAGCTAAACAATTTAAAGATTTTTATCCGGAAATAAATGAATTTGCTGAGTTTGATTATGATACTTTTATATTTATTGATAGATTAGCTTTTACTGGGTATCATTCAGCATCTTCAGCAAGAAGTGCTGCGATGGGCTATTCATCTGGTGGTGGCGGATTTTCTTCCGGCGGAGGCGGTGGCGGGTCCTTCGGCGGTGGCAGAGGTGGCGGCGGAAGTCGTTAAAAATATTAAACTAGCTACTTGCTAAATATGATAAATTTTGTTAGAATAAGAAATGTAATATAGGAGGAATAGCAATGGCATTTAATAAATTAAAAAAAATGTTTTCTGATGAAGAAGATGATACTCTTTTGGGTACTGAAGATGAATATTATAATATGAGTGAAACAGAAGCAATCAAAGAAGCAGATAAATGCGGAAATAAAATGATTCTTTTAGAACCTAGAGCTTATTCAGAAAGTCAACAAATTGCGGATTATTTAAAAAATCGTAATAGTGTTGTTGTAAATTTGAAAAGAGTTACAACTGAACAAGCTAAGCGTATTATTGATTTCTTAAGTGGATGCATTTATGCTATTGGGGGGACGATGCAAAAAATAGGAGTAGGCATTTACCTTTGTACTCCAAAAAACGTTAATGTTCAAGGTAAAATAACTGATGAACGAGCAAAAAAAGAAACAGCAAATGATGACGAATTAGAATGGTAATTAAAGTATGAAGTAGAAAGTTGGTGAAGCATGAAAAAATTTAGTACTAGTTTTAAGGGATATTCTAAAATAGAAGTAAATAATTTTGTAAAAGAAGTTACTAAAGAATATGAAAACATGCTTACTAATTTAAAAAGACGTGACCAAGAAATTTTAAGTTTAAAAAATGAATTAGAAAAATATAAAAACTTAGAAAATACATTAAATAAAGCAATTTTGGTTGCAGAAGATGCTTCAAATAATATAAAACGAGTTGCTCGTGATGAATCTAATTCGATTATTGAAGATGCGAAGAAAAATGCATCAAGAATTGTTAATGATGCACTTCTTAAAGCTGAAAGGGTTGAATACGAAGCCCAAAATTTAAAAAGAAAAGTTATTGTATTTAAACGTCGCTTTAAACAAGCTTTAGAAGAACAAATAAAAGATATTGATGATATTGATGAACGTCTTAATTGAGACGTTTTTATATTTCTTGATTATTTTTTAAGTATTCACGGAGCATCTTAGTTAATGCTCTTTTTTCAATTCTAGATACATAACTTCTTGAGATTCCCATTTCTTTGGCTATTTCTTTTTGAGTTTTCTCGTCTTGCATACAAAGTCCATACCTTTTGATGATAATTTCTTTTTCTCTTTTAGATAAAACTACTAAGTATTTTTTTAATAATTCGATATTATGTTCTTTATGAATAGAGTCAGCAAAGTCTTCTTTATCTTCGTTTTGTAAAACATCTATTAAATTAATTTCATTTCCTTCTTTATCATAGCCGATCGAATCATTAATGCTGACATTATTTTGATTTTTCTTATTGCTTCTAAAATACATTAAAATTTCGTTTTGAATACATTTTGCGGCATAGGTTGTAATTTTGGTTGATTTGTTTTCTTTATAAGTATCAATTCCTTTAATAAGTCCGATTGTTCCAATGCTTATCAAATCATCCGTATCAATGTTTTTTGTTTCAAATTTTTTAACAATATGTGCTACTAAACGAAGGTTTCTTTCAATTAAAATGTTTCTGGCTTCTTTATCGTGTTGTAACATTTTATTTACATAGTAATCTTCATCTTCTTTACTTAGTGGTTCCGGAAAGACATTATTGGAATAACTTCCTGTAAAAAATAACATATCTTTAATAATATTAATAAAATTTAAAAACAATTAAAATCACCTAATAAAGTATATTTTTATAATAAATTTAAATTCATTGTATTTTAATTAAAAATAGTTTAAACTTTTAATATATATGATGGAGGATGCTATGAATAATTTAATAAAAGAAAAGATGCAAAGACATAATAATAGTTTAAGTAAGTATGCTTGTCTTGATGAGCAAGCAATTTATTTTAAAGCTAAAAAGGAAGATATACGTTCTAATTATTTTCATGATTGTGATAAGATTTTGTATGCGTTATCTTTTATTCGTTATATGGATAAAACCCAAGTATTTTCTTTTAATGAATCTGATCATATTACGAAAAGAATGCTGCATGTCCAATATGTAAGTAAAATAGCGAGAACTATTGGTAGAGCATTAGCTTTAAATGAAGATTTAATTGAAGCAATAGCTCTAGGGCATGATTTAGGACATACACCGTTTGGGCATGTTGGCGAAAAGATTTTAAGTGATTTAAGTTTGAAACACGGTGAAGGATATTTTAATCATAATATTCAAAGTGTTAGGATGCTTATGAATGTAGAAAACTATGGTAATGGGTTAAATGTTAGTATGCAAGTATTGGATGGTATTATGTGTCATAATGGTGAGTTTGCTATTGATAAAATAGAACCGGATTATAATAAAACAAAAGAAAACTTTATAAGTGAATATAGTGCATCTTATCAAAGTGCTGATACCAAAGAATTAAAAGCAATGAGCTTGGAAGGCTGTGTGGTAAGAATAAGTGATATGATAGCTTATTTAGGAAGAGATTTAGAAGATGCTTACCGAATGAAATTAATTAAAAAAGAAGATATTTCTGCTAACATAGTTAGTGTATTAGGCGATAATAATAGTGCTATTGTAAATACGATAATATTAGATATTATTAATAATAGTATTGATAAACCATATCTTAAATTGAGTAAAGATGTATATCAAGCAATTGTTGAATTAAAGAATTTTAATTATGAAAATATCTATTTAAAAGCAAATTCTAAAGAACAAATAGAAAAATATCAAGAAATGTTTGAAAAGTTATTTAATAAATATTTAAAAGATGTTGAAGAAAATAATCAAGAGTCTTTAATCTATAGCTCGTTTTTAAATAATATGTCTTTAGAATATAAAAATTGTAATTCTAAAGAAAGAATTGTTATCGATTATATTGGTGGGATGACTGATGATTATTTTATAAAACAATATAATAAAATAAAGTAATTATGCTATAATAATAAATGGTGAGTTAGATGGTATATAAAAAGTTTGAATATCCTAATTATAATATATACGGCATTAAAAATGATAAATTTAAAAGTTGTCATATCGAAGTTATATTTCGTAAAAATATTTTAGAACATGATTTGGTAGAAAGAAGTTTATTAGTTGATACAATGCTTCATTCTAATAAAGATTATAAAAAAAGAAAAGATTTTGTTATTAGATGTGAAGAATTATATAATGTTAACTATACGGGAGTTATTAATCGCCTAGGAAATAGTTTATTTACTAGTTATTGTTCTAGTTTTGTAAATCCAAAATATATTGATGAAAGTAATTATTTGGATGAAGTAATTAAATTACTTATGACAATAATTTTTAAACCAAATATTACCAACAAAGAATTTGATTTAAAAAGTTTTAATATAAATAAAAACAATTTATTAAGTGAAATAGAAACTATAAAGGAAAATCCAAATAAAATATCTATTATTAATGCTTTGAAAGCTTTAGATAATAATTCGCCATCTAGTTATGGATTAATTGATCAAAAAGAGTATTTAAGTGATATTACCACAAGTAAGTTATGGGAAGTTTATCATGACATGTTAAAAAATGATGTATGTGATATATTTGTTATTGGAGATATTGATTTAGATGCTATAGCAAGTGTTATTAATAAATATTTTTTAAATAGAGTCATTAAAAATACTAAATCAACTTTATATTTAAATAATAATGTGATAAAAAAAGTAAAAGAAGTAAACGATCAAGGTAATTTTGGTCAATCAAATTTAATTATGATTTATAATACATGTGATTTAAATTTTAATGAGAGAAATATTATTCCTTATATATTTAATGGTATTTTTGGAAATGGTACTTTAAATAGTAAACTATACAGATATTTAAGAGAAGAAAATGCCATGTGTTATGGGGTAAATTTCATGTATTTAAAATACGATAATTTAGCGATGATAAAAGTATCTTTAGCTAAAGAAAATGTTTCTAAAGCAATTAAATTGATTAAAAAAGCTTTAAATGAAATGATTAAAGGAGATTTTACCGAAGAAAATTTAGAAGATGCGAAAAAAAGTGCAATATTTTCAATTAATATGGCGGGGGATAATCAGGTGGCTTTGTTAGGAAATTATATTTTTAATACTTTTGATGATTTTCCATTGCCAGAAGATCGAATTAAAATAATAAGAGAGTTATCTAAAGAAGATATTATGATGTTTGCTAAGAAATTAAAACTTAATACAATTTATACTTTAGAAGAGGGTAGCAATATATGAAAAAGATTGAGTTAAATGGTTTAGACGAAACAATTTTTTATGAAGAATCTTTACATAATATGCCTGTTTATATATGGCAAAATCCTAAATTAAATGGTTTTTATTTATCTTTATGTGTTAAATATGGATCTTTACATACCGATTTTAATTTTAAGAATAAAACTTATCATATGCCTTTAGGAATTGCTCATTTTATGGAACATATTAAATTTAATGAGAAAAAAGGGGTAAAAGCAAATGATTATTTTGAAAAATTAGGTAGCGATATAAATGCTTTTACAACATTTGAATATACTAATTATGAAGTGTTTGGTAATGATAATTTAGAAGATAATCTGTCTCATTTAATAAAATATGTTTTAACTCCATATTTTACTAAAGGAATTATTGCTAATGAAAAAGGAATTATTACGGAAGAAATAAAAATGGATAAAGATAATCCATACTCTAATTTGTTTTTTAATTCGTTAAGTAATGTATTTAAAAGAAGTCATTATCGTAATCGAGTAGCAGGTGATGTTAAAGATATCAAGAATATTACTTTAGAGGATATTAAATTAATATTTGAAGCTTTTTATCATCCCGAAAATATGTTCTTAGTTATTACTGGTAACATAAATCCTTATGAATCTATACAAATTGTTAATGATACGTTGGCAAAATTAAATATTAAAAAATATTCTAGACCAGAGATTATTAAAGAAAAAGAACCAATTAAAGTATTTAAAATAGATGATACTTATTATGATAATGTTGAATTACCTAAAGTTAAGTATTGTTTGAAAATACCCAAAAAGAGATTTAAAGACTTTGAAGATGTTAAGTTACAAGCAATTTTAGATATCATTTTAAATACTAATTTTGGTAGTGTAACTGATTTTAATGAAGAACTACTAGAAAATAACATGATATTAAGTTTTACTTATAATGCTAGTTTTTATGATGATTATCTATTAATTAATTTTACTTTTGAATCTAAAATGCCAGAGGCAGTAATAGGAAAAATAAAAGAGCAACTAGAGAATATAAATGTGACAGAAAAAGATTTAACTAGATCTTTAAATGGCTCTATAGCTAATTTAATTTTAAAATATGATGATATTGAATTAGTAAGTAATGATATTCAAAGTGATTTAATTATGTATGGAACTATTCATGATAATATTAAAGAAATGTATAAAAAAATAACTTTATCTAATGTAAATAAAGTTATTAAATCTTTAGAGGTAAGTAATGTAAGTATTACTAAAGTGTTACCTTTTATGAAATAACATTACTGGCAGCTTTTAAGTAAGTTCTAGTAAGTAAACCGGCACCTAATTTAGTGCCACCAAAGTAACGGACTACGGCAATAAAAACATTGTTTAGTCCTTTTTTTTCGATTAAATTATAGATTGGAGTTCCAGCAGTATTAGATGGTTCTTTATCATCGCTTTTACGTGCTGTAGATGGTAATTTATAAGCGTAGGGGATATGTCTAGCTTTTTTATGCTCTTCTTTTAATTCATTTATGATTTGTTTAGCTTCATCTTCTGAATTTATTTCATAATAATAAGCAATAAATTTACTTTTCTTTTCGATTATTTCTATTTTCTTAATTAGTTTCATTTAATCACCTTTTCAATTTTCTTGTTGGTTGATCTCTGTAATCTGTTATTTGTTTTTCTAATTGGCTTATTTCTTGAATTAAGACAAAGTTTTTTTCTTTCCATTTTTGAACTGCTAATTTATTTTGTTCAACTAATGTATAAATTTTATCAAAACTTTTAGTCATTTCTTCAATTCCTTTTTCTTCTATATAGCTTGGTATGTTGTGAGCTTTAACCATTTTTCTGTGTTCATCATAATTTAATAAATATTCTAATATTGGAACATAATATTCTATTTTTAAATTCATATTATTTATGGGTGACATTATAATTGTTTGGGTTGAATCAGTAGAAAAATATCCTATATATTCATTGGTTGGATCAGATATTAGCAAAGTGTTCTTGTCATACACACCTATTATTTGATGGTTAGGGTGTATCCTGATTTTTTTCCAACTGTTACTGCATTCTATTTCGAATCCCTTATATCCTAACTTCTTATAGATATCAAGTAAATTTGCGCTTATATGGCGGCATACCCCTGTTCCTGATGTAACTCGTGATCCTAATGTTTCTATTTCTGCGTTATCAATTGCATATTTATAGTAAGAGAATGTATCTGTTTTTGAAAATGTTCCTTGATAAAGTAATATATTATATAACACATTTATTTCATATATATCTAATTCTCCAAAACTTCTAAAAAGTTCTGCTATTTCATTTATAAAAGTATTATATTTTTCAATCAGTTTTAAGTATTCTTTATTCTCTTTTTTAAAAAATATATTTAGTGCATTATAACATGTATGAAAATAAATAGAATAGAGTTGAATAACAAAAATCATACCCGAAAATTCTGGCGGTATACATCCTGTTGTTATTAGGGAGGCGTTAAATTTAGCTGTATCCAAAGTATCCATCAAAGTTTTTCTAATAAATTCTCGAGAATTTATCAAATTCCTTTTATTTTTAAAATACTCATTAGCCATTATTTACCCCCCCATAGATGGTTTGATTATAACATATTTAATTAATTGTGTCAAAATGAGTCAAATCATCCTATAGAAATGTATATTGTTTTACACAATGTTTTTTAGATAATTAATTTTTTTTGTAGTATAATAATTTTGAAGGAGATGTTGTTTATGATTCAAGAAAAACTGAAATTAGTTCCACATTTACCAGGTTGTTATCAAATGCTTAATAAAGATAAGCAAATTATTTATGTGGGAAAAGCAAAAAATTTACATAAACGCGTTTCTTCTTACTTTAATCGGCAACACACAGGAAAAACAGCGATGTTAGTTGGTCAAATAATTGATTTTACATATATAATTACAAATACGGAAGCAGAAGCGTTTATTACAGAAATCAATTTAATAAAAAAATATAATCCGTATTATAATATTTTACTTAAAGATGATAAGAGTTATCCTTATATTGAGTATATTTCTAAACCATTTCCCAAAGTTAAAGTATCTCGCTATTTAAATATTAAAAAGAAAGATAAAAAAATGCTATTTGGACCTTATCCAAATGCTTATGCGGCGAGAAGAATAGTTAATTTATTGAATAGATTATATCCGTTAAAAAAATGCGATTCGATGCCAAAACAACCTTGTTTATATTATCATATCCATGAATGTTTGGGATACTGTACGAAAGGTTATGATCAAGAAAAATTAGAACAAATGGAAAAAGATATTTTAGCTTTTTTAAGAGGTAACAACAAAACTTTAAAAGATAAAATAATGGAAAAGATTAATTTATATAGTGAATCATTAAATTATGAAATGGCTAATGAATTAAAACAAGAATTAGATTATATTACAATTTTAGAAGAAAAACAAAAAGTAGAGTTAACGGATTTAGCTAATCGAGATGTTATATCATATCATTATGATAATGGCTACTTAGCAATCGTAATCTTTTTTGTTCGTAACGGAAAATTGGTTGGGTCTCATCAAGATTATTTGATTTTAGTAGATGATGCATTAGAACAATTAGAATTATATATAGCAAACTTTTATCAAACTAAAGAAATTCCTAGTGAAATACTAGTCCCTGAAGAAATTAATAAAGAACTAATTATGAAATTAATTGCTGCTAAATTAGTTACACCAGTAAAAAGCAGTAAGAAGAAATTACTTGATATGGCAACTATGAATGCTAAAGTTGCTTTAGAAAATCATTTGAAAATAGTGGAAAAAGAATTAGAAAAAACAGATAAAGCTAACGAAGAATTAGGACAAATCTTAAATATAGCTAATTTAAATAGAATTGATTTGTTTGATAATTCCAATTTGTTTGGAACATTTAGCGTTAGTGGGATGGTCGTTTTTCGCCATGGTAAACCAGATAAAAATGAATATCGTAAATATAAAATTAGTTTAGATAAAAATGATGATTATAATATGATGAAAGAAGTTATATATCGTCGTTATTATAAAGCTTTATTAGAAAAAACAGAATTACCAAGTTTGATTATTGTTGATGGGGGAATTAATCAAATCAATGCTGCTAAAAGTGTTTTAGAAGACTTAAATTTAAATATCAAGGTATGCGGTTTAAAAAAGAATGCACATCATAGAACAAATGATTTGTTAGATGGGGATACATATGATGTGGTAAATATTCCTAAAGATAGCCAAGTATTTTTCTATTTAACAAGAATGCAAGATGAAGTACATAGATTTACAATTAATTATCATCGAAGTATAAGAAGTAAAGGATCTATTTCAAGTATTTTAGATAATGTTGAAGGTATTGGAAAAGAACGTAAAAAATTATTAATAAAAAAATATGGAAGTATTATGAAGTTAAAACAAGCTTCTTTAGAAGAATTACAACAGATTATTCCTGTTAATGTAGCCGTTAATTTAAAAAAATTTATAGATGAGTTTAAAAAATAGTTAGAATTATGTTATTTATAGTGTATAATGAATATTAAGTTTAAGATAAGTTAGGTGATAGTATGCGAAAACTTATGAAGTTGGAAACAAATATAATGACCATCGGCACTCCAAAATTAAAAAATTATTTGTCCCCTGATTATGTATATGTGCCTTTAGAAGAAAATTTTAAATTAAATTTAAAAGAAAATAAAAAGGTATTAAAAGGAGATTTTATAACAGATGCGTCAGTTAGTTATGTTTCAGGAAGCGCTTGTGGAATTAAAAAATGTCTTACCGTAAATGGTATTAAAAGCTGTTTAGTAATAGAAAATGATTTTAAAGAACAAAACAAAAAGATTAAAAAAATGTCTAACGAAGAAATGCTAAAATATTTAAGAACTGATTTAAGTAAAAAATTACAAAAGAAATCAACTAACTTGATTTTTAGTATTATTGAAGATGAACCACTAGTTTATACTTATTCAATGTTAGTTAATAATCATTTTCAAGATTTATTAGATACCATTGATTATTTGAATGACCTTGAGAAGTTTAAAAATATATATATTGTTATTAAAGATAACGAAAAGAAAAATATTGAAAATTTAATTAGTACTTTGGGTATTTTTCCTTATATAAAATTGGTGACAGTTCCAAATGTTTATCCAATTTTAAATACAGACTATTTATATAATATTCTAAATATAAAAGAAGGGATTATTCTTAATCCAGAAGAAGTTTATGAAATTAATAATGTTTTAAGGTGTAAGAAAAATGTGACAGAGAAATATTTAAGTATTAGTGGAACAGATATCAAATCTTGCGTAATAAATGTTAAATTAGGAACCAAAGTAAGCGAGATTTTAAGATTTGCTAAAATTAAGAATAATGATTGTGATATATTTTTAAATGGATGTATTTCCGGCAATAAAGTAACACAGCTTGATGAACTAATTGTCACGAAAGATTTAAGAGCCTTAGTTTTTAATAAAAAGGAAGAAGAGAAAACAGCTAAATGTATTAGTTGTGGTTTATGCAAAGCTTATTGTCCAGCTGAAATTAATCCTAAATATATTTATGAAAATAGTAAAATTGTTTCTAAAAAATACTTAGATAAGTGTTTAAAATGTGGTTTATGTAATTATGTATGTCCTTCTTATATTAATTTAAAAGCTGCTATAGAAGTAGGTGAACTAAATGACAATTAATCATTCTAAAAATGATTTAAATAATTATTATAAATTTATCTTTTTCCTATGTATTCCATTTATTGTTTATGGATTATACAAAAATTCTTTAATGGTTTATTTAGAAAGTAAACAAGTTTTATTGCTAGTAAAACCCATTATCAGTTTAATACTATCTTTGGGTTTAGGATTTTTAATGGATTATAAATTTACTAAAACAATAAAAGTAAATCGTTTTACTATATCTGCTTTATTTTTATGGATGATATTACCGGTAGGTACTCCTTTTTGGTTATATGTTGCTGGTTTTGGAATTCTGTGGTTAAGTCTTTTAAAATTAAATGATTTTGTCCATCCAATTATGCTATCAAAGCTATTTTGTGTCTTAATTTTATTTTTATTATCTAAATATAGTTACCAGAATTATTATGAAGCCAGTGGATTATATGTTTATTCTTTTACTGATTTATTTTTCAAAAATCAAGTAGGGGGAATTGCAACTTCAAATTTAATATTAGTTATAATCAGTTTTATTATTTTATTATTTCATCCTTTGTACAAAAAAAATATTAGTGTACCAGCTATAGCAAGTTATATTGTTGTTTTGTTATTGTTTGCATTGTTTATTAGTGAAGCTAGAGTTTTCGAATTGATACTTTCTGCTAGTATTTTATTTGAGATGGTGATGATTGCTCCTTTAAATGAATATAGTTCATATACATTAAAGGGCCAGTGGCTATTTGGGGTATTTGTTGGTTTATTTGGAGCTTTAGTTAGTGTATTAGCTTTACCATATGAAGGAATTGCTATTGTAGTAGTAATTGCTAGTATTATAAAAAAGCTTTTTGATAAAAAATTTCTTTTAAACTAAAATATGACAAACTTCTTAATCTTGGCATGTTATAACAAACTTAAAATTCCTGTATAAGGAATTTTTTTGTTTGAAAGGGTGGATTTATGATTAAGAAAATATTATTGGTTTTATTTGGGTTATTTTTAATCCCTTTATGTATCAAAGCGGATAGTTCAAAAATGTTTTTTTTGGACTTGCCAATACCGGGAGTTTATACTTTAATGGATAAGGGGTACAAGAAGGCTGCTAATTATGTGAAAGTAATTAGAAGAAAAAGTGATAACGCTTTTGTTTATTGTGTTATGCCGGGAGTAGCTATAAATGCCGAAGAGGTTTATAATGCATATGAAACAAATCAGTGGAGTCATTTAAATGTTAGTGAAAAAACTTGGGAAAAGATTAATCTTATTGCTTATTATGGATATCAATATGACAATCATCAAGATTTAGAATGGTATGCGGTTACGCAATACCTTATTTGGTTAGAAGTATTACCAGATGGCTGGGATGTTTATTTTACTGATAAGTTAAGAGGAGAGAAAATAAATAAGTATGATGATAAAATAAACGAAATTTTAGCTTTAGTAAATAATTATTATTTAAATCCTACGGTTAGTCAAAATATTGAACTTGATTATTTAGAAACCAGAAGAATAATAGACTATAATAATGTTTTAAATAATTATGAATTAATAACAAATAATAATGTTTCAGTTAATTCTAATTATTTATATTTAAATAATGTTATTGATGATTTCTCTTTTAAACTGAGATTAAAAACAGAGGGTATTGCTCCTATATTATATAAATATGATGGCGCTCAGTCTGTTATAACAAGAGGAACTTTACCCTCTAAAGAACTAACTTATAATGTGCACGTAAAAAAAGGACAAATTAGATTGTTAAAAAAATCAATTGATAATGCTGCTGTTGATTTTAAAAGTCCTTTAATTAGTCTACAAGGCGCAAAGTATGCTATATATAATGATTCTTTTTATCAAGAATTTAATACCGATTCTAATGGAGTTATTTTAACGGATTATTTAAAAGTAGGAAAATATTATATTAAAGAGATTTCTCCTAGCCTTGGCTATGAACTTGATGAAACAATATATCAAATAGAGGTTTCTGATGGTGCAATTAATGAGATAACAGTTTGGGAAAAACCAATTGTAATGCGCCTTAATATAAAAAAATATTACAATGATTGGGATAATTTGATTTTAGAAAATAACGCGTTGTTTGGAATATATGATTTGGAAGATAATTTACTTATAAAAAAAGAAACAAATAGTAACGGCGAGTTAACATTTAAAATTCCTTATGGAGATTATAAAATAAAACAAATAGCTGGTAAGGTTGGTTATAAGTTGGCAGATGAAATAATTATTAGTGTAACTGAATCATTAATCATAGATAAAACTATTTTAAATGAGCCGGTTTTATCACAGGTAACTGTCAAAAAGTTTGATGAAAATAATGAACTTATAAAAAATATGAGTTTTCAGTTTAAAATTTATGATGTAAAGAGAAATTGTTATATATTGTATGAAAATAAGGAAATATTTAAATTTGCGGAAAATGGTCAAATTATCTTGCCAATAAAGCTTCCTTTCGGAACCTATATTATTGAAGAACTAGAAGAAGATAATGATTATTACGAAACGGGTGTTAAGAAAGAATTTATAATAGATGAAAGTAATAATGATAAAGTTGAAATTGTTCTAATTAATAAAGAAAAAAGATATAATATTAATATTTTGAAAAAACAAGAGATATCTCATGAAGAAACAAAAATTTTAGCTCCGGGAATTGATATTAAATTTTGTTTATATGCAAATGAAGATATCTTTAAAAGCAAAGATTTAATTTATAGTAAAAATGAGCTAATTCAATGTCAAATAACTAATAAAGATGCAATCGCTTCATTTTCTAACTTATGGTATGGAAATTACTATTTTTTAGAAGATACAAGTGAAGATTACAAACCGCTTGAACCCATTGAAGTTATATTTAGTGGTTTAAATAACAATTTGGAAATAATTAATTATTTAAAAGAAAAAGAAAGTATAAAAGAAGTTTTACCTGAAGAAGAAATTGTAATTCCAGAAGGAATAATTACCCCTAATATTAATGATTCTAAAACGGAAATAATTATTCCACCAATTATTGTTTCTAAACCAGAAGAAGTTATTCCTGAATTTGATATGCCAAAAGAAGAAGTGTCTAATCCCCAAACTGGTGATTCGTTTTTAAAATGTTGTTGCTTTTTAAAAGTTGGTATATTTATGATGATTTTAGGGATTTTTATGTTAAACAAGCCCAAAAAAGTGGATTTTCTAAAAAAAATTAAATAAAAAAAAGGAAAATCCGTTTTTTTTGGCAATAAATATTATTAGAGGGCGATTTTATGGCGATATTGTCGGATAAAGAGATTGAATCTATAAGATCTAGTGCAAATATTGTAGATATTATTTCCAGTTATATACCTTTAACTTTAAAAGGGAAAAATTATTTTGGGGTCTGTCCTTTTCACGAGGATCATTCGCCAAGTATGAGTGTATCAACGGATAAGCAAATTTACAAATGTTTTTCATGTGGAGCAGCAGGAAATGTTTTTTCGTTTGTTAAGGATTATGAGAATGTATCTTTTTTGGAAAGTGTTAAAATTGTAGCGCAAAAGATTGGTTATAATATTAAAATAATTACTCCTAATACCAAAACAGCCAAAAACACTAAAGAATTGGAAGCTATGGACTTGGCTTTAAAATTTTATCAAAACTACTTAAAAACGAAGGATGGGGAGAAAGCTCGAAAATATTTAAATGAGCGTGGACTATCTGATGACGTTATAAAAACTTTTGATATTGGGTTATCACCATTTGTTAAAGATAATTTAGCAACTTTGTTGTTAAAGAAAGGTTTTGATCAAAATACTTTGAAAGAAGTAGGCCTTATAAATGTTGATGGAGCACGAATATATGATTCGTTTTGTAATCGAATTATTTTTCCTATTCATAATTTAGAAGGTCATCCAATTGCGTTTACGGGAAGAATATATGGTTGTGAAAAGACGAGCAAATATTTTAATTCGCGTGAATCAAAAATTTTTAAAAAAGGCCAAATATTATATAATTATCATCGAGCATTAGAATTTATAAAACAAAAAAGAGAAGTAGTTATAGTTGAAGGCAATATGGATGCTATTAGAATGTATGCCTCGGGGATAAAAAATACGATTGCCTTAATGGGGACTTCACTAACTAAAGAGCAAAGACAGATAATAAAGAAGCTAAGGGCTAAAGTAATTTTAATGTTAGATAATGATGAAGCAGGAGAACTGGCAACATTATCGATTGGACAAGCTTTAGAAAATGATAATATTGAATGTTTTGTAGTTCGTTTAAGTGACTATAAAGACCCGGATGAGTACATAATAAAGATGGGAACAGAAAAAATTGAAAGTTTAATTTCGTCTTCAATTAGTTTTTTAGAATTTAAATTATTTTATTATCGCCAAAACAAAGATCTAAATAATACATATGATTTAATTACTTACATTAAACAAATATTAAGTAGTGTTGAAAACATTAAAGACAAATTAACTCGAGAAATTACTTTAAAAAAATTAAGTGAACAATACGATATCCCAATTGAACTATTAAAAGAACATTTAAATGATTTAAAAAAAGATAAAGTTAATCAAGAACCTATTATGCAAGACAAGGTCAAAACCTCAAAATATCAAAAGATCATTCAAAGAATTATATTCTATTTAATTAGCGATCCAGCTTATATAATTAAATTTGAAAAAAGCAATCTTTTTATAAATGATCAAAAATATAGAAATCTTATAAATGAAATAATATATTATTATAAAAAGAATAAAACAATAAGTATGGCAGAGTTTATTTCTTATATGAGTACTAATTCTTTAAATGAGCTATTTCTAAAAATAATTAGTGATATCGAGGAAGATATTGAAAATGATAATTTTGAGCAGTATATTATTAATTTGACAAAAATAAATAACGAAGATAAAATAAGGAAATTGAAAAATGAATTAAAAACCACATTGGATGTCAATAAAAAAATATCTATCGCAAATGAAATAATAAAATTGAAGAAAGAAGTGTAATTATGAAAGAAATTAAAACATTAGAAGAAAGAAAAAATGAATTGTTAGAACTGGGAAAAAAAGAAGGGCATATAACCTATGAACAATTAGCAGAATCTTTAAAAGGGTTAGAAATTGAACCAGATGATTTAGATGAGTTATATAATTTTTTTGTTGATAATAACATCGAGATTGTTACTGAAGACGAAGATGCTGAAGGTGGCTCTTTAAAAGATGAACCGATTATTTTAAATGATGCGGAAATTACTAAGGATATGAATATTAATGATCCTGTTAGAATGTATTTAAAAGAAATTGGAAGAATCAGTTTGTTATCACCAGATGAGGAATTTAAGTTAAGCGTTGAAGTATCTAATGGTAATGAAGATGCCAAAAGACAGTTGGCAGAGTCAAATCTTAGATTAGTTGTTTCGATTGCAAAACGTTATGTAGGACGTGGCTTATTATTTTTAGATTTAATTCAAGAAGGAAATATTGGTCTTATGAAAGCGGTAGACAAGTTTGATTATGATAAGGGTTTTAAATTTTCTACTTATGCGACATGGTGGATTCGTCAAGCTATTACAAGAGCCTTAGCTGATCAAGCAAGAACAATAAGAGTACCGGTTCATATGGTTGAAACTATTAATAAAATGTCACGTATTCAAAGACAGCTTACCTTAGAGTTAAATAGGGAACCATCTGAAGAAGAATTGGCCGAAAAAATGGGTATTGGAGTAGAAAAAGTACGTGAAGTAATTAAAATTAGTCAAGAACCAGTTTCATTAGAAACTCCTATTGGAGAAGAGGATGACTCACATTTAGGAGATTTCTTAAAAGATGAAAGTAGTATGTCTCCTGAAGAATATGCTACTAATGAAATTTTAAAAGAAGAAATAAAAAGTGTTTTAATGACTTTGCAAGAACGTGAACAACAAGTGCTCGAATTAAGATTTGGGTTGGTTGATGGTACTTGCCATACTTTAGAAGAAGTTGGAAAAAGATTTAACGTAACTAGAGAACGTATTAGACAAATTGAAGCTAAGGCATTAAGAAAATTAAGACATCCATCTCGTGCCAAAAAATTAAAAGACTTCTTAACTGAATAATGAAGTTATCGTCAAGATTATTAGCTATTGCTAATTATATAGATTGTAAAGATAAAATTGTGGATGTCGGATGTGATCATGGTTATCTTGATATATATTTAGCTCTAAATAAAAAGAACAAAATGATTATAGCATCAGATATTTCTCCTTTAGTTATAAAATCAACGAGAGAAAACATTTCTAAATATAATTTAGATAACAAAATAAAGACTTATTGTACAAGTGGAATAGAGAATATACATGAAGAATACAATACAATAGTATTATCGGGACTTGGCGCTCATACAATAATTAATATATTAAAAAAGGATAGTAAAGCCCAAAAATTAATAATTCAATCTAACAATCATTGGGATTTGATTAGAGAAAATCTTATTAAATTAAATTATTCTTTGCGAAAAGAAAAACTAATTTATGAAAATAAAAAATTGTATTCTATTATGGTTTTTACTAAAGAAGAAGGGAAATTAACTAAAAAAGAAAAACTAGTCGGACTTTATAATCAAGATAATGTTGATGAATATAAAATCTGGATAAATATTAACACGAATATTTTAAAGTCTATTCCAAGGAAACATCTCTTTAAAAGGTTAAAATATCAAAAACAAATATATTATTTAAATAAATACTTAAGTAAAGAAAACGGGTTCATTTGTTAAAGGAAAGTCCGTTTTTTTTATTTGAGTATTATTAACTGGTTGAGACTTTTTGATAGAGCTATTATTGTTTTTGTTTGGCTTTACATTAATATCTTTTAAAACTGCGAGAATGTTTTTAGCGTTATTTATCATTGGTTTAGCTTGATTGTAAATAGGAATTATTTGATTAGCTACATTTAATGTTTTAGAAATTCCTGTTAAAACCTTTGTTATTGATAAACCTTGAGATGAAATATTTGGAAACATTAGAATCACCTATATTATTATATGCTTAGATATTATTTTGTAATATTAAAATATTGTTAAAAAAGAAAAAAATAATGGTAATAAATTATTATATATGTTATACTTGTTTCATAATAAGGAGTTGTTGATTATGGTTGAGAGTAATATCAAAAAAGAAGAAATAAAGATTAATTGGTTATTGTTTCCTTTTCAAAATATTTACTTTATTTTTTTGAATTTTATTAATGGAGTTGTTTATGTTTTTTTTCGGTTGCCAAAAAATATTTTTGACATAATAAGTTTTCGTTTAGATAAAACTTATCGCAATTTTTCAGGTACAAATAATTCAAATATTAATCATAAACCAATGAATTCAAACCGAAAAACATACAAATATAGTTCAAGTACTTTGGCCAAATTAGAAAAAGAAAGAGAAATCCTTATAAACGAGTTGCAAGATCCAAATGCTACAAGGAGCAAAGAAGCCGTAACTTTTGTTTATAAAGCTAAAACGCCAGAAGGAAAAATTATTACAGATACCATTAATGGTTTTTCTAAGGCAGAAGTTAATACTTTTTTAGTTAATGAAGGTTATGAAGTTTATAGTATTAAAACTTCTAAATCAGTTAACTTTTTGTATGGTGGCAGTACAATGTTTCAACCTAAAATGTCTGTTAAAGATTTAATTTTTTGGTTAACACAATTATCTACTTATCTAAAAGCTGGTATAACATTGGCGGAATCTGTGAGAATTTTATCAAAGCAAATGGGTAGAAAAAATCGTCATAAATTAAAAGCTTTACAATCTTTGTCATATGAATTAACTGTGGGAGAATCTTTTTCGACAGCAATGGAAAAACAAGGAAAGATGTTTCCTTCTTTGTTAATCAATATGGTCAGGGCAGCAGAAGCAACGGGAACATTAATTGAAACTTTAGATGATATGGCAAATTATTATACTGAAATAGATAAAACTAAAAAACAAATGGTTAGTGCAATGACTTATCCAACTATTATAACTGTTTTTGCATTAGCTGTAGTTGTTTTTATAATTGTCTTTGTAATTCCTCAATTTGTAGATATTTATGAATCATCAAATATTGAAATTCCTGGTATAACTCGTTTTATAATTAATTTAAGTGAGTTTCTAATAAATAATGGATTATTTATTATCTTAGGTATAGTTCTTTTTGTTATAATTATGGCCGTCTTATATAAAAATGTTCAGCCAATTAGAGCGTTTTTTCAAAACATAACAATGCGTATTCCAATTGTTGGCAAAATAATTATTTATAACGAAATTACAATTTTTACTAAAACTTTTGCTTCTTTGTTAAAAAACAATGTATTTATTACAAATAGCATGGAGATATTAAGTAAGATTACTAATAATGAAGTATATAAAGAAATTATGGCGAATACAATTGATAATATTGTTAGAGGAAATAAAATATCAGAATCTTTTAATAATCATTGGGCAATACCTGATGTAGCTTATTATATGATTGTTACAGGTGAATCAACTGGAGAACTTGCCGAAATGATGCAAAAAGTAAGTGAATATTATCAAGATATGCATCGTAACATTGTTGGAAACTTAAAAAACTTTATAGAACCCATTATGATTTCTAGTCTTGCTTTGATTGTTGGAGGAATATTGTTGGCGGTTATTGTTCCAATGTTCCAAATGTATAGTGCAATTTAATGGGAGGTTGCATGCAAGGTTTTGTTTACTTCTTTTTGTTCGTTTTTGGAACAGTTTTTGGGTCATTCTTTCATGTTTTAAATACTAGAGGCCCTATGAACGAATCAATCATTAAACCTGGTTCTTACTGTTCGGATTGTAAACATGCATTAAAGTGGTATGATTTAATTCCTTTATTGTCGTACCTTTTTAATGGGGGAAAATGTCATTATTGTAAGAAAAAAATTTCTTTTGAGTATTTTGCGGTTGAATTTAGTACCGGAATGTTATTTTGTTTGGCATATTATTTATATGGGCCTAGTTTTAGTTATGAATTAGTTGTTTGTATTACATTGTTTTCATTATGTATAAATATTTATATCAGCGATTTTAAATATTATATTATTCTAGATTCGCCTTTGTTAGTAACTAGTATTTTAGTTATGGTATTTAAAATTTTCTTTTTTGATTTTAAAACTTTAATAATTGCCATTGTGAGTGGTTTAATGCTTTTTACTTTTATGCTTTTAATAAAAAAAATTGGTGATTTTGCATTTAAAAGGGAATCTTTAGGGGGAGGAGATATTAAACTTTCTTTTGTAGTTGGTTTAATATTAGGCTTAAGATTGGGGTTATGCGCTTTAATTTTATCGACTTTCTTAGCTTTTCCGTATGCTTTTTTAAATCTGTTTTTAGGCCAAAAAAAAGAAGTCCCTTTTGGACCTTTTATAATTAGCGCTTGTGCTATAATATATGTTTTTTTACCTAAGTTTGTAAATTTATTAAATTATTTATTTATTTATATAATGTAAGCTAAAAAAGTAGCTGCGACACTAAATAACATTATGATTAGCATTACCCAAGCAAGAATTTTTTTCGTTTTCTTTTTCATTACAATCACCATATTTAATTTAGCATAATTTTAAATGTTTTGCAATATGATTTATTGGTGATATTAATATGATTAGGACAAGCTATCAAAAATATAAATTTTTATTGTTCTTCTTATTATTCATAGTTGCTATAGGTTTTTTTGCTGGCTTATATTACAATTATAGGCTGGATAACTCACTCAAGAATAATATTTTTGATTGTTTTTTTGACTTAATAGACAGAAAAAAAGTTTTAAATGCTAATTGGTATCATCTTAGTATTATTTCATTTGTTCCCATTTTCAGTTATATCTTAATTGGGCCCTTTTTTAGTGTTTTTGCGTTGTTTTATGAAGGTTTTTCGGCTGGTATGATGTTTTCTTTGTTTTTTGGTAAAAAAACACTAAAAGGTTTAGTGTATGTGATAATTTACACAATTAGTGCAAAACTAATATTTTTGGCTTTGCTTTTAGGGATGACTATAATATCATTTAAGATTTTTAAAAATATATTAAAGAAACATAAAATGCAAGATTATTATTTAAAAATGTACGCTATTTTTAAGTGTAATATCGCTTTCATGCTTTTAGCAACTTTAAATGAAATCTTGTTAGTGCCTATACTCAATAGATTATGTTGTTATTTTTCTTTTCTAATTCTTTAAACTTATGCTATAATATTTGACGTGATGTCTATGGAAAAAGTAGTTATAGGAATGAGTGGGGGAGTAGATAGTGCAGTTGCTGCTTATTTACTAAAAAAACAAGGTTACGATGTAATCGGTTTATTTATGCGTAATTGGGATTCTACTCTAAATAATGATGGTGAAGGAATGAAAATTCAGGAGGAAAATATATGTCCTCAAGAAAAAGATTATAATGATGCTTTAGCTGTTTGTAATACTTTAAATATACCTTTAAAAAGAGTTGATTTTATAAAAGAATATTGGGATTATGTTTTTACTTATTTTTTAGAAGAATTAAAAAAAGGACGTACTCCAAATCCTGATTTACTATGCAATAAGTTTATTAAATTTGATTTATTTATTAAAGAAGCTAAAAGACTGGGGGCTGATAAAATTGCCACAGGTCATTATGCTAAAATTTGTGATGGAAAATTAATGCGAGCTAAAGACTTATCAAAAGATCAAAGTTATTTCTTAGCTGATGTTCCTGTAAGTCAATTTAAAGATGTATTATTTCCTGTTGGAGACTATTTAAAAAGTGAAATTAGACAAATAGCTTTAGATAATGAAATTCCTGTAGCTAGTAAAAAAGATTCAACAGGAATATGTTTTATTGGAGAACGTAATTATCAAAAATTTATAAGTAGTTATTTAAAACCTAATCCAGGAGACATAATTGATGTTAGTACGAAAGAAGTTATTGGGTGCCATACCGGTTTAATGAATTATACAATTGGTCAAAGACGTGGTGTTGGTATAAGCGGTAATGAAAATCGCCATTATGTTTGTGGTAAGGATGTGGCAAAAAATATTTTATATGTGGCTTTTGCTAAAGATAATGATGAAGAATATCTATATAGCGATTCCTGTATTATTGATAACATAAATCTTTTAACTGATAAATTACCGGAGAATTGTACAGCAAAATTTCGTTATCGTGGCGAAGATTATCCTGTAAGTTTAAAACATTTAAATGATTCGGAAATATTAGTATCATATCCCGAAAAAGTTAAATCTGTTACACCTGGGCAAGCTTGTGTATTATATAGCGGAGATTATTGTTTAGGTTGTGGCTTTATAAAGAAAGTTATGAAGAATAATAATGACTTGTGGTATTTACCATAAAACAATTGACAAATAAGTGTTAAGTTTATTATAATTAATGTAAATATTGTTTTGTTTTTTGAAAGTGGGTATTATAATGAAAAAAATAAATAGTTTATTACAAGAATTAGGGGTTTCTAAAGTAAGACTTGCTAAATATTTAGGCGTTTCTCGTCAAATGGTTTATAACTATTTAGAGTTAGAAGATTTAAATAAATGGCCAAAAGAAAAGAAAATACTTCTTTTAAAATTACTTGATATTGAAGACGGAGAAGAGGGGAGTATTAACTCTATTAAAGTTACAACTGAATATTTAATGGCTGTAGAAAGCAGATTAAATCAAGGTGTTAAATCAGCTTCTGATTTTGATAGCTATTTTGATTTAAATGGTCTTAATAAAGAGGAACAAAACTTAATTGCAGATATAACTTACCTACTTAAAGAAAAGCTTTTAGAAGGGGAGAGTTCTAGAAAAAAAGAAAACTATTTTGCCCTATTATATTTATATCATATGTTACAATCTTTAGATAATGTTCCAGAAATAAAATATATCTTTGGATATATGTCAAAAACAACTGGATTTATATCACCAGATGAATTTAAATTTGATGAAGATAAACAATTTATTTTTGAAGGAATCTTGTACTCTGCTCTAACTTTATATAATAATGGGGGAGCTAGCCGTAGTAAATTAGCTGAAAGCCATAAGAGATTTGTTCAAGAGATCGAACAAAAAAATGAAGAAAAACTAAGTCGTACGCAACAATTAAATACTACAAAAGTTCAAGCGTTACGTGAACTTGGTTATACAGAAATCAATGAATCTAATGCAGCTGAAGTATTTGAAAAAATTGCGGAGATTCAATCTAGAAAAGTTTAAATTAAAGTGATGAAGTTATTCATCACTTTTTATTAAAATTGAACTTCGCATAATATATATTATGTAAACTTTCAATTCATAAGCAATTTATAAAATAATTTAATAGTAAATATGTCTCTTCTACTTCTAAATCTTCAGGATGCCATTGAACGCCAACAAAAAAATCTTTAGATGGATCTTCTACAGCTTCAATAATATTATCAGTTGAATGTGCGCTAATATTTAAATCTGTTTTAGAAATAATACTATGATGTCTTGAATTAACTGTAATCTTTTCTTTACCAATTATTTCATATAATTTAGATGATATATCAATTATTACTTCATGAGTCTCATTATCTTTCATATTATGCTTATCGTCATTTAAATCAATCATCATACCATTTTTAAAAATAGCCATTTCTTGCATTCCTAAACAAATACCTAAAGTAGGGGTGTTATTTTTATATACATAATTTAATATTTCAAGATCTTTAGCTACTACATCGTCTCCGCCAGGGAAAATAATTCCATCACAGGTATCAATTATACTATAAATATTTTCTAAATTATTAATTATTGGAATACAAATTATTTCTATATCATATTTAGTAAGCTTTTCTAACATACTATTTCTGACATAATGTTTTAATACGTCATTTATTTTTTCTGTTCGTAGTATTACCCCTACTCTTTTTTTCATAAACTACTCCCCTCTTATAATATAAATATATTTATTATCATAATTATAACTCCAGTAATAATTCCTAACGACAAAATTTTTTCTTCATTATATTTTTTTGCTTCAGGTAATAGTTCGTGAATGGCTAGTGTTATCATTATTCCCGCTACTAATGTTAAAATTATCCCTATTGAAGTATCATTAATATAATCTTTTAAAAACATGTAACATAAAATTGCTCCAAGTGGTTCTACTAAACTAGAAATAGCAGTCATTTTTAAAGCTTTTTTACGGCTTTTGGTAGCATAATATATTGGTATGGCTATACTTATACCTTCAGGTATATTATGAAGCATTATGGCTATTGCTATTTTAATTCCAAGACTTATATCATTATAAGATGACATAAAAGTTGCAATTCCTTCGGGAAGATTATGAGCCATTAAAGCAATCATATTTAAAATACCTAGTTTATATAAATTATTAGTATTTGATGATAATTTACTGATAATTTTATTCAATATCAAGATCAGCCCTACTCCTAGTAAGAATACTATTCCTATAATTAATAATGTTAAATCTAACTTATAACTTTTAATTAAAGTAATAAAAGTTTCAGGTATTAGTTCAAAAACACTTAGACTTAACATAATTGCTAATGAAAAACTTAAACAAAAAGTTATAAATTTATTAATATTCTCTTTTGATATTTTTAAATAGGATAGTAATCCTCCAATTAAGGTAGCAAAACCAGCTATTGTTGAAATAAGTAATGCAGCTATAAGTCTCATAAAATCACCAATAAATTTTATGAAAACATATAATTTTTATGTTATTTTTATTTAAAATGCTTTACTTGTCAAAATAGTAAAGTTATGATACTATTAGTATGTAAGAAAGAAATCTTGCATAAAATAAAAATGGGAAATACTTAACTTTCGCTTGTTGAGTACTTGCCCAAGTTAATTGTTTAAGTACTTATTCTTCGGATTGAGTACTATTTTTTTATGCATAGAATCATTAAAGAGACTATTAATAAAATGATAATTAGTATTAGAAATGAGATTAATAGATCTTTTCTCTTCATAATATCAAGCCACCCTTCTTTTGAAGTTTGGCAAGTACTCAACAGTTAGTATTTCCTAGTAACTAATATACTACAGATATATTTTTAAAACAAGCAAACAAATAGCTTTTTATAAAAATATAATAATTGTTAAATTTCATGAAAACATATAATTTTTATGTTACAATAGTATCTACTTGGGGGATTTTTTATGGAAAGTAATGATGCTTATATAATAAATGATGATCGTATTGCTCTAGTTTTATCGCACAAATCTAGTAGCACTATGAGAAAAATTTATAATATTATTTTACTTAAGACAAATGAAGTTGTTGGGACGATTGGTTTTGATCCAGAAATGAATAATGAAGTCATGTATTCTGTTTTTCCTCAATACCAAAAAATGCATATTGCTACAGATGCATTAGGCTTATTAAAAAGATTAATGTATAATATATATCAAGATGATTTACTAGAATTATATATAGTAGCGGTAAATAAAGCTTCATCTAAAGTGGCTCTAAATAATGGAGGGATATTAATACCTTCTTGGGAAGACTATCCGGATTACTGCTTTAGAGCAAAACATTATAAAATACGTGTTAAACCAGAATAAATTAGCCAATTATTACCACTATTTATATCGCATTATTAATTAAATTCTTACCATAATATAAGTAGGAGGTAAGATTATGAATAATAGTTCAAGAAATAATAATAGCAAGGCTAATGCTAGAAATAATAATTCTCGTGCTAATGAAAGATCTTCTAAACAACAAGAATCTAGAAATAGCAAGAATAATAGTAGCAGAAGTAATGCTAATAAACGTAATAACAACAGTAAATAGTTATTTAAAAAACAAAAGGAACGTTAATTATGTTCCTTTTTTTGATGGGGATGTGCTTTATAATCACTTTTTAATTTATCTGTAGATAAATGTGTATATATTTGGGTTGTAGAAATATCAGTATGTCCTAAAAGTTCTTGAATTACTCTTAAATCTGCCCCATTATTTAGCAAATGTGAAGCGAAAGAATGTCTTAGAGTATGTGGACTAATATCTTGCTTAATTCCGCTTATAAGGCACTGTTTTTTTAGTATTTTAAAGAAACCTTGTCTAGTCATTTGATTTCCATAATTATTTAAGAATACATATTCACTAGATTTTTTCTTTATTAAAAAATTACGGTTTTCTAAAAGATACATTTTTAAGTATTTAATTGCAATATCTCCCATGGGAACTATTCTTTGTTTGTCACCCTTTCCTATTACTCTAATAAAAGCTTCTTCTAAATCAATATCGCTTAATTTTAAATCAAGAAGTTCACTTATTCTAACACCGGTTGCATATAATAGTTCTAACATCGCTTTATTACGATAATCTAAAGGTGTATTTAATTTAATATCTAATAGTTTATCTACTTCTTCTATAGTAAGGTATTTAGGAAGTTTTTTAGTTAATTTTGGTTGAGATATATCTTCGCATGGATTTTTAGCCATTATATTTTCTGATACTAAAAAAGTATAAAAATTATTAAATACGGTTATATTGTGAGCTCTTGTACGATCGCTTTTTTGATTAGATTTTACTAAGTAATCTCTTATATCTGATGTTGTGATGCTTGTAAAAGGTTTATTTAATGTATTATATAGCATTAATAAATCGTTTTCATAAGATGCAATTGTATTATTTGATAATTTTCTTTCGAATCGTAAATAATCAAGATATTTTTCTAACTCTTTCATGTAATCAATCCTCATCTTTATTATATTAAACATAATTTGGTAAAACAAGAATTATTTGTTATAATAATTTAAGGTGATTTTATGAAGCTTTTATCAAATGAACTAAGACCAAAATCTTTAAGCGAAGTAATTGGTCAGAAACATTTAGTTGGAGAAAATAAAGTTATTAGTAATATGATTAAAAATAAGAAATTATTTTCGATGATTTTGTATGGTCGACCTGGTATTGGTAAAACAAGTATTGCTCAGGCGATTGTTAGTGAGCTTGATATTCATCATCGTTTTTTAAATGCTACAATTAATAATAAAAGTGATTTTGATATTGCTATAAAAGAAGCTGCAATGTATGGTGAATTAATATTGGTGGTTGATGAAATTCATCGAATGAATAAAGATAAACAAGATATACTGCTTCCTCATATTGAATCTGGCTTAATTATTTTGATAGGTTTAACTACATCTAATCCATATTTTAAAATAAATCCAGCGATTAGAAGCAGATGCCAAATATTTGAATTACATGATTTAAATGATGAAGATATCGAAGACGGTATTTTAAAAGGGGCTAAAGCTTTACCTGATTGTCAAATTGATGGTGATGCAATTAAATATATTACTTATCATGCCGGAGGAGATTTAAGAAATGCTTTAAATACTTTAGAAGTAGCTTACTACTCTTCTTCTGATAAACGTATAGATATTGATTTATTAAAAACAATTTCAAGTAAAGCTAACTTTTCTTTTGATAATGATGAAGATAATCACTATGATATTTTAAGTGCTTTACAAAAGTCGATTCGTGGTAGTGATGTTGATGCTTCATTATATTACCTGGGAAAGTTAATTAAAGGTGGCGATTTAGATAGTATCTATAGACGTTTATCAGTAATTGCTTATGAAGATATTGGTTTAGCTAATCCTGGTATTGGTCCTAAGATTATGGCAGCTATTTCAGCTAGTGAATTAGTTGGGTTACCAGAAGCCAGAATTCCTTTAGGTACTATTGTGACTGAGATGGCTTTATCTCCTAAAAGTAATAGTGCTCATATAGCTTTGAATGCAGTTTTAGAAGATTTAGAAAAAGGAAATACTGGGCAAGTTCCTAATCACATTAAAACCCATAGCATAGATTATTTGTATCCCCATAATTATCCAAATAGTTATGTAAAGCAACAATATTTACCAGATAAGATTAAAAATAAAAAATATTATCATCCAGCTAATAATAAATATGAAAATAATATAAATAAGATTCATCAAGAATTTACCAAATAAAAAGACCGATTATAAATCAGTTTTTAATATGTCATTAATTATATATGAAGCAGCATAAATTCCGGCTACGCTTGGAACTAAGATAATTGAACTTGGTTTTCTATCACGAGTTTTAATTGGCAATTCACTACTCCAAACAACATTGATATTTGTCTTTAAATTATTATCTTTTAAAAGCTTACGCATTACCTTAGCTAATGGATCATTATAAGTCTTATTTAGTTTTGTAATCATTACTTTAGAAGGATCTAATCTATTTCCAGTACCCATACAAGAAATTAATTTAATATTTAATTCTTGAGCTTTTTTTACAAGTAAAACTTTTGTAGTAATGGTATCACAAGCATCGATGATATAATCAAATTTATCTTTAAATATTTCATCTATATTTGATTCATCTAAAAATAAATCATGAGTAATTATTTCACATCCAGGATTTATTTCTAAAGCTCTTTTTTTTGCTTCAGCAATTTTCTTTTGATTAATATTCTCTTGATTTGTAATGATTTGTCTATTTAAATTTGTAATATCAATTACATCGTGATCAATAATGGTTATTTTGCCTATTCCGCTACGTACTAGAGCTTCAAAAGCATAACCTCCTACTCCACCTATACCTACTAGTAATATGTGGGTATTTTGCATTATTTTAAAATGTTTTTCTGATATAAGTTTATTTAGCTTATCAAACATATTTTACCTCCAAATAAAAACCCAAGAAGGAGTTTGTCAGTGATAAAAACCCGCTCTCGCGAGGTGGGCATCACATGATGCATATTAGGATTCTGATTCACTTAATGGATCAGTCTTCAACACAATACACCAATTAGATTCCCTATATTTTATCTTAGTCGGTTTTATATAAAACAAACTACTCTTCTCAGGCATTTTTATTATAACACAAATATTATAATAATATGTAATTCCTTATGTATTTTTTACATATGTTTACATGATTTTTATTCAGACCAATTATAATTAATTATTCCTTCAAATTTTCTTGTTTTTAGATCATATTTATAGTTAAGTTCTGCTTCATAGCTGCCAATAGCTACACCATTTTTATCTATTTTATCTGATGCACATATATCGATATGATATTTACCATCCTGTTCATATGCCCTATAACCTCTTTGCATGTATGAATTTTTACAAACTTCTTTAACTTCAAAATTATTTTTAGAGATTATCTTCTCTTTTTCATTTATAACTTGAACTTTATTTTCATTTAAGACCATATATGAGTTGTTATTAATTTTATAAATTATTTTGTAATCTTTATTAAATAATTTTGTATTTGTTTTGGAATTGTATACATTATATGAACCATCTTTTTTCGCAACATATGTATCTTCATCGTAGCTGTAAATGTCATCGTATTCGTGTTTAATAATCACTTTACCAGTTTTTAATTCTTCTACACCAAATTTATAATTATTTTCGCTAATTAACACGTCCCCGTCTGTTTTAGGGAATTTCATATGGCGATTTCCTTCATCATAGATAGTTGGCGTTGTTGTCAATTCGCGTGAAAAACCATTTTTAAGTAATACTGTGTAATTGTATTCGTTGTTTTGTTTATTTTCTAAAATAGTCATATTAGTTCCATAAAAAGTTTTCGATATGTTATTATAATTATTATAATTTCCGGTTTCTATATTATATAATAATACTATTCCGACAGCCTTATTTTTTTCGATTTTAGGTTCAAAGTAATCTTTGTTATAAGAATTTATGCCTTGACAGATATCATTTTTACAATATTCTATAATTACATTAATATTTTGAGATCCTAAATATTGAACTGATTCACCTTCAATATTTTCTTTAATTTTAACATAGTAATCCGAATCTTCGAAATAATCCTGATCGAAAGTTACCACACGACATTCTCCATCACATTCAAACGTAGATAGTACTTTATCATTTTTATAAAATGTTAAAGTAGTTTTTTTTGTAGTATTTTCTTGATCATCTTTATTTGTTTCAACATTGTTTTCAAGCTTGTTATTCACCTCATCAGTTTTATTCAGCCCAAAATAAATTGCTGTTCCTATAGCTCCAATTGCGATTAGGGTTATTACTGCTATTATATATTTTTCTATCTTTTTCATTTTTAAACCTCGTTTCCGTTTTCTATTTGATTATTGTTTGCCCAACAAGTTGATACATCACAGTTTGCAGATGCTGGTGATGGATTTGGCATGTCTAATTTAACAATCATAGGAATTTTGAATGCCCCTCCAAAACCTACACAACTTCCCGGTTGTAATACTTTTTGCTTTTCAATTACATCACTAGAGATATTTGGTAACATTTCTTCAATGTATTTTATATCTAGTGGATGGGTCATTTTAAAGATTAAAAAGTTTGAACACTGAGCTATAACTGTATCTGATATTTCAACTGGACGTTGACTAATTATATCTAAAATAACACCGTATTTTCTTCCTTCTTTAGCGATACGATCAAAGATGTTGTATCCGATTAAGAATGTATCAGAATCTTTTTGAATGTATCTATGAGCTTCTTCTAAGAATAAATGGTATGGTACTTGAGCTCTTTCTTTACGATTTTTATTATATTCAAATAATAAGCGACAGAATATTTTAACAATTACTTTAGCATAAACATCGTCGATATCTTCTAAGTTAATATTAATAATTTGCGATTTTTTACCACGTTTATCGATTAATGATGTAATATATTTTTCAACTGGTGTATAACCATTTCCCTCAAAATAGCTACCTACTTTACTTGTTATAATAGCGTTTAAACGTACTTTTAAAATAATTGAATCTGAATATAAGTTTTCATTGTTTTGGAATCCTTCACTAATCAAAGTAAATTCCATGGCTTTAGCAAAATCTCTTATCGAATAGAAACTATCAGTTGGTACGGTAATATTTTCAATATCATCTTTGATAAAGCTTAGAATATAATTAGTAATTAAAACACTTTCACCAAAGTTTCCGTTGGAATCTATTTCAAAGCATTCGCTTAATGTTCTAGTATAACCTAATCCAGGAATTACACTACCAAAGTTAAATTCAGGGGTATTACATACTTCAATAATAGTAAAGATTTGATTTTTCTTTAAGGCGGTTGTTTCACTACTAAATAATACAGCAAGTAGAGCTTTAGCTATTAGATGACTCTTATATGCTTGAGCAGCTTGGTCATTTTGAGCAAATATCTTAGCTAGCTTGATAGTTCTTTCAATGATTGGTAATTGACTATGATTAGATGCTTGTAACATTAATGCCCAGTCATCTAATGTAAGTAAATGAGTTGGGATTTGAAGTAGAAAATCATTTTCATCTTCTGGGTTTGTAGTTATAAATTTATAATTATAGTTTTCGTTGTAATTACTTATAGCTGCAAAGGCATTTTTATATTCACCATAAGCATCAAAAATAAAAAGGTTCGCATTAGATGATAACATGCTTGGATTAGAAAATACATTTTGAACAATTCTTGCTACTCCACAAGATTTACCACTACCTGAGTTACCAAATATAGCTAGATGGCTTGAAAAAAAACTATTTATTTCCGGATAAATGGTATAGTTTTTGTATACAGCACTTTTTCCTAAAGTAAAACTTTTATTGGTTGGTTGTCCAACTAATTCTAATAATTCATTATTACTAATAATTCTTATTTTAGAAGATAATAATGGCTTACGCATAATACCATTTACGTATTTACCATTAATGTATTCTCCTAAAAACCTTATTTTCATGGTTTTATCGTTTAATTCTGTAATTTCTCCTAAAATTCTTTGATCTTGTGATTCGAAAATCACATGAACATTCATTAAGTCAGCTGTAATTGTTCCTTGTGCTACATTTTCTACTTCTGCAATATTATCGGAAATATATAAAATTCTTCCAAACATACTAGTCACCTCTATTATGTATAAAATTATACCATAGCAAATAAAAAAAGTAAAAATTAATTTACTCTTTTTATGTATCTATTTTCTAGATCTTCTATTACTTCGCATATATTATCAAATGTTTTAAGAGATTTTAAATCATCCAACTCATAATCAGTTATGTAATCTGCAACAACATATTTATTGATTTCAGAATACCAAAAAACAAATCCATTGCCGTCATGATATCTGATAATTTCTAAAAACGGCTTAGTAATTCTTCCAATTTCCCAATCTTCCATCATATCTTTAAAAATTACAGTTTCTTCTAAAATTTCATCGCAGTTTAATAATTTAATACCATTTCCAAAATAAATACCATTGCTTTTTTGTAATAGTTGTTTGTAATCATTTGGAATTTTAACAAGTAACTTTTCTCCAATAATAATATTCTTGGATTCTATTTCTACGTTTGATATTGGTTCATATGTATTGCAATTATCTTTGTAATTAGTTAGCCTTTCGTAAATTATATTTAGTTTGTTTTCATCAAAATTATTTACATTTGATTCAAATATTATATTGTTTTTTCTTTTTTTAAATAAACTAAACACTTTATTATCACCTCTATTTTTATAAATATTTTAATTTGCTGTGAAATACTTATTGATATTTTCTTCTTTTACAACGTTAAAGAAAATACCTGTACCTATAGATGTATTATTGTCGCCTTTTAAAATTACTGAAGTAAAATATTGAAATCCTTCTGTGACTTTAGTTGGATCAACATAATTAAATGTCATATCTGTAAAAATTTCTGGCATAATTCCTATTGCAAACATTATGTTAATTTTTCCAAGTGATTGTATTGCCTGTTCAAAACCTTTGTTTGGATAATTTCTCATAATAAATTGAATCATTGATATAATGTCTTCGTCAGTTATAGAAATTGTTTCTTTATTAGCGGGTATCGTTAAAACAATAGGTTTCATTGAGTTGTCAAAATTATATATACTGCTTAATTTTGTCTCCCATATTTCATTCCCGTTTTTAATTTTTACTATAATTCTTTGTTTTTCTTTATCTTTTTTAAAAATATTAAATAGACTTTTCATAAATTTCTAGCTCCCTCATATATTTATTATAATAAATTAATGAATTAATATATATATTTTTTTAAATATGTGTGTAAAATGTTATGTAAATTATTTCAATTTTTCATTTAAAATTTCTTTTGTTATAACTGGATTAGCTTTTCCTCTAGTTTCTTTCATAACTTGTCCAACAAAGAAATCAAAAAGGTTTGTTTTTCCGTTATGATATGATTCAATTTGAGCTTGATTATTATTTAATATATTTTCGATGATTTCTTCTAATTTATTCTTATCAGATATTTGGCTATCTTCTTGGGAAATTAATTTTGTTGGACTAACTTTTTCATCACAAGCTTTAGTAAATATTTCTTTTGCTTGTTTATTTGAAATGGTTCCTTTATTAATTTCATCTATAATTACTTTTAAATCTTCAGGTTTTAAATAAAATTCTGTAATATCTAGATAATTTTTATTTAAATAACCTAAAATTTGAACAATAAACCAGTTAGACGCGGTTTTAGCATCAATGCCAATTTCTATACATTTTTCAAAATAATCAGCATGTTTTTTATCTTTAATAATAATATTTGTATCATATTCGTCTAATCCATACTCGCTTGTATAGATTTTTCTTCTTTCGTTTTGAAGCGCAGGAATTTCTCTTCTGATATCTTCTAACCATTGTGCATCAATTTTAATTGGAGGAATATTTGGCTCAGGAAAATATTTATAGTCGATGGCATCAGCTTTGGAACGCATATGGATAGTTGCGCCAGTAGCTTCATCAAATCTTCTCGTTTCTTGAACAACTTCATCATATTGACCTGCTTCTGCTAAAGCTGTTTGTCTTTCAATTTCATAATCAATTGTTTTGGCAATATTAGAAAGGGAATTAACATTTTTAACTTCAACTTTAGTTCCTAATTCATTACTTCCTACTTCTTTGATTGATACGTTAACGTCACATCTTAATTGGCCTTTTTTGGTATCTACTTCAGATATGTCGCAATAACGATACATTCCAATAATTGTTTCAATAAATGCAATAGCTTCCTCTGCACAAGTGATACAAGGTTCAGTTACTAGTTCTAATAGTGGGACCCCTGCTCTATTATAATCAAGGGTAGTTGTATTATATAAGTGTTCTAGAGCTGCGGTATCCTCTTCTAAATGAATTTCATGGATTTTAATTGGAACTTCTTTACCATCGTAGTTAATTAAAATTTCTCCATTTGTACCAACAGGATTATAAAATTGCGTAATTTGGTATCCCTTAGGTAGATCGGGGTAATAATAGTTTTTACGATCAAAACACATATATTCTGGTTGTTTACAATTTAATGCCATACTCATCATTAAAGCCTTTTTTACACATTCTTTATTAACGACCGGTAATGTTCCGGGAAATGCTAAATCAATAGCACAAACATTGTTATTTGGTGTTACATCATAGCTATTTTTAGAAGGGGAAAAAACTTTTGAGTTACTTTTTAATTCGCAGTGAAGTTCTAAACCGATTGTTGCTTCATATTTACTCATTATTTTTCACTTCCTTTGCAATTTGATTTTTGTATCCTAAGGCATTTTCTAATGTATAGGCGATATTTAAAACGTTGGAATCATCAAAACAGTTTCCGGTAATGTTTACTCCTACTGGTAAATTATTTACAAAACCATTAGGAATTGTAATTGATGGGAATCCTCCAAAATTGGCAATACATAGATATTCATCTAAAGTTACAGTATTTGTATCGTGCGATTTATTAATATCTTCTATTTTTTTAGCTGGTCCAATTCCTACTGGGGATATAACTGCATCGTATTTTTTATATAAATCTTTCCAAATATCAACTGCTAGTCTTCTGATTCTTTGGGCATTTTTAAAATATCTTTCCATATTTTCTTTTTGAAGAACATATGAACCAATTATAAATCTTCTTTTAATCAACGTTGAAAAACCATTTGTTCGATGATCTTTAATCATATCAATGTAGTTATCAGCATTTCCACGAGGTCCAAAAATAATACCTGTTAAATTGCTCATATTGCTTGATGCTTCTGCTGAATAAATAACGATATAAGAACTAAATAAAGCATTTAATAATTTTCTATCTACGCTTACTTCTTCAACTTCTATACCTAAGTTACGGCATTTTTGAATAGTTTTATGAAAGTTTTCTAAGTGAAGTCTTAATTCTTCATCAGCATTTGGATAACTAGAAATATCACATAATTCTTTAATATAACAAAGTTTTTTGCCTTCAGTTTCTTCTTTTAAATTGGCAAATAAATTGATATTTTTTGAATCCCACGAAGTCATATCTTTTTCATCTATGCCTTTCATTTCGTCCACAACAATAGCACAGTCTTCGACATTTCTTGCTAGCACTCCTAGGTGATCTAAGCTAGATGCAAAAGGAAATACCCCGTAACGTGATATCATTCCGTAGGTTGGTTTATATCCAACAATTCCACAGTAAGCAGCTGGTTTACGAATAGAATCGCCTGTATCTGTACCTAAAGCATAAGGAAATACTCCAGCAGCAACTGCACAAGCACTTCCGGCAGAAGAACCGGCACAAATTCGAGTTTTGTCCCATGGATTTAGAACTATTCCAGTGTGCCCTGTAGTTCCGGTTCCACCCATGCCAAATTCATCCATAACTGTTTTGGTTACTTTAACTGCCCCAGCTTTATTTAACTTTTCAATGGCAGTTGCGTTAAAGTACGGAATATAATCTTTTAAAGTGTTTGAAGAACCAGTAGTTAGTATTCCTTTAGTACTATAGTTATCTTTTATTCCATAAGGAATTCCTGAAAGTAAGTTATCTGTTACTTTTTCTGGATTAGCATCATCAATAATTGTTACGAAAGCATTACACTCTTCTTGTAATTGGTGAGCTTTTTCTAATGATTCTTTGACTAATTCTTCACTAGTAATTTCACCATTTTTTAAAAGCTCGTGTAATTCTTTAATTGTTTTATTCATATTAGACATCTTAATCAACCACCTTTGGAATTTGAATTTCTCTTCCTTCAACATCTTTAGCATTAGCCAAAATATCATCAATATCATCAGATGTTTTTGCTTCATCATCTCTTAAGAAAGTTACAAAATTATCTAATGCATGAGTCATTGGAGTTACATTTTCAATATTAGGAATTTCATTTATTAAGTCGATTTGTTTATCAATTTGCTCAAACTCATCTAAAACTAATTTATTTTCTTCTTCCGTAAGGCCGATTAATAATTTATTTGCATAATCATCTACCATTTCTTTGGTAAATTTACTCATAATATACCTCCTTAATATTCACAGTTTCCTGGTGTTCTAGGATATGGAATTACATCACGAATATTATCTACTCCTGTTAAATAGATTAATAATCTTTCAAATCCCATTCCAAATCCGGCATGAACACATGTACCATATTTTCTTAAATTCATGTACCAAGAAACTGAATCAACATCTACACCTAGTTCTTTGGCTCTTTCCATTAAAACATCGTAATTTTCTTCTCTTTGACTTCCGCCCATTAATTCACCAGCTTCAGGAACTACTAAATCTACGGCAGCAACAGTTTTACCGTCATCATTAAGTTTCATATACCAAGCTTTGATATCTTTTGGCCAGTTTGTAATGAATACTGGGCCATTAAAGTATTCAGTTAAGTACTTTTCATGTTCTTTAGCAATGTCGTCTTCATAAGACGGTAAAAATTCCCATTTGCGATCGGCTGCTAAAAGTAAATCAACCGCTTCTTTATGTGAAATTTTAGTAAATTTACTATTTACTAGTTTAGTTAGTTTATCTTTAAGTCCAGGATTAACAAATTTATCGAAGAAATCTATTTCTTTAGAACATTTATCTAAAACATACCCTACAACGTATTTAAGCATATCTTCTTCAATATTCATTAAACCTTCTAAATCACAGAATGCTATTTCTGGTTCGATCATCCAAAATTCGTTAGCGTGAATTTTAGTATTAGAGTTTTCAGTTCTAAATGTTGGTCCAAATGTATAAATCTTTTTATAAGCCATTGCAAAAGTTTCACCATGTAACTGTCCTGAACCTGTTATATAAGCTTGTTTGCCAAATAAGTCTTCTTTAAAGTTAGCTTTTCCTTCTTCTTTAGGAATGTTATTCATATCTAAAGTAGTAACTTTAAACATTTGATCAGAGCCTTCGCAATCGGCAGTCGTAATTAATGGAGTTTGAACGTATACATAGTTGTGTTCTTGAAAATATTTATGAATTGCATATGAAGCCACATTACGTACTCTAAAAATACTATTATATAGATTTGTTCTTGGTCTTAAATAAGCTACACTTCTTAAGAATTCATTAGTATGTCTTTTTGGTTGAATTGGATAATCATCTGGACACGCTCCAAGCAAGGTTATGTCTTTTGCTTGAACTTCAACATCTTGATTTCCATTTGATTTAATTAATGTTCCTTTAACTTGTAGGGCGCTTCCCACAAGCATTTTTTGAATTTCATCAAAGTTTTCTAATTTATTATCGTATACTACTTGGATAGTACCAAAACATGTTCCATCATAGAAATCAATAAAACCAAATTCTTTTTGACGACGGTGGTTTCTAATCCATCCATTTATCTCTATTTCTTGATCTAAATATTTTTCTATATTGTCAAATAAATCTTTAATATCCATATTAATCACCTTTCTTTTTAATCTCTTATTTTTATATGAGTTTCCCGAAGTTGTTTTTCAAATACTTCACCAGGACATCCCATCATTGCATCAGATCCGTTAGCGCTTAGTGGGAATGCCACCATTTCTCTTATATTTTCTTCATCTTTTAAAAGCATTAAGATACGATCAATGCCAGGCGCCATACCAGCGTGAGGAGGAGCTCCAAAATTGAATGCTGTATATAAAGATGGGAATTTCGATTTGACAACTTCTTCATCATAACCAGCTATTTCAAATGCTTTTCTTAACATTTCTGTGCTGTGATTACGTACACCACCAGAAGCCATTTCGTATCCATTACAAACGAAATCGTATTGATAAGCTAAAATATCTAATGGATTTTTATTATTTAAAGCATCCATTCCTCCTTGAGGCATACTAAATGGGTTGTGAGAAAAATCAATTGTCCCTTCTTCTTCATTTTCTTCATAGAATGGGAAATCGTTAATGATACAGAATTCAAACTTATTTTTATCTATTAAATCTAATTCTAAACCTAGTTTATCTCTTAACATACCAGTTAATTTGGCACATTTTTTCTTATCAGCTACAATGAATAAAACTGAATTTGGAGTCAGATTCATTCTTTCTATGAGACTTTTTCTTTCTTCATCAGTTAAAAATTTATCTAAAGATGATTTAAAAGTCATATCTTCATTTACTTTGATATAAGCTAACCCTGAACCACCAATGCTTTTAATATATTCTTCCATACTTTTATACCAAGAGTTAGATTTTTCAATATTTTCTACTTTAATACCTCTAATTGTTGTGTTTGTAAATGGAGCAAAAGTTGTATTTGCAAAGATATCAGTTAGTTCTTCAATAATTAATGGATTTCTTAAGTCAGGTTTATCAGTTCCATATCTTAGCATTGCTTCTTTATAAGGTATTCTTCTAAATGGAAGTGGACTTACTTCTTTATCACCAAATTTTGTGAAGATATCATAAAATATTTTTTCACCTACTTCATAAACATCTTCTTCGGTAGCAAAACTCATTTCTAAGTCTAATTGATAAAATTCTCCGTATAAACGATCGCTTCTTGGGTCTTCATCTCTAAAGCATGGTGCTATTTGAAAATATTTATCAAAACCTGATACCATCAATAATTGCTTAAATATTTGAGGGGCTTGAGGAAGAGCATAAAATTTTCCTTTATACTTTCTTGAAGGGATAATAAAATCTCTTGCTCCTTCAGGAGATGATGCTGTTATAATTGGGGTTTGAATTTCGGTAAATTTCATTGATTTCATAGTTTGTCTAATAAAATCTATTACTTCAGTTCTAAATAAAATGCGGTCATGTACTTCTTTGTTTCTTAAATCTAAATAACGATATTTTAATCTAGTATCTTCAAATGATTCTTTCGATTTTTTTATTTCAAATGGTAAAGTACTAGCACATTTGCCTAAAATTTCAAATTCTTTAATTTCAATTTCAATTTCCCCGGTTTTCATATTAGGATTAATCATATCATCAGTTCTTTTATTTACTATTCCTGTTACTGTTATAGTACTTTCTCTTGTAACATCAGCAAATTTTTCTGGTTCATTACTAATTAATTGAACTATTCCGGTTTCATCTCTTACTACCATAAACATTAAGCTTCCTAGGTTTCTAATTGAATCAACCCAACCTGCTACTCTTACTTCAGTACCTACATATTCTTTAGTAACTTCACCACAATATATAGTTCTATATTTATTTTTCATTTTAATCACCTTTTTATAATATTCCAACTAAGTATTCTACTACTTCGTCTTCATCAATTTTTTGTTCTTCTTTAGTAGCGTTATCTTTAATATTAATTAAACCTTTTTGTAAGTCTTCACTATTTAAAATGATTAATTGTTTAGCATTTAATTTATCTGCTATTTTAAATTGACTTTTCATGCTTAGATTATTCGAATTAATTTCACAACTAATTCCATTTAAACGTAAATTTTGACTTATTTTTAAAGCATTTAGTTTTTCTTCGTCGCTAACAGACATAATATATACATCAACATTACCTTGATAATCTTCAGGTAGTTCACTAAATACTGAATGTTCTTTTAATTCATTTATGATACGTTCATTTCCAAAAGCAAAACCAACGGCTGGTATTTCAGGGCCTCCAAGCTCTTTAACTAGGCTATTATATCGTCCGCCTGCTCCTAAAGTGATACCTTTATCTTCTAAAATGAATTCAAAAACAGTGTGATCATAATAATCTAGTCCTCTAACAATATTAGGATTTACAACATAATCAACTTCTAAAACATCTAGATTATTTAATACTTCTTTAAATCTTTTTTGGCTTTCTTCATTTAAATAATCAGTCATTTTAGGAACGTTTTTTAGAATTTCATTATTTTGATCATATTTACAATCTAGTATACGTAGTGGATTAGTTTTAAGCCTTTTTTGGCAATCTTCACATAATTCATTTATTCTTGGAGTTAAATAATCAACTAGAGCTTTTGTGTAGTTTTGGCGTGATTCTTTATCTCCTAAAGAGTTTATATTTACAACTAATGATTCAATTCCTAATTCTTGTAAAATGTTATAACCGATACTAATTACTTCAGCGTCACTTAAAGGGTCATTTGAATTAAACATTTCAATGCCGAATTGAGTAAATTCACGGTTTCTTCCTGCTTGTGGTCTTTCGTAACGATACATTGTGCCATTATAATAAAGTTTTATCGCGTCATTTCTGTTTCCGTATAATTTATTTTCGATTAAACATCTTACTACTCCAGCTGTTCCTTCTGGGCGTAATGTCATATTTCTTTCAGAACGATCTTTAAAATCATAGGTTTCTTTTGTGACAATATCACTGGTTTCTCCTACACTTCTATGATATAAGTCACTGCTTTCAAAAATTGGGGTTCTAACATAATTAAAGTTATATAATTTAGCGTAACTTTCACATATGTCGTTGTAATATCCGTTAATTACTGCATCTTTTCCTAAAATGTCATAAGTTCCCTTGGGTTTTGTTATCATTTTTATCCTTCTTTCTAAAAAAAGACCTAGCGTGTAAGGGCGAGATAATCCCGCGGTGCCACCTTACTTCTAGGTCTTAATATTTTATCGCTCGCAAGCGTTTCTAATTATGAAAGTGTCTTCGTTTATTATTTTTGTTAGACTTTTGCACCATCCGTCTTCTCTGTAAACTTTAAATAATAAATTACTTGTCTTTCCATAGAAAAACTATATTTTTATTTTATAACTTTTTTGTTGTTTAGTCAATTAATTTAATAATTATTGACGATGAATTCTAAGAAGCAATGGGTTCTGTTTTTTATAAGTTTCTTGAGCGATTTTATATTCATCAGCATATCTTGATTTTAATACTGGAAATATTTCTTCGAACTCTTCTAAAGCTTCTTTGCTAACTCCTTCAAAATTTCTATTTAATATGTCATTAAATGTTTTTATAACATCTAATCTTAGTTGTTCATATACTGTGTTACCGGTTCTTTCTTTAACAATTTTAGCTAGTAGTTTTTGGTATTTTTCCCATTTTTTTATTTCTGCTTTGTGATCTAATGTAGGCTTGCATGTAAACTCTCCAGCTGCATTTTTTGATGGTTTAATATGAGTTGCTCCGCTTGGTCGGTGGTATAAATCCCAAAAACAACCATCATCTTCTAATGATGCACATGTTTTTTTCAAAGAAAATAAATCTATTGCCTCTCTATCAATATTTCTAGTTCTTAAATGTAAAAATGGATTTATAGCGTATGAGCCATTTTTTAACGGCAAAACATATATTCTTGATACAATTGAAACTCGTCCGCTATCTAATAACTTATTAATATAATCATATTCTGGTTTTTCAATATCAGATATAAATAAATCACAACCACATTTTTTGCAACATTGTCCGCCGCATTCAGCGCATAATGAACGATCTTCAATTTTTACTACATCAGCCATATTATTCCGGCTTCTTTCTATTTCTTTTTTGACAATCTTTGCTTTTATTTAAATGAAATTCCAATTTTTTCTTAATTGCTTCTAGTGTCGTTAATTCTTTCTCGTTATACGGAGGTTTCTCATCTAATTTTATTACTCGACTTGGAGCTAAATTGCCGTTTTTATTTAAAACACTTAATTCAAATTGAGTACTACAATTTTCTTTATTAATTATCATAATTGATACAGGATTTTCGTTAATATAGCAGGTTATTTTATAATCAATTTTTCTGCGTTCAATTTTTATTTGACCAGGAATATAAATTTGGGAAGTATTTTCTAGTTTTAGATACTCTTTTACTGAATTTATTATTTCACTATAAGTGTATTTTCTATTAATGATTTGAGTTTGTTCAGCATCTATTTTGTTAAATGTTGGCTTTAATTCTTGCTTTAGAACTTGCAACAATTCAGTTAATATAGTTATATCTTCGGGATTAGCCCAATCGGCATGTACTCCATAACGAGACCAGATTTGAGAAAAGTTTAATTTGCGTGGTTTAAATTTAGCGTCATATGGTTTAATGATTTGTAATTCAACTGCATTGGTGTTAGCAATTTCACGACCGTTATAACCACATTTTGTATCAATTAGTATTTCGTATTTTTCTTTGTTTTTAGTTTCAAACAAAGCATGATATACATATATTGTTGTATAATCTTTTGTATATTTCGTTTCTTTTAAGTTTAAGTTTTTCAATCTTAATTTGTTTTTGTCTATGTTTTTATCGGTAAAATAACGATTTATAAATCTGTATACTTCTTGAAAAAGTTGTAATTCTCTTTCTTTTTCAGAAACCTCATTTTGATATATGGTTTCATATTTTTTTTCGCTATATAAATTGTGTTCTAAGACTTCGCCTCTTGGACAAATAATATTTCTTTTAGCAATATATCTATATGCCGATGTTTCTAATAACCATTTATAAAAATCTATTTCTTCTTTTGTTATTCCTAATTTACATTCTTGATAAATGTCTTCTATTTTTTCTGGGTTTGGTTTTATTATTTTATAATGTATATTTGATTGGTTATAATAAAGAACATCGCTATATGTTTGTAATATAAGTAATTGTTTACCAGAGGCTTGACATTGAATAGATGCTTCTTTAGCTAAACTAAGTATTTTGCTTGAATATAGACTACTTGCCAAAATAATATCATAATCAGCTAATTTAGTGACGTAATTTTCATTAAATGCGCAATTATGGTCTTCAACTATTTCAAGTTTTTTTATACCAATCCCATTAGCAAATGATTTTAATTTATCAATTATTTTGTCTGGATAAGGTATTAACATTAATACTTTAATGTTTTTTAAAGAGGGACATAAAGGTAGTTTCTTTTGATTTATATAATTTATTGGTTGATACTCTTTTTTCTTGTGTTTCCAATTGAGTTCATCAAACTTTGCAAATAAATCTTTCATATTATGATATAAATTATAATTTAATAATGATTTTTTTGCTCCTGTATAAACAGAAGCACGTATCTCATCGCTATCTTCATGTGATAAATAATCAATTACTAGACATCCTCTGCAAAATAACAAATCAATAAATTCGTTTTTATAGTGGTCATAGTTTCCGTAGTTATTGTTATCTATTATATTATGATTGACAAATATATAATGGTATTGATTTAATGCGTTACGATTTTTACCGCTAAAGTATTTAGTTGCTACTACAGATGAGGGAATATAATCTACGTGAGTGTAACCAATAGCTTTAATTGCGTTATAATCCTTTTCGTGTTCTGAAATTACAAGTATATTAGTTTTAGATTTTTCCATTTTAAAAAACCTCCTGAATTTATTTGTTATATTAACAAATATAAAATGTTCTTTCAATTATTTTTCTAAAATAATAGTTATTGGACCATCATTTATAAAATCAATTTTCATTTCAGCTCCAAATACTCCTGTTTTAGTTGGAGCTAGTTCATTTAGTTTTTCATTAAATAAATCATATAATTTTGTTGCTTTTTCTCCATTTAGAGCTTTGATATAACTAGGTCTATTTCCTTTGGAAGCATCACCATATAAAGTAAATTGACTTATTGATAGAATGCTCCCTTTTATGTCTAAAACAGATTTATTCATAATGCCATTTTCATCATCAAATATTCTTAAATTAGCAACTTTTTTGACCATATAATCAATCTCTTTTTCGGTGTCCCCTTCGGTAAATCCAACTAAAATCATTAAGCCGTTTTCGATGGCATTAATTAATTTATCATCAACTGAAACGCTAGCTTTTTCACATCTTTGGACTACTACTTTCATCAGTAAACCTCCGTTATATATGTTTGGTTATTTAAATCTTTTACAAATGTATTATATTCAGCAATATTTTTGATTTTTATGCTTATTTCGTAGTTAATGTTTGGCAAATTATTTTCATAGCTTTCTTTAGTATCGATTGAAACAATTGTAAAGTTTCTTTTCGCCGCTAAGGTAAAAATATCCATCATGTGATTTTTATTGTCATTTATTTTTACATGTAATTTTCTTATAAATAAATTGTCACTAGATTCATTCCAAATAACATCAACAAATCGATCTTGTTTATTTTCTATATTTTTACAACCCTCTTTATGAATGATAATTCCTTGGTTTTTAGTAATATATCCAACAATATTGTCTCCTTTGATCGGATTACAGCACTTAGCGAAATTAACAATAATATCATTAGCTCCAGCAACAATTATTTCACTTTTGTGATTAGAAACAATATTTTTCTTATTATCTTGTAACTTTTCAATTAATGCTTCTTGGGTTGAATGCTTGTCTTCAGTTGTTAAGTTAATTATATAGCCGGCTGTGTATCTTACTGATCCAATTGAAAAATAAATATCATTTAGATCTTTAAGTTTTAAGTCTTTTAATATTTTTTCGATGTTTTCGTCACTTAAAGTTTCGGCTATCGAAAGTTTTCTTTTGCGCAGTTCTTTTTCTAGATATTGTTTTCCTCTTTCAATATACATAGCTTTATCTTGTTTGCTAAAATAAGCCTTAATTTTATTCTTGGCTTGGGATGTTTTAACTATGTTTAACCAATCTTTATTTGGTTTTGCACTATTACTAGTTTTTATGGTAACTATATCATTATCTTGTAGTTCATATGTTAATGGAACCATTACATCATTTACGATAGCGCCAACCATTTTAGAACCAACGTTTGAATGGATACGATAAGCAAAGTCAATTGGAGTTGCTCCTTTAGGAAGTTCTACAACATCCCCTTTAGGGGTGAAAACATATATTAAATCTGATAAAAATTCTCCCGAAATATTTTTAGCAAAGATGCTATCATTTTCTTCATCGCGATTATTTTCGATAACTGCCCTAAATATTTCTAGTTTTTGTTCCATAATATTTTGAGCTTTTTTGGTGCCTTTTTCTTTATATGACCAATGAGAAGCCATACCTTTTTCGGCAAACTCGTCCATTTCGTATGTTCTTAATTGAACTTCGAATAAATGTCCATCTGCTCCAAATATTGTCGTATGTAATGATTGATACATGTTTTCTTTGGGCATAGCTATATAATCTTTAAAACGATTTGGCATGGGTCTAAATTTAGAATGAATTAAACCAACTGCTAAATAGCAATCGCTTTCTTTTTCTAAAATAATTCTTAAAGCTAAAAAGTCATATATATTATTCCACTTCTTACCATTATTTAGTTTATTGTAAACGCTATAGACACTTTTCACCCGACTTTTGATTTCGAATTTAATATCATTTTCAATTAAAATATTTGTTATAGCATCTTGCATATCATTTAAAATAATTTTTGAATCAGGGAATGATTCATTTAATTTTTCTTCAATATCGTGGTAGACATCAGGTTTTAAAATGCGTAAACATATATTTTCTAATTCACTTTTAATTGAATTTATTCCAAGTCGATGAGCAATTGGCACCAACACATTCATAGTTTCATTTGCTTTATGTTTTTGTTTTTCTTTTCGAACGGCCCAGATTGTTCTCATATTGTGCAAACGATCAGCTAATTTTACATATAAAATTCTGACATCTTCTGCCATACCAACTAATACTTTGCGCAAATATATTGATGCTGAATCAGAATCATCTGTTGCTTCTAGTTTATTTATTTTCGAAATTATGCTTACAATATTTTTAACTTCAATGCCAAATAAATTTTCTATCTCTTCTTCTGTAGCATTACCATTATTTATTGTTTCGTGAATTAATGCTGCAACGATCGTTGTTTCATCAACATTTAAATTGGCTAATATATAAGCAACATTTAATGGATGCATTATGTAAGGATCTTTAGTTAATCTAGTTTTTCCAGCATGATTTTCTAAAGCAAAATCATAGGCTTTTTTGATCCTTTTTAAACTATTATTTCTTTGAAAGTTTTTGTCTACTAATTTTAATAAATCATCAATTGTTAAAATGTCAGTTCTCACTATGTATCTCATCCTTACTTAATCGGCGGTGACTGCCTTTAAAATAATCTTTTAAATATTTATCAAATACTTCATCATCGGTATTTAAAATATCATCTACCATATTATATAATTCTAAATTAGTTCTTTTAGACCAAGAGGCCTTACAGCAATTCCATATATCTTCTTCATATATATAAGTATAACCTTTTTGATGTAAGGTTTTCTTTTTGCTTTTTAAAGCCGGTAATAATCTTTTATATAATTCATTTAAACTATGAAATTTTATTTCGTTCATTTATCTCACCTAAAAATCATTCTTTTTTCATATAGTTATTATATAACAATTTAGATAAGAATTAAAGGTGATTTATGAGAAACAATAAGTTTTTTATTTCAACATTGATATTAATGTGTAGCGGATTAATTACAAAAATATTAGGTTTTATTATAAGAATTATTTATACCAGAATTGTTGGTGAAGAAGCTATCAGTTTATATACTATTGTTACACCAACTTATTCGCTTCTAATTACCTTTGCCACTTTAGCTTTACCGCTTGCTATATCTAAACTTGTTGCTGAAAATAAAAAACGTCCTCAAAAGATTTTAATTAATTCTGGTTTTATCATTATGCTTGTAAATATAGCAATAATCTTAATTGTTTTTTTATGTGGCGAATATATTGCTGTTAATCTTTTAAAAGAACCTAGGGCAACTAAATTAATATATGCGATGGCCCTTACTATCCCATTTATAAGCATTTCAAGTATCTTAAAAGGTTACTTTTTTGGCAAACAGAAAATGTTTCCCAACGCCTTATCAAATATAATAGAACAAATAATAAGAATTATTTTAATTATCTTGATAATTCCTAAATTAATTGAAAAAAGTATTATTTATGCAGTTATCGGGCTTATTTTAATGAGTATCGCATCAGAAACTGCATCCATCATCACATTTCTTTGTTTTGCCCCTAAAAAATTTACCATAAAAAAATCTGATATTAAACCAGATTTAGGGACTTTTAATGATATTTTAAGTATAAGTGTACCGACGGTTTCCTCGAGACTAGTTGGAAATATTGGTTTTTTCTTTGAACCCATTTTACTTACAAATATATTATTATATAGTGGTTTTAGCAACAATTACATTTTGGCAAATTACGGTGCTTACAATGCCTACGCTATTTCTTTACTTACTCTTCCTAGTTTTTTTATCATGGCTATTTGTTCATCAATTGTGCCAGAAATAAGCAAATTTTATTGTCATAATAATTTGACTTGGGTACGCAAAAGATTTAAACAAGCAACTATATTATCTTTTATTATAGGATTATTATTTTCTTTATTAATTATGGCATTTCGTGATAGCCTTTTATCTCTTTTATACAAAACAACTACTGGAAGCGAATTCATTAAAGTTTTAGGTCCTATTTTCGTTTTATTTTATTTAGAGGGGCCTTTAACTAGTACAATGCAAGCTATTGGTAAAGCCAAAACTTCGTTTGCAATCACTTTCTTAGGTATCGTTGTTAAATTAAGTGTGATGAGTTTATTAAGTTTTGCTGGTTTAGGTATATATGCTTTAATTTATGCTGAAATAATTAATATTATTTTTGTTGTTTCGTTAAATAGCATATTTATTAAAAAATATCTATTTTAAATTAGTTGTTCTAATAACATAAATTTTATTGTTTTTATAAAAGGCATAGAAAATATTGTCTAAGCTCAAGTTTTTCTCAATAATTTGATTCATTAACCAATCTTTATCTTTTTTTATGAATAATAAAGCTTTCTCTTGGACTTTACCATCTACGATTAAGGGCATAGGATAAGCTTTTTTAGTTTTAAATATCCCGTATTTAAAAATCGATAATTTTCCATTCGGCTCTAAAAAAGCGTATTCTACTTCTTCAATGTTTCTGATTTCATTTTGACGCAAACTCATTAGTAGATCATCTAAAGTATATCTTTGTTTTATCATTTCATGATAATTTACTTTTCCATTACTAATTATTAAGCTAGGCTTTCCACCAAAAATTGTTCTAAATGTTCTAGATTTAAGGGATATAAAAGATAACCCCATTTCTAATATTACTAAGGTAACTATAGGAAAAATTGTTAAAAAAACCGAATTTTCTGGATTTTCAATACTAATAGCCGTTAATTCTGCAATTAAAATCGTTACAATTAAATCAATTATCCCTAGTTGTCCTACTTCTCTTTTCCCCATTAAACGGTAAGCTAATATTATAAAAAAGTAAAAAAAGATTGTTTTGGTTACTACCTGAAATAATTCCATTAAAATCACCATTTATATTATGATAACTTTCATAAATTTTTAAACATTTGAATAAGATAAATTAGGTGATATGATGGTAAAATGTTTAAAGAAAATAAAAAACGGATTGATTATTGCAGGAATTGTAATTTTATTAATAACAATGCTTAGCTTATTTAATTATTTAGGTTTAAGTTATAATATAACAAAATATATTTTATTATTAATAACAGTGGCTATATTTTTTATAGCGGGTTTTTCAGGCGGAAAAAAACGTCAAAATAAAGGGTATATAGCTGGTTTTAAAGTAAGTTTAATAATGATTGCATCTTTTATAATTTTAAATTTAATATTATTTAATAGTTCTTTTAATTTTAAAAGAATAATATATTATTTTATTTTATTATTAAGTAGTGTTTTTGGTTCAATTATTGGTATAAATAAAAAAAGCAATGAATTAATGTAAATCGACTTCATATTTATCATCGCTTTTTTTTATGGTTGAATTTTCGTTATATATTTTTTTTGAAATAGGATTTACTAAAATATCTAGATATTTATTATCATAAAGCTCTTTTAGGGTAATACTTTCATTTAGGCACACTTTTTCATTCCAGCATTTTTTAGCGGCTTCTAAAGCTTTTTTTTCGACAACAAGATACGAATCATTATGATGATCCTTCACTATTTTATATATAGTTGGTATTAAAATTATTAAACATATAGCAATTAGAGTTGTTGATATGATAATTTTTTTACTAAATCTCTCCATCATATTTTTCTCCATAATAGTTTTTTATAAATTCTTTTCTAAAATCTAATAGAGTATCATTTTTTATATTTTCTCTAATTTGCCTCATTAAATTTGTTAAATAATTTATATTATGAATGGATAAAAGTCTTGCTCCAAAGGTTTCTTTAACATTAATTAAATGTCTTACATAGGCTTTAGTATAGTTTTGGCACGCATAACAATTACAATTTGCATCAATTGGAGTAAAATCCTCCTTATATTTACTGTTTTTGATGTTTATTTTGCCATATTGCGTATAAGCGTGCCCATGTCTTGCTAATCTTGTAGGTGACACACAGTCAAATAAATCAATACCTCTAATAGAATTTTCTATTAAGTCGATTGGATCTCCAACCCCCATTAAATAGCGGAATTTATCTTCCGGTAAATGTTTAGTTGAATAAGAAACCATATCATACATTATAGGTTTAGGTTCCCCAACGCTAGTTCCACCAACTGCATAACCATCAAATCCGATTTTAACCAATTCTTCAGCACAATGTTGTCTTAAATCAGCGAAATTACCCCCTTGAACAATACCGAAAAGCATTTGATTCGGGTTGTTAAAAGCCTCTTTTCCTCTTTTAGCCCATCTTAAGGTTCTTTCAACACTTTTCTTTAAATAATCATATTCTGCTGGATAAGCAACACACTCATCAAAGCTCATGGCAATATCACTATCTAATTTATTTTGGATTTCGATTGATTTTTCAGGAGTTAAAAATAATCTATCGCCATTAAGATGATTTTTAAAAGCTACTCCATCTTCGTTTATATTCTTTGGCTTTGCTAAGGAAAACACTTGAAAACCACCCGAATCAGTTAGTATTGGGCCATCATAATTCATAAACTTATGTAATCCACCAGCTTTAGCTACTGTATCTTCTCCAGGTCTTAACCATAAATGATATGTGTTAGATAAAATTATACCAGCATTAACCCCTTTTACTTCCTCTGGTGACAATGTTTTAACACAGGCTTCAGTTCCTACCGGCATAAACATTGGAGTTTCATAAGTTATTCCGTTATAAGTAAACTCCCCTAGTCTTGCATCTGTATGCTTTTCTTTCTTTTTTAAATTATATTCAAATTTCATAAACATCACTCAAAAAGATTATACCAAAATGACTACTAAATTAGTAGATAATTTGACAATTTTAGCAAAATATTGTATAGTACATCATTAGAAATGAGGGGTTATGATGATTTTTTTGCCAGAAAAAAAGAATATTTATGATAATAAAGTAGTTCAGTCAAGATTTGAATCTTTACCAACCAGAAAAATTTTAGCTATTTCAAAAGAAAGATTGGAAGAACTAAAAATATTGTCTGAAGATATTAAAACTAAAATAATCGCGAAAAAACCGAATTATTATTACGCAAATCATTCAGTAGCTGACTATTTTAGTGGTGCTTTACAATTATTAAATGATATACAAAATACTACTATACTTAGTAATTTTAATTACACGTTTAATAGTTTAGAGGAAATAGGTTTAATTATAATGATGGTATGCGATAATGAACTTAAATATTTAACGGAATATAAAGCAGCATTCTCAGAATATCAAAATATTGATGATGTACGCCAACGATTATATTTAACATTCGGTTTTTATAGTCCTAAGCTTTACGCAATTGAATTACATTATTGTTTACTTCAAAACAAACTATCTTCTGATAGAAGTGAGCAAGTACTAAACAGAAAAATTGATGGAGGTAATTTATGATAGAAAAATCTGATAAACTAATAACTTTAAAAAAGGAGCATATAGAATTTTACGCAAAATTAAAAATCATTGATATAGTTAACATTCCATCTGAAAAAATACACTCCTTAGTTGAATTGGCAGCAAAATATTCTTTACAAAATCAATTGGAGAGATATTCTTTTAACTCAAGATGGTCTAGAGCTGTTCAAAAAGCATATAGTTCAGCATCTCAAAATAGTATTAATATCGGTTCTTTTTCTTTTGGATCAACATGCACGAGAGTTTCTGTTGAAAATGCTGCTGAATTACTTTTATTTATTATGTTTGTCACAGATCCAACTTTTATGTTAATTGAATCATCAAGAAATAATTCGACTATAGCTGAAATTAAAGAATTTAGCGAAAAGTATCTAGGTTTTTGGGATTTGAAATTATTTATGTTAGAAAGAAAGTATCTTCAAATGATCGAAGAACAAAAAAATGAAGAAATTAAAGAGCATCTTGCTAAATGTACACAAGGAAGAAAAACTTTTTAAAAAAAATTCTGAAATTCAGAATTTTTTGTTTGTAATAAACATTGAATCTCCAAATGAAAAGAAACGATATTTTTCTTTAATTGCTTCTTTATAAGCGTTTAGAACATTATTTTTAGTTGCTAATGCGCTAATAAGCATTAATAATGTACTCTTAGGTAAGTGAAAATTAGTAATTAAAGCATCTAGCGCTTTAAATTTATATCCAGGATAAATAAATATCTCAGTATAGCCGCTACACTTTTTAAAACAATTATATTTTTCCATTATGGTTTCTAAAACTCTTGTAGAAGTTGTACCAACAGCTATAATGTTTTTTCCATTTTTTTTAGCATGGTTTAAAACATTAGCAGTTTCTTCATCCATCTTGTAAAATTCGCTATGCATTTTATGATTTAAAATATTTTCTTCTTCAACTGGTCTAAATGTACCCAGTCCCACATGTAGTGTAACATAACAAATTTGAATATTTTTTTCTTTTATTTTCTCTAAAAGTTCTTGAGTAAAATGAAGCCCGGCAGTTGGTGCTGCTGCACTTCCTTCGTATTTAGCATATACCGTTTGATATCTATCTTTATCTTCTAATTTTTCTTTGATATATGGTGGAAGTGGCATTTCCCCTAGTCTATCTAATATTTGTAAAAAGATTCCTTCGTAAATAAATTTTACATGAACCATGCCATCATCTAACTTTTCGGTTACAACTGCTTTTAATTCGTCTCCAAAAGTTACTTCGGTTCCTATTTTCAAACGTTTTGCTGGCTTAGCTAAACATTCCCAAACATCATCATTTAATTCTTTTAATAGTAACAACTCAATTACTGCGTTTGTTTCAGCCTTACTACCAATTATACGAGCAGGTATTACTTTGGTATTATTTAAAACTAGGACATCATTCTCATCTAGATAATCAATAATATTTTTAAAACTTTCGTGTTTAATATTGCCATTGTCTTTATTCAAAATCATCAATTTTGATTCATCTCTTTTAGATAATGGAGTTTGTGCTATTAATTCCTGAGGTAAGTTATAATCAAATTCATTTATATTCATTAAGAATTACTCCAATCTGCTGGATATTTTGTACATATAGCTAAAACTTGTTCTTTTAAATCATCTAGATTTTCTTTTCTTTGTAAGGCTTTAATAATAATTTGCCCAATTAATTTAAAATCTTCTTCTTTTAATCCTCTAGTTGTCATAGCAGGCGTACCAATTCTAATTCCACTTGTTAATCTTGCTTCTGTATCATCTATAATGGTATTTTTATTTACAGTTATATTAATAGTACTTAATATATCTTCGGCTTCTTGACCAGTTATGCTAAATGATTTTTTTACATCTATTAATAAAAGATGATTATCAGTACCATTTGTTAAAATTGTAATGCTATTTTCTTTTAAAACTTCTGCTAAACTTTGAGCATTTTTTATTACTTGGTTTTGATATTCTTTAAATTCTGGTTGTAAAGCTTCATAAAAGCATTGCGCTTTAGCTGCAATTACATGCATTAATGGTCCGCCTTGAATTCCAGGAAAAATCGCTTTATTTACTTTTTTGATGATATTTTCATCATTAGTTAAGATAAATCCGCCCCTTGGACCTCTTAGGGTTTTATGTGTTGTTGATGTTACTACGTCGGCAAAAGAACATGGATTTGGATGTAGTTCAGCTGCAACAAGTCCAGCGATATGGGCCATATCCACTAATAATAAAGCTCCTACTTCATTGCAAATTTCTTTTATTTTAGCAAAATCAATAATTCTAGAATAAGCGCTTGCTCCAGTAACTATCATCTTTGGTTTATGCTCTAGCGCCTTGTTTTTTAAATCTTCATAATCAATTAAGCCGGTTTCGCTATCTACATTATAAGAAATAAAATTATAATCTAATCCGCTAAAATTTACTTTATGACCATGGGTTAGATGTCCACCATGAGTAAGATTTAATCCTAAAACGGTATCTTGTTCATTTAATAAAGCTTTGTAAACGGCCATATTAGCTGATGATCCGCTATGTGGTTGAACATTAGCATATTTACTACCAAATAACTCACAAACATAAGAAATAGCTAAGGATTCAATTTCGTCAACGTTTTCGCATCCACCATAATAACGTTTACCGGGATAACCTTCGGCGTATTTATTAGTAAAGATACTTCCTTGTAATTCTAAAATAGCTTTTGAAACATAATTTTCAGAAGCAATAAGTTCAATATTATTTTGTTGTCTATAAATTTCATTATTTAATATTTCTTGTATTTTTTGATTCATTTAATCATCTACTTTCTTTGCATTTCGGCTGCTTCGAGAACATTTTCCATTAACATAGCAATAGTCATAGGTCCAACTCCTCCTGGTACAGGAGTAATATGTGATGCAATTTCAGATACTTCTTCAAAATTAACGTCACCGCATAACTTATTATTATTACGATTAATTCCTACATCGATTACGACTGCCCCCTTCTTAACGTAATCTTTCTTAACTAGATTAGCGGTTCCTGTTGCACTGATTAAAATATCAGCTTGTTTAGTTATATCACTTAAATTACTTGTCTTAGAATGACATACTGTAACGGTAGCATTGTGATTTATTAGATAATTAGCAAGAGGTTTTCCCACAATATTACTTCTCCCTATTATAACGATGTTTTTGCTAGTTACATTTATATTATAATATTCTAGTATTTTGATAATCCCTTTAACGGTACAGGGAATAAAACCTTCTTTATTTAAAGAAAGAGCTCCAACATTATATATATTAAACCCATCAACATCTTTTTCTTTGCTTACAATATCAAATATTTTTAATGAATCTAAGTGTTTAGGAAGTGGGGCCTGAATTAATATACCATGAATGTTTTGGTCATTATTTAAATCTTTGATAATCTTTTCTAATTCTTTTTCACTTATGTTTTCTTCGCATTCAATAACTTTAGAGCCGATTTGCAGTTTTTCACACATTTTGGCTTTATTTCTAACATAAACTTGGGAAGCTTCATCGTTGCCGACGATCACGACTGCTAGCATGGGAATAATATTATTTTCTTTTAGTTTATTAATTCTAACTTCTAAGTCTTCATATGTTTTTTCAGCAACTTTTTTGCCATCCATTATTATTCCCATATACTGCCTTCCTTTCCGCCAACTAATTCTAAAGCTTTTTCGGTTACTATACGACCAGATTTAGTTCTTTTTACAAATCCTTCTTGAAGTAAAAATGGCTCAACAACATCTTCAATTGTACTTACTTCTTCACCGATTGAGGTTGCAATTGTTTCAACTCCAACTGGTCCTTTATTAAATTTATAAATTAAAGCATTTAAATATTCCAAATCGATTCCGTCAAGACCATATGGATCTACTTTTAATCTGTCTAGTGATTTTAGAGTAATATCTAAATCGATATATCCTTCTCCTTCTACTAAGGCAAAATCTCTTACACGTTTAAATAAACGATTAGCAACTCTTGGTGTTTTGCGACTTCTTTTAGCAAGTTCTAAAGCAGCATCTTCATCGATGTTCATATCTAATACTCTACTAGTTCTTAAAACTATTTGTTTTAATTCTTCGGTTGAATAATAATTTAGCTTGGAAACAATCCCGAATCGATCACGTAATGGACTAGAGATATCTCCTGCTCTTGTAGTTGCACCAACTAAAGTAAAAGGTGGCAAATCAATTTTAATATTACGAGATTTTCCTTCGCTACCTATTACAATATCCAATTCAAAATCTTCCATAGCTGGATATAAAATTTCCTCAATAAATTTCGGAATACGATGAATCTCATCAACAAATAATACATCACCTGGTTCAAGGTTTGATAAGACAGCTGCTAAATCGCCACTTTTTTCAATTGATGGACCAGAAGCAGTTTTTAAATTGCTCCCTAATTCATTAGCAATTATATGAGCTAAGGTTGTTTTACCAAGTCCTGGAGGACCATATAACAATACATGATCAAGCGGTTCATTACGCATCTGAGCAGCTTTAATAAATACTTTTAGGTTTTCTTTAATTTCTTCTTGTCCAACATATTCTTCTAAACTATCGGGTCTGATATTTTTATCAAATATATCTTCAGTTGTTTTTTCTGATGTAATTATTCTATCCATGGAAACCTCCTATTTTAATAATAATTTTAATGCTTCTTTTACTTGTTCTTCTATTGATTTACTAGCATCAACGTCTTTTAAAATACGTTTGATATCATTTTGTTTGTATCCTAAACTTAGTAATACTTCGATTAACTCTTCGGTATTATCCTCTGTAACAGCAGATTCGCTATTAATTTTAATTTTTCCTTTAAGATCTAAAATAATTTGTTTGGCTAGTTTATCTCCAATCTTAGGAAATTTAGTTAAATATAATGTGTTTTCTCTATCGATGGCATCAATTATGCCAGCAATACTTCCTGTAGCAAGCATTGGCATCGCCATCTTAGGTCCTAAACCTTTAACATTAATTAATTTTAAAAATAATTCTTTTTCTTCTAATGATTTAAATCCATATAAACTATATTCGTCTTCTCTTATATGATTATAAGTATAGATAGTTGCTTCCTTGCCTATTTCAAAACTATAAGGATTTCCAACAAAGATACAATAACCAATATTCCCTGCTTCTATAACAACATAATTAGATTCAATAATTGTAATAATACCTTTAATATAATTTATCATTAAAATCACCTAAAGATATTTTACCATAATAAAAGAAAAAAAGTATATTAATTAATACTTTTCTTTATAAAAGGTTATTTAATATTATGAGATCTTCTTCACTTAAATCAAAACTAGTAATTGTTATTTCTTTTTCGGTTTCTTTAAATAATTTTTTTATTAAAATTTTTAGATTTTCTTTTTCAAATTCATTTAAATTATATTGAGTTATAATTGGTTCATCATAATTTCCTTGGCACTTATCATTATGGCATTCTACCATGCTTTTTACACGCATAGTATAATCTTCTTGAATAAATATTTCATATTTATTTTCTGAATTATCAGAATAGTTTATTTTATATATGTAATCATCTTGCTTATTATAAATAATTATTACACTAACTATTAATCCAATTAATAAAAATATACTAATTAGAGGAAACACTATTTCTTTTTTCATAAATTTTAAACTCCAAACTAAAAGATTTATATTTATTAATCGTGTTTAATAACTTTTTCTAAAAATATTTTTTCTTTAAACGCTCCACGAATTTCAACTTTTTTGTCAGCAATTGATATGAGGTCATCTAAATGTTTATTTTCTAAATTTGCTAATGCTCTAATTACTTCCAACATGTCCGCTAGCTCTTCTAACCGATCATTTCCAGTTGATTCAATAACTTCTTTATATTCTTCGTACAACTTTTTTTCTAGTTCCTTTTTAAATTCATTTTCATCTAATAGTTTAACAACGGGTGTTTCTCCATTTTCTTTAATTATACTCGGAATCTTATCTCTTACTAATTTATTATATATTCTTTCCATTTTAATTCTCCTTACTGTTTTTCCTTTCTAATATAACAACAGACTCACAATGATAAGTCCAACTAAACATATCAAAAATTTTTACTTCTTTGATATCATAATAATCTTTTAAAATTTTCAAATCCCTTGCTAAAGTTACTGGATCGCAAGACATATAAAATATTTTAGGTATTTTGTTTTGAATAATAGTATCTATGGTTTCTTTATCCAATCCTTTTCTTGGTGGATCAACAATTAAGAAACTAATTTGTTCTTTGATTTTGGAAAAACTTTGCGCTACATCTCCAAGCATAAAATACATATTGTCTATTTTGTTTATTTTACTATTAGTTATAGCATCAGAAATAGCATTATCTACTATTTCTATTCCATAAGTCTTTTCAGCTTTATCTGAGGCTAATATACCTAAAAATCCGACTCCACAATATAAATCAGCAACAATATCATTTTCTTTTACCTGTGATTTTAAATATTCATATATTTTAAGGCATACATCAAAATTGATTTGAAAGAAAGCATCATAAGAACATTTAAATAAATATTTATCAAAGTTAAATATTAAATGCTTTTCTCCGAAGATTACCTTATCATTTAAAATAATTGACGCTATTTTGATGTTTCGATCAAAATATTCTCTTGTTACAATTATATCTTCTTTAGTTTTTATCCATATTAAGATTTCATCATTTAAATTAGTTCTTAAAGTTATATCGGCATTATTTATTTCTAATTTGGAGATAGATAAAAGTAATTCATTTAATGAGTTTTTAGCAACCTTACATTCATTAATTTCAACTATCTTGTGACTATTTAATTTATAAAAGCCGACTTTTTTATCACGAATTTTAATTTCAATTTTGTTTCGATAATTATAGATATTTGGATTAGCTATTATCTCTATATTAGAGTTTGGTAAATTAAATTTTTGGAATATTTCTGCTACTTTTTGTTTTTTAAAATCTAAAGTGTTTTCGTAAGTCATATGTTGTAAATGACATCCACCACATATTCCGTAGTAAGGACAAAATGGTTCTACTCTTTTTGGGCTAGTAATAAGATATTTTTTTACTTTGGCCTCATTATATTTGGAATTTTCTTTGATATTTTCAACAATTACATGTTCATCTGGCAAGGCATTAAAAACAAAGTTTATTTTGTTATCTCCAAAGTAAATACCTCTTCCAAAATGATCTAATTTGGTTATTTTAACTTCTTTTGCCATTTTATCCACCCAAAATGATTATATCGCAAAAATATCTCGCATACTATCCTTTTTTTGGTTAAAAATATAAACGGTGGAATCAAATGAACAAAATAATTGCAAAACTGAAAACTAATAAAAAGAAAATGCCAGAATTAATTATTAAAGAATTACGTTGTGGTCTTTTTGATAAAATCTATGTGGTCTTTTTGGAGACAACTTCTAGTGGAGACAAAATAAATGATTATATTTTAAAAAATCTAGTTAATTATCATAAAAAGATTGACGCAAATAGCTTAAAAGATTATATAGCTGGACCAAATACGAAAGTAATTACGGAAGAAGATATTTTTTATTATATATCTAATGGTTTTACTTGTGTTATTTTAGATGAAATGATATGTGCTGTTGAAACAAGAGCAGATATTAACAGAAGCATATCATCACCTAACTCAGAGCCTTCATTAACTGGCCCAAAAGATGCTTTTACGGAAAATTATCAAATGAATGTTGGTTTGATCCAAAAACGTTTAAAAGATGAAAATTTAACAATTGAAAATTTTGATATAGGACGAAGAACCAAAACAAAGATTGGAGTTTTATACCTTTGTGATATTGCGGAAGAAGAATTAGTTGAAAACTTAAGAGATAAAATAAATAAGATTGATATAGATGGTTTAATTGATTCAGCCGAATTATCTTTATTATTGGAAGGCGATGATAAAACTTCATTTCCGACGATTATAAAAACGGAAAGACCTGATGCTGTATGTAAAGCTTTATTAGAAGGTAAAGTTGTTATTAGCGTTGATACTTCTTGTTTTGCTCTTATATTACCAGCTTTTTTTATTGATTTTATTAACCCTTCAGCTGATGCATATTCAAAAAAAAGTAATATTAACTTTGTAAAGATTTTACGAATTGTCTGTTTTGTTATTTCAATGCTTGCACCAGCTGTTTATATCGCTATTATTAATTATAATCAAGAAACTATTCCTACAAGTCTTTTGATTAATTTTAGCATTCAAAGAGATGGAGTTCCCTTCCCTGCTATAGTTGAAGCAATTATAATGATTATTTTATGTGAAATATTAAGAGAAAGCGATTTACGTTTTCCTAATAGTTATGGTAGTGCTATTTCTATACTTGGAGCTTTAATCTTAGGAGAAGCTGCCGTATCTGCTGGAATTGTAAGTCCTATTATGATTATTGTTATTGCTTTTACTTTTATTACCAGCTTAATATTTACGGAATACGAACTCATTAATGCTTTAAGACATTATCGTTTTATATTCTTATTTGGAGCAGCTATTTATGGTATTTTGGGTATTATCTTTGCTTCACTTTATTTTCTAGCTAATATTAATAGTACTTATAGTTTTGAAAAGCCTTATTTCTTTCCGATAGCTCCTTATGGAAAAGAATATATCTTTAAGACATTTTTGAAAAGACGTACGGTAGATGATAATAAACGAAGTGAAATGCTTACACAAAAAAATCTTACTAAACAAAGGAGTAATTTATGAAAAAAATACTTATTTTAGTAATAATGTGCTTTCTTATAAGTGGTTGCTATGATTACGTTGAATTAAATGATTTATCAATTGTATCAGGTATTGGAATTGATAAAAAAGAAAATGAATATGAGATTACTTATGAAATATTAAACGATAAAAAACAAGGAAAAGAATCTGCTCAACAAAAAAGTATTTTAATTAGTGGTACAGGTTCTACTCTACCAGAAGCTTTAATTAACGCTACAAAGAAAAGTCCTAAGCAAGCTTACTTTGCTCATTTGAAATTATTAGTTTTATCAAATAGCGTAGCTGAGGAAGATATGGAACAATTAGTAGAATATTTTTTGCGAAATCCAAATATTCGTAGTGAATTTTATATGGTTATAACAACTAATAGCACTAGTAAAGAAATCTATGAGTCAGCTAATGAGGAATCTCCAGTCATAAGTGAACAAATAAATACGATGATTGAAAGAAACTTTAAAACCAAAAATAATATTACAACAGATAATTTTGAAAAAATAGTTATTGATTTCTTAGAAAAAGGTTATGATGCTATCGTTCCAACAATTAGTTTAGAAGACAAAGAAATTTCTTTAAATGGAAATGCTTTATTTGATGGCTATAACTTAAAAAACTTGCTTGATTCTGAAGAATCTTTAAATATGAATATTTTAAAAAGTGAAGCTAAGAATGCTATATATAGTTTTAATTGTCCAAATAATAGCGAAGAAAAAATAACGTTAAATATTTATGACTCTGGAACAGAATTTAAAATTGATGACAAAAATAAATTAAAAATTAACGTTTCTTTGATGGCCGAAATAAAAGAATTTGCTTGTAAAGATAGTTTAAAAGATATTGATACATATCAAAAATATAATAAATTATATGCCAAAGAATTTGAAACTAAATTAAATGATTTTTATCAAATTTTAATTGATGATAAAGCCGATATATTAGGAATTGGTAAAAAGCTATATAATAAAACAAGGAAATATGATAAAGACGCTTGGGCTAATTTGGAATATGATCTTAATGTTGATTTAAAAATAAATAAAGATGGTTTAATTTTTGAGGTGAAAGATGGCAACTAAAAGACAAAAAATATTTTTAGCATTCTTTTTAATAAGGGCTACTTTTTTTGGGATAGGTTTTTCGAGAATCATCGATATTTCTTTACAAGATACTTGGATTAGTGCTCTTCTAGGAATGGGAATTGGTGCTATATTTGTTTTTATCTTAGCAAAATTTATGGATTTAAAAAAAGGCAAAAGTTTAAGCGAGTTTTTATCTGAATATAAAGGATTAGGAATTTTGTTTAAAGGGATTATTATTTTGCTTGCGTGTTTTTTAATTATTGAAGGATTAACAATGCTAATTAATTTTAAAACTTCATTTTTCTTATTAAATACACCTAATTTTTTTATTAGTATTCCAGCCGTTTTAATAACTTTGTATATTGTTTCAAAGGGATTATCTACTTACTTAAAATCTAATGAGGTGATTTTTTACATAACGGCTACTATTTCTATCTTAGTTATTTTAGTTTTATTTACTTATGTTGATTTTGATCGTTTTTTACCAATATTAACTGAACCAGTAAAATCAATAGGTTTTTCGGCCTTTGTTTTTGCAACATATAGTAGTGTTCCTCTTTTATTTTTAACAAACTTAAAAAATGATGGCAAGGGTCTTGTCAAAATGTATCTAATAACTAGTTTTGTACTTGTATTAAGCGTGGTAGTGATATTAGGAATATTTGGCCCTACTCTAGCTGATATATATCGTTATCCAGAAATGATTGTATTAAAGAAGATTAAATTATTTTCTTTCATTGAAAAAATTGAGAGTATCGTTTCAATTATCAGATTATTTGATAACTATGCTTTAGTAGTTTTATGTGCTTACACAATTAAAGATTTATTCAAAAATAAAAAAACTGGGAGTATTGTATTAACTATTATCATGGCAATTATCTTTTTTGCTACATCATTTGTTATTACAGATAATTACATTAATATTCTAAGAAATTATTATATTACATTCTATGTTTATTTAGGTGGTTTTGTAATTGGTCTTGCGTTACTTTTTATGGCCATAAAAAAAAGGCATAAGCCTTATATCCAACGTGAAATGTAAATGTTTCTGGTTGTATATTCTTGATAATGGTTAAATATAGCTATAATACTATCTACAATAGCTTTTAAAATGTTATCACAAGTTTTACTAATTCTTACTTTAACTAATTCTTTGGACATTTCTTTTCTAAAAATATAATCATCAATGTATTTACCTAATACATAATCAATCTTTTTAACAGACTCTATTTCCTCTATATCATCTAATTTTGCTTTAAACAAATAATCTTTGTATACACTAACCAACTTTTCAGAAACGTAATCTTCTTCATCAAAATCAAAGTTTACGATTGTATAAAAATTTGGACAATATTTTAAAACTTCTTTATTCTTATTCATGGCTACCATCCTTATGTTAATTTAATGATACTATATAAAAATTAATTTAGCAAGAAAAAAGTGTCGAAAATGACTGTCTAGTATTATTTAAATTCTTTACTCTACTTGATGGCAAGGTTATAATTATATTAAAAGGTGGAATCAAATGTGAAAAAGAAAAAAATAAGAGTCTCAAAAACGAGTAAAATTATTTTAGTTTTATTAGTAGTTTTAGGTTTTATAGCTTATGGTGCTAAAAAGGTTTATGACGAGTATCAATATAAAAAGACTTATGAATATAAATTAACAGAAAAAGGTTACTCTTTAAAAGAAGCAGAAAATATTTTAAAATTATTTTCTAATAAAAGAGTTGATTATATCTTATCTTTAAATAAGAATGAAAATATCTACAAATTAGCAGAAGAAAAATATTATATTGATTCTAAATTAGAAGAATATCTAGCTTTTTTAGAAGAAAATGAAGAATTAACACTAACAGATGTTATTACTTTAGTAAATGTTAACCGTCATCACGAATTTTATGAAAAAGATATAGAAACAACTGATAAAAGCAATACAATGATCGTAAATAAATATTATGTATTAAAAGATGATTATGTACCAGATAATTTAGCTATTATTCCTACAACTCACTCTTGGGGTGCTTATGGTGAAAATCAAGCGACAGCAGATACTGTTAATGCTTTTATGAATATGGCCCAAGCTGCTGCTACTGAAGGTATTAATCTAATGGTAAATTCAAGTTACCGAGATTATGCCGATCAAGATAGAGTTTATAAATTATACGAAGATAGCTATGGAAAAGAATATGCAGATAATATTGCTGCTAGACCTGGACATTCAGAACATCAAAGCGGTTATGCTTTAGACATTTTTAGTACCGATAGTACTAGTCAAAAAACATTTGCTGAATCTAATGCTTATGCGTGGTTAAAACAAAATTGTTATAAATATGGATTTATAATTAGATATCCCGAAGGAAAAGAAAATATTACCGGATTTAATTTCGAGTCATGGCATTATCGTTATGTTGGTGTAGAAATTGCAACTTATATTCAAGAAAATGATATCACTTATGATGAATACTATGCTTATTATTTACAAAAGTAACGTATTGTTACTTTTTTTGTATATTAATTTATAAATTAGCTCATTATTTAATTAGGTGATATAGATGTTTAATGTAAAGAAAAAACCTAAATTTATTACAAAACTAGGTTTTTATCAAGAAACTATTTTTAACACTAATATTAAAAAAGATTTTAGAGAATTAGCAAAAAAGCATAAACTTTCAAAATAGTTTATGCTTATTTAATATCATTCTTTTTTGCTAAACCTTCAACAGCTTTTAAAACTTCGATTGGAACAGCAAATATTATGGTATTAGATTGATCACTACTTAAGTCATTTAAAGTAGATAAAGTTCTTAAATGTAATGCTCCAGGAGTTGATCCCATCATTTCAGCGGCTTTAGATAAGTTTTCCGCTGCTTCTACTTCACCAACTGATTTAGTAATTACAGCCATTTTTTCTCTTTCTGCTTCAGCAGCTTTAGCAATTACACGTTTCATTTCTTCTGGTAGGCTTACGTCTTTTAATTCAACATTTTCAACTTTAACTCCCCATGGATCAGTAGCAGCATCAATTACTTTACAAATTTCTGCAGATATTTTTTCTCTTTCACTTAATAACTCATCAAGAGTTACTGAACCAACAATGTTTCTCATTGTAGTTTGAGCAAGTTGACTTACTGCAAAATAATAATCTTGTACTTCACAAACAGCTTTTCCAGCATCAAAGATTTTGTAATAGATAACAGCATTAATTCTAATTGATACGTTATCTTTAGTAATTGTTTCTTGTTCGGGAACATCTACTGCTCTTGTTCTTATATCGACCTTTCTAAAATGTTGAAATACTGGTAAAACTATTTTCCATCCTGGAGTTAAAACACCTGAGAATTTTCCAAATGTAAATAGTATTCCTCTTTCGTACTCATTAATTTGTTTAATTGAACTTAATAGTATTATTGCTACAATAACTAAAAGTATCAATAACATATTTTCACATCCTTCCTTCTAAAATAATTATAGCATGAATTTTAAAGAATATGAAATAAAAAAGAAAACCTTTACAGATGGTTTTCTTTTTTATCTTTTTAATTTTAAATCTAATATATTTTGGTTAATTTTGGGGTCAGCAGTTATATAATTATGAGTACGTGAGTCCCAATATGCATTTTCACCTATAAAGTATGTACTATTGATTCTAAAACTTTTATTGCTAAGATTATAATAAGCTTTTGTTAAAGCAATTTCATCTTCCGATGCGATATTGCGCATCATTTCAGGAATGCTTTCACCAGCTAGAATTCTAACCTCAAATTCAGCTATTTTGCATAATTCTAATAATAAATCTTTATTTTGAGAATCAGAACTTTCAATTTCTTTTCTTTCGCTTTCAATTACGTAAAAATAATAATCTCGCTGTTTGTCGCTAATGTATTTATAATGCTCGGCCTCTGGAGTACCAGCAAATTCACCATTATCAATTTTGTGAGCTCTTACAATTTCGTGGTGCATATCACTAACTTCAGTGTGGTCCATTGAATCATATATTTCTCTTAACTCATCGGCTTTTAATTTTGGCATTTGTTCTGGAATTTCACGATTTTTCTTTTCGTTTTCAAGTTTTTCCATTAATACTCTAATTAGTGGGATATCTTCTTTTTTATCACTTAGTAATTCAGCTTGTTTAGCAGCGCATTTTGATAAAAATAATATATCTTCTAAACTTAAATCATAATCTTTTGTAGTTGCTTTACAACGTTCACAATATAATTCTTCTCCAGTATAAACTAAAAAGTGATGATCAGAACACAATGCTCGACTATCTTCATCTTTTATAAATTCATTAAATACTATTGAACTTAATATATCATCTCTTCGTCTTCTTAATTCGTTTAGCTCTGATTTTAATCTTAGGTATTTAGCAACTTCCGGATACACATCTAATAATCTTTTTCTTAGCATTTCTAATTTTGAAACTGCAGGAGATTTTTGAAATAACTCATTAATAGTAGAATACAATTCATATTGTTCTCTAAAATTCAATGGTTGACCCATAAAATTGTAATCTTGCTTTAATTGTTCTTTGTATTTTTCGGTTTGTTCTACAATTTTACTGATATCATCTTCAAAACATTGGTATTCAGCTTGTACAAGTTTTAACATTTCATAATCATACCAAAATGGTTTTTTTCTTTTTGCCATAAAATTCTTCTCCTTTACTCACTTGTTTTTTTATTTCTTGTTCGTTTAGAAATATTATCTTCTTTTGAAGGATTGTCTAATAGGTTTTTATATTGAGGTAATACGTTTCCTTTTGTATCGATAATTCCTAGATTATTAAGAATAACTCTTGCAACTGATAAAGCAGTTTCAGGCTCTAAAGAGGATAATGCTTTTTTCAAGGTAAATATATTATTATCTCTTAAAGAGGTTAATTCTCGCCATTCTTCAGCTGTATTTAAAACTCCGTTGATTAAGTATGTATTTATTACTTGAAAATCTATATTTTCATGATTACTATAAATTTCATCAAGGGTAAAAACACATGGACCTATTGCACAAAATTTAGCATCCTCAATTTTCAAATTATCTTCAAAATATTTTGCGTCCCATTTTTCAAAAATTTCTTCCCGCATGGTTGCAAAAGCAAGTCTACCTGGATCTTCTCCCTCTACTACATAAGTTTCTCTTGAAGGATATAATACAAATATAGAATAAAGTTCTGGATCAATTTCATTTGGATCAACTATATAATCATAAGAAAATTTAAAAGTTCCATTTTTTCGTGTTAAAACATAATCAATTTTATATTTGCTAAGTTTTTTATCTAAACATAATTTTTGAGTTTTTTTCTTTTTCTTTATGGTTTTTGCATCTAATTCATTATTAATAAACGCATTATATTCTTTGTCGTTTTCAAATTCATAAATATCTACGTCATAATTTCTATTAAAAAATATTGCAGTAGTTTCAGGACAATTAATATTAATAAAATATCTTTTGTTTCCATTAAATAAGTAATTTGTACTTTTTAATTTATCAGGCACTATCTCTGCTTCATTATAATTTTCGTTGTTTGCTTTACTAAAATAGTCAATATCAAGATTAGAAATGTTAATCGGCAACAACCCTTCATGAGATGAAATAAATGCTTTATCTAACAAGGCTTTATATTTTTTATATTTTTTAGCTTTTTCTAAAATATCGCCAGAGATTGTCATATCATCGAAATAATAAACATCATATTTATATACTTCATCGGCATATTTTCCTTTTTCTTCCCAATTATGGATGACAACAAGATATTTACCTACTTGATTTTTAAATATATTATTTAATTCTTCTTGTTTGTTTTTGGTACTTTTTTGCAAAACAAAACCCTCCTTCATATTAGTGTTATTATATCACTATATTTTTAAAGATGCCACAAAAATGAATGGGAAGAATTGTTTAATTTTATATCATTTTTAATTATCACCGGGCGGTAGAATAAATCACAAAAAAAACAGACTAATAGTCTGCAATTTATTCATGATGCCGTAAGGATTCAGTTTTCGAACCCCAAAACCTTGTTCATTGTATAACTAAATTTTACTGTACTTTTTAAATTTAGTAAACACATTCCTAATAAAAATTTGCAAATTAATTAACTTTTTTTATAACTTTCAAGTAGCTTATTTTTTTAAAATACTAATATTATTCTATGCATATTTTTTTACTATCTTCATTAATCTTTATAATTTTTCCATCTTCTATAATGTAAGCTTCTCCATATAACGTAGTAATGCCATTATCTATTATAAAGTATGTACCATCATTTATGGCATAAATTTTATTTTTAAAACTATCTGGAATTATTATTTCTTCAATATATTTTTTTCCATCCAATATATAATTCCTAAATTCACTAAAATGAGGCAATATGTTTATATTTGTTATACCTAATCCACTTAGATAACGATTAAAACTTTCATCTAAACTTTCACCTTCTATTTCAGGAGGACAATAAACATCAATTGCACAGTTCATACTTCCAGCGCTACCGCCACATATTATTGCATTTGTATTATATAATTTTTCTTTTAAGTTGATTTTATTAAAAAATTTATTTTGTGTTGGCAAATGACCACCACAAAGAAAAATAAAATCAGCTTTATTAATTAAATCATCAATTTTATCTTCTGTTCTTATATCTAATATTTCATATTTTTTAAATGGTAAAGTCATATCAAATGATTCAAATATTGCATTTGCATATAGATCGGTATATTCTGTGTTATATTCATCACTAGCAACAAACAAAAAATTATCAAACTTTTTAATATATTTTTTTAAATTATCTAAAATATTATTTTTATTTCCAAAATGTTTGGCAATTCTGTTACCGTTAATATCTTTATCATACGTATCTAAACAACTGGTTAAAAAAATTGTTTGCATATTAATCACCTAATTTATTATACCATAATACGACAATTTTTAAATTTATTTTATTGTAATATTTATGTAATTTAAAACGAACCTTTGTAGGGTTCGTATTAAATTGAAATGACTTCAAAAAGTTGGATATAAATTTAAGCAACTCACACTTTGCTCAAACACTTATTTCTAAAATCAACAGGGCTTGTTCTTAATTTAGTAACTATCCTTGTTTCGTTATAATATTTTATATAATTGTGAATC
>JAFQES010000007.1 GCA_017398945.1 Bacilli bacterium | reverse complement strand
CCGTTGCTCCAGTGGCTCCCGTTGCTCCAGTGGCTCCCGTTGCTCCAGTGGCTCCCGTTGCTCCAGTGGCTCCCGTTGCTCCAGTGGCTCCCGTTGCTCCAGTGGCTCCCGTTGGACCGATTGGTCCACCGGCAGGACCTGTTGGTCCTGTTGGGCCAGTAACTGATAATATTCTTATTAATCGATTAATGTCAATACAACAGCAACCATTACCGCAATTTTGTTGATTATTATTATTGAAAAAACTCATATATTACTTCCTTTCTAATTTAATATATGAGTAACACTTTAAATAATAAATAATATTAGACCAAAAAAATAAAACTTGTTTTCAAGTTTTAATTTTTTTGTAATTTATTTATTGTTTTAGTAATTTTTTTAGTTTCAACATTTTGAAGTTGATACCAACTTTGTTCTTGCATTACTCCAAACAACTCATGTTGAAGTTTTAAAAAGTCATCTAAACTTTTTTTAAATTCATTATGAACATCTGAAGTAGATGACTCTATTGTTCCACTTAATAATAAATTATTCATTTCTTTTATTAAAGTTAAAACATTATTAGCAATTAATTGTTCACTCATCTTTGCATTCCTCCCTATAATTTAATAAATTCATCAAATCATCATAATTTGAAGAAACTTTCTTGATAATTTTTTCAACAATTTTTACAACTTCTTTTGTTGTTAATTCTTCTACAAAGTTAGTACATAATTGTTCTACTTGATCTAAATGAGAAATCGTATCTTCTACATACATTAATTCTTTTTCTGTCATATTATCTGCCTTTCTAAAATTAGTATTATCTAAAATGATTAAAAATATTCAAGAATAATTATTTAAATTTCACATAACATAATTACTAGATAGGAGTTAAATATGAATTTATTGAAAAAGTTATTTTATTTGTTTTTACCATTATTTGGTGGTGGAATAGTCGGATTTATAATGAAAGATGCCATTGACTACACCACATTAAATAAACCATTACTATCTCCACCCTCTATAATCTTTCCAATTGCGTGGACGATAATTTATTTATTAATTGGTACTGCTTATCTTATTTATCGAAAAAATAATAACAATAAAGAAACCATTAAAGTTTACTATATTCAGTTATTACTAAACTTTTTATGGTCAATAATATTCTTTAATTTAAAATGGCGTTTATTTTCAATAATTTGGATTATATTATTAATAGTAGCTGTTATAATATTAATGAAAAAATTTAAAATTGAAGAAAAAAATAGTTATTATTTATTTATTCCTTATTTATTGTGGTTATTATTTGCAACATATTTAAACATTGGTGTATATTTATTAAATTAAAGCAAAAAAAAAGAAATTTTAATTTCTTTTTTTAGATTCTATGCATCTTGGTTTTTCTAGATGTTGAAGCATATACAGCTAAACAAGCAATTACCCCTACACCTAAGGCAATAACTGGAACAGATACCCCTGTATCTGGATTATTTGAAGTAACATTTTTAGAAGTTGTTCCCGTTGATGTCACTCCATTATAATCCATGCCTAACTCTCCACCACAATCATATCCTGATAATGATGCATCTGAGTAAAATCTTATTTTAAAAGCAGTAAAACTTGTTCCTAAACCCGAATTAAAATCAAAATCAAAAGTATTGTCAACTTTATTAATATTAGTAGTAATACCACTAACATCTTCAATTATCTCAAAATCACTTTTATCTGTTTCATAATTATACTTTACAACAAAACTAACAGATTGACCATCAGTTTCCCCAGCAGAATCAGAATTTACATATATAGTACAATCAGTCATTTTTCTTGTAGAATCCGTCGGATCACTTATAGTTTTCCCACATTCAAACTCTTGTTGTACCCATACTTTAGCCAAAGTATTTTCTGGAGCTAAAACCAATACCACTCCCACCACGAATAAAAAGCTTAAAATCTTTTTCATTTTCTTACCTCTTCCTTACTCTATCTTTATTATGCTTTAATTATAACATAAAAATACTAAATTCAAATATTTTTTTTACGTTTTATTAAATTTTAGATAAAAAAATGTCAACTTTATGATATACTATATTATATTAAGGAGGGCTAGTGATGAAAAAGATATTACTTTTAATTAAAAAAAACTATCTATTCTTCTCATATAAAGAAGATCACGAAAAAAATATCGAACTATTAATCAACACAAATGTAATATCAGATAATGAACTAGTTTTTAGCGAAGACTATATAAAAAGTAATCCTAAAATAGTATCCTTATTTATTAACGAACTTTGCGAATCACATAACATAACAAAAATATCTATTGAAAAAAATGATTTAGCAATGCTTATCTTAGATTTATTTAACAAAAATAATTATATTAAAAGTTTGTATTTACTAGAAGAAAAAAATCTTCCCTTTACACTTTGTGACAAAATAATTAAACAAAAAAAATTTAATTATTTAAATTGTTATACAATTCCAGGCTATTTAATTGAAATATTAGATAAGAATAATATTGAAGTTATCTCTCGTAATGAAATGTTATTCTCTAGTAAATTCATGGAAGAAAACAATTTAAATCAATTTAGTAAAATTTTTTATAAAATTTCTCTTAGATTATCTCTTCCGTTATTGCCAACCGATCAAGATGATTTTTTTACCTTTTGTAAAATAAATAAATATCTTAGAACTATTCACCTAAGCGGAATTAATATGAAAGATCTTGAATTTATTGTAAAAACGTTAAAAGAAAATAAAGTCTCACGTATAAATATTATGATTCACGATAATATCACCAACTCCGATATTATAAATTACTTAAGAAAAGAAAATAAAAAAGCAAAAAAACATAAAATATATTTTAAGTTAGTCTATTCAGAGGAATTCTTAGAAAAAAATATAATTAATCAAACCTTAGTAACTATTTTAAGAGTCTGCGGACTTATAATTGGTTCTATAGTAATTATGGTAATTGGATACATCGCTTTAAACAATTACCAAAGTTTACAAGAGGTTTCTCAAATCCAGGATAATCTAACTCAAATTATCGAAAATGTAGATAACACTAAAATTGTTGATGAATTAAATAAAGAATTAGAAGATTCTGGAAAAGAAGAAAATATTGTAGTAAATGATTATTTAGCATCTTTACTAACAGTTAACAAAGATACTGTAGGATGGTTAAAGGTACCCAACACTAATATCGATTATCCAGTTGTTCAAGGCATAGATAACGAACATTATCTAGACTATAATTTTTATAATGAAGAAGATCGCAACGGATGGATCTTTATGGATTATCGTAACGAAAATGTGGAACTAGATCAAAACACTATTTTATATGGACATAATCGTTATAGTAGTGGAGTTATGTTTGGCCCATTAATAGATTGTATTTACAAAAAATGGTATACTAATCCCGAAAATCAATATATAGAATTTAACACTATATATGGCACCTACAAATGGAAAATTTTTGCCATTTACAAAGTTGATGTTACCACCGATTACCTAAGAACTACTTTTGAAAGTAATGAAGATTGGCAACAATTTATTTCTTTATTAAAAGGAAGAAGTGTATATGATTTTAAAGTAGATATTGGTCCTAATGATAAGATCATCACTCTATCAACTTGTACTGGAAATCGAACAAAAAGAATGGTTGTTCATGCCGTTTGGCATGGAAATATTGAAGAAAACAAAAACGAGTAAATAACTCGTTTTTTTAGCTTAATTTACTAGCTGAACAATTGAACCCTCTAGCATCATTCTGATATATCTTTCTTATATCAGAATATGTTGATGGAAAGTTAGTAAACTCTTTATTTAAATCTTCCAACATTAATAACTTAGATATTGTTATAGACATATTCTGATCATTACAACTAGCTTTTCCACTAATTGTCCCTATCTCAATATTTCCATTACTTTTAATTAAACCTTTTATTTCTTCATAATTTCCTTGCTCTGTAAAAGTTAAAACATAATTTCGAGAAGCTACATTTCCAAAAAAATATCCATTATTATTATATAATCCTAAAGTATCAGTTATTTTATAACTATATTTATTATCCTCAGATGGCATATTTTTAGAACTACAAATTAAATTATGGGTTATATCATTAGCTAAAACAATCAAGTAAGATGTAATCTCTATTTTATTATCATAATCATCTGAAACATTAATAATAACTTCATATGTTCCAGAATTTTTAAGAGCCTCTACAACTTTATTTTCATCAGAGTAAGAATAATGACATGTAGAATCTTCCTCACAGCTAGCAATGAACTCTTCGATATTAACTTGTTCATTAACTTTCTTTGTCACATATTTGGTCTCAACTACTGGAGCAATACCATCTATTACTTTTAAATCACCAGTATAAGTTTTATTACCACATACAATTTTATATTTATAATTACCAATTTTATTATTTAGAACATTTTCTGTATTTAGGAGACAATCTGATGTATCTATAGAACTATTTTCAATATAATCATCGACTTTAGTAGAAATATTGTCACCCACTTGAATACTAACATCTTTTAAAATTAATTTAACTTCAATTTTATTCCCTTGATTTAAATAAAAATATATAAATACCCCCACAGCTAAAACAAAAATAAACGCAATAACAAAAAGCAATAATTTTTTGTTATTTTTTTTAGGAACGTTTTCAACATGAGCATTTGGCGGTACTGTACCAATATTACTATATTCATCACTTTTAGGAACTGTTTCCAAAGTTGAAGGGTTGGGATTTTGATTGATATTATTCAAAGGAATTCCCTCTTGTCCAAATTTAGAAATATCCGTACTTTGTAAATTAGTTGGTGATACAGAATTAGTTAAATCTTCTACACTTATCGGTTGTGGTTTAGAAATATTTTCTGTCATCGAAGATGTTTCTTGAATTATCATTCCACTATTATTATCTAATGTTTCTAAACTTTCAATTTGTTCTTCATTCGTATTCATCTAATCACCCTTCATTATAAGATAATAATATAATAATTACATTAAAAAAGCAATAAAATAAAGTAGTTACGTTAACTACTTTACTTTGATTTTTTGGTTGTCCTTTTCTTTTTTTTTGAAACATTCTTATTGCTACTCGCATTCTTTTTAAACTTTGTAGAAGTCTTAATAGATTTCTTCTTAGAATTCTTTTTAGAAGTTTTCTTAGTATTTTGTGGAAAAAATGTTTTTTTAGAATTATTAACTTTTTTCTTTTTAGAAACCACTTTTTTTTCTTGAATAAGTTCTTTTAAAACTAAATTTTTAATACTAACTTTCTTCTTTTGAATAATGTAAATAACTATAATAGTAAAACAAATTAAATAGCATGATATTAATAATATAAATAATATGTCAATCGCATCAAATGTTTTATTCAATAATATCACGCTTTCTACTATTCTGGATTTATTTCAACTACATATAATTTTTCACTATCTTTTATTACCGTAACTAAAACGTAATTATCATAACCTAAATCTTTTTTATAGTCAATTTTTATTTTTATCTTCCAACAGGAAAATGATAAATCGTTTATTTTATATTCGTCTTGAATTACTTCATTAGTAGTAACATTAATTACCTTTGGCAACACTTGCTTACGATTATTTAAAGTATTATCCTCTATATTATTATATAAAGTATCTTGCATAATACTTTTAAATTTATCTTTATCACTTTCATAAATATATTCTAATCCACCAATATCATATTTATTTAATTTACTATCTAAATCATATACATCCACAACAAACAATTCAGCCAATACTACCGCATATTCAGTATCATCAATTTCATCTTGTTTTAATATATTTTTTAACTCTTTGAATTTTTCTTCTTTTAAAGACGAATCATTTTCTTTTAAAGAATAATTATATTTTGAAATTATATCTTTATTTTTAATTACGAACTCATGCTCATTATCTCGCATAAAATAAACAAGCCCTAAAACTACACTTACAAGCAATAGAATTGTTATTATAATAATTGGTACTTTATATTTTTTAGTCATTTTCATTCACCATACTTTTAGCATCAGATAATGCTTTTTTACTTAATAAATCATATACAACTATAGCATTGGAAACTTCTAGTCTCTTATCAGTATATTCTAAATACATATTAATATAATCTTCTGGTAAAACAATATTTTCTTTTAATATTTTATATTCGCCAGTCGAATTACGATAATATATTTCATTAGTTAAGAAATTACCATTAGGAAATATAACAACATCTTCAGAATTTTTATCAAACATATCATGTCCTAAAGCATATTTGTTTTCAAACCCAAACATATTACCAAGTGTTGGCATTACATCATACATTCCCATTACATCATCAATTTTAATATTAATTTTATTGCGTAACTCTTTATTTTTGGACCATATTATTAATGGAGTATTCTTATTTAATTCATGATCAAAAGAATCATACGTTACATAACTAGGATCATCTTCTTCTAATAATTCTCCAGTTTCTTTATTATAATTATATAAATATTCAATGTTATTTCTTGATAACTTGGCATCATGATCTCCATAAAACACAAATATTGTATCATTAAAATATTGTGAATTATTAATATAATTAATAAAATCTCCTAAAGCAACATCGGCATAATGAGCACTATGAATATAGTTTCCTACTGCAGTTCCCTCTAAAAAATTAGTAGTAACAGTTTCCTTTTCGCCTGTTTTCTCATTTATAACATCAAAAATATCAGAGTAATTTAATTCCCCATATTTATCTAAGAATGTAAATGGTGAATGATTACTTAAGCTGATGATAGTTCCCATATAATTAGTATTTGTGCTTTCAATATTTTCTAATATTGGCATTGCCTGTTCATAAAATAATTTATCATTAATTCCTAAATTAATTACATCATCTTCAGTATATTTAAATGATTCTTCAAAATACATCCCATCATAACCTAATAATGGATGAATTTTAGCTCTATTCCACATTGCTTTATTATTACCATGCATACTAAATGTATAATAGCCTTTTTCCTTTAATAACTTCGGAATAGTAATATAGTTCCGATCATAATAACTAACAAATATGGTTCCACTAGCAGCCGGCATTAAACTACTTAATAAAGTAAATTCAGTATCACTAGATGTTCCTGTTGAAACTTGTGGATAAAAATTAGTAAAAAACATTCCTTCTTCAGCCAGTTTATTAATTGTTGGTGTTACTTCTACACCATTAAACTCTAAATCCATTAAGAATGTCTGAATACTTTCCATGTGAACAAAAATAACATTCTTTCCTTCAAAAACATTAGTGTACTTGTTTGAACTTTTCTCTGGTTCATTAATATAAAATTCATTAAATAATTCTAAGGCATCTTCATAACCAAATAAACTATTTATTTTAGGAGTTAGTGTTTGAACAACATCATTCCCTTGATAAAGTAAAATACCAAATCTTTCGACTACACTTTCCCTATTCCATAATTTAGCAAGTCGACTAAAGTCTGATGAAGAGGCAATTGCAAATCTCAATCCTATTACTGCAAAACCAACTAGAAAAGTACCTAAAAACATTTTTGAACTTTTTTCAATTTTTATTAAATAATTGTAATAAGAAGAAGATTTTAATTTTTGATGAATATGCCTAAAAATTAAAGGAATAAATATATATATAAAATCAACTACTTTTAAACGTTCAAAAATAGAACCTGTAACAGTCTCAGCTTGTTTTAATGTTGCAAGTTCTCCTAATGAGGCAAAATTAGTATAAAAAGTAAAATATATTGAGTTAGCCATAAATATAAAAGTAAAGACGCATAAACAAATGAAAAAATAACGATATTGTTTGTTTGGCTTACAAAAATATCCAAATGATCCAATAAATATAATTAAACCCAATTCAGTTATCATTGATTTAAAAGTAAATGCATTACCAATTGTAAATTCTCTTAAACAAAGACACCCAATAAACGCTAAAATAACATAGGTTAAAAATAATCTATTTGTTAAAATATAAGAACATGATTTTAAACGAATTTTTTTTAAAATATCATTTTTCTTTTTCATTTTTTTACCCTTCTTCTTCAAACAATTATATCAACATTTTAATGTTTTATCAATGTACTATAATGGATATGTTGCTAAAAATAAGATAATGCTTATCGTTATAGCCAAAAGCATGTAAATCACTTTAAATAATATACTACATGTCTTTTTTAAATCTTTATTCTTTATTTTCTTGATTTTCTTTTCAATAGGTTTATAGACACTAAGTCCTAACCCTTCATCATAAATTTGTTTTAGATATTCTTTCATCTTAATTTTCCTTTTTTGATGTATCAACATCATCTATCGTAATTTGACTGTTATGAGGTATTGGTTTCCATGTTACTTTAACAAATAAAGCTGCATAAATTGTATATCTTCCAATAATATCAAAAGTCGGCCAAGTTAATGTATACAAAACTTTTTTCCAAAAGTTTATTTTTTTAATGCGATGTTTTTCAACAATAAATAAGTATACAGCTACCCAACATTTTGCTAAATAACTTCCAATACGATAAATTATTCTTGCAAATATAGCTAATAATGCACTTATAAAGAATGCTTTTACCCCCGGAGAAAGTGTTACCACTTTTTTTCCAAAAAGGAATATTAATAATTTTGCAAACCAACTATTTCCTGAGAATACTAATTTTCCATCTAAACCATTAGTGTAAGCAAAACATGCATATATAATAACACTAACAATTAACCATCTTACAATATTTATAACTACAACTGGAGTAAGTTGCATTAATGTATCAAAAGATGCAAAACGATGTCTAATTGATTCTAAAATAGAGAGCATAATATCTTTAAATGTTTTCGGATTGTCATTCTTTTCTTCTTCACGCCAATTTTCTTTTACAAATAATTTACCAAAAAAGATATTTAAAAATAAACTTGGTCCAGATTCAGCAAAAGCCATTAAATGCCCTTTTGACCATCTAAGTCTTTGGCGTAATGCTACTTTTAGACTAGTAGGTTGTTCATCAAAAAACTCAGCTTCATCTTGATAAGTAATTTGATACCCTTGAGCTACTGCATCAGCAGTTAATGCTCTATCCTCTGTTAAAGAAGTATATTTCCAACCGTTTTTTACGATTTCACTTGCAAACAAGAAACCTGTTCCTTGGATGTTGGTAGCAAGTCTTAATACACTTCTAGCTCGGTGATTTGCTCTAATTGATCTTATCCAATGTAAGGCATAAGTTGATGCTATCCAATTTTCATCAAAATTTTTTGTATTTCTATATGAAGTAATTATTTTTTCTCCTGAATCAAAAGCATCATTCATTTTAGTTATATAATTTTGATTTAATAAGTTATCAGCATCAAAGATAAAATATCCTTCAAAAGACATACGTCCATAATCTTTTTCGATTTGTTCTAAAAGATATTGTAAAGCAAAACCTTTTGTTTTATGTTCTTCATCAAATCTTTCATAGCAAACAGCACCATGTCGTCTCGCAATTGTAGCTGTATCATCAGTACAATTATCTGCCACGACAAAAGTTGTTAATAAATCACTTGGATAATCTTGTTTTTTTATACTATCAAGTAAATTACCAATAACATATTTTTCATTGCGAGCAGCAATCAAAATAGCATATTTATGTTGTTTTTTAGCTGGTTTAAATTTTCTTGTAAATAAAAAACCAATAGCATAATAAACGGATTTATGAATCGTCAAAACTCCTAAGATAATTCCTAAAATATTATATATATCTCTACTAATAGGATAAGTACTTCCTATTGTATCTATTATATTTAATAAAAACATACAATCTACCTCTTCACTTCATCAAAATTATAACATACGCTATAACTTTAGTGAAGTTTTTATTGAAATGTATTTTTATTTTTGATATTATATTCACATGCAGGTGTAGTATAATGGTTAATATGCGGCCTTGCCAAGGCTGAGATGGGAGTTCGATTCTCCTCACTTGCTCCATTTGAAAATGAAATGGCTTCGAAAAGTTGGAAAAAGATTATATAATAAAATATATTTTCTAGCTTGAAAGGAGTCATTTTTTTAATGAAAAAAACTTTAGAAGAAAAACTTCAAATGTGCAAAGAACATGTAGAAGAAGGAAAATCTTT
>JAFQES010000006.1 GCA_017398945.1 Bacilli bacterium | reverse complement strand
CATGATGAACAAATATTATCTGTACTTCTTTTCCTATAAACTTTTCATCTAACTGGGATGTTTTTAAAACAAATTCATATGTACTTAATGTCTCTTCATGTAATTTTTGCGAGATGCTTTCATCTGCTAATTGTTCTTTAACGTTATCTTTTGTTAATTCTTCTGTTCCACTATATACATATACTGAATAATGTTCTTTAAAATACTCGTCACTTCTTGCACCAACATACCATTCTAATTTAACTTCGTCATATTTTGAATCTATTTTTATTTTAGGACTTATTATATAATTTTCTGGTGTAAATGCTTCAAAATCATAGGAAGCTGATGTTATATAATTTCCACCATTATTAGCCAACTTATCGTAAGAAATTTCCCAATTATGACCATCACCATCATAGTCGATTGGTGTCCATCCCTCCAATCCGTCTTCGAATGTATAATTTTTTATTTCAAGCCCAGCATAAATTCCTATTGATACAGCATCTATTTTTACTTCTGTACCAGATAGCATTGAACTTTTAAATACTATTCTTATTGTTTTTTCTTCACTATCATCCGGATACCATTCATTGAGTTTATCAGTTATATCTACCCACTTATAATAGTAAGCGTTTGAAATAAGACTTGAAAATACACCCTGATAATCTCCTATGTATTTCACGGCTGATATTATATTTTCAGTTGTCTCATCACCTTTAAATATATATACACTATAGGGATAGATTGTTCTACCTGAATATGAAACATACCAATTTAATTTAATATGCTGCCTGTCTGGGTTAAAATTATTTATTGTAATCGGATTACTTATCGCTAATGATTCAGAATAATATTCTTCACTAATTCCTGTAAAATACAAAGAATATATTCCATCTTGCGCAGTGTAATCAGCATTTTGTTCGCTTGATTTATATTGCCAAACATTACCATCACCAGCTAAGTCTCCTGTTAAATCCCAGAAGTTTCTTTCTTCTTCAGTTTCAAATGATGTTTGATATATCACCTTATCTACTTTATCTGCTTTTACAATACTTATTGGAAGTACTAACATCAACATAATTATCAAAATTAGTTTTTTCATTATAACCCCTACTTTCCTATTTTCAGTATACCATTTATCCATTTGTTCTTCAATCTTTTTATTTTCTTTTGACAATCTTTGGCATCAAAAAAACTGACATATGTCAGCTTAATTTATTGATAATCCGACTAATTTTTTTCTCAACCAAATGACATCAACCAATGATATTTTATCATCATCATTGGTATCCTCTAATCCAGTAAGAGTAAATTTACTAGTATTTCCTATAACATATTGTCTTACAGATAACAAATCCGCCAAACTTATATTACCATCTAAATTCCAATCTCCCAATATTCCTGGAATAAGTAACGCTTCTACTATATCTCCACTGTACTCTATATTGTTATATTTAAAATTTGTAATACTCATATTAACCAAGCTTACATCATTATCTGTTACATCTGACCGTTTAAATTTTAAAATTAAATCTTTTTGGCCATTGTATGATTCAACATCTTGATTGTTTTTATATTCTATACTAAAATATCCAGACTCTTTATTAACAAAAGCATCACTAATCAAAGGAGATATTTCTTTTACATCTACAAGCGTTAAACTATCCGAAAATATAACCTGTCCTTCAATTAAATTATAAGGAAATAAAATCTTGTTATTTACAGAAGTCATACAAGTATCTGCATAAACTGATATAGGAATTTTAATATATTCACTATTAACATCAAAGTAAATCCCAGCTGTTTTTCTAAGTTTATTATCAAACCCCATCACAAAACTATCCTTTAAAGTAGTTAAATTTTTTTCTATGAATATACTTGCAATCATCGCATTACTATTTTTATCATCAATTCCTTTTTCTAATACAATATTAAACATTGAACAAGAAGAATATTCTGTATTACCATCAATAGTTATAGAAAATACTTTTTCTTTATTTTCAGTTAAAATGGATTTACCTTCCTCTAAATTTTCTTTCTGAATTTTCAGCACAATAAATCCATATGTATTAAGAACTAAAGTGGAATCAAACTTTTTTTCTTCTACTATTTTGTATCCTGGAGCTATATTATATGTAACATCTTCAGCCAAAACTCCAATTGGTAATTTAATGGTATAACTCAAGGTATCAATTTTATTTTCAGAATCCAAAAACTTACTAGATTCATAAAAATCTATTTGATAATTATAATCATTAAGCAAAGTTAGCTTTGCTTGGTCACCATTACTAACAACAATTTTAGCTTCAATAAAATTTATACCAGTAAATATTATCATTAGTGTAAAAAACAATTTAAATACTTTCATCAATTATCACCTTCTTTAACTACATTATAATTTAACTTTCCCATTTTGTAAATTTTTTCCCAATCTCTTTTAACTTTATAAAATTCTTAAATTGTTATTTTACATGAATTCTATTTCTAGTTAATCCCTTTAAATGTTGAGTAAATTCAGAATATCCTTTACCCATTTTTGAAGCCTCTACCCCATTAACATATTGCCACTCTAGCGGGTCGATATTTAGCCCATAATGAGTTTTTAATTGCATTACCATCGCTGTATAACATGCAATTGCTTTTAAATTATCTTTTTCATATTTAATCATTTTTGTTATTGGCAACAAATAACTATACATTATACTATGACATAACCTTTTACTATTAGGATCATTTTTAAGGCTATCACTAATTAAAGGACCAAGTACATCATATTCAAGTAAAATATTTTGTTTTTCATTATCTGGTTGTAATATTTCATCTCTAAAATTCCTCAAAGTCCTTAAAACAATACAATCATCTTGATACCCTAAACTATTTACGACAACTGTTGTTATAAAACAATCTTCTCGTCCCTTTCCAGACGATAATGACTCTTTATAATATCTGCATCCTTTATCTGTTTCCTCATGATATCCACCACATTCTTTGCAATGATATGTTTTCCATTGCCTACCTAAATAAGAATGTTCTCTATAACTATCTTTATCCAAAAACATACAAGTTCCACATACTTCTGCCATATTATTTCCTCACTTAATGGTTAGTAATATATCACAATTAATAGTGATGTTCAATTATTTTGCTCTTATTTTCTGGTATACCTCTTTATGCACATCTTCTCTGCTTCTCATTTCATTTCCATTATTACATTTGATTTTTTCCCAAGATAAATAATCTGCAACAAACATAGCACTGTCATAAACCTTTCGCATGTATTCTAAATCTTTTTCATGAATATCATTGTCTAATCCTTCATAGTTAACTCTTTTTTGTCTAATTTCAGTAATCAAATCAAATGGTGCATATAAAAATATTACTTTATCTGGTTTTTGAATCCCCAATCTTTCGTATTCAAAATCAACAACATAATCAATAAAATCTATTTTTTTATTATAATTTTCAATTAAAGCACTTTGATAAATTAAGCTTGAAGTCGTATATCTATCCAACAAAATTGTTTTTCCTTCTTCATATAATTTTTTTAATTTAGTATGCCAAGCAATCGCCCTGTCTGTTGCATATAAAGCATTAATAAAATACGGCGAAAGTTCACTTGGATGCCCTGTTCTCCTGCTAAATATTTTTCAACTGGCGCTCCATGATAAGTATTATAAGAAGGAAAATGATGATATGCAATCTGTTCTCCTTCAAATTCTAACTTTTGCTTTAATAACTCATATTGTGTAGTTTTTCCAATACCATCGCAAGCTCCTTCTATTACAATTAATCTTCCTTTTTCCATAATAACCTTCCTATTTAATTTATTTCTATTTAATATTATAAAATATAAAATTAGAAATATAAATAAAAAATTTTTTTATAAAAAGTTTATTATTTATTATCATTACGTGAAATATTCAAAATAATTCCTACAGATGCCATTGATACTAATAAGCTACTGCCTCCATAAGATAAAAATGGTAACGTTACACCTGTAACTGGAATAACACTAACAACAACCATTAAATTTAATAAAGCCTGAATAATTAATCCAAAAGATAGACCAAATGCTAAATATTTCCCAAATAAATTATCACATTTTAAAGCAATATTAATACAACGATAAAATATGAACAAAAAGAATCCTGTAACTATTAAAACACCTAAAAAGCCAAATTCTTCACTTATAATCGAAAAGATAAAATCAGTTTGTGGTTCAGGTAAATAAAAACTTTTTTGTCTAGACTCTAAAAAACCTTGTCCTAATAAACCACCTGGTCCAATTGCATATAAAGACTGAATGATTTGATAACCACTACCTAATGGATCACTCCATGGATTAATAAATGATAAAATTCTAGCGACTCGATAAGGAGCTGCAATAATAAGCGCCACTATCCCCAATAATCCAGCGCATCCAACTTTAACAAAAAAAGATAATTTAACCCCTGAAACAAAAATTACACAAACTAAAGTTAAAACAATAACTATTGCAGTTCCAAAATCCGGTTCTAACATAATTAGTAAAAAAAAGATAGCAATAACTCCTAAAAGTGGAAATACTCCTTTAATTATTTCTCTTAAACTTTTTTGATTATTAGATAGATATTTAGAAACATAAATAATTAAGCCTATTTTAGCAAATTCACTAGGTTGGATACCAAAAGACCCAACTCCAAACCAACTACGTGAACCATTCCTAATTTTACCTATTCCCGGAATTAAAACCAACGCTAATAATAGAAAACTCCCAAGTAATATTAAGTTAGCTTTTTTCTTATAAAATCTATAATCAAATTTAGATAAAAATAACATTAAAAATATCCCAACAACAAAAAATAACCCTTGTGCTTTAACGTATTTAAATGCATCATTAAATTTGTAAGCTGCCCAAATTTCACTAGCTGAATAAATCATAATTAAACCAAATGAAGCTAGCATGATAACTGAAACAAACAAATGCCAATCACATTTTTTATTCATACAATTCCCCTATTTAATTTTATTTTTCTAAACAAAAAAAAGACTATAAAGTCTTTAATTATAACCAAACACCATATGTTATAGCTAGCATACTAAGAAGTAATCCTACTGTCCAAAATAATTTTATAATATCAGTTTCTGGCCACCCAAGCTCTTCAAAATGATGATGTAAAGGAGCCTTCTTTAATATTTTTTTATTAAATTTTTTTATAGCAATTATTTGAAATAAACTACTTAAAGTTTCAACAACAAATACCCCACCTATTAAAACCAATGAAAATTCATGCCTTGTTAATATAGAAATTGTTGCAAGAGCAGCGCCTAATGATAATGACCCTAAATCTCCCATAAACACTTTTGCAGGATGGGAATTAAATACTAAGAATCCTAATAAAGCCCCTACTAGTATAAAAGAAAATATTGCTACTTCTTGATACCCTTCCATCCATCCAGTATTCCAAGCTATAATACCAAAAGCTAAATACGCTATTGCAGAAAGACCGGCTGCCAAGCCATCTAATCCATCAGTTATATTTATAGCATTACTACTACCTACTAAAACTAATAAAATGAATAACCCAAATGTCCATCCTAAAGGAATTTCTAAATTTAGAAAAGTAAATTCTAAAGTTGATGATCCTCCATTACGCATAAAAATATAGAAAAACACTAAAGCAATAAGCATTTGAATTAGAAATTTAGTTGATATTGAAAGCCCTTTATTATTTTTATATTTAACTTTAAGCCAGTCATCAGCAAATCCTAATAAAGCATAAGCTAAAAAAACGAAAACTAAGATAATTAAATTGTGGCTTATCTCAATGCTTCCTCTAAAGTACAAAAATACTAAAGATGCTAACGTGGCCCCAATAAAAATTAGCCCTCCCATAGTTGGAGTTCCATTTTTTTTTAAATGTCTTTCATTTATTGTCTTACTAACGCTTTGTCCTATATGTAATTTTCTTAATACCGGAATTACAACTAATCCTAAAACAATTGAACTAGCAAACCCCAACATCATAGCCATCACTGTTTTGGCTAATACAAGCATAATAGCACCTCTTTCTTTTTCGTTTTACATTATACTATAAATTATTATTTAAGCACAACAACAATTATTTATATATTTTTATTATTTACTCTTTTTCTAAGATCTTGCTTTATTACTTCTTGAAAATCTTTAGGCAGATAATCTTGTTTCTAAAAGTTAATACTTTATAATCCAAATCATATTTTTACTTTATTATATTATCGGCCAAAACTTTTCTTTTATTGCATTTATGCTTATAATTTCTTTTTGATTCCAAATTATTCATATTATGCCTCTATTATACCTAAATTAATAATAAGTGTAAACTTTTTACCAACCTCTTTACATTAATTCCCAAGCATTAGCATAACCGTTGAACCTTCTGGAGTAAAATAGTTAGCTTGAGGACTCTGATGAATTACATTTTTTCCCTTTCCCGTATATTTTATCTTAAATCCTTTTAAAAGTTTTTCAGCTTCTTCTAAACTTTTTCCAACAACATCAGGAACTATCACATATTTAATATCTAGCCAATTATACTCTTTTGGCATTCCTTCACTACTTGGTTTTATGTCTAATATTTCAATCGCTGATTGCATTATATTTTTAGCTATTGGCGCTGAAACTGTTCCACCATACTGACTTACTCCTTTGGGATTATCAACCGCAACATAAACTACTATTTCCGGATCATCAGCAGGAAGAAATCCAATAAAAGATAAAATATAATTTCCAACCATATACACACCATTACTTACTTTTTGAGCTGTTCCGGTTTTTCCTCCAACCCGATAATTTTCAATGTAAGCATTTCTTCCTGTACCATTAGCAACAACGCTTTCTAAAGCATAACGAACTAAATCACTAGTTTCTTTACTAATTACTTTTCTTACTTTAGCATTCCCAAATTTTTTTATTAATGTATTAGTTTCAGATTCATTTAATGATTTGACGATTTTAGGCTGATATAAAGTTCCACCGTTAATTACCGCTGAAACAGCTGTTATTTGTTGTAACGTAGTCTAATGAATGAAACTTTTTACCTGAATTATCAGAAGTAGTATATAAACTTTCTCCTGTCGCGAGTAAAATATCTAATTTTATTTTTTTATCATTTTCTTTAAAAACATAAATACGATCTACTAATTCATTAAACACGTCACTATAGCATTCATTGTCATTTAACGACTTATTTAATGCTTCTTTAATAGTATTAATTTTATTTTCTATATAGTTTTTATCTTTTTGATTATTTTGTAATTCATTAATTTTATTTTGATAAGTATTAATTTCTTCATTTATTAAATCAACTTGTTTTTTATAATCTATTTTAGATAAATATTCTTCCATAACAAGTTCTAATAATTTATCTTTTTTATTATTTAATATAAGTATTTTAGATTCTAAAGTTTTAATCTCATTATCATCATTAATAATTTCTAAATAGTTTTTACACTCATTTATTATTTCATCAAAAATATTATTTCTTCTTGTAAATAATTTATTAAATAACTCTTTAAAAATTTCATCTAATTCTAATTCAAATACTCTTGGATTTGAACAACCTTTTAGACTTTCTTTTCTATAAACCTGACATTCCCATACAGGATTATTTTTTCTTTTACCTGCACTTGATCTATGATAAGTTACATTATGTTCACCACAATATATTTTACCTGAATAAGTATATCTATTTTGAAATACTTTTTTATTAATTGCCCGATTAGTAAAACTATCTTGTCTTTCTTTTAATTTTTTATTAGCACGATTCCATAATTCTTCAGATACTATTGGAGGAACATTCTCATTATCTTTATAAACAATCCAATCAGATTCATTTAATTTCTTCTTTTGTTTAGTACGATAATCTAAAACTTTAGTTTTATGCCCACAATAATAACCTTTATATTTAGGATTTTCTATAATTCTAGTAAGTATAGTTGTATCAAGTCTTTTACCAGTTTTACTTTTATAACCTAAATTATATAAATATCTAGATACTTTAGATAAACCATCAGTAGTATTAGCATATCTATCAAAAATAATTCTAACCATTTCAGCTTGTGCTTCATCGATAATTAATTTACCTTTATCTTTTACATAACCATAAATATTAGAACAACCTAACACAACACCATTATCAATACTTCTTCTCATACCAAATGCAACTCTTTCAGATAATCTTCTAACTTCATCTTGTGCAATAGAAGACATCATAGTAAGTCTAAGTTCTGAATCTGGTAGTATTGTATTAATATTATCATTTAAGAAATAAACACCAACACCATTTGACAAAAGTTCTTGAGTATACTTAATACTATCTAATGTACTTCTTGAGAATCTTGATATTTCTTTAGTTAATATTAAATCAAATTTATGTTTTTTTGCATCTTCAATCATTTTTAAAAATTCTTCACGTTTGTTAACTGAAGTACCGCTTATTCCTTCATCAATATATGAACCTATAAAATTCCAGTTAGGAACTTTACTAATATAATCATTAAAGAAAGAAATTTGACTTTTAAGAGAATGCAATTGTTCATCTTTATCAGTTGATACTCTTGCATAAAAACATACTCTTAAATTTAATTCTTGCAAAGGAATACCTTTCATAATATTATTCCTAACTGTATATAAGTCCATACATGCACCTCCTTAAGTTAATATTTTATAGTTACTAATTTCATTTATATAATCATCATCAATTTTACTTTTTTCTAATTCTAATTTTCCAATTAATTTATTAACACAAAAATTATACATTCCATCATCAATAACACTATTTCTTTTCAAATGTTCTAATAATTTAATACTAGTTTCTAATTCTATTATTTTAGATGGAACTATATTTTTATCTTCCATATGTTTGTCCTTTCTTTTAAGTTTATTTTTCTAAAAACTAAAAAAGAACTTAAGATATTAAGTTCTACAAAAAACGAAAACTTAATACCTCAAAAGGACAAAATTAGACTAAATCATCATTTGAAATAATTAAGTTTTCAAATAACAATTTAGTTTTATTTTTTAATATTTTATAATAAGCATTGCTATATTATAGCCATCAATATCATCTGGTAATAATTCATCATGTTCCATTAACAAGAATAATTCTATAAGTACATCTATCTTTTCTTTAAAAGATAATTTTTCAAATAAAGGTATCAATCCTTTATATTCTTTTAGATAAAGTTGATAAAGATTATATTTAATATTCCAATATTCTTTAATTTGATTTACCAAATAATATTCTCCAATACTACTTGGATTAAATATATTTATATCTATAGAATCATCCAATAAATTTGGATTAGTTTCATTTAGACTATTTATTTGATTTTTATCCCATAAATCTAAAATATAAATTATAAATTTCATTTTATTTTTATCATCAAGATCATTAACTTTTTTTATCAAATCTTTAACCTCATTACTTGTATTTCTTAAATACATATTTAACACATCCTTTCATTTCCAATTTAAGCCATTTTAAGAGACTTTATTTTTTAGTACTTATAACTGATTAAAAATAACATTAAAGTCTCATATAGACTAAATTAAATATCAATTAATTAACTTTTTGTTTTTCTATTTATCACTTAAAAAAATAAAATTTGCAAGTAGTTTTTTTCAAAAAAATTAATTTTGATTTTATCGTCTTTATCTATTTATTTTTTATTTATTAATATATTAGTTATTAATAGGATAGTGTTATCCGTTTATGGTTAATCGAGCTTTGCTTTATAGTTATCTGGATTTTCATAAATAAAATATTCATAGTTAAATCTTCCATTTTCATCATAAGTTCTTTCTATTTCTACATAATGATTTTCTTTTAATTCTTTAATTGCATTATTAACTGCATCTTTACTTTCTTTACAAAGTAAACATAAGCCATTAATATTAAATTTCCAACTGTCAGGTAAAGATAACATTAAAGTTAATAAACCTTTAGCTTTTAAAGATATATTTTTATCTTCTAAATATCTATTATCTATCTTAGTATAATTTGTAATTTTATTAGTTCTAAATACCATAATTATTTTTCCTTTCTTAAATTTATGAGTAGCCACTTTTGCTATTTTTGATGTGTTTTTTATAGTAAAAATACTGCATATTTTTAATGGGCATAAGGAGAACGACACCACAAATCTATTTATCCTTTATAAAACAAGAAACATTTAATGATGTCTTACTATTTTTGCACTTGCAAAAATGGCTACTTTTATAAGAAGAAGTGGCTATACTATATTTAATTTCTTTTAATATCAATAAAAAAAGTGGCTACTAAATTTATAAATAGTGACCACTTTATAATTAAAGATTAAAAATATGCGCTTCCTATATTTTTTAATTCATGTTATCATCTCCCAACAAAAAAGAGAGAAACAAAAGTTCCTCTCAACATGATTTTTCATATTTTACTATATTATACCACTTGACAAAACGCAGTCAAGCTTATTTCATGTCTAATTCGTGTTGTTTTGTGCAGTTTTTGTGTTGATTTTAAAATTGTAAATTATTTATGTAAAATTCTAATTTTATTTTGTTCTTTAATAATCGTACTATTGTAAAATTCTAATAAAGCTTTATACATATAAAGAACATCTTTAGAACCAATAGTTTCATTTGTAGAATGCATTGCTAATTGAGGTAATCCAATATCTACAGAGTCAACTCCTACATGGCTTTGACTAATTCCACCAAGTGTTGCACCACATCTCATATCAGATCTACATGCAAAATCTTGATATGGAACTTCAGCATTATTACAAATTCCTTTGAATATAGAAGATGTAACGGCATCAGTTGTATAATTTATATGATGTTTAATAACAACACCTTTATTTAATAAAACCTTGTTAGTAGGATCACTCTTTGCAGCAGCATTTGGATGCATACCATGAGCATTATCTGCACTTACAACAAACGTATTGCTTAATGCAGTATGTAAATTAATATTAGATGCTTCTGCAATTCTAGTTAATGTATCAATTAAGAAAGTTGAATCAGCTCCTTGAGGAGTTAAACTTCCAATTTCTTCATTATTAAATGCACATAATACATTAATAGAATTTTCATTATCAGATTCTACAAAACCATTAAATGCTGGGAATAAAGAAGCTAAATCATCTAATCTTGGTGCTAAAATTAATTCATCATTTAATCCTACATACTTAGCGTTATCTCTATTATATAAATATAAATCAAAATCACATATTTTATCTACTTCTTTACCAGAAACAGCTAAACCTTCTTTAATAATATCTTCAAATTTTTTATCATTACTTAAAGATACAACTGGCAACATATCTACTTGATGATTTAATGCATTCTTTTCATTGGCATCTCTGTTTATATGAATTGCTTGACTAGGTATGATTAATAAATCCTTATTAATATTTAATAATTGTTTTTCGTATACACCATCTTTTAAAGTAACAACTCTTCCTGCTAATGATAAAGGTCTATCTAACCAAGTATAATTTAACATACCACCATATCCACCAACATTTAATTTTAAATAATTTCCATCAAACATATCAGCATTTGGTTTAATAGAAAAACTTGGTGAATCAGTATGTGCAGAAACGATATTAAATCCAATATTTTCTTTCTTATCAGACATTTTAAAAGCAATTAATGAAGAATCATTTCTAACAACAAAATATTTTCCATCTGAAATTAGATTATCCCATTTTTGATTTTCGTATAATTCTACAAATCCATTTTCTATAAGTTTTTTTCTTAAATTGTCAACACAGAAATAAGCATTCGGTGTCTCATCGATAAAGTTCATTAAATTTTTGTTAATATTAGTCATATTAAAACCTCCATTTGTTAGTTAACTATTATAACTGTTTTTTTAAATTGGTCAAAAAAAATACATATTTATTCCTTAAAATATTAATTTATTATACTTTATTATTTATTAATCCTTATAATACATTTGATTTTTACTTGTTGGTTTATCTGGGAGAGTCATTTTAATTAAACCACACTCAAGTGCTGGATTTAAATAATTATCTCTAAATGAATCTTTAGATTTTAATCCTAACTTTTCCATTATTTCAAATGCACTCATTGGAATATTATAATCCATTACTTCAAGTAATTTAGTTACATATCCACTTATATGTGTTATTTCTCTTTCTGTATTTGTTAATAAATTATCTAATTCTTTATCAATCATATCTAACATAAATTCTATAAATTCATTAGAGTTACCTGCTTTATTACAATTATTAATCGCTTTATAATATTCTTCTTGATATTTCTTTATTTGTGATTCAATAGGTACATATTCAAATATTTCTTTCCATTTAGATAGAATTATATTTTGCCAAAGACGAGCAGTTCTACCATTGCCATCACTAAATGGGTGAATAAATACAAATTCATAATGAAATATAGAAGATAATATTAATGGATGTATTTCATCTTTTGATTCTTTCATAAAGTTAAACAAATCATTCATTAAAGATTCTACATATTCAGGTTTAGGAGCAACAAAAATACAATTACCATTTTCATCAAATACGCCTTCTTCTCCTTTTCTAAATACTCCAGATTCTTCTACAGTTAAGAATGTCATAATTCCATGTATTTTTAATAAATCTTTAATACTATATGGATTAGATTCACTCATCATCTCATAAGCTTTATAAGCATTTTTTACTTCTTGTATTTCTTTCTGATCACCAAGTACTAATTTACCATTAATAACATCTTTAACTTGATTAAATGAAAGTGAATTTGCTTCAATTGCTAAAGATGAGTGGATTGAATGAATACGATTATTTCTTCTTAGTACTGGCATTTTATTTAAATTACTAAAATTATCTAATTTCCCTACTTTTTCCATTATACTTCCAACAAGTTCTAACATCTTATTTGAAATAGTAAATGGCGGTACATATATTTCCATTAAAATCACCTCTTAATTTTCTAATAATATTATACCACAAAATAAATAGAACATCAATCATCTTGCATATATCTTACATGTTTTCTTGCGTGTTGTTTGGCTTTTATTTAATTATTTTTTTAATAAATTATAAATTGGCCAAGTATTAAATATTTCTTTATCTTTTTTCTTCATATTTTTATAATGAATATCAAATTCAAAATTATTATTTAATAAAATGTCTATACAACACAATATAGGATAATTATTCATATGTTCTTCTTTTTCGCTTATAGAATTTAATAGTTTTTTATCATTAAAAGATAAATTTTTCTTTCTATGTTTTATTTGTTTAGAATTAATAAAATCAATGTCATTTATCCTATTTTTACAAATAATTTGGCTCAATTTATCAGCTAAATCTAAATATTTTCTATTATTAGATTGATCATATGCCGTTAAAAAACTTAACATTAATAAATTAATTGAATCCAATACCTCATCGTTTAGTTCAATATTTTTAAAACTTTTAAGTATTATTCTCTCGTTAAAATTATTTACATTTAAATATTCCTCAGGTAACAAATTAGAATAAACACTTGTTTTAATTTCTTTACCATCACGTATTATTACACATAAAGTGTTATCAATCATTTCTTGTGAATAAAAATTATAGATCTTATTACTATTAAATACAAGAATGAATATAAATTTATACTTATTGATATTTATATAATACTTTTGTAATTCTCTCATATCATCAGGAAAGACACCATCATATAAATTCATCAAATGATGTAAATTTCTTAAATCTACCTCACTTAGTTGATCATAATCAATATCAAATTCTGTATTAAAAAATCCAAATAATTTAGTAATCTTCTTAAAATAATTTAGTTGCTTACTATAAATATCAATATTTTTATTTACCATTTCAATATCAGTAAAAGGCAAATCGAACTTTACATTATCAAACATAATATATTGTTCTTTTAAAACATTCGTAATAAATTCTAAGTCTTTTATTCTTTTTTTTGGAGTTCCTTCTAATTTAAGATGAATTTTTCCACTAAGCAACTCTATTGTAATTGGACCAACAACTAATTCATTACTATCTTTACCCATAACAGTGTATTGAGAATAAAACTTTTTATCATTTACAAAGATATTCTTTTTTATTGTAGAAAATGACTTCCATTCGCCTTTAACTGTTGCAACTTCTTCATGAGTGCCTTTCATTTTTGCATAAGTATATACATCCGCTGCTTCTAAATATTCTTCATATTCAGATTGTTTTGCAAAAACTTCAAAATTAAGTTCTTCTATGTTATTAAATTCAGATTCTTCTATTATTTTCTTATTAGCTTGTCTAATAGAATTCTTATAAAAATTTACACATACATTTTTAAAATTTAATGCTGTATTTTCATTTATTTCCTTTAATTTTAATGAGACATTTTTTTGTTCTTCTTTTAAATCTTTTAAAATCTGATATAAATCAACAGGTAATAGATTACAATAATATATTTTATAATTATCGATGTCTATAAAATCAACAACTAATAATAAAGTCCCTTTTATTTCTTTTTGGTAACCTCTTAAAGTTTCAACCTTAAATGAGTAAGTATTATTATCTTTAAATACATCTACTTGTCTTCCTTTTATTTGAACATCAATTTTCCCTTCAAATGTACCATTTGTTTTAGGATTCTTATTATAAATATAAATATTCCCGTCCCACATAGGAGTTCTATCATTAGAATTAATGTAAGGACTTAAAATTTCACTATTTTTCAGAACAAGTTCTTCTATCTTATTAGTAGCGACTTTTTCAATATCAGTACTATTCATACTACCACTTCCTTTAATTATTTATTATAACATGAAAAAAAACACATTTCTGTGTTTTTTGACTATATTTCTATAAAACAATAGTATTCAAACTCAATATCATACTTTTTAGTATATTTAGTAGTTATTCCTCTTGTTATAGTAAGGGTATCATTTATTAGACAGTAAGGTGAATCGGAGTTACACTGATTCCTTGTCCAAAAGATGTTGTAGCATGTTCAACAGGACCCATTTTTTCTAACTTAAACATTATTCCACTGCTTTCGCCATTTAAGTCGATATTAGTTTTTTTTCCAAATCCAAAATTAGCTATATATTCCATTAGTTTTTCTTTTCCAACTTTTTGCCCCATAATAACAAATCCGGGATTGCAAGAGTTTTCTATGACTTGTAAAAAAGTTTGAGTTCCATGACCACCATGTTTCCAACAGTGTAACGTTGCCCCTTCTACGCCTATTGCTCCAGTATCAGTATACATATCAGTAAAGATATCAATAGCTTTTTCTTCAATGGCAGAAGCAAGGGTTATAATTTTGAATGTACTTCCTGGCTCGTATGTCATCCATATCGGTAAATTACGATTAATAACTTCGGTTGTATAATCTTGATAATTATTATTATCAAAATTAGGACGACTACTCATTGCTAAAACTTCACCAGTATCTGGATCCATGACAATGGCTAGAGCGTGTTCAGCATTATATTTACTCATAACATTATCTAATTCATTTTCCACAGCAAGTTGTAAATCTAAATCAATAGTGGTTTGGATTGTTATTCCACTGGTAGGTGCTTCATATACTTCACTTAATTCTAAGCGGTTACCTTTTCCATCAGAAAAATATTTAATGGCGCCATCTTCTCCTGTTAAATAATCATCGTAATACAATTCTAACCCTGATAAACCTTGATTATCAATTCCAACATAACCTAATACATGAGATAACGCCGAACCATAAGGATAATATCTTTTACTTTCTTTTACTAAATAAACACCATCATAATTTAAATTGTTAATTTTTTCAGCTATTTCATAAGATAACTGTCTTCCTTCAGGATGTACTCTTTCTATACTAGTTTTTTTACTAACATGACTATACATTTCTTCATAAGTCACTCCTAAAATATCGGCTAAGTCTTTGCTTACTTCTTCTTTATCAGCAATTTGATTAGGTATTAAAACTAATGAAGTCGTCGTAATATTAGTAGCAAGTTCTTTACCATTTCGATCTATTATAAGACCTCTATCCGCAGCAATAGGTAATTTTCTACTCCATAACGAATCTGCCAAAGTAGATAATTTATCATACTGAAATACTTGAATCACAAAAACTCTTACAATAACAATTAAGATTAAACAAATAACTATTAAAAAGACATATCTTATTCTTGTATGTATGTCATTAAAAAACATATAATCACCTAAGTAATTATATGTTTAAATTTAGTTTTTATAATATCATCAATTAACATAATTTCTAAATATCATTAGTAATTACTATCAAAAGAATTACCATTTCATCTGATGTTAGCCATGAATGATTACCTTTAGTGATACCATAATAGTCTTCTATTTCTGGTGAATTAATAAATTGAGATCCGCATTACAAATGCTAATATATTCTCTTAAATTTTTTATTTTTGTAACTTTTATTTGCTTAAATTCTCACAAACGCTAGCAAAATCGTTTAATACTAATCTAAAAGTATTTATTATTTCACTACTAAATTTTTGATTTTCTAATGCAATTATATTAGCAGCTATTGCTGAATAATTAGTTTCTTTTTCATCTAATATATAATTAGCATATATTATTGCCAAAGATACAATAGAAACATATAACGGGATATCTTTACCACTTATTCTTTTTGGATAACCAGTACCATCATAACTTTCATGATGATATAAACAAATATTGTAAGCATAATCATTCAAAATCTGATCTTTATTATAAAATAATCTTTTTATTAGTAAAGCGCCATTAGAAGAATGATCACTTAATTTTTTTTCTTCATCTATAGAAAGATTTTCATTATTAAGAACTTTATTAGGAACTATTAACTTACCAATATCATAATATTTAGAAGCTATACAAAGTTTATTTATTAATGGTAATGTTAATCCACAATTAGGATTAATTTCTAAATATTTTAAAGCAAATACTTCAGTAAGTTTACTTACCAAATTAATTCTTTCTTCATTATCCTTTAAATAAACATTTTCTAATTTTTCTAAAATACTATTAACTTCTTTATCCTTATTAATAATTAGACTTGTTAAAGAATTACTATTTTTATATAGTTTAATAAAATTATTTATTCTAAGTCTTATAATCTCTAAATTAAATGGCTTTTCTAACATATCAGCTATATTATAACTATATACTTTTTGTCTCGTTTCTCTATCTTCAGCTGCACTGATAATAATAACCGGTAATTTATTTAATAAATCTTTATCCTTTAAAAATTCTAATACAGCAAAACCATCTAATACAGGCATAGCAATATCTAGAAATATTCCTACATAATTTAAAATGTTTTCACTAGAATTATAATTACTTTCTAATAAATCAATAGCTTCTTTTCCATTACTAGCAGTAACAATATTAAAATCTTTTTCAAAAGCTTTTTTTAAAATATTTCTAGTAATTGTATCATCATCAACTATAAGTAATGAATTTTTGGTTTTATTTGTCTCAGCAATAATATTCATTTCTAATTTTTTATTTAAACTTGGATAATTTCTAGTTAATTCTTCTAGTAATGATTTTATATAATTAAAACCAGGATTTTCTTCTTTAGCAATATCAATCGTATTATATATTTTTAAAATACTTTCCGAAAAATCTTTAACCATTTTTTGAATTTCTTCATCATTTACTTCTTTGCTTTTACTAAACTCATTTACTTTTGAAGTCATTATTATAATTAATTGATTATTATCATAGTTAACTTTTTTTGCAACCATAATATAATTATCGTATGAATAACTTTCTTTTTTTTGAAAAGAAAAAGTTATCTCGCCTTCAAAATTACCAGATATAATCTTAATATAATTTTCTGTATCTGATGAAGTTATATAAGTTTTTTCTGATTCTACAAATTCTAAAAATGATCTGGCTTCTTTAAATTTAACATAGTTATTTTCAAAAATATATGTATTAACTATATCCTTTCTTAAATCAACAACATAAACATCAGAAAATGTTTTTAATAATGTTTCTCCAACAACATTTAGATATTCACTTCCAGGCATCATGACACCACCTTTTTACAAATTTTTATAATTTCCAATTAAAGTTTTAACTTCAACTACAATATCTTCTAAACTTTTGATATTTTCATTTACAAAAGCTATATTCCCAGCTTTACTAGCTAACTCGTGTTCATAAGCCGCATCAGCTAATTTGGTAAGCCCCAAAGTTCTAGCATTGCTTTTTAAAGCATGAACTAAAATTGCATAATTCGGCAAATCATTTACACTATTTTTTAATGTGTTAAATTGTTCATCTAAACCATCATAAAACTCTAAAATAATTTCATGATACATCTGCAAATCTCCAGTATAATTAATTACTGTATTTAAATCTATTCCCGCAGTAACTAAGTAATTTTTTTGATTCTCGCTCATTTTAAACTTCCCTTCTATTATTTATTTTAACATAATAAATTAATTTTTAAAATGTTTCTCTAATAATTTATTTAAATCACTAATATTAATAGGTTTCGATAAATATTCATCAAATCCTTCTTTAAGATACATTTCCCTCATCCCCGTAATAGCATTTGCAGTTAAAGCAACTATAGGAGGAATATTATAAGATTTTAAACTTTTTAAAATATGTAATACCTCTATACCATCCATACCTGGCATCATATGGTCTAAGAAAATCATATCAAATACTTCTCCAGATTTTATAAGATCAACACAAGCCTTACCATTATTCAAAGTAGTAATTTGAAATTTATAATTATCTAATATTCTCTTAGCGACTTTTAAATTAAGTTCATTATCATCAACTAATAAAATTTTATATTTAGAACAATCAAAATATTTATCTACAAACTCAGTTGCTTTGTATTCAGCATTAAATAAATCTCCCATAGGACTTCTATCAATAATCTTTTGACTTAAATCAATATAAAAATCTGTTCCCGCTCCATATTTACTTTCAAACCAAACTTTCCCTTTAAGTAAATTTACTAGTTTTTTTGTTATTACTAAACCTAATCCTGTTCCTTCTATTTCATTTTGCATAGCAGATTCTAAACGACTAAATTTTTCAAATAATTTATCATAATCATCTGCTTTTATACCTAATCCAGTATCCGAAATGCGAAAATGTAAATTAACCCAATCCTTTTCTACTTGGCCACTTATAGCTAATTCAATTCGACCTACTTCCGTATATTTTACAGCATTACTTAATATATTTAAAAGAATTTGAAATAACTTTGTTTTATCTCCATATAGCTTACTAGGTAAAGACTTATCAATATTAGTAATAAATTTTACTTTACCACTTGATACCCTTGCATCAATAATGCTATGCAATTCTAAAATAATATTAGCTAAACTATACTCCCTTTCATCTAAAGTTTCTTCCCCAGTTTCAATTTTAGAAATATCTAAAATATTATTAATTATCTCTAATAAATTCCCACCAGCTACATATATATGCTCAATATCTTTTCGAGCTAATCCTTCATTAAATTCAGGTTCATTTATTAAAGATTCACTAAAACCTATAATTGCATTCATAGGAGTTTTAATTTCATGAGACATATTTGATAAAAAATCAGATTTTGCTCGATTAGATTCCTCTGCTTTTTTCTTTGCCTTTTCTAATTCATTAATTAAGTATAAATCAGGATTTTCAACAGCAAAATAAATAAGATACATTTTAAATGCCAAACTACTAGTCAAAATATATATTGTTGGAAAAACAAACGAAAGTGGAACAGATATTAGTGTTTCAATAATACTAATAATAATAATAGGTAACCTTTTATTAAAAGCAACAACAGTTTTATATTTAGAAACAAAATAAATAGCAACTAAAACTAATATAATTCCTAAAACATATACAAAATATAAAGCTCCTCCTGACAAATAACCTGTTCCATCTACAACTATATATTCTAATGGCAAGAAAAAGAAAATAATACTGATTACACAAAAAAATATCCAAAAGGGACGATATTTATTTAATTTTGTTTCAGCATTTTTATCAGAACTAATAAAAGATAAAATATAACGAGCCATTATAGTTAACCAAGCTAATATTAATAAACAATGTATTCGACATAAAATTTCGTTGATAATTACCATCTTAAAATGATTTTTTATTGTAAATACCGTAACTATTTCGGAAACCAAAACTAATAATAAACAAACTAATAAAGCACTAAAATATTTATTTTCATAATTAGTAATTTTGGTCTTATATTTATAAATCAATAATAATAGAATTGTAAAAATTAAGCTTCCTAACGATAGTAAAATTGTTTGAATCATATAAAATCACCTCACTTTTTAAAATAATAGTTAATTAAACTATTTAATTTTTTAGCGTCCATTGGTTTAGATAACCATCCATCAAAACCTTCTTTTAAGTACATATCTTTTAACTCAGTTACAACGTTTGCTGTTACAGCAATAATTGGAGGAATATCATATCCCCTCATTTTTTTAATTATTCTAATAGTTTCTATTCCATTTAAATTAGGCATCATATGATCTAATAAAATTAAATCAAATTTTTCTTTTTTCTTTATTTTTTCAATACAAGCTGCTCCATTATCGACCAAAGTAACATCAAAATTATAAGACCTTAACAAACGATGAGCTACTTTTAAATTTAGTTTATTATCATCAACAACCAATATTTTCTTTCCTGTCCCATCAACGCGAACATCATTTAATTTTAAATTTTCTTTTATCTTTAAAATATCTCCTATTTTTCGATAATCAACAATATGATTAGATAATGTTACTCTAAAAATTGAACCTACTCCGTATTCACTTTTAAAATCTATTGTTCCTTTTAACATATCTACCAAACTTTTTGTGATATTAAGCCCTAGTCCAGTTCCAGAATCTAACTCACTATCTTCGCTAATTTTGGCAAACTTTGTAAATATTTTTTCAAAATCATCCTGTTTTATTCCAATCCCTGTATCACTAATTATAAATTCTAAGTTAGCAATATTATTAATTTGCTGACACTTAATGGCTAATTTTATCTCTCCCGCTTTAGTATATTTAACACTATTATTTAATAAATTTAATAATATCTTATAAATCTTTTGTTTATCACCAATCATTTTAGCAGGAATGTTTTGATCTACATCCACAACAAAATTTACTTTATCCTTATTAATTCTTGCTTCAATATAACTAATTAATTCAAAAACAATATCTCCAATATAATATTCTTTTAAATCAATTTTTTCTTTACCTGATTCAATTCGAGAAACATCTAAAATATTATTTATTGTAGCAATTAAATTATTACCTGCCAAATAAATGTTTCTAACATCAGTTTGAACAACTTCTTTAGATAAAGACTTTTCATTTAATAAAGACTGACTAAACCCCATAATCGCGTTCATCGGTGTTCTTATTTCATGTGACATCTTTGCTAAAAATTCAGTTTTTTCTTTGTCAGCTTCTTCCGCTTCTTTTTTGGCAACTTCTAATTCAGAAACTAATTTAGAATCTTGACTAGCTAAAGCAAAATACATAATTACCACGCCAAAGCCAAAAGCAAAAGTAAGATCATTTATATCTGTGTAAAAAAATTGAAATACTAACATAAAAAAATATACATTCATAAACAAATAGATGGCAAGTTTTTTCAAGAAAGACGATTTATTTTTCTTTCTAAATAATAAATAGATCATGTAACCACCGACAAAAGCAAAGATAGCATATAAACTATACACTCCTGGACCTCCAATTACATATAATTCATCATTTATTCCTGAAGTATAGGTTATATCTAAAAAACATGAAAAAATAAAACAAAATAAACCAAATAGAACTGTAAAAATAAAGAATGGTTGTTTAAATAATAATTTAGTGTCTTTATATTTTTCGCTATTTCCAGATATCCAAATATAAATAAGCAAAGCTATAAACCAAGTTACTGCTCCTAAAATATAAAAACGACATAAAAATTCATTTAATATTGGATATTTATCTCTAATACTCATGGTAAATACACAATATAATTCTAATATAAACAATCCAATTGTTAAAACAAGTAAAAAACGATATAAAGAATTTTCTACATCATTATATTTTTTCTTTGTTAAATAAACAATAGCAATTACTAATGTAAAAACTAATCCTGATATTGTAAGGCCTATACTAGCAAACACATTAACCACATCTTTTCTATCTTATATTTTTATTTTATCTTATCTTGTTTTTTATTACAAGGAAAAAAGCACTTATGTGCTTAAGGTAATTGTCAAGTTATCTATATCTTTAACATTTGTTCCTGAAGGAATACTTGATGATGTAACAAATCCATAACCTTCTAATGTATAATTAATGTTTAATAAGTTACACAAATTAATTACATCACTAGCAGAATATCCAATTATATCCGGTAACAAATAGTTTTCATCATTGGTTAAAATAAATACTTTTGAATTTTTATTACGAGTCATATTAACTAAGGGATATTGATTTATTACTTTATGTCCACTTCCTAAGACAATAGGTTTTAGACTTTTAGTTTCTAATACACTAACCACATCAGAAGTGTTTTTATTGATATAATTGTCTAATGTAATTATTTTTGAAGAATCAACATCACTTTTAGTATTCGTAATATTAGAATATTTAGCAATTTCTTCAACTGCTTTAGTTACAACATCAGCTAGGACATTATTTTCAGTATTAACTTGTTTTACTGACACATAGAAAATATATTTAGGGTCTTCATACGGAAAATAGCCAGCAAAGCTTTTAATGTAATCATAACTTCCAGTTAAGTATCCCCCTTTAGGTCCTGCTATTTGAGCGGTACCAGTTTTTCCAGCCATTGTTACATTATTAGGCTGCCAAGCTTTAGAAAGACCATTATAAACTACATCATACATTAATGAATTCATTTTTGAAATAGTTGTTTTACTAACCTTTTGACCCAAATTAGTTGTTTCAGCTTTATAAGTAACTTTTCCTTCACTATTAACTATTTTATCTACAATATAAGGTTTTATCATCTGTCCATTATTGGTTAACACTGTTAAAGCTTGTAAGTTTTGAATTGGAGTCGTTGTAAGACCTTGTCCAAATGAAGCATTAGCAAGTTCAGTTTTATAATTAAAATCTATTTTACCAGATACTTCTCCGTTTAATTCAAATTCAGTTGGTTTTCCAAAGCCCATTTTTTCATAAAATGATCTTAATTTTTTATTACCTAACTCTAAACCTAATTTAGTCGCAGCAACATTGGATGAATAAGCAAATCCAACATCATAAGTTATTTCGCCCCATCCTTTATTGTTAAAATCTCTAATTGTATGGTCAGCTACTTCAATACTACCAGATTCAAAGGTTGCAAGTCCGTTATATATTCCCTCTTCCATAGCAGCCATGAAAGAATATATTTTCATTGTACTACCTGGTTCATATTGATAAGAAACTAAGGGATTTAAATAGGACGATAAAGTATTTAAGTCATTTAAATTAAAACTTGGATTTGATCCCGATGCCACAATCGCCCCAGTTTTAGCATCCATAACCGTAAAGGTCATCCAATCATAATCGTAATTTTTATCTAAATCTTTAATGGCATTTTCCACAATTATTTGAATATTATTATCAATTGTTAAATAAATATCCGATCCACTAATTGGTTCTTCTATATTAGATGGCGTATTAGGCATTTGATAGCCATAAGCATCTTTTTGATATTCAGTATATCCATCAGTACCTTGTAACTCTTTATCAAAAGATTTTTCAATACCCATTTCTCCAGTAATTTTACCTTCTTCATTATTTTTAGCATATCCAATAATATAAGAAGCAAAATTCCCCATCTTATAATATCTTGTCGTACTTACAATAAAATCAATTCCGGGTAGATTTAAATCATCTATTTCTTTTTTCTTAAGCTCTGTTAAATCTCTTCCTTTAGAGCCAAATTCAACTTGATAAACATCTTCTTTATTTAAATAGCCTAAAATCTCTTCTTCTGATAATTCTAATACTTTAGATAGCTTTTTTGCAGTCATTGCTTTATCGACAACGTGCTCCGGATCAGACTCATCCGTCGTTCGCGATTCTTCTAAATAAGCAATTAAAGTATAGGAATTTACCGTTTGAGCTAAGACATTACCATTTAAATCATAAATGGAACCACGAGATGCATATAAAGTTTTTTTGACAGTATTTCTTCCATTAGCAAAACTAGTTAAATTAATACCATCAACGTTACTACTTAATGCTACAAAAGATAATTTTAAAATTATAGCAACAAACAAAAAAACAACGATTATCATGACAAATTTATATAATCTTACCGTTGTTTTCTTATTTTTCATCTTAGTCACCTTATTCATTTATACTTTTAATATTATTATTGTTATAAGAAAGACCTAATTCATCTGCTAAGGCTTTGATATTTTCTAATGAAGCTAGTTCATTTATTTGCATATTTAAGCTTTCATTAGTCTTTGCTTGTTTCTCTATCTTATTTTGTAATTTAGAAACCTCAATATTACTTTCTGATAATAGAGCTTGAGTTAAAACATTGCAAACTGGTATAGCTAAAATTAGAAAAGCTAATAATAAATACATTAGTTTTTCACCTTTTAAAAATTTTATTTTTTTTGTTTTAGCTCTAGTCATAATTTATACCCTTTCAATTACTCTTAATTTAGCACTATTACTTCTTCTGTTTTCATTTAATTCTTTATTAGATGGTAATATTGGTTTTTTGTTTATTAAATTAATTAAAGGTTTGTACTCATCGGGAATTACTGGTAAACCTTTAACCATTTCATCTATCTCACTATATTTTTTAAATATTTGTTTAACTATTCTATCTTCTAATGAGTGGAATGTTATAACACAAATTCTGCCACCAGGTTTTAGCATTTTAATTGCTTCTGGCAAAGCTTTTTCAATAACTTTTAATTCTTCATTAACTTCAATTCTAATTGCTTGAAAAATTTGTCTTTCTGGGTGTTTTTCATTAAAGTATTTTGCCCCTACCGCCATTTTAATCACTTCAACAAGTTCTGTTGTTGTTTCGATTTTTTTATCTTGACGGTAAAAAACTATTTTTCTAGCTATTACTTTAGATAATTTTTCTTCTCCATATTTAAAGAAAATTTCTATTAACTCTTCTTGCGAATAATTATTAACTACTTCGTAAGCACTCTTTTCTTTGGTATTATCCATACGCATATCAAGTGATCCTTCACGCATGAAAGAAAACCCACGCTCACTATTATCAATTTGAGGCGAAGAAACCCCTAAGTCAAATAGAAAACCATCTACAAGAGTTATATTTTCTCCATTTAAATTTTCTTTTAAGTTAGAAAAATTATCATGAAATATTTTAAAGTTAGAAGATATTTCACTTAATCGGCGCTGAGCAAAATCTATGGCTTCTTGGTCAGCATCAAAGGCGAATAGAAAACCCCTTTTCAAACGCTTTAATATTTCTTGGCTATGTCCTGCATAACCGACGGTCGCATCTACGTATACCCCATCTTCTTTGATGGCTAAATTTTCAATTACTTCATTTAATAAAACACTATAATGCATTATAAATCAAAATCCGTAAATAAGTTTTCTGCAATATCTTCTAGTTTAGAAGAATTGTCATTTAAAAATTCATCCCAAGAAGACTCGCTCCATATTTCAAGTCGATCGTTAGCGCCGATTATAACACACTCTTTGGTTAAACCGGCGTAACTTTGTAAGGGAGATACGACATTGATTCGACCTTGTTTATCGAATTCACATTCAGCAGCACCAGAAAAGAAGCTTCTTATAAATGTACGGGCATCTTTTTTTGTAAATGGTAAACTTTTAAGTTTGCTTACAATATTATTCCATTCAGCTTCAGAATAAACGTAAAGACATTTTTCTAAGCCCCGGGTAATAATAAATTTTTCACCAAGTTCGCTACGAAACTTAGTAGGAATTACTAATCTTCCCTTTTCATCAATATTATGATGAAATTCACCCATGAACATTTTAATCCCCCACTTTCTGCCACAGCATGCCACTGTCTACCATTATATTAATATAAACTAATACAAAAGTAAATTGTTTTTCTAAAAACTTTAACCCTTTACGTAAAATTTACATTGATATAAAAATTATTCTAAACTATAATAATATTAAGGAAATGGTGATTAAAATGAATGAAATATTAGAAGCTTTAAAAGTATTTTTTAGAACCGTTAATTTTGATATCAACTACGATAGAATTAGAAGCTATTTAACTAAAGAGGGAAAATATTTTTCGGATTCAGAAAGCAATTTATGGCTTATAGGAAATAAAAGCGAAATAGAATTTTGTATTCCAGCGGTCGAAGGTACAATAATTGGGAAGATTATTCACTGCCGTCAAGCAAACTATGATATAGAAAATTTCTTTATTAATTATACTTACCAAAAACATAATCAAGAAATTACTTGCAAAGAAAACATTATTTTTGATTGTAAAGATAATGATAAATTAGCGAAATGCCCAATACATTTAGTATCTAAAATAGAAATTAAAGATCATAAGGCAAAAACTCACGAAATAATGATAAATGGTGAACAAAATTTATTTTATATAGATTCAGAAAATGCTGTTTTTGGGGTTAAATATTCGCATGATGATTGTATTAGCATAAATTACTTCAACAAAAAGACTGCAAAAAGTATTACAGTTAATCCTAATAAAGAATTGCAAAAGATTACTATTATTATTGCTACCAGCAAAAAAACAAAAACGTGCGAAATAGATTTTGATCCGCAGAAAGATCCTTATGGGCTTACAAAAGAAGTTTGGGAGATTTTAAATCAAGATCAAGAATTATATAATTTTATCAAGGATACCGCAAGCAACATTAATCCGGACTATTTTGTAAATTTGCTAACTTATGCTTTTTCTATTCTTACTGAAGAAGAATTCGTCGCCTTAACTGGTCTAACCCAAAATGAAGAAATAGCAAAAGCTTTAACTTTAAATGGACAAACCAGAAAGCTAAAAAAATATGAAAGTAATTCACAACATTGAACCAATTTATAATAAAGATTCTAAAATACTAATTTTAGGGTCAATGCCAAGTAAAATATCACGAGAAAATAATTTTTATTATGCCAACCCTACAAATAGATTTTGGAAAATCATAAGTAATATTTTTAATGTTGAATTAAAATCACATAACGAAAAAAAAGAATTTCTTCTAAAAAATAAAATAGCTATGTGGGATGTTATTAAATCTTGTGATATAAATGGTTCTTCTGATGCCAGTATTAAAAATGTTATTGTAAATGACATAGATTTAATTATAAAAAATAGTCAAATAAAAAATATATATTGTACAGGAAAGATATCTCATAAGTTATTTATAAAGTACTTCCCTCAATATATATCAATAACCACTCTTTTACCTAGTCCATCTAGTGCTAATGCTACTTATAGTTTAGAAAGATTAATAAAAGAATATGAAAAAATTAAAAAACCTAATTAAGTTTGAATTCTTAATTAGGTTTTTATTAAGATATTTTCAAGTTATTATCTTCACTAAAATATAAATCAGGAATACAATTATATTCGTGTAATGAAATATCGCATCCCAGCTGTTCTTTTAAAACTGATTCTAATTGCATTCTTAAATTTAATGCGTAAGTTTTAATAAAATTCAATTGACTTATATCAGTAAACTTTTTTTGATCATATCCCAATTCAAATATAAGACTTTTTCCATTTACGATGTTTTCTTTTCTAGATAACCCTAGCATAATAGTATTAGTATTTTCAAATAATACCCGTTTAAATGTTCGGTTTAAAAATTCAGCACTTAAAGTTTCATTTTTATACATGCAATCTTCTAGATATACTAACTCTTCTGCTGATAAACGCTCTATGTATATGTTATTCCTTAAATATAGATACTCGCTTGGTAATGTTGAATTTTCAAAGTAAAAATTGCCATCTTTTTTTATTTTCGGAATATTAGTAGATAATTCATTAAAATATCCATCAATCAAATTAAATTCAAACATCGAAGATAGTATTTTTTCAAAATCATGTTTATATTTAATTTGAAAACTTAAAACTTTATTATCCGATATTTTAGAAATCTGTTTTTCTATGTTTAACTTATCCATACTATCCTTCTTTCAATTCAAATTTTACATTAAATAGCTTCATGTATGAGTCTTCATACTTTTTTAGACTTTCAGGAATGTATTTATATTTATCACTCCAAGATGAAACAATTAAATTATGTTGTTTATCTATATCTGTTATAAGCATAGCGTGTCCTCCAACTTTTTCTCGCACAGCCCCAATTTTTCGACTATCTTCTAAAGATTTATCAGAGTTTATCGCAAACTTTCTATTATTGGTCATTTGTTCCATATCAAAGTTTTTGGCCGCTAAAATAGTGAAATATCCATATTTTTGAGAATTTATTATATCTGCCATCAATTGTTCATAAGTTGAATTGAAAGTTACATATGGAGTAAACTTCAAATTATGTTTATCAAAAAATGACTTTAAATCTTTATGTTCTAAGAGTTGTTGATTTAAACCTCCGTCATTATTTATCATTTCCTTTATCGAACTATCATGAGCAAAAAGGCCTAAATATATATCTAAAGCAATAGCATCTGTATTATACCATTTTCCTTTTTCATCTTCAAAATACAAATCATAACCAAACGTTTTAGAAAAATTATTTTTTAACCTTTCATTACTTAATGCGTACGTTGTTAACGCATTACTTATTGCCATATATCCACATCCACACTCTGCATAAGAAGCGGTCAAATTAATAATTTCTATTTGGGTTGCATCTGGATAATATTTCTTTACTATATCTTCTAAAACTTTTGCTTTGGCTTTTAAAATATTATTATCGAGATTATTGTTGTAATAATTTAAAATTATATCTGAGACATCGCTTTGATTTCCTCCGTACTTTATACCTGTAAATATTTCAGACATTCCTAACATAGAATAAATCAATAAATTACTTGAGTCTATATTTACAACATCAAAAACTTCCCAATTCAATATTTCAGCCCCTACTAATTGGTTAGCAAGTATATGATTTTGCACATCCAATATGTAGGCTCCATTATTTTCTTTAGCCCCTAAATAAAAACTGCTTTCTAAATCTCCTATTCTATAATTTATTTTGTAAATCCCATTATTTTCAACATTTAATGGTTTATACTCTATAACTTTGTCAGAAAGTATCTCAACACTTTTAGCATTTGGGAAATCTTGATTCAAATTTTTTCCTGAAAATTGTCTAACTTCTATCAGCTTATCGTATTTTGTCCCATCAACTATTAAAGATATCAAATGAAGACCTTTAGAATATCCATTTTCTAACGTTATCGACAATTTACTTTTGATTTCATTAAACTCAAATGATTTTATACTAACTTTATTATTTAATATTTCTTTGCTGTAGAGAGTCAGTAAATCTTCAATACTTATTTTATTAGAATATGCAGTGTATGATTTTTTATTTACCTTATCATTTACCATAAAAACTAAATCATATGTTTTTCCCTCTTCTACATTAAAAGATAATTTATTATCTGAATTTAAATTCATTGTTATATCAGAATTTTCTATAATTTTAGTAGATAAAGTTTTATAAAACTCATTAGTAGTAATCTTTATATTATCTCTAATTTTTATAATAGGATCAATATTATTAAAGATTAAAAACGAATTTACTTTATCAATCATTTTGGGATACAATTTTAGGTTTTCAATAGTATAAAATTTTGTATTTATAGTATTAATAAACTCTATATATTTACTATAATTTGCAGATTTAATCAACTGATTAGAACCTTCAACATCTATATAAAAATAAGACATATTTTTTAAAAATTCATTAAAATATTCTAAATTATAAGATATTATTCTATCTAAAATTGCCTCCGTTTGCATCCATTTATAACTTTTACTATTGTATAAAGCAAGTAAATTCCATACCTGTTTAGGATCCATTTGGTTAATTATTTCTTTAACTTGAGTTTCATTGAAGATTTCATTAATTTGATTTGGATCTAAATCAGCTAGTAAACCAATAACTTGAGGCTTAGTAATGTTTTTAGCAAATAATCTTGCAACGCGAGGTAAATTATTTTTAATTAATATATTAAATGTTTCTGGATCTTGACATAGATTAAAAAATTGAGTCGGAGATAACTGATTAATTAAATCTGCATTATTTAAACTAGTTATGAATTTTCTTTTTTGATTTATATCTAATTTTTTTAAATCAGAGATTACAACTTCCCACAAAGTAGGAACATTTTTATTTAATGAAACACTAGCTAATTCATAAATTTGTTCACTAGTTAATTTATTACTTACTAAGTTATCTGGCGAAGAACTAACTTTTTCTAGAGTTATTTCTTTTAGAGCGTCATTAAATGAATCTTTTTCTTCAAAAAAATTATTTATTGCTACAACTTGACTTTGAATCATTCTATCAATGCGATCAATTGAATTATCTAAACTATCTAAATCATTATTTATTTTATGATATTTTCTTTTTAGTCCTTCTAATATATCAGTTAATGAACGCGAAGCGTTAATATCATCAATATTTAAGAAGCGACTGCTATCTATAGTATCAATTAATTCTCTATTTAACGTTTGAGCTTTTTTTATCTCCGCATTTTGCTCTTCCATTAACCTATCAAGCTTATCTGTTTGATATTTCAAATCATTTATTTCTTTGGTCAATGAATTTATCTGCTCTATTATACCTTTAGCATCACTATTTAACGTTATATTCCCTTGATTTATAATCTGTAATTGATCATTCAAGCTTCTTAAATTAGCAAGCAATTGGCTTTGCACTTGTTGTAATTTTGATTTAGTAGTTATAGCATCATCTAAAGAACTAAACTCTTTTTTTACATAAATAGCACCTTGTTCTAATGCATCAATAGTTTTTTTAGCAAATGCATTTGGTTCTAAACCTTGTCTTTTAAAAGAGTTAATCATATCTATAACATCATTCAAGCGAATGTTTAATGTTTTTAATCCTCTAGCTCGCTCAGAATTGAAACTAAATAAACTTTTTTTTCTTATATACAAATCATTAAAGTCTGCAAGCTGATTTTTCAAACCATCTACAACTTGAGAAACTTGATTAAATCCTAATTCTGCTTCATATTCTATTTTTGTATCGGCTTCATCCTTTTTAAACATTGCATCAGCTATTGATTCATAATCGGTCTTGACATCATCATCTAGCCATGACATATCATCCAATGTTTCTATCTTAGGTGCAGTCTGAGCTGCATTTTCTACTACGTTTGTTGCATCAACAACTACTGATTCGACATTTTCAAAAATAGATGGTATAACAGTCATTGTTCCAGGAATAACTTGTGAAAGCATTCCACCAAAAGTTGAAGATGGAAGGCCTAAAATGTCTGGAGCAGTTTTATCTATAGGAGGAATACTTCCGTTAGAATTATCTGCATCATCTACTTCAACAAAATCAACTGGAATAGCGTCCGAAGTATCAAACTTACTTTTAACTTTTTGTAGTCCGTTATTGATAGTTTGTCCAAGCATCCCAGTATATGATGAACTTATTAATTCTTTTTGTTCGTTTTCAATCGTTGTATCATTAACTTTTTCAGATATTGATACCATTTCTTTAGCGTTTGGCATAGTCAATCCAACTTCCGAATTATTTTGATTAAGTTGTTTGTAACTATCAGCTGGGTTAGCATTCAGTTGAGCAATAACATTGCTAGCCTTCGTTTCTTTTGAATCCGTTTCTTGAACCAAAGAACTATCAACTTCATTTAGCTGTTCAATTTCAACAGTAGAATTGTTTTCTGTTGATTCAAATCCAAAAAATTTATTATTGAAATTAATCTTACCAACATTACCATTATCATTATGTACATATCCAACAATATATTTAGGGTTTAACGTTGTTGTACCATTTTGGTTTGTAATAATCAAATCAGGATATTTTGTCAAATCAGCATAACCATTATCTTTTATAGCATCTTTGGGAAAAGCAAACAATATTACATTTGAAGTATCTGAAAAAGACTTATATTTATGAGCAGATTTTATTCCTCCAATTAATGTTATTAGGGCATTGACTTTATTTTTGCCAAAGAAAGAAATATTTTTATCAACTCTAGCCGAATCAATTGTTCCTACTCCACTTGATAAATCTCCTGTAAGTAATAAACCACCATTTACAATACTTTCAGCAACATCATTTGTTGAACCATCACCAGCTCGATGAATACCTATTGTAAGTTCGTCATTATTTATTAAATTTTCTAATTGTTTTCCAGTATCAATATCAATATTACCTGCATTGAAATCAGTTTCGTTTATTAATTTTTGATGCCATTCAGTATTTTTTCCAGTAAGAAAGTCTACTACTTTTTTGGAATTGTTTAAATAATAGTATTGATCAGACATATTATTTTGAATATATTGATTATTTTTATTAAATACTGATTTTAACTTTGAAAAAACACCTATTTTACCTGTTGCATCAAGTCCATATTCTACATCATTGAATATTCCAAATTTATCTTTTGTTATATTATTTAAAATAGCACTCGCCCCAGCAACACCTAAAGCAGCAGCTCCAGCCAAACTGTTTTCTCCAGCTATTTCATTCATCATTTGACTATAGTCACTACCATGATTTACATGTTGATCTGAATACGAATAAACGTCTTCACCCATTTTAACATCTGATGATAAACTATCTATACTCTCAACACTTTCATTTTTGGTAGAGTCCTTTAACCCTATATCCTCTAAAAATACATCCATCTCTTTTTGAACATTATTCTTTATATTATTTATATCAGACTCTATTCCCAAACTCTTTATCGAATTATCATCATATTCCATAATATCAATTTCATCATAAGCCTGGTCTTCAGCTTTATCAGCTAGATATTTATCTACAAATTGATCGTACTCATTTGTATTTAATGCTTTATAATTTTGAATTCTAGCCTTTACATCTTCTCCAGTTTCTTGCACTGCTGTAGCTAATGAATCAAATAAAATATCAATTCCATCTTTTTTAGAGATATCTTGATTTAAAAGTTTATCAAAATGCGATTCTACTGTTTCTCTTAATCCCTTTGCTTGATTCTCAATTATTTGTTGAGATAAAGCTGCTGCCTTCGAAAATTTATCTGCTATTGTCGAATTTTCCCCTTGGTCCAACACTTCAATTTGTTCAGATGTGCTTTGCTTATTAGTTGAGCTATTATGAAATTCTTCTCCAACATTAGTTCTTTGATCTGAATAAGAGTAAATGTCTTCTGTAACTTTACTATCAGTTGATTTTTGAGAATTATTGTTTAAAGTAGAATTAACAGAAGTTGTTGAAGAAGTTTCCTTTACATTCTTTTTATCATTCATCTCTTGGTGTTCCACTTCAACGACTTCTTCAATTTCTTCAATCGGTTCCGTATATTGTTTATTAATATTATTCTCAGTTGCACCATCAACAATTGCTTTAGCTTCATCGCTTAAATTTTGATACGCTTCGGGAGTCCCCTCAAATTTATAATTTAACGCCGACATAACACTATTAATATAGTTTTTATCAGTTACTTTAGATGTATCAATATTTAATGAATAAACTACTCCTCCAACACTTACAACTGCATTTCCACCATTTAATATACCTGCTGTTACAACACCATAAGCGACATTCTTCAACCCTTCTTCTAAGCTCAATTCCAAAGGTTTACCTGTTACCGCTGCTTCCACACTTTGTCCTACAAGATATTGAACACCTTCTTCAATTCCTTCTGAAGTTGCATTAGCCGCCACACTTTTCAAAAGCGTAGGGATATTTTTTACTTTAACATCATCCAACTTAGATATTCCAGGAATTTTTCCGAGTGTATATCCTAAAACAGCTTCAGATACACCTGTTGCATTTCCTATTAAAAAAGCTTGTTTAAATGAAGTACCATTTGTATAAGAATAAACATATTCATATTCACCGTTTTCATTAGTTATAATATTACCATTCTCATCTCTTTTTACTTGACGAGTAACAGTTTCCGAATAAGCTTGTTTCCAAGCATTACCACCCGATGATACTCCCATCATAGATGAAGCAACAATACTTCCAACACCACTACCAGGCAAAAAATATTCTATTATAGCACTAGAAGCCATTGGAATAGCCATATTACCTATACTAGACGAAATTTCATAGGCAGATTTATCTCCAGACTGCAAAGTTTGAAGTATTATCATTTGTTCATATTGTTCTGGTGATAAAATTGTATCCATACCACCTGTAATACCCATGAAGTAATTTCCAATTCCATCCACAAAATTATTGGCCCCGTCCTCAAACCCTTTTTTTACAGCCATAACAGCTTCATAAAATTCATTACTTTTATCAAATATAGGATTACCACTTTCATCTAAAACAATATTACCATGTTCATCAACCAGGCAATATTCTTTTAAAAATTCTACGGCCTTATCATAACCTTTTCGATAATTAACTTCCGATAGTAGTGTATACAAATATTCTTCTGATGCCTCCGTACCTTTGGTTCTTTGTAAATATGCATACATCTTCTTTTCATAATCAGTTAGATAGGCAGTGCATTCAATATATTCATCACTTAATACTAAATCTGATTTATCAACTATATCGGAATATTTTTCAAAATCATCATTTTCAGTAAATTTCAAATAAAATTCTTGATTCAATTGACGTTCTATATTATTTTTTTCAGACACTAAAATAAGCATTTCAGCATTTTTCTCATCTATTTGTTTTTCTATTGCTGCTAATTGAACATGTAAATCCGATAGCTTTTGACTATTAGTTTGAGCACCAGTCATCACACTTCCAATTGCTTGTCCAGCCATACCAGCATAATCTGTAGGTACACTATTTAAAAAATTAATTTGAGCCTTTAAATAAGAACGTTGTTTTTCCAAATCTTCTATTTCACCATTTAAAAGATCTATTTCACTTGTAAGTCCTTTTAAATGTTGAGCTATACACAAATTACTTAACTGTTCTATTTTTGCATCAATAGATTGTTCAATAGTAGCAATTTGATTTTGTAAAGCGGTAATTTCTTCTGTTGAACCATTATTTTGTATTAGTGCATTTAATTTTTCATTAAGGGCTTGATGTTGAGCTACTAAATCGGTAATTTCTGTATCTAACGCTGAAATTTCAGCTGCTACCTGTTCAGCCGTCTTATCAGACATCTCCCAATCTGGCAACAAAACCCTTTTCTGATCATTATTCCATTTAGCTTTAAAATCCTGCCAAGCTTTCTTTAACCAAGCAACTAATTCATCCCATTTTGCCCCAACCCAATTGCTAACTTTAGAAACAAATGACTCACTTTTTTCTGTTTGCGTTTCTTTTTCTACTTCATCCTTAGTCAAAATAGGTGCAGCCGCATCTGTTGGCGTTGCTTCTTCAGCGACTACAGTAGCCGTTTGACTTGCCACTGTCTCACTTTCAACTTCAGAAACTTTTTCTACTTCAGTTGCTGCAGAGGATGCTTTAGTTTCTTCTATAGTTTCCGGTTTTTCTTCTACTTGACTCTCCGTTTGATTTGTTTTATTAACTTTTTCTTCAGCAGTTGACTCTTTAACTTCCACATCTTTAACTCGATATTTATCATCAAGTCTATCAAAAAATCTTTTATTTGATTTTTCAACCTGATTAAAAACTTCTACTCTACCATTAACGGTATTTATTGAGTCATTGACATTTTTGCTAACTGTGTCTAATATACTACTTATCTCATTTAACTCTGATCTAAACGTTGCATCTTCTGGAAGACTTATATTTCGCATTTTTGCCATAGCTGAATTAATGAATCTAGAGCCAGATTTCAAATAGCCTTTAACTTCTTCCTTTAAAACAGATAAATCTATATTTATACTAGACATAATTCACCTACTTTTAATCCATATTTTGTAATTGTACTTTTAAATTTGCAATTCTATTTTCATTTTTATTTATTTCATTATTATACCTGTTTATTTGATTTGTTATTTTTGATATTAAATTCTGAATTTTACTTATTGCTTTTTTAATATTATTTATACATTCTGAAGCATGCCCTTTATCAGCAGCTTTATTACCTATAACATTTTCTTCTAACAATCCTTCAGCATTATTAACTTGTTGCAAAGATTCTCTTAAATTTTCATTTATATCATTTAATCTATTAATAGTTCTTTCACACTGACTAATTTTTCTTTTAATTTGATTATTTTCCCTTTGAAGATTAAGAATTTCCTGTCTTATTGCATATCTACTCATAACATTTCCTCTTAATTATCTATTTCCAAAAGCTTGTTTTTTATATCTTTTCCTTCAGCATCTTCATATCCCACGTGAAAAACATTTTCAATTTGAGCATGATTAAAAAGAAGATATTGTTTATTAGAAACTACACCTTCTGGATACGGACAACCAACATAATCATAAACTTTTTTATTATTATTTTTATCGGTTGCCAAAAAACCAATTACCATAACTTTTTTAGTAGCATTTTTTAAAATAACTACTGTCCCTATTGGCAAAAACTTCATTTTAATCAGCCCCTTTTTAATGTTTACAAAAGCTTAGTTCTATTTAACAATAGAACCAAGATTTCAAAAACATTATTGAATTTTGCTTTGAGCAGCTTTTTCAATTCCTTCATAAGCTGGTTTTACTACTTCTGTTAAGTATTTACTACAACTTCTTACTGCTTCTTCAAAATCTTTAAATGAATTTTTCATGTTTGTATGTACAGAATACATTTCTTCAGCAGCTGGACTTTCATAAATACCTTTAATATTATTCATAACATTTTCTAAATCATTATTTATAATACGATCTAAATTAGTAGCGGCTGTATTTAAATCCCCAGCAGCTCTATCGCAACCTTCTGAACTAAACTTCATGCGTTATTTCTCCTCTCTTTTTAAAATAATTATTCCGATTCAACTTGAACATAAGCAGCTCCCGTTGCTTTAATTAATTCACCAAAATTCTTTAAATTATCACCGAACTTTGTAAATTCTTCACGACAATTATCCATTTTTTGTTTGAAATTTTGACTTTTTGTACCTTGCCATGTATTTGATAAATCGTCTAATATTTGATAAATTTTTCTGATTTGTTCTAAATAATCTTCTGCTTTACTTGCTACTTCTGCTCCATAAGATTGTAATTTACTTGGATCATCAACTCTAATATTCATTGTTTACTTCACCTCCCTACTTTACTTATTTTAAGTATAGTATTATTTAACCACTATCGTCAAGTCATTGAATATTATTTTACGTTTTTTGACAAAAAAATGAGATTTCTCTCATTCTAGTTTGGTAATCCAACTAATAACTTTCTTGCTGCTATTAAATCAACCAAGCTTAGTTTTCCATCTTTGGTTAAATCTACTCTTGCTAATAATTCTGCACTTATCTGGGTTGGATTTACCATATATAATCGATATTGTATTAAATCTATTAATGTATATTTTCCATTACCGTTCCAATCTCCTAAGACTACTTCCTCTTCAGTTGGTGGTGTTTCTCCTGTTTCATCATCAGGTAGGTAGCCATATAGAGCTACATCATCTATTTTTATCCAATGTCCATCAGAAATATCAGTATGTACAAATATTATTTGAATTTCTTTATCAATAAACTTTTTATCCACCCATGCTGTTTTTAAAATAAATTCATATGTACTTAATGTTTCATTATGGAGTTGCTGAGAAATACTTTTATTGGCTAATTTTTCTTTAATATTATCTTTCGTTAATTCTTCTGATCCACTATACACATATACCGAGTAGTGTTCTTTAAAATAAGAGCTATTATATGCACCAACATACCATTCCAATTGTGCTTTTTGATACTTTGAATCTATTTTTATTTTAGGACTTAT
>JAFQES010000002.1 GCA_017398945.1 Bacilli bacterium | reverse complement strand
TTCGTAGAGCTTTTAATGTTATCTTCCTCCCTTTTCCTCCTTCCTATGATAAATACATATTATAATATTTCTTTTCTTTTGTAAAGACCTAAATGCGATTTTTTCATAATTTTGTTGTTTTTTTCTTGACTTAAATTACGAGATAATGTAAGATGGTATCAGAGGTGGTAAAAATGGCAAATAGCAAAGAAATCTTTTCTAAAAATGTAAAATATCTACTAAAAAAGAATGATTTATCAAGAGAAACAGTTGCCAGAGTTTTAGGAGTTAAATATACAACATTTTGTGATTGGGTTAAAGGTAGATCTTATCCTAAAATGGATTATATTTCTCAACTAGCTAATTACCTAATGGTAACTACCAGTGCTTTAACAGATGAAAATCCTGATTATGATAAATCAGAACACGATGCTAAATTAGTTCAAACAAGTGTTAATAGTTATGATGTGTATGCTCATAATCAAAAAGGAGATATGTTTCTTCTTTCTACTGAACCCGTTACTTTTGATTTATGCAATGAAATATTAGAAGATAAAAACGAAAATGGTATCTTACCTACTAAATATCAATTTATAGGTTTAAGGCTTAACGATGATTCTATGGAACCAAAGTATTTTGCCGGAGATAAAATTATTGTTGCATGGACAGGATATACTACTGATGGTGATTACTTAATAGAAAATTTAAAAACCGAAGATATTTTCTTTAGAACAATAAAAATAGAAGATGATTCTGTTACTATGTATGTTCTTAACCCTGTTAATCAAAAAAGAATTACTACAAAGTATTTTAAAAAAGATGAATTTTTCTCAAAATACAGATTATTTGGAAAAGTAAAAAAATTAGAAAGAATATATAAAGGATATTAAAAAAAGACCTATTGCTGGAACAATAGATCAAATAGAAATCGTATATTTAAATTCGACCAAGAATAAAAATATTAATTATAGAAACTATAATGTTTTTGGATTTCCATTTACATTATAGCAGTTTTTTCTATTTTACACAAGAAAGGAAGGTTATAATGTCAGTAAATAAAGCTAAAACTCCTACTAAAGATGGGAAGTATTGGTTCTTTAGAGTAGTTTATAAAGATGAGTTTAATACTCCTAAAAGATATAATAGTAAAAAGTATTTTACAAGAGCTGAAGCTAAAGAAGCAGAATTAGAATATTTAAATAAATTAAAAGAAAATGTTAATGTTCCTACTAAAATGACTTTTGAAGATTTATGGAATGCTTTTTTAGAATATCAGGATGATAAAGTTAGAATCAGTACTAAAGTTGGTTATAAATATCGTGGCAAGTATTTAGTTCCTCTTTATAAAATTAAATGTGTTGATTTCAATATTGTTTATTATGAGAATTGGAAGAAGTACATTAATAGTCAACCCAATATGAAGGATGTTTCTAAAAATGATATTTTAAAAGTATTAAAAGCAGTTCTTAGATTTGGTATTAAAAGATATAACTTTAATTTTAATCAACTTCTAATGTTAATGGAAAAGTTTAAGAATCCAGACGAGAAGAAAACTGAAAGGCAAATATATGAGTATGATGATTTTATAAAATTCTTATCTGCTGAAGATGATTTAAAATATAAATGTCTTTGGCAAACTTTATATTATTGTGGACTTAGAATTGGTGAAGCTAGAGGACTTACTTGGGAAGATATTGATTTTAGCAATAAAAGACTTCATATAAATAAACAAGTTTTAAGTATTGATAACTACTCTTCTAATTACTATGTCTGCAATCCGAAAACTGATTCAAGTATTAGAGAGATTCCTATTGCTGATGAACTATTATCTGACTTACAAAAATATTATGATGAAGTTTCCAAATTTAAAAACTTTGATAAGAAGTTCTTTGTATTTGGTAACGACTATGGCATTAGACCTTTAGCATATAAACAAGCTCAACGAAGAAAAGGAGAAATTGCAGAAAAAGCAAATGTTAAACAAATTCGACTACATGATTTCAGACACTCATGTGCTTCTTTACTTGTTAATAATCAAGCACCGATAACAGTTGTTTCCTCATTTATGGGACATAGCAATACAACAGAAACTCTTAAAACTTATTCACACCTATTTAAGGGTAAGTTAAATGAGACTATGGATATAATAAATAACTTAAGTAAATAATGGGCAGAAATGCTCTTTTTTTGTGTCTACTGGATCTAAAAGTGGATCTAATGTGTATTTGTATGTTTTCTGTCAACATTGCTTAAACCCTTTTAAAATGGTTAATAAAGGCATATTTAATAATGACACTCTACAACCTTTTTACCACTCCTAAATAGGAAATAGACATAGAAAAAACAGATATTTCTATCTGCTTTATAAATTGTGATTTGTTACTCTAAACTATCTATATATGGTATCAAATAATTATTTATTAACTCTGTTCTAATTTTAGGATTATAAACTAATGAACAAGCACAGCATATTACAATGTTCTTTTCAGGTATTACTGCTACAAGTGAACCACCAACACCATTAGCACACCACGAATCATACTTTCCTGTATTATATTCTTTTGTAATAATTTTCATTGTTTGATTCTTTGGATATATCCACCATAAATATCCGTAGTTTTTTTCTCTTTCTTTTACCATTTCATTTATATAATTTTCTGATACAATTCTTTTACCATTATATAAACCTTTGTTTAATACTAATAAACCAATCCTAGCCCACTCATCAGTTGTAATTGATAATCCCCAACCTGTTGTATAGTTTCCACTAGGATCTTTTACCCAACCTCTTATATCTCTTGTTTTATAAAAGTGGTCTTGAGATTCTCTATCGTGAACATCTGCATCTAAAACATTTTTAATTTCTAATGGTTCAAATAAATATTTTATTGCAAATTCTTTTAAATTCATTCCACTTGCTTTATGAATTATATTTGATAGTATTTGAATACCAATAGTTGAATAATGAAACTTCTCTCCAATTTGCTCTTTACCACCAATCTGTGTTAAAACAAATTCTCCCCAATCACTACTTGTAAATGCTTTGGTATATGGTTCATATTTATACTTATATGGCACTCTCATAGTTAAAAAATCTTCTATTGATACATCTTTTAATTGTTCTTGATTTCTTTTCAATTGATACTCTGGGAAGAAATCTAAAACTTTTTGATTAACACTTTTAATAAATCCTTTATCTATTGCTATACCTATAAGTATTGATACAACACTTTTTGCTATTGAAAAAGTATGAATAGACTCATCTTTTGTTGCATTATGAAAATATTCTTCATATACTTTTTTATTATCTTTGTAAGCAATTATTCCAAGTGTATTGCTATATTCTTCATAAACTACTTGTCTTATTTTATCTTTCATTTGTTTCAACTCCCTAATAAATTATAGTTCTATTATACTAGAAAAAAGTAAATCCTTTTATAGATTTACTTGTTATTAATCTTGTGATTTAAAAGGATGTTTTAATTTTTCTTTTAGTGATAATGAAATAATATTCATAGATATATTATAAATTTCTTCAGCCTTTTCTTCGTTAATACTTAATTTATTAATTAGTTCATTTATAATATTTTGCTTGTTTTTATTACCTAATAAGAAGTTATTTTCTAATATATCATTAATAATTAAACATTTTTCTTTACTTAATTTAGTTTTATTTTGAATTGTATTAATAAATTCATATTTATTTATTTTCTTCATTATACATTTTTCCTTTTGAATCTTTTTGAATTTCGTAACCATATTCAAAAATGTATGACATACTAAATATAATTAATATTTCTAATATACTCATTAATTCAAATGGACTATCTGTTTGAGATAAACCTAAAAGAGAATTAAATAACGATCCGGATATTGGTGTAATGATAATTAATGCTATCATCAAATAAGATATTTTTTTAATAAAATTTACATTATCCAAAGTAAATGGTGTATTATTATTTTTTATGTTATTAAATAGTTTTTCTACATATCTTAATACAATTATCATAATAACTATATCTATTATAAGAAATAATAAACCAGCTTCAATATATCCAATTATTTCAAAATTAGAATTGTTATTAAATATTTCTATAACTTCATTTTCTTGCATATCAGTATCAAATTCGCCAACTATAATATCGTGTATTTCTATTTTATTCTTATCAATTATTTTAATATTATCTGTTTTAAATGTTATCTCATTATCTTTAATTTCTACATTATTTACAACATAAGGAACTAAAATCATAGCAAGTATGATAAACGGTATTGCTACTTTTAATACAATTCCTCCAATTTTTCCTATTAATCCAATTACATTACTTAATGTTTTTACTTGTTTTTGTTTCTTGTCATTAAACTTAACTACATTCATAATTATTTCTTTGTCTAATGAATTTATATCGCTCATATCAGTATGAACTAGATCATTTATTTTACAATTAAAGATTTTACATAATTCTAAAATGTTATTCATTTCTGGATATGCTTCACCATTTTCCCATTTAGATACCGACTGTCTTGATACATTCATTTTTTCAGCTAGTTGTTCTTGCGACATCTTTTTGTTTTTTCTAATTAATTTTAAATTATCACCAAACTTCATTAGACTTGCTCCTTTCATGCATCAAGTATATATTAATATAGATATTTTTAATATCAACTTTCAGTTGCATTTATGTTTTGCAACCAAAATGTTACATAAATATTATACCATAAAAAGAGCAGTTTTTTTGCTTTAACCATTAAATTGTAATTT
>JAFQES010000005.1 GCA_017398945.1 Bacilli bacterium | reverse complement strand
GAAAATTACATAATAAGTCCTAAAATAAAAATAGATTCAAAGTATCAAAAAGCACAATTGGAATGGTATGTTGGTGCATATAATAGCTCTTATTTTAAAGAACACTACTCGGTATATGTGTATAGTGGATCAGAGGAATTAACGAAAGAAAATATTAAAGAAAAATTAGCCGATAAAAGTATTTCTCAGCAACTCCATAATGAAACATTAAGTACATATGAATTTATTTTAAAAACAGCATGGGTGGATAAAAAGTTTATTGATAAAGATATTCAAATAATATTTGTACATACTGATATTTCTGATGGACATTGGATAAAAATAGATGATGTAGCTCTATATGGCTACCTACCTGATGAAGAAACAGGAGAAACACCACCAATTGAACAAGAAGTAGTCTTAGGGGATTGGAATGGTAATGGGAGTTATACATTAATAGATTTAATCCAATATAGATTATATATGGTAAATCCAACCCAGATAAGTGCAGAATTATTAGCAAGAGTAGATTTAACCAAAGATGGAAAACTAAGCTTGGTTGATTTAATAGCAGCAAGAAAGTTATTAGTTGGATTACCAATTGTTTAATAAATAAAAAAATCATCTATATAATTAAATAGGTGATTTTTTTGAAATTAATTGCTCATCGTGGAGTTGTAACTAAAGATATAAAAGAAAATACTTTAGCAGCTTTTATTAAAGCTATTTATGATGAAAATTATGTTGGTTTTGAACTAGATGTAAGACAAACCAAAGACAAGAAATTTGTTATTCATCATAATTTATTGCATAATGATAAATTTATTTCTAATTATGATTACAATGAAATAAAAACTGATATACCTTTATTATTAGATGTTTTAAAACTAGATACTAATAAAATTATTTTAATAGAAATAAAAGATTATAAAATAAATTATCAAAGTTTTATAAAAGTATTAAATAAATATTCTAATAAAGATATTTATGTTATGAGTTTTCATGGCAATGTAATAAAAGAATTAAAAAAATTAAATTGTCCATTTAAATTAGGAATTTTAAATTACTTAATAAATACAGAAGTTAATTATAATTATGATTTTATTTGTTATATAAATGACTTTATAAATGATAAAATAATAAGCTATTGTCACAAGCATAATATTGAATTGTTTTCATACGCCATATATCATAAAAAACAAATTGTAAATAAAAATATTTATTATATTGTGGATGATGAAACTATAATCTAAATGAATTTTTGTATTTTAGATTAAAAAGTGCTATAATACATTACTAAAGAAAGAGTGATTATTATGGCTTATATTGAATTTAAAAATGTTTCAAAAATATATGATACGGGAGAAGTAAAGGTTCACGCCTTAGATAATGCTAATTTTTCCATCGAGCAAGGACAGTTAGCTGTAATTTTAGGACCATCTGGAGCAGGAAAGACAACTGCTTTAAATATCTTAGGGGGAATGGATAATGCTACGGAAGGAAAAATCATTGTTGCAAATAAAGATATTACTAAATATAAAAAGAAAAAATTAATTAAATATCGTCGTGAAGATATTGGTTTTGTTTTTCAATTTTATAATTTGGTGCAAAATTTAACTGCGTTAGAAAACGTTGAACTAGCAACCGAAATTAGTAAAAAACCATTACCTGCTAAAGAAGTACTAGAAAGCGTTGGGCTAGCAAAAAGATTAAACAACTTTCCTAGCCAGTTATCTGGTGGAGAACAGCAAAGGGTTGCTATTGCCAGAGCCATTGCAAAAAATCCGAAGATCTTACTTGCTGATGAACCGACTGGTGCATTAGATTACAATACGGGAAAACAAATTTTAAAACTACTAGCAGATACTGCTCATAAAAAAGGTATTACTGTAATTATAATCACTCATAATAGTGCTATAGCTCCAATAGCAGATAAAATAATTTCGTTCAAAAATGGAACTGTTATCGAAGAAAAAATTAATCAAAAACCAGTAGATGTTGAAAGGGTTGAATGGTAATGAAAACTTTAATAAAAGAAAGTTTTGTTTCCATCAAAAAAAGTTATAAAAGATTCATATCAATATTAGCGATAGTATTATTAGGAGTAGGTTTCTTTGCTGGTATTAAAGCTACTAGTCCTGATATGCAAGATACTTTAAATAATTATTATGAAGAAACTAATTTTCAAGATATAAATCTATTGTCTACATGGGGTGTTACTGAAGAAGAAATAGCTTACTTACAAGAACAAGGTTATAACGTAGAAGGAATAAAAACTTTAGATGCTTTAGTTAATTCTAAAGAAGACGAAAATAAAGATGCTGTTAAAGTTTTATCTTATAATAAAGACAAAAAAATTAATAATTTATCGGTAATTGAAGGAAGACTTCCCGAAAGTGAAAATGAATGTGTTGTTGATTATAGCGATGTTACTACACTACATCAAATAGGTGAAGAATTAATTGTTAATGATGATAATTTAAAGACTAAGAAATATGAAGTTGTTGGTATAGTTAAAACCCCTTTATATATATCTTTAGAAAGAGGTACAACTAATTTATCTTCCGGAAAAATCAATTATTTTATTTACGTTTTAGAAAGTGAATTTGATACTGATTATTATACGGAAGCAGTAATAAGGCTGGTCAATTTAGATACTTTTAGTAAAGAATATGATGCGTTAGTAGAAACAGAAGTTAAAAAATTAGAAGAAATAACTACGGGATTTGCTGAGAAAAGATATGACAATGAAAAAAATAAAGCTTTAGAAGAATATAATGATAGCGCTTTAAAATTAAAAAAAGAAAAAGATAAATTTAATAAAGAAATTACTTCTGCTAAAACAAAACTAAGTAATGGTAAAAAAGAATATGAAAGTGGTTTAAAAGAATTAAAAGCTAATAAAACCAAATTTAATAGTGAGTATTCTTCTCAAAAAGAAACTTTAAATAATAGTTTAACTCAAATAAACAATGAAATAACTAATATTGAAAATAGTTTGCCATACATAACTGATGAAGAAACATTAAATACTTTAAATCAAAATTTGCTTGTTTTAGAAATTCAAAAAGAAGAAATAAGTAATGGTTTATTAGTTTTAGAACAAACGAAAGTTAATTATCAAAATGAGTTTGCGAAAGCTGAAAAAACGTTAGTTAGTACGAAACAAACTTTAGAAGAATCTGAAAAAGAGTTGAATACAAATATCAAAAAAGCTAATAAAGAATTTGCTAAAGCTGAAGAAAAGTTAGTTGATGCATTAGAAGAAATAGATAATTTAGAAAAACCAACTTGGTATGTTTTAGATCGTGATACAAATATTGGTCACTATCAGTATAAACAAGATACGGAAAGAATAGCTAATTTAGGTCAAATATTTCCTTTAGTATTCTTTGTCGTTGCTATTTTAGTTTGTTTAACTTCGATGACTAGAATGGTTGAAGAAGAACGTAGTCAATTAGGTACACTAAAATCATTAGGATATTCTAATAGTCAGATTTTATTTAAATATATTATCTATGCTTTGACCGCGACATTAGTTGGTTCTATTATTGGTTTACATATTGGATTTAAATTATTACCAACAATTATCTTTAAAATGTATTCAATGATGTATAATATTGGTGATATAATAATTAGCTTTAATATTTACTATGCTTTATTGGGAACTTTATGTGCAATAGCATGTACTTTAGGAGCGACTATCATTGTAGCTCAAAAATCCTTAAAAGAACAACCAGCTATGTTGATGCGTCCAAAAAGTGTTAAAAGTGGTAAAAGAATTATTCTAGAAGGAATAACATTCATTTGGAAAAGATTAAAATTTACACAAAAAGTAACTTTCCGAAATGTCTTTAGATACAAAAAAAGAATGTTAATGACCATAATCGGTGTTTCAGGTTGTACAGGATTAATTATTGCTGGTTTTGGTTTAAGAGATTGTATAACTGGCATGGTTGGATCTCAATATAATGATATCTTTACTTACGAATTAGAAGTTTCTTTAGAAGGTGATGATAAAAAAGATGAAGTAATAAACAAGTTAAATCAATTAGATGAGGTTAAAGAAACTTTGAAAGTTCATAAAGAATCTATTACTTTAGATGAATATGATACTAATCAAGCAATTACTTTAGTTGTTCCTTTTGATAATACAACTAATTTTATTAAACTACAAGATCGTAAAACGCAAGAATCATTTGATTTATCCAACGGATTAATTATTAGTGAAAAGTTAGCTAACTTATTAGGAATAAAACAAGATGATAAATTAGTTATATCTGGAGAAGATTCTTATGAAGTTAAAGTTTCTGCTATTACGGAAAATTATTTATATCATTTTATTTATATGAATAAAGATGTTTACAACTCTGATGAATATAATTCAGTATTAGTTAAAACTATCCAAATGACGGAAAAAGAGGAAAAAGTATTTGCCGAAAAAATAAAAGAAATAGAAGGAGTTTCTAGTTTATCATTTACTTCAACTATGTCTCATGCCTTTGATAATACTATGGAAAACTTTGAATATGTTGTTATTGTTTTAATTGTAGCAGCTAATTTATTGGCATTTGTTGTTTTATATAACTTGGCTAGTGTCAATATGAGTGAACGACAAAGAGAGTTGGCCACTATTAAAGTTTTAGGTTTTTATAACAAAGAAGTATTCAACTATATTGGAAGAGAAACAACTATTTTAACAATCATAAGTTTAATATTTGGGATGGGAGTAGGAAGAATCTTAACAACCTTTATTATTAAAACTTGTGAACTAGATATGATAATGTTTAATCCAACGATTAAAATTACTAGTTATTTATATGGAATAGTTTTAACGATTGTATTTACTTTAATTGTTAATATAACCACTTATTTTGCCTTAAAGAAAATAAAAATGGTTGAATCATTAAAAAGTGTAGAATAAACAAAAAACTTCAATTTTAACGAAGTTTTTTTTACTTGTTATCTTGTTCGATAGGTCTACTTATTGTATAATTAAATTAGGAAATATTTAGTTACTGAGTGTCTACCAAATCTCTTATAGAGAGGAGGTTTGAGAAAATGAAAACTAAGACTTTTACAATAAAAGCTCTAAAGCTCATTACTATCATTTTATTTCTCCTTATCATTTTGATAGTAGTAATAAAAAAATGACACTTAAGCATATAGCTTAAATGTCTCACCATGTAGGTAGACATTCAGTGCCTTAAAACTGAATGTTTCCTTTTTTATTTTATGCAAGATTCCTTGCTTACATACCAATAATAACACATATTATCTATTTTGACAATCAAGACAAAATATTAAATCATTTTGCTTATTTAACCAAAATAAAAAAAACTCATACTATAAAAGTAGGAGGTTTTTTATGGATTACTTAACTATTATTGGTATAATGCTTCCTTTTGTAGGAACAACATTAGGTGCAGCCTTGGTTTTCTTTTTAAAAAATAATATTAATAAAAAATCACAAAAATTTCTTTTAGGTTTTGCTGCTGGCGTTATGATAGCGGCTTCTATTTGGTCACTTATTATTCCTTCAATTGAAAAATCTAGTCATTTGGGGAAATTAAGTTTCTTACCAGCTGTAATTGGGTTTGTTTCAGGAATGCTATTTTTGCTCGTATTAGATAAATATATTAACAAATGTCATGTTAAAAACAAAAAAACTAACATGTTATATCTAGCTGTTACAATGCATAATATTCCTGAAGGTATGGCCGTGGGAGCGGTATTTGTAGCATATTTAACGAATGGGAATTCTTTATATTTAGCAAGTGCTCTCGTATTAGCTATTGGAATAGCAGTACAAAACTTCCCAGAAGGTGCCATTATATCTTTACCATTAAAAGCAAGTGGATTTAATAAATTAAAATCATTTTATTATGGTATGGCATCAGGAATTGTAGAACCCATTTTTGCTATTATAACAATCTTACTAGCAGCTTATTTAGTTCCAATTTTACCATATCTACTTTCGTTTGCTGCTGGAGCAATGATTTATGTAGTCGTAGAAGAACTTATTCCCGATGATGATAATTATAAAACTAGTTTAAAAACAATCGGGATAATGGTTGGTTTTGTAATAATGATGACATTAGATATAGTGCTAGGCTAAATTTGCAAAAATTATTTAAATAAGCTATAATTATATATAGGTGATTTAAATGCAAATAAATTCAGTAGATTTACCCAATATAGCAGTTAGAGTAAGTCAATATCCAACCGATAATTTACCAGAATTTTTGTTGGTGGGAAGAAGTAATGTTGGAAAAAGTAGTTTTATTAACACTCTAATTGAACGAAAAAACTTTGCTAGAACAAGTGCTAAACCTGGAAAAACTCAAACCCTGAACTTTTACTTAGTTAATAAAGAATTTTATTTGGTTGATGTTCCTGGTTATGGTTATGCTGCCGCTGGTAAGGATAAACGCCAAAAGTTTGGGCTTATGATTGAAGAGTATTTAAAAACAAGAGAAAATTTAAAACAAGTATTCATGTTAATCGATTATCGCCATAAACCAACTGAAGATGATTGCTTAATGTTTGAATTTTTAAAGTACTATAATTTAAATATAACTTTAATTGCTACAAAATCTGATAAAGTGAGTAAAAATGCTCGGGCAAAACAAGATAAGTTAATTAAAGATACTTTAAAATTGACGGAGAATGATAAAATTATTAATTTTTCAACTATAACAAAAAGAGGAAAAGAAGAAGTTTACAAAGAAATTGAAAGACACTTAGTTAACGAAAGTTAACTTTTTTACTTGTTAAAATAACCAAGCTAAATTATAATAAAAATATGATAGGGTGATTTAAATGAAGAAAAATGGATTTACATTAGTGGAACTATTAGGAGTTATTGCAATTTTAGCGTTATTAGCTACTATAGCAACGCCTGCAATTATAGCAACATCTAATAAAATTAAAGGTAATATGTATGATGCTAAAATTAAATTAATTAAAGAAAATGCGATATTATATGCTGAAAAGATGAATCTAACATCCGGAACAACGATTACTATTAATAAGCTTTGTGAAAATGGTTATGTATCTCCTGACGAAGGTCTTGATAGTAATGATTGTTTGAAAAATCCTAAAAACAATATGTCTATGGGAGAGTGTACAATAAAAATTACTAAAGATAGTAGATATAAAACAGAGTTAACTGGTAAAATGGGTCCAATAGAAAGTGAAGCTTGTAAATAATAAATAAATATGATAAAATATCAAACTTAAAGGGTGTGGTATTATGCCAAAAACTGTTTGTTTAATTGGAAGACCTAACGTAGGAAAAAGTACTATATTTAATCGATTGATTAAAGAAAAAAAATCAATTATTTTAGATACTCCCGGCATAACAAGAGATAGAATTTATGGAACTGTTAATTACAAAGATAAAAAATTTGATTTAATTGATACTGGGGGAATTGACTTAGGTAAAGATGATTTTAATGAAGATATTAAAGTTCAAGCTTCTTTAGCGATTGAAGAATCTGATTTAATCTTATTTGTTATTGATGGAAAAGAAGATTTAACTAATAATGATTTTAAAATTAGAGATATGCTTATTAAATCTGATAAAGAAGTTATTGTGGTAGCCAATAAAATTGATAATAAACAAAGAGAAGATAATATTTATGCATTTTACGAACTAGGTTTTGAAAAAATATTTGCGGTTAGTGGAGAACATAATCTAGGATTTAATGAACTTTTAGATGAAATTACTAAAAATATTAATGTATCTAGCGAAAATGAAGAAGATGATATCTTAAAGTTTTGTATTATTGGTCGTCCTAATGTCGGTAAAAGTAGTTTAATAAATGCTTTACTAAATGAAGAAAGAGTAATTGTAAGTGATGTAGCCGGAACAACAAGAGATGCTATCGATACTAAATTTACTTATGATCATAAAGAATATATTGCTATTGATACTGCTGGGATGCGAAAAAAAGGTAAAATATATGAAGAAGTTGAAAAATATAGTTTACTTCGTAGTATGAAGGCAATTGAACGTAGTGATGTATGTGTTATTGTCATTGATGCATCTACAGGAATTATTGAACATGATAAACATATAGTTAGCTATGCAACTGATGCTGGTAAAGCTATTGTTTTAGTTGTAAATAAATGGGATACAGTAAAAGATCCTAATATGGATATTAAAAAATGGAAAAAGGATATTGAAAGTAATTTTCAATTTATTCCTTATACTAAGTTAGTATTTTTATCAGCGCTAAATAAAAAAAGAATTCATATGCTAATGCCAGAAATTATTAGTGCATATGAAAATAATCATAAAGAGATAAAAACGTCTTTATTAAATGATATAATTACAGAAGCAGCTGCCTTACATCCAGCACCTTCGTATAAAGGAAAAAGATTAAAGATATATTTTGTTTCTCAAACGGGAGTTAAACCGCCTAAGTTTACATTCCAAGTTAATAATAAGGGATTAGTTCATTTTAGTTACGAAAGATATCTAGAAAATAAAATTAGAGAGAATTTTGATTTTACAGGAACACCAATTATTTTACAATTTAAAAACAAAGCTGAAAAATAAAAAGCGTTATTGATTTGATATGATTTTTGAATCAATACGCTTTTGTTTTATTATTCTTTTTTTATCTTGAATAAAAAATTCACTGACATTCACTTTTAATTTCTTTGCAAGTCTATCTAGAAAATCAACAGTTACATTTACTTCGCCACGTTCAACACTTGCTAGATATTTAAAGGAAAGATTATGCGAAGTATAAAATTCCTCTTGTGAAAGGCCAGTTTTATATCTTATATATTTCAAGTTTTGACCAATTAACTGCTTTGTTGTCATTACATCATTCCTTTATTAAAATATATTTCCTAATAGCAAAAAAGTCCACCTAGTTATAACTTGATGAAATTGACAAAATAATAAAAATGTTTTATTCTTTAATAGAGGGAAGATAAATGAATAAAAAAAGTAAATTAATAAAATTAGAATCAATAAGAATAAAAAACAATTTATCATATTTAGATATGGCGCAAAAGCTTAATATTAGTAAAGCATATTATTGGCAGATAGAAAATGGTAATCGAAATCTTTACTATAAGATGGCAAAAAAAATAGCAGAAATATTTGAGATGAAACCTGATGAGTTATTTTATGAAGATTTAAAATAACTTTTTTATTTGTCTTACATATATTAAATTAGGAGGTTTACTCATGGCATTTAATGATGGATTTTTTAAAAAGGTAGAGAAAAAAACAAAGGTTGATAAAAATACTATTTTGAATTTGGCCCAAAAACTACAAAACGGAAATATGAAAGATGAAAAAACTTTAAAAGAAATAATTCAAACTTTAAGTAAAATGACAGGTAAAAAAGTTAGTGCTGAGCAAGAGGAGAAAATAATTTCTAAAATTGTTAATGATGAAGTACCAAAAGGCGTAGATAAAATGTTTTAATTAGAATAAACTAGTAATTATTATGTAATTAGGTCAAAAGGCTTGAAAAATATTTTTATAAATGATATATTAAGTAAGTAAAATGAAGCGAAAAGACTAGTAATTAAGTATCAATTTTCTAGAGAATTAGTGTTTGGTGGAAACTAATAAATTTAACTTAACGAATCTACTTTTCAAATGGATTTAATATATCCCGGGTAAAACCGTTAGCTAAAAATTAAGTAAAAGTAAGGATGGCACCGCATTTTTTGCTCCTAGCAAAGTGTGGTGTCTTTTTTATTTTAAAGGTGGTGAAACATTGTTAAAAGATATCATCCCGGAATCTCTTGTTATGGAAATAACTTTAGAAGGTAAACAATCTGCAAAAGCAGAAAAGTTAGTTAATTATTTATTTGAAACAATAACTGATAAAAACGGAGAATGTCACTTAAACTATTTATATAGTGTAGCAAGAAATTTTCAAGATGAGATGAGATATTCTGTTGGGTTGTTACATGATGTAATTGAAGATACTAAAATTACTGCTAAAGATTTAGCAATTCTAGGTTTTAGAGAATCGTATATTGAAGCAATAATGTTATTAACGAAAAAAGCTTTTGAAACATATGATGAGTATATTGATCGATTAATCTTATCAGACAATACTGTTGCTCTTGATATAAAACTTGCTGATATAACTCATAATATGAATGAAGAAAGATTAAGTGGGTTAATAGAAAACGAAAAGTATATAAACGCTAAAATAAAAATTGAAAAAAGAAGGAAGGAATTACTATGATAGATATTAAATTAATCAGAGAAGAAAAGGACAAAGTTATTACAAATTTACAAAAGAAATTTCAAGAAGAGAAAATACCAATGTTGGACACTATTTTGGAAGTGGATCAAGAAAGAAGAGAAAATCAATTAAAAGGCGACGAACTAAGAAATAAAAGAAATCAAATAAGTAATGAAATTGGAATATGTTTTAAAAATGGTCAAAAAGAAGAAGCGGAAAGGAAAAAGGCTGAAGTTATGCAAATCAATAATGAGTTAGTGGAAATTGAAGAAAAAGAAGGATTGCTTGCTAATAAATTAAAAGAATTAATGTATCAAATTCCTAACATTATTGATGATTCAGTACCAGTTGGTAAAGATGATAGTGAAAATGTAGAAATTGAAAGGTTCGGCGAACCATTTGTTCCAAATTACGAAATCCCATATCACGCTGATATATGTGAATCTTTAGCTGGGTTAGATAAAGAAAGTGCAGGAAGAACTAGTGGTAATGGCTTTTATTATTTAATGGGAGATATAGCAAGACTACATTCAGCAATGATTTCTTATGCTAGAGATTTTATGATTGATAAAGGCTTTATTTATTGCGTCCCTCCATTTATGATTCGTAGTGATGTAGTTACTGGCGTAATGTCATTTGCGGAAATGGATGCGATGATGTATAAAATAGAGGGGGAGGATTTATATTTAATTGGTACATCTGAACATTCTATGATTGGTAAATTTAAAGGACAAATTGTTAAAGAAGCAGAACTTCCGATTGCCTTAACATCATATTCGCCATGTTTTAGAAAAGAGGTTGGGGCTCATGGCTTGGAAGAAAGAGGATTATATCGTGTTCACCAATTTGAAAAACAAGAAATGGTGGTTTTATGTAAACCAGAAGAAGCTATGGATTGGTATAATAAAATGTGGAAGTATACAGTAGAATTTTTCCGTAGTTTAGATGTTCCAGTACGCACACTAGAATGTTGTAGTGGAGATTTGGCAGATTTAAAAGTTAAATCTTGTGATGTTGAAGCTTGGAGTCCAAGACAACAAAAATACTTTGAGGTTGGTTCTTGTTCAACTCTAGGAGATGCTCAAGCAAGACGATTAGGAATTAAAGCTAAAGGGGAAAATGGAAATTATTATTTATCGACGCTTAATAATACTGTAATCGCTTCTCCAAGAGGTATGATAGCTGTTTTAGAAAATAATGTTAACGCTGATGGAAGTGTTAATATTCCTAAAGCATTACAACCATATATGGGTGGTTTAGAAGTTATTTATCCTAATAAAAAATAATTTTATTTGAAGACTTTAATTAGTCTTCTTTTTTTGTTATAATACATGCGTTAAGAGGTGAGTGATTAAAATGAATTTACCAAATATGAAAGAAGCTAAAATTAGAACAAATAATAAAGTAGAACATATTAATTTAGAAAATAATATTCCTAATAGTTTTGAAGGGAAGAAATATTTTTTAAGAACCTATGGCTGCCAAATGAATGTGCATGATTCTGAGCAAATAAGAAAGTATCTTGAAGAATTTGGATTTACAGTAACTGAAGAGTTAACTGAAGCTGATATAGTAGTTTTAAATACTTGTGCAATTAGAGAAAATGCCCATGATAAGGTATTTGGATTTTTAGGAAGATGTAAGCATTTAAAAAGAGAAAAACCAGAACTTATAATCGCTATAGGTGGATGTATGAGCCAAGAAGAAAGTGTTGCTAACGAAATCAAAACTAAACATTCTTATGTGGATATCGTTTTTGGTACTCATAATATTCATGAACTTCCTAATATGATTTTGGAAGCCAACAAAAAATTAAATATCAATGTCTATTCATATGAAGGAAATGTTTATGAAAATGTTAAATATAGTAGGGATTCTAAAATAACTGCTTGGGTAAACATTATGTATGGTTGTGATAAGTTTTGTACTTATTGTATAGTTCCTTTCACAAGAGGAAAGCAAAGAAGTAGAAAAATGGAAAATATTTTAGACGAAGTTAGGGAGTTAAAAGCTTTAGGTTACCAAGAAGTGACTTTATTAGGTCAAAATGTTAATGCTTATGGCAAAGATCTAGATGAATCATATGATTTTAGTACATTATTAGAAAATGTTGCTAAAATAGGTATTCCACGTGTTAGATTCGTGACATCTCATCCTTGGGATTTTACAGATGAAATGATATCTTTAATTGCTAAATATGAAAATATAATGCCATACGTACATTTGCCATTACAAAGTGGTTCTGATCGAATTTTAAAATTAATGGGCCGAAGATATACTAAAAAGGAATATTTAACATTATTTAATAAAATAAAAGAAAAAATTCCTAATGTAGCTGTAACTACGGATATTATCGTCGGTTTTCCTAATGAGACTGAAGAAGATTTTTTAGAAACATTAGATATTGTAAATAAATGTCGATATGATAGCGCTTTTACATTTATTTACTCGCCAAGAGAAGGCACACCAGCTAGTAAAATTAAAGATGAAATAACCTATTCTGAAAAAGAATCGCGTTTACAAAGGTTAAATGAAGTTATTAATAAATATTCTTTAGAAAATAATTATAAGTATGTTGGCAAAATAGAAAAAGTTCTCTTATTAGGAAAGAGTGAAAAAGATAATTCAAAATTGTATGGGTATACTGAAACAATGAAATTAGTTAATGTAATTACTAATAAAGATAACATTGGAAAAATAATTGCAGTAAAAATTACTGATGCCAAGAGTTTTAGTTTAGATGGAAAAGCAATTTAATATTGCTTTTTTATTTGCAATTTAACAAAAACACGATATAATTAACATAGTAGGAGATTGTTATGAGACTAAGGTATAAAATATGTATTACGATTATTATGTCATTATTAGTTGTTGTTACGTCTATAGGACGTAGTTATGCATTATGGATAATAACAGAAAAACAAAGCGGAACAAATTTAGTAGCTTCTGGGTGTTTAAATATAACTTACAATGATTTAGATGCAGAAAAAAAATCAACTAGCATTAACTTGCCTAATGCTTATCCTATTGATGATGATTTTGGTAAACAACTTTCTCCCTATAAAGTTACTATAAAAAATGAATGCACATTAGCAGCAAGTTATAAATTATATTTAAGCTCTTTTGTAAGTAATGATTTACCAGAAAAAAATTTAAAAATTTTTGTTAGTAGAGTAGATGATAATATAACTTGGGGGCCTCAATTGATTGATGATATGACAAGTGTTACGATTGATAGTTCAATAAAAAATGAAATAGAGATTGAAAATAATGATCAAATAAAAAATTCATATATTTTATCAAGTGGAGTATTAAATCCAACTGAATCTAAAACATATGAACTTAGAATGTGGGTTTCAAAAGAATCAACCAACGAGGTTATGGAGAAAACTTTTAAATCGATAGTTTTCATGGAAGCAGTGGCAACCGAAAATCACTTATGATAATTTTTTTCAAAATTCCAAGCATCCTTACACATATCATCAAGTGATTTTTTTGTTTGGAAATTTAATTCATTTTTACTTTTAGTAGGATCAGAATAACAACTATCAATATCTCCAGGACGTCGATCAGTTATTTCATAGTTAATCCTTATATTATTTACTCTTTCAAAAGTTTCAATTAATTGTAATACACTATAGCCTGTACCGGTTCCTAAATTATAAATAAATAATCCTTTATTCTCTTTGTTTAATTTTTCTAAGGCTTTAATATGCCCTATAGCTAAATCAACAACATGAATATAATCTCTAACTCCAGTCCCGTCAACAGTATTATAATCGTTACCAAAAACCATTAATTTAGGAAGTTCTCCTTTAGCAACTTTAGTAATAAATGGCATTAAATTATTAGGTTTCCCTATTGGAGCTTCGCCGATTAAGCCTGATTCATGGGCGCCTACTGGGTTAAAATATCTAAGAATGGCAATATCCCAAGAGTTATCAGAATTATATAAATCCTTTAATATTTGTTCAACCATTAACTTACTAGTCCCATAAGGGTTTGTCGTATTTCCTATTGGGAAATCTTCAGTAATTGGAACGCTGGCAGGATTACCATAAACTGTTGCGCTTGAAGAGAAAACAAGCTTTTTAACGTTATGTTCTTGCATTATAGTAAGCAAATTTAAAATAGTTGATACATTATTTTGATAGTAAGCAACTGGTTTGCTAACTGATTCTCCAACTGCTTTGAATGCCGCAAAGTCAATAACTGCTTCTATTTCATTTTCGTTAAAAATTGTCTGAAGTAAATTTTTATCAATCATATCTCCTTCATAAAAAGTAAAATCTTTATTTGTAATTTTTTTGATATTATCTAAAACATCTTTGCTGCTGTTAGAAAAATTATCTAATATTACTAATTCATAATCATTATTTAATAGTTCTACGCATGTATGTGAGCCGATATATCCAGCTCCACCTGTAACTAATATTTTCATTTAATCATCTCCTAAATTAATTATAACACTTTGCGTTAAGATGTTGCAATTTAATGATTAAAATTTGACTAACTTTCTTTTTAATAATATACTTATATAGAGGTGGGCAAAATGAAAATCCCGAAACATGTGGCTTTTATTTTGGATGGAAATGGACGTTGGGCCCAAGAAAGAGGATTGTCACGAAGCAAAGGACACGAAGAAGGTTATAAAAATTTAAGGACTCTAAGCAAATATATTTTAAATAAAGGGGTTAAAGTCTTTAGTATATATGCTTTTTCTACCGAAAATTTTGGGAGAAGTAAAGAAGAAGTAGATGTTCTGATGAATTTAATTTTAGTTGGAGTAAAAAAATATGCAAAAGAATTGGCCGAAGAAAATATAAAAATCGTTTTTTCTGGAATTAGAGGGTATCCGCTTCCTAAAGAGATAATTACCGTCATGGATGAGGTTGAAGAAAAAACAAGTAATAATACACGAGGAATACTTAATATTTGTTTAAACTATGATGGGCAACAAGAAATAGTAGATGCATCTAATAAACTTGTGGAAGAGGTAAACAATGGTACTTTAAAATTACCTATCACAAAAGATATTTTTAATAAATACTTGTATCAAGAATTGCCTCCAATAGATTTACTTATAAGAACAAGTGCTGAAAATCGGTTGAGTGGATTTATGTTGTGGCAAGCTAGTTATGCAGAATTTTATTTTCCTAAAACCTATTTTCCTGATTTTAAAGAAAAGGATTTTGATATAGCATTAGAAGAATATAATAAAAGAGATCGCCGCTTTGGCAAAATAAAGGAGGATTAAAATGGAAAAAAAACAAAAATATTTGATTGAAATAATTATTGCTATATTTATGATTATAAGTGGAGCAATTACATTAATGTTACCTATGATAGGAATTACAAATGTTAAAGAAGTAGTTTGCTTTGTCTTTGGTTTTATTGCATTAATAAATTTTGGTAGTTTTATAAAAAGTCCTAAAGATAAAGATATGGAAAGCATTACTACATTTTTAATAAGTCTTATTACTTGTGCCTTATATTTGGCTCTAGAAAATAAACCGATAAATTTAGCGTTAGTACTTTTGCTATTTGTTGGATTAATTTCTTTAATAAGACTAAAAAAAGCAGATTTTTATAACGATCGAAAAAATAAAGTATGGAAGGTTCAAATAATTACTTTAGGAGTATTTATTTTAACTGGTATTTTAACTGCTATTAATTTATATTACCAAAGCGAAGTACAAATATTAATGTTTGGTTATTTTTTCTTGATTAATGGAATTTTAGAATTAATAGACCCATTAATTCTATACTTAAAGAGGTAATTATGAAATATGTTAATGATTTTAAAGAATATCAACTTTTAGATATGGCTAGTGGTATGAAATTAGAAAGTTGGAATGGAATCAAATTATTAAGGCCTGATCCTCAAATAATTTGGAAAGATAAACAAAAACCAGAATTATGGAATAATATTGATGCTATTTATATGAGAAGTAAAACTGGCGGGGGAATGTGGGATATTAAAAATCCACGTTTAAAAAATGCATGGCAAATTCATTATCGAGATTTGACTTTTAATTTAAAATTAATGGGCTTTAAACATACTGGGTTATTTCCAGAACAAGCCTATAATTGGAATGTAATAAGAGATGTAATAAAAAATGCTAATCGTAAAGTGAAAGTTCTTAACTTATTTGCTTATACGGGAGCCGCTAGTATGGCTGCCTTAAAAGAAAATGCTGATGTTGTTCATGTGGATGCATCTAAAGGTATGGTCGACTGGGCCAAAGAAAATGTAAAATCTTGTAATTTAGAAAATAGAAACATTCGCTTATTAATTGATGATTGCTTAAAATTTGTCAAAAGGGAAATAAGAAGAGAAAATAAATACGATATTATTTTAATGGATCCTCCAAGTTTTGGAAGAGGAAGTAAAAGCGAAGTATGGAACATTGAAGATAGCTTGTATGAATTAGTATATTTATGTACACAATTACTTTCAGATAATCCATTATTATTTATTATTAATTCTTATACTACCGGTTTATCCAAAACTGTTTTAGAAGATATATTATATATGACAGTAAACAAAAAATGCGAAGGAATTATTTCTAGTGATGAATTAGGAATAAAAATGGAAGATAGTAACCTAATATTACCGTGTGGAATTTATGCAAGATGGGAGAAAATGAAGAAATAACTTCATTTTTTTTGTACAACTTCATATACTTTAATGTACTAATAAAAGGAGGAAATAATATGTTAAAAGTTTCAAGCAAATCAAATCCAAGTAAAGTGGCAGGAGCAATTGCCAATATGTTTAGAGAAAAAAAAGTGGTGGAAATCCAAACTATTGGAGCTGGCTCTTTAAATCAAGCAATTAAAGCAATAGCTATTACAAGAGGATTTGTAGCTCCTAGCGGTGAAAACTTAGTAGTTATTCCAGCATTTAATGATATTGTCATTAATGGTGAACAAAAAACTGCTATAAAATTAATTGTTGAGGCTAAATAGTCTCTTTTTCTTTTCTGGTTTTAAAAGATATGGTATATTATAATTATTATTAGTGGTGGTTTTATGAAATTTGATATGGTTGTAAGTTTAATAAAATGTGTCAAAGAAAATGGTAGGAAATTAACTCCAAAAATTATGGCTAAATATAATATTACTCACAACTACATTAATAACTTCAAAGAGTTTAATATTTTGAAACTAGTAAGCCGAGGAAGTTATATTTTTAGTAATAAAGGCATGTATTATTATTTAAAACAATTGCGTAGAACTGGAAAATATGATGAAGCATTAGTAGGGTTTTTGGAATATAAAGAAATAGAGAAAAATGCTTGGCAAACTGTTAATTATCAAATATTTAAATTATATGTTTTAAAAGAAGATTATGAAAATGCATTTTTATATTTTAAAACCTTAATTAATTTAAATAGCGGTTTAAGTTATTTTAATATTTTAGTATTATATACTTTTGATTATTTGATAAAGTTACCTAATGAATATAAGGATTATATAATAAAAATTAAAGTTGATTCAAAAACGGAACTAGGAAAAATTATTGAAAATTGTCAAAGAAATAACTTTGAACAAGCATTTAACCAGTTAGAAAAAAAATCAGATAAAGAAATATTAGAACTTAGTGTGCCAAAAATAGAATTATTAAAAAAAATGTTTTGTATGGTCTATACAAAACGAGATTACATAAAAGATGAAATATTTGAATATATTACCAATAAAAAATATGCCGAGTTATATCAATATTTATATTCGATGCAATCAATTAAAGCATATCAAACAACTTATTATGAAACACTATTATCATTATTAAGATTATATTTTAAAATAAAAAATAGTGAGGCTATATCTTACTTAGAGTTTGAGCTAATAAATGATATAAAAAAGCATGTTGCAAGTAAGGATTATAAAAGCTTATGTTTAAGCTTATCTTTATGTAAATTGGACGTTCAAACAAACAAAATAACTTCTTTTTTTGAGGATTTTTATAATTTAATAAGAAATAGTAAAATAAAAGTTGAAGATTATAAGGATACTATAATAGATGTTTTAGAACAACTAAAAAAAGACGATAGTTATGTAATAATTGATAGACTCAATAATAAAGAAATATATTTGTTAGAAATGGCCATGAAAGATAAAGAAATTGAAATAACAAAAATTAAGTATGATGGTGAACTGATAATAATTTTAAGAAAAATAAAATATGACTCTAGAAAAGAGTATGAGGACAATTTAGAAAAATTGCGAAGTTATTATCGAAAGGGGAATGATTTAGAAGTAATAAAAATTGGGACTAAACTATTAAATTATCCCAATATCAATCCTAAAGTATTAGGATATTTAGGATTAGTAAATTTCAAACATAATTTAAAGAATAATTCAGACAAATGTTTTTTAGCAGCCAATTTGTTGGCTAAAAAAGAAAGAATAAACTTAAATTATTCTAAATTTATTACCTCTAGTAAATTAATGATTGATAAAGACAGATTAGAAAAAGAAGCTATATTTTATGGTATAGAAAATATATATGAAATTTTGGAATTCTATTTTAATCATAAAATAAATTTAGAAATAGCTTGCTTGCATTTTGGCGCTGACGTATATCAAGTTAATATTATAAAGTTATTAATTGCTCGACAATATTATATTGTAAAGGATTATCAAAATGGAGACTTATATTATAATAGCGTTATAAGCAGTGAATATCAAAATGCTTCCACAAAATTCTTACTTGAGGAGTTTGAAGAAAAAAAGACATTTAAAAACGATAATTTACATCAAGCAATTGAAATAACAAATAAATTATTACGTAAAAAAAATAGCTAATTATTTTATAGCTATTGCAACTAACATAATAAGTATGTTAAAGAAGATATAAATAAGAGCAGCAAAGCTTAAGAATCCAGCTTTACTTTGGAATATGGGCTCTTCGTCGCTAGAAGAAGATGGGAATAAAGGATTAATTCTAATACGGGATAATCCTTTTTCATTTGCTTGAGAATTATTGCTTAATTCAGCGCTTTCAATTTGATTAAACGAAGCATATTCATTATTATTTAGTTTATTAATATATTGTCTTAGTAATTGTTGAGCATAGTTATTTTCAATGTAATTTTCAGTTTTTAAAGTCCAGTTTAAAATACTTGACATTTCTTTTAATTTATTTAAAGCATTATGTGATAAGTAGCCATTATATGAAATAAGCTTATTATATTCTTCAAAAAACTCACGAATAATTAAAATATCCTTTTTATCTATTTCTTGTTTATTTAAAATATTTCTAATTGGCATATAATAAAGAGTAAATATTTCTTTATCTGATTTCTTTTCTAATTCATTATCTTTTGATTTAAAAAAATCAAATTCTAAATCTGTTTTCAAGTTAAGCTCAATTATATCTAAAAATTTTTTTGGAGAATTAATCATAAAACATTCAGTAGGTACTGAACCTAAATCATTAGGTGATGTAAAAACAATTTTTTTAAAAGTAGGATTAGTTAGATATAGGCAATCATTACCATATTCAATAACACTTAGATTAGGATTGGTTTTGATATGTCTTTGGTATATTATATAGTTCAAAGTATTGATTGCCATTAGATTCACCTCTATCTTAATTTATAATATCAAAAAACTTAAAATATTACAATTGTTTTAATTGAAATAATATTGTATGATATAAATTAGCAAAGGGATAATATTATGAAAAAATTGGATGAAGAATTTATTATTAACTTATCTAAAGAAAAAAACGAGCCAGAGTGGATGTGTGATTTTCGTTTGCAATCTTTTCGGAAATTCTTAGAATTAGATAATCCTGATTTTGGGCCTGAAATTAACATCGATTTTGATAAAATATTATATTATAAGAAAACGCAAGATAAAGTAGATGATTGGGAAAAAGTAGATATTAATGTTAAAAAGACTTTTTGTGATTTGGGGGTTATTAAAGCTGAACAAGATTATTTAGGAGGCGTTACTAATCAATATGAAAGTGAAGTTGTTTATCACAAAAATAAATTTGGTGATGGCGTTATCTTTTTAAGTACTGATGAAGCTTTACAAAAATATCCTGAATTATTTAAGAAATATTTTAACGCTTTAGTAAAATACGATGAAAATAAATATACCGCATTAAATGGTGCAGTGTGGAGTGGTGGTTCTTTTATTTATATTCCGCCAAAAACTAAATTAGATCGTCCGTTACAAAGTTATTTTCGTATTGATACTGCAGCACTTGGTCAATTTGAAAGGACTATAATTATTGTTGATGATGATAGTTCATTAGAATATATTGAAGGTTGTACCGCTTTAACTCATTTAGTTAACTCGCTTCATGCTGGGGTTGTAGAAATATTCGTGGGTAAGAATGCAACTATGCGTTATTCAACTATTCAAAACTGGTCAAAAGATGTTTATAATTTGGTTACGAAAAGGGCTATTGTTGCGGAAAATGGTCAAATGAGTTGGGTTGATGGCAACGTTGGTAGTAAATTAACTATGAAGTACCCATCATGTATATTACAAGGAGATAATTCTAAAGGAAGTTCAATAAGTATTGCTTATGCCAAATCTTACCAAGTGTTAGATGCTGGTGCGAAAATGGTTCATTTAGGGAAAAATACAAAAAGTAGTATCATTAGTAAAAGTATTGCTGAAAGTGGTGGAGAAAGTAATTATAGAGGAACTACGCGAATTACTGAAAATGCGACAAATAGTGAGGCTTTTATAAAATGTGATACTTTAATTTTAGATGATAAATCTATAAGTAATACCTATCCTAAAAATATATTGGAGAATAGTAATTCTCTCATTGAACATGAAGCAACAGTGTCAAAATTAAGTGCTGAAAAATTATTTTATTTGATGAGTAAAGGGCTTGATGAAGAAAAAGCCAAAGAGCTTTTAATAATGGGATTTATAAATGACTTTAAAAAAGAATTACCTTTAGAATATGCAGTAGAGTTAAATCGTTTATTAAAATATTAAATTTAACTAAAATAAAGAAATGGTTTTTTTTAGAATACACTTTCTTTATTTTTATTTAATATAAAATGATTTTAAGAATTTTTAAACTTACAATAATTTAATTATAGCTTTTTGACCAAAAATATTTTCCTTGTTATAGTGTCTTCGAAAGGAGAAAAAATATGTTAAATCAAGTAGTTATTGTAGGTCGCTTAACAGCTGATCCAGAAGTAATAAAAACTGAAAGCGGGAAGAAGAAAACGACCGTATGTGTGGCAATTCCGCGAAGTTATAAAAATCCGGAAGGAATATATGAATCTGATTTTATAAGATGTATTTTATGGAATGGAGTAGCTTCTAGCACTAGTGAGTATTGCCACAAAGGAGATATTGTAGGAATTAAAGGTCGTTTGCAATCGTCTTCTTATGAAAAGGCTGGCGAAGTAAAATATGTTACTGATGTTATTGCAGAAAAAGTTACGTTTTTATCAAACAAGAAAGCGGATGAATAATCTGTTTTTCTTTAAAAAAGAAATAATAATTACATGATAATATTCTTAATAAAAAAATAAATCATCAGGTTTCAATTTAAAAACATTTGCTATTTTTATAGCAAGATAATAATATAGATTTCTTTTTCCGTTTTCAATTTGCCAATAGTAAGTATAGGAAATACCTACTAATTTCGCCATTTTTTCAACTGTTAATTTGTTTTTTACTCTTAATTCTTTTAATCTGTTCATAGTTATCACAATAAAATTATATCTATAATTTTATTTTTAGTCTACTAAAAGTAGAATGGAGCCATATTTGTTGACATTTTGTCTATACTAAAATCGTGGTGATAAATATGATTAAAGGTGATAGATTAAGAAAATTAAGATTGGAAAAAGGATTAACCCAAGATGAGTTAGCAGAAATTGTAGGAGTCAGTAAAGCGTCAATCAGTTGTTATGAAAATGAGACTAGAGCTCCAAAATCTGAAACAATTATTGATTTTATTCAAATCTTTGGTGTAAATGCTGATTATTTATTAGGTAGTGACAAGATTATTAAGGTGGTTGAAGATGAAGAAATTCCTTTTAAAGCGCTGACTAAAGAAGAAGTTATCTTTTTAGATGAACTTAAGAAAAATAAAATGGTTTATGATATCTTGTTAGAAGATCCTAAAAAATGTGCAAAATTAATTAAGAGTAAAATTGGATAAAAGTTCATTATAAAGTGAGCTTTTTTTCATATATTTAATTAGGTGAATAATGAGTGAAAAAAATATATAAATTTTTAGGGTTATTTTGTTTAACAATATTTAGTTTTTATTATACAGAAAAAATTGCACTAATTATGCAATCTAAAAGTAGTTTAATGCAAGAAATTGAAAAAAACAGTGAGAGAAAAAAAACGGAAAGCGTAAGTGCAATAATAATTGATAATACAATTATACCGGGTTTAAATGGTTTAGAAGTTGACAAAACCTCAAGCTTTTCTAAAATGAAAACACTAGGAGTATTTAATGATTATTATTTGGTTTATAAAGAAATAGAACCAGAAATATCATTAGAAAATAATAAAGATAAGATTATTATTAGAGGAAATAAAGCCAAAAAAAGTATAGCTTTTATTTTTGATGGAGAAAACAATTTAACAGAATACTTGAAAGGAAAAAATATTCCCGCTAATATTTTAGTTAATGTTAATAATTATTTAAAAAGTAATTATTTTGAACTTATAAATAATGAAGTAGAACATTTTGATACACTAGAAAGACTACTAAATAATAATAATAGTAATAAGAACATTTGTGTATTAAATGAAAAAAATTATGATATTTGCTTAAAAAATGCAAAATATTTAGTTAAACCTACTTATGATATAAACAACCAAACTATTATTTCATATAAAAGTAATATAGCTAGTGGAGATATTTTATTGATTAATAGCAATATTAGTTTAGAAAATTTAAAGATATTAATAAAAGATATTCAATATCGAGATTTAAAGCTAGTTAACTTAAGTGAAATAATCAGTGAAAATAATAATGGAGAATAAAAGATATTTATGTTATAATTTTTATGGTGGTAAAAATGAAAAATAGAAATGGTTATACAATTTTAGAAATGGTAGTTTTAAGTTTCGTAATTGGAGTGTTTGCGATAGTTTCAATAAACAAAGCATCTTACGCTTTTTCGAGTAATAACGAGATAACTGTAGAGGAAAATGCATTTAAAATAATTGAAAAGCAAGCTAAGTTATATGGAGAGAATAATTTAGAATTATTTAAAGAAAAAAAAGAATATTATATGGATGTGAACGACTTAATAAAAGTACAATATCTTTTAGCTGAAGAAGATAATAAAGTTTTAGGATGCGAAGATTTATTAGAACGCAAAATAAAATTATCTTATGATGGAAAAACTGTAACAGCTAATGTGTTAAATAAGGAATAATATGGCTATTACAAAAACTAACTTCATAAATTATACAAGGTGCGCCAGGTATTTTTCGTTAGAACAAGTCAAGAAAGATCGTTTAGAGGCTGATATTTCTTATGACGAGTATAAAAAAGAAGAAAAAGCAGAACAATTAGCTGAGATTCTTGGAGGCATGTATGAAATTGGTGAAGATGAAGAAGAAATTGATTTAATTGATAAAAAAAATATTCAATTAGAAGCTATGATGCCTTATTACAATGAGGTAGAAATTCAAGCTGGGATATTAGTAGAAAAATATTTTGGGGGCAACACAAAATATGCGTATAAAACTAAAGATCAAGAATGTTTTGATTTTAATCGCCATGGATTAAGATATCTTTGTTACATTGATGTTTATAACGAAATGGAAAATGGTACAAATATAATTGAAGTAAAAGCGACAACTAATCGCAAGTATGTTGATTTAAAAGCTAATTATCCAAAACAAGATAAATATTCTATTTTTGCTAAAATAGATAATACTTATTATTTAAAAGAGGATATAGAAGGTTATGATATTGAAAGCGAAATGCCTTTAGATAAATACTACAAACAACGCGAAAAATTATTTGATCGTTATGGGGTAGGAAGTTATATTTATGATTTAGCTGTCCAACGCTTTATTATTGAAGGAGAATACAAAGAAAGTAATAACTTAGAAGCTATAAAAAATACCCATTATTATTTAGCTGTATTAAATAGCTCTTATATTTTTGATGGAACTTATATTGATGGGAAAGCTATTTATAATAAATCTGCGGATAATGAAGAAATAGTAGTGTTTTTTGATATGACTAAAATTACCGAAGAATTTCAAAAAATAATTTTACAAGACGCAATTAAATTAGAAAATAATATTAAAAATTCTCAGATTAAAGAATGTGATTTAGGAAAATGGTGTGGTTACAAAAAACAAAATTGTTGTAAATTTTTTGGCCCTATATGTGGAAAATGTATTCCAAAAAAAAATTCTTCTTTAAATTATATTCATAATGGTTTTGGGTTTAAGAATGAAAATGGTGAAAGGATCAAAGGATTAGAATTAATTAATAAAGGGTATATTGATATGTTAAGTATTCCCGAGGAATGGATTGTTAATCCAGCTCATAAAATTCAAAGAGATTGTCTTTCTTTTTCTTCCGAATACATAGATAAAGAAAAAATTGCCGCTGGTTTAAAACTTTTAAAATATCCTATTTATCATTTGGATTTTGAAACTTTCCCTTGTCCAATGCCAAGATTTAAAGGAGAGTGGCCTTATATTCAATCGCCTTTTGAATTTAGCTTACATATAGAAAGAGAACCTGGTGTTTGTGATTTTGATAAAGATAATTATGTCTTTTTAAATAGTGATTTATCAGATCAAAGAGAAGAAATGATTAAAAAGATGATTGAATTAATGGATCCTGATCAAGGAACTTTGTTTGCGCAAAATGTTGCTTTTGAAAAAGGGAGAATAAAAGAACTAGCTAGTATATTTCCTAAATATAAAGAGCCTTTAATGAAACTTTACGAGCGTGGTTTTGATTTATTATGGATTATTAATACTAAATCAGATATTTATAAAGATTTAGGATATGATGAAGAAAGAGCAAAATTATTTAATTACTATAATAAAAATTTAAGTGGATCATTTTCTATAAAAAAAACCCTTCCAGTTTTTTCTGATTTGTCATATGATAATTTAGTAGTAAAAAATGGAACAGAAGCGATTGTCGAGTATGCTAATTATGACAAAATGTCAAAAGAAGAATTTGCTTTAAAATATGAAGCATTACGAATTTACTGTAAACAAGATACGTGGGCAATGGTTTTAATTTTAGATGCATTAAGAAAATTAGTAAAATAATTGTCAAATGTTGACGATTTAGTTGAATGCTTTACATGTTTTTTAGTATTATAAAAGTGTAAGGACGTGATAAAAATGTTATATCCATCAATTGATAAAATATTAAATATTGTGGATTCAAAGTATAAACTTGTTCATGTTGTTTCAAAAAGAAGTAAAGAAATGTTAGATACTCGTCATTATCAAATGAAGGAAAATGAGTATCAAAACAAAAGAGAACTTGGTAGAGCGCTTGAAGAAGTTGAAAAAAAATTAGTAAAAATTGCAAATAAGTAAAAAAAACACTTGATTAAAATTATCTAATATGATAAGATAGTTTTGTTCTCTTGGGGAATTAGCTCAGCTGGCTAGAGCACCTGCCTTGCACGCAGGGGGTCAAGGGTTCGAATCCCTTATTCTCCACCAATTAGAATGTTAATGGCTTTATTAGTCATTTTTTTTGTCACAAAATAAAAATTTCAACATACTATATAAAGAATAGGATAGGGTAAATATGAATGAAAAAATAGGTATTAAAGTTTCTATTGTTACAATAATTGTTAATGCTGTTTTAGCAATCTTTAAATTAATCGCAGGAATTATTGGTAAAAGTTCAGCGATGATTTCTGATAGTGTGCATAGTTTTTCTGATGTTTTTAGTACAATTATTGTTATTATTGGTCTTATTATTGCTAGAAAAAAATCCGATGAATCTCATCCTTATGGTCATGAAAGATTTGAAAATGTAGCGGGAATTATTTTAGCTTTTTGTCTTCTTGTAACAGGTGTATTAATTGGAGTTGAAGGGATAAATAATTTAATAGCTCATGATTATGTTGTTCCTTCAAAATTTGTTTTGGGAGTTGCCGTTATATCGATAGCAGTAAAAGAGTGGATGTATCATTATACTATCAAAGCTGCGAAGAAAATTAATTCTGATGCTTTAAAAGCCGATGCTTGGCATCATAGAAGTGATGCGTTATCATCTGTGGGAAGTTTAATAGGTATTGCGGGAACAATAATGGGTTTATGGTATTTTGATATTGCGGCTTGTATAATTATTGCTTTATTAATTATTAAAGTTTCAATAGATATATTTAAAGAAGCTATATCCAAAATGATAGATAAATCATGTGATGATGAAACAGTAGATCAAATTAAAAATTTGGTTTTTGAAACTGATGGAGTTTTAGGTATTGATGAATTAAAAACGAGAATATTTGGTAATAAAATTTATATTGATTTAGAAATAACAGCCGATCGTAATTTAACTTTTGAAAAAGCCCATGAAATAGCTCATGATGTTCATGATAAAATAGAAGACACAATAAGTAGTGTTAAACATTGTATGGTGCATGTTAATCCAAAATAATTGCAAGTAATTAAATTGTCTGATATAATTAAATTACTTGCCGTAATAGTATAATGGTATTACGAGGCCATGGTAAGGCTTTAATCAGTGTTCAATTCACTGTTACGGCACCATTTTATAAATTTAAAAAACAAACTATTTTCTATTTGCTAGAAATAGTTTGTTTTTTATTTCTGTATACTAGTACTCTGTTATTAATTATAGACTCTGGTTCATTATTCCAAAAGTTTAACGAATTTATAAATCTTTTGTGACAATAATCGTATATAACACCATTATTGTTTAATAAATTAATAAAAGAGGATAAAATAAAATTCCTATCTAAATAATGTTCCCATTCTATAATATTTGACAAGAATATTGCGTCATAGTATTTTTGCGCTTGTTTTAAAAAAAGATTTGCATCTGCATCGATATAATTTATTGTAGCTTCATTTAATGAATTTCTTAGATTATTATAATTTAAACGAATTTGTTGCGGTGATCCATCGAATCTAAATAGTATTTTATTATGTTTAAACTTTCTTGAACTGGTAATTTCTTTCCAAAATGTATAGTATGTTTCATCTATAAATGGTTCTATTTCTTGTAAATTAATGCTTTTAGAAATAATGCATTTACTTCTACAATTGATTAGCTTAAAAAATGTTTTTTCATCTTGAGATAAAATTAAAGCTATTTTTAAGGCGGCATAATATTTACATAGTCTATTCTTGTCAAAAGCATCTATATTATTTGCTCCTGCTGCAACGGCATATAGAATGTGGTCTCCAGATGAAGTTATACATAACGCGTTTTTATTAGTTAAATCTTCATAATTATAATAATTATAAATGTCTTCATTTGACCATGGATAAATTCTGTTGTAATGATTCCATTCTTCCTCTGTCAGTTGTTCTTTGTAGAGTAGTTTTAAAGCTACCTCTATATCTTTTTCTAGACTGGTCATATTCTTCTCCTTTAATTGTTTTTATTATAAAGATAAAATCAAGGATGTCAATCTTTTCTTTTTTTAATTAAATTTTAGCTGATAAGCCAAAAGTAAAACTAAAAACAATCGAAAACGTATGGTATAATATAATTAAATAAATAAAAATATTTTGAAGGGATAGAAAATATGGAATATGTAGATATATTAGATATGGACGGGAATAAAATAGGAGTTAAGTCGAGACAAGATGCTTCAAAGGCTAAAGATATTTATAGAATTGTATACCTGTGGATCATTACAAATGAAAAAATATTAATTCAGCAAAGGTCTTTTAATAAAAAAAGTAATCCTGGTTTATGGGATTGTGCGGTAGCAGGACACGTTCTTTCTGGTGAAAATTCGGTAGATGCAATACTTAGAGAAGCAAAAGAAGAACTAAATCTTGATTTGAGCGAAAGAGATTTAAAACAAATGTATTCAAATATTGGTTTTGATGATAAGTATCAATTTCACGATGTTTTTATAGTAAAAAAAGAAATAGATGTTAAAAAAATTACGATTCAAAAAAAAGAAGTAGAATGCTTTAAATTAGTTACAGCCAACGAATTAAAAAATATAATTGATTCAAATTTACTTGCCAAGGATTTATATGTTTTTAATAAAATATTTGAAATTATTTTATGAGACGTAGTTTGAAAGTGAGATATATTTATGAAAAAAACATTTGAAAAAAATGAACCTTTGTTTTGTGTATTATTAATATTAGTTTATATTTTAATAAATTCGTATTGTATCCAAAATTTTGGGATTGAGGATTATAGAAGTGCAATTATAAATACTATATTTTCTATATTTTTAATTACGTTAATAATAATACTAAAAAGAACAACATATTATGGATTGACAAAAGTAACAAAGGCAAAAGATTATTTGTATTTTATCCCCTTATTTTTTATTGTATCAGTTAATCTTTGGAACGGAATTAATATTAATAATTCAGCAAGTGAAATTATTTTTCATATTTTAACGATGATTAATATTGGATTTATAGAAGAAATTATTTTTAGAGGATTTTTATTTAAAATGATGGCAAAGGATAACATTAAAATGGCAATAATTGTAAGCGCAATTACTTTTGGGGTGGGACATATTATTAATCTACTTAATGGCGCAGAGATTATCCCGACTTTGTTGCAAATATGTTATGCAACATCGATAGGGTATTTATTTGTTATTATATTTTATAAAAGTAAATCACTTATTCCTTGCATAATAACACACTCTTTAGTTAATTCTCTTTCGATATTTAATGTTGAAAATGCAATGTCATCATATATAGCGTCTGCGTTTTTAATAATAGTTCCTTTAGTTTACGCGATTTATATAAATAAAAATATAGAAAAATAAGATATAAATTTTTAGGAAATAACCGGAATAAATATATAATATATGTTATAATAAATATGTTTAAGAAGTTAGGAAGAGATTATGAAGTTATTAGTTACAGGTGGTGCCGGGTTTATTGGTAGCAACTTTTTAGAATATATGTTAAATAAATATAAAAATTATAGTTTTGTTTGCATTGATAGTTTGGTTTATAAACAAAATGAAAAAAATTTAGTAAATATAATGAATTATTCTAATTTTAAATTTATAAAAGGTGATATAACTGATAAAACTTTAATTGATAATTTGTTTGAAAAAGAAAAATTTGATTGTGTTGTCAATTTTGCGGCTGAAATTGCAGTTGATTATTCAATTGAAAATCCTAATGTTTTTATACAAACTAATGTGATAGGTACAGCAATTTTAATGAATGCATGTTTAAAATATGGTGTTAAAAGATTTCATCAAATTTCTACTGATGAAGTATATGGTGATTTACCTTTGGATTCTAGAAAAAGTTTTACGGAACAAGCCATTTTAAAACCATCTAATCCTTATTCGGCAAGTAAAGCGGCTGCTGACATGCTAGTTTTATCTTATTACAGAACATATGGGTTAAATGTTACAATTTCAAGGTGTACGAATAATTATGGACCTCATCAATCTGATAGAGCTTTAATACCATTAGTAATAAAAAGAGCATTAAATAATGAGCCTATATCAGTTTTTGGTAGTGGGCAAAATGTAAGAGATTGGATTTATGTTTACGATCATGTTACAGCAATTGATTTAATACTTCATAAAGGAGTAATTGGAGAAATTTATAATGTAAGTGGTCAATCAAAAAAGAAAAATATCGATGTAATAAAAAGAATATTAAAGTTAGTGAATGGTAATGAATCGCTAATTTGTTATACAGAAGATCGACCGGGGCATGATTTAAAATATTCTATAAATTCCAAAAAGATTGAACAGCAACTAAAATGGGATAGAAAATATGATTTTAACAAAGGAATACATGAAACTATTAATTGGTTTTTAAAAAATAGATAGAAAGCATACGGAGGATATGATGATTTTAAATGGTAGTACAATAAAGAAATTAATGCAAAATGATGTTTTAATTAAAGAAGGAAATTATAATAATATTCATTCATCATCGTATGATTTAACTGTTAATGATTATATTTTAAAGTTTAAAAATGAATCTTCTAAAATTTCTTTAATTGATGTTCAAAAGATAGATAGTATGTATGAAAAAGTAGATATATCTAATGGGTATGAATTTAAACCGGGAGAGTGTTTGCTAGTTGGCTTAGAAGATGAGTTTAATATGCCAGACGATGTAGGTGGCTCTATTCGTGGTAGAACATCTTTTAATAGATTGGGACTTTTTACAACAATCCAACATATAAATCCTGGTTTTAAAGGTAAACTAAATATTACAATAACTAATCATTCTCCAAATACATATATTTTGATGCCTAAAATGCAAATCGCTCAAGTTGTTTTTGAAAAAATGAATGAAGCAGTAAGTGAGGATTTATTGTATGGTAATGAAAAAAATTCTTCATATCAAAATGAAGATGGATTAAAAGGATCTAAAGTATACAAAGATTATATAGGGAAAGTAGTAAGACATTTCAAAGGTAATTATTACTATATAGAAAATATTTGTTTAGATTCAGAAACAAAAGAATATGTAGTAGTATATAGAAGTTTATACAATCATAATGAATTAAATACTTGGGTTAGATCTGCTGATATGTTTTTTGAAGAAATTGATCCTGATAAAAAAGGCAACATTACCCATCAACAACATCGGTTTGAAGTAGTTGACGATTTGGCTATAGATTATACAAAGTAAAAAAGGAATAATATAATTAGCTAAAACAATTTAGTTAAAAGCATAAATATTACATAGACGAGAATAACGAAAATAATCGTTATTTTTTCTAATTTAAAATCTTTTTTATTCATAATTATATATGAAATGAATTCAGCTATTATAATGGCTAAAAGCATTATAAATATAGTAATAATTATATTTTCACCAATGATAGAATAAATCGGTAAAAACATAACTAAAAATATGGGTATAGAAGAAATAGCTGCAACAAAATTGGAAAAGCAAATATTATTGATTTTTTCTTTTTTTATTAAAATAATAACTTTTTGAATAACTCCCGAAAGAATAATGCTTCCAAATAATATTTTCATATGTTCTAAAATACTTTCGTTTACGGGAGCAAAAATACTTGTGATAAATGATGGAAATTTATCATATAAAAAATGAAGGGGAAAACATATTCCAAAAGCTAACATAATTCCTAATATTTTTAATTTCTTTTTATTCATAATTTCACCTTTAATATTATTTTGATCTAAATAAAAAATTTCATTCTGTATTTATAAATTTGCTGTTAATAATAAATAAGTATTTATAAGTTAATCTTTTTTTGATATTTGTTTTTTATTTATCTTTAGAATGGAAATAGGGTATAATAGTCTTAGATTTTCGGTGGAGTTGAGGTCTATGAATATATACAAATCACTTAATGAGATAATTAATTATATTGAAGATCATTTAGAAGAGAAGATAGATTATAAAAAGTTAGCTAAATATGTCAGTATTATAATGAAGAAGAAGTTCGTTGGGTTAATTATGACGTTGATGAAGAAATTCATGATGATCCGACTAAAAAACTAATTATGGCGGCTGAAAGTTGGCTAGATGTTAGATCAGGTAAGAAAGATTGTAGTTATTTTGTTCACGGTTCAAAATTAAGAGGCTTACCTATGTTGGCTAGAAGTTTATTTTTTGATTTTCATGCCTATGGCTGATTATATTAGAAAAGACTTAGAAAAATCAATATTTTGTACTTTAAAATTTAATACCTTTAATAAAAACAATTACTAATTTTTTGGGTGGGAGAGAGTACCAATGCCGTTTGACAGTGAAACATAGATATGTCATTTAGTTAATTTAACTGAAAAAAGGCATTAAAAAAAGGTTAGTAGTCCATTATATTATTAGAGGGCTTTAAAATGGAAAAAAACAGAAAAAAAGAAATAGTAAAAATGTTAGTAAATACTGATTTAGATGTATCAGATGAAGAACAAATGATGCAACTTTTATTTGATCAAAATTTAGCAGTAGATGTAGATAAACAAGAGGAAGAAAATGAAACAAAATCAGATAAGCTTGCTGATAAAATAACTGCTGTAGCAGGAAGTTGGAGATTTATTATAGGGTTTATTTTGTTTTTGACTGTTTGGGTTGTATTTAATTTAATTGTAGAGGATATTGATCCTTATCCATTTACTTTTTTAAATTTATTGTTATCGTGTATAGCAGCTTTACAGGCTCCTGTTATTATGATGAGTCAAAATAGGGCGGCAAAAAAAGATTCATTACGTAGTAAAAATGATTATAAAGTAGATTTAAAAAGTGAATTAATACTAGAGCAACTACATGATGAAATTCATCAAATAATAAATAATCAGAATAAAATTATAAAAATAATAAAAAACAAAAAAACTCGATAAATCGAGTTTAATTTTATTTCTGGTGGCTCCAGCGGGAATTGAACCAGCGACACACGGATTTTCAGTCCTCTGCTCTACCGACTGAGCTATGAAGCCAAATGGCGGTTCCGACCGGGTTCGAACCGGCGATCTTCTGCGTGACAGGCAGACGTGATAACCACTACACCACGGAACCATGGTTGCGGGAGAAGGATTTGAACCTACGACCTTCGGGTTATGAGCCCGACGAGCTACCAAGCTGCTCCATCCCGCGATATGATAAATTTAAAATGGCGGAGGAAAAGGGATTCGAACCCCTGCGCCGCGTTAACGACCTGTCGGTTTTCAAGACCGATCCCTTCAACCGGACTTGGGTATTCCTCCGTATTGTCTGTGACAACAAATTGATTATAACATAAGTATTTTTTGAATGTCAACAAAAAAGGTTATTTTTCTTTTAAATATTATAATACTGTCAAAAATGGTGAAGTAAAAATAAAAATAATGCAATTTTTTCTAAAAAAGACTTGATATTTTAAAAAAATAATATTATACTAAAGAAGTCTTATGAAATTAAGACAGTGCCTGCCCAAGTGGCGGAACAGGTAGACGCACAGGACTTAAAATCCTGCGGGCTTTAAAACCCGTGCCGGTTCAAGTCCGGCCTTGGGCACCACTTAGATGTTTACTGGATTATTCCAGTTTTTATTTAGATATAGGTACTTGCATTTTGCTAGTGCATATAATATAATGATGTTGCGTTATAAATGTGGATATGCGCCCATAGCTCAATTGGATAGAGCGTTAGACTACGGATCTAAAGGTTAGGGGTTCGACTCCCTTTGGGCGCACCATAAATAACGGGAAGTAGCACAGCTTGGTAGTGCACTTGGTTTGGGACCAAGGGGTCGCAGGTTCGAATCCTGTCTTCCCGACCATTTAAAAATTTATCCGAACTTTTCGGATTTTAATACTTAAAAATGTTGGTTTGCAAAGACTAACGTTTTTTTTGTTTTTTATGTTATAATACAGATGGAAGTGATAATTATGAATATATATTTAGATAAAGTAAAAGAAGAAAATAAAGAAGTATTATTTCGATTACTTGAATATTCTCTTTTTGAAGAAAGTTTAAATGATGGAAATGAAATGAACAACGAAGCAATATTTGAATATAAATATTTTGATACGTATTTTACCGATGATGATAGAGATGCATTTTTCGTTAGAGAAGAAAAAACAAACAAATTATTAGGATTTGTTATGATAAATACATATATGCAAAAATCATCTGACGGACATAGTATTGCCGAATTTATGATAATACCAAAATATAGAAGAAATAAAATAGGTATGCAAGTTGCTTTTAAATGTTTTGATAAATATAGAGGAAATTGGGAAGTTTCTCCTTCGTTTGGTAGTGATTCAGCATTTTATTTTTGGAAAAAAGTAATTGATGAATACACAAATTATAATAATGAATTTATTGATAGAATTTTTATATTTAATAATATTAAAAAATAGAAAGGAGATTCAAAACAATAAATTTGGAAATTTCCTTTGATATCCGACCATTTAATAAATCAACTCCTTAAAAAGGAGTTTTTTTTATGTAAATAAAGCAAATATAAATCATTTATGTGAATGACTTTCTAGTTAGAGGATGATATAATTTTATTGGTGAAGTTATGAAAATCTTATTATTTATTTTAATGGTATTTAGTTTTAGAACAAACGTTAATGCTCATAGTGCAAATGTAAAGGGATATAAAGAAGAGAACAGTGAATATATCTCATCTTGCCATAATAAATTTTATGGCTATCATAAAAAAGATAATTTAAATCATTGGCATGAAGTCATTTATAAAGGTGATAAATGGATAATTGTAGATTCAGAAGAAAGTTTTACGCAAGATCCGTGCTTTAATTATGAAAAACAGGCAGTCGAGTTTATTAGATGTGTTGATGGAGATACGGCTTTGTTTCAAAAAGATGGTGAAGAAGTAAAGTTTCGTTTTTTAGCAGTTGATACTCCTGAAAGTGTTCATCCGACTAAAGAAGTAGAAGATTATGCCAAAGAAGCTAGTGGTTATACTTGTAATATGCTTACAAATGCTTCTAAAATAGAAATCGAGTATGATTCTAATAGTGATATTACTGATAAATATGATCGTAATTTAGCTTGGATTTGGGTAAATGATGTATTACTTCAAGAAATAATGGTCCAAGAAGGTTATGCCAAGGTTGCTTATATATATGGGAATTATAAATATTTGAATAATTTATGTCAAGTTCAAAACAATGCTATTAAGGAAAAGAAAGGAATATGGCAATATCATGATGAAATCGGTTATTGTGAAACAATTTCTGTAGAAAAAACAGATACTAATACGATTAATACTTATAATGTAACATTTAGTTCTAATGGCAATGAGAAAATAGTCAAAGTTTTAGAAAATATGCAAGTAAGTAGTATTGATCCTGAAGAAAAAGAAGGCTATAAGTTTGTTGGATGGTATCTTGATGATAAAGTTTATGATTTTGATTTAGAAGTAACCAAAGATTTATTATTAGAAGCTAAATATGTAAAAATAAGTTATTTATATTATATTGCAGCTTGCTTAATTGTTGTTATAGGGTATTTAATAAAAAACAAAAAGGTGTTTAAAAAATGGAAAAGATTATTAAGAAAGTTATAAACACAATTGAAAAAGATGGTTTTGAAGCATATATCGTTGGTGGTTATGTTAGAGATATGTTATTAGGTAATATATCTTATGATATCGATATTTGTACAAATGCGCTTCCTAAAGATTTAATAAGGTTATTTCCTAATAGTCGTGTTGGAGTATATGGGGCAGTAGATTTTAAAATAAAGAAATTTTCTTTTGAAATAACAACTTATCGAAAAGAATTAAAATATGAAAATCGTCATCCAACCGAGGTTATCTATATTAATAATTTATTAGAAGATTTACAAAGAAGAGATTTTACCATAAATACTTTTTGTATGAATCAAAAAGATAATGTAATTGATTTATTGGATGCGAAAAAGGATTTAGATAATCACGTTATAAAATGCATTGGGAATGAAAAGACAAAAATCATAGAAGATCCTTTACGTATTTTAAGAGCTATTCGGTTTGCAACTCTTTTAAATTTTGAGTTAGATAAAAATCTTTATCAAGTAATATATGATAATAATAGTTTAATTCAAACTTTATCTTCAAAAAGAATAAAAGAAGAGTTAGATAAAATACTATTAAGTGATAATTTTAAAGTAGGCTTAAATTTATTAAAAGAGCTAGGCTTATTAGAATGCTTAGGCATGTCATATAATGAAGGTATCAAAAAAGTACATGATATAAATGGGATGTGGGCTCAAATAAATTTTCAAAATTATCTTGCTTTTACGAAAGAAAGTAGGCATAATATAAGTACTCTTAAAGAAATATTATTTAAGGGAAAGATAGATAATGAAACTGTATATAAATACGGACTTTATTTATGTTCAGTAGCATCAGAAATACTAAAAATAGATCGTAAGGTTATAAATATGATATATAAGAATTTGCCGATTTATAGTGTAAAAGATATTAATGTTTCGACGGAAAAAATTATTAAGTATTTGAGTATTAAAGAGGGAAAAAAAGTTGGAATGATTTTGGATGATTTGGTTTTACAAATTCTTAAAGGTAAATTAAAAAACGACACAAAAAGTATTTATAAATATTTGGATAAATTTAGGGAGGAAAATAATGAAAATTAAAGATGTATTAGAAGATAAAAAGTATATTATTAGTAGTATGTTTTTAAAAAATATTGTTTCTTTAAATTTATCTTTAAATGAATTTCTACTTTTGATTTACTTAATTAATGATGAAAATAAGTTATTTGATATTAATAAAATAGTTAAAAGTATCTATTTAAAAGAAAATATTACATTAGAGGCCTTAAATTCTTTAATAGAAAAAAAGCTGATTTCGATTGATTCTGTTAAAAATGATAAAGGAAAGATTATGGAAATAATTAATCTAGAAGGTTTATATGCTACTTTTAATGAACAAATAAAAAGTGAATTATCCGTGACCAAAAGAGAAGATATCTTTACTATATTTGAAAAAGAATTTGGCCGTACTATAACTGCTATGGAATATGAAATTATTAATGCTTGGATGGAGAAAGACTTTTCAGAAGAGATTATTTTAGCAGCTTTAAAGGAAGCTGTTTATAATGGGGTAACTAATTTAAGATACATTGATAAGATTTTATATGAGTGGCAAAAAAAAGGCTTTAAGAATGCTAAAGATGTTGATAATCATATAAAAAATAAAACAAAGGATAATAAACAAAAAGAATTATTTGATTATAATTGGTTAGATGATGAAAGCGAATGAGATTGTAACTGCTTTGGAAAAGATGATTCCAGAGGCCAAATGTGAGCTTATATATAATAAAGACTATGAATTGTTGATTGCAACAGTATTAAGTGCACAAGCAACAGACAAAAGGGTAAATAAGGTCACTAAAAAGTTATTTAGTAATTATAATTTAGAAGATATTAGTAAACTGGATTTAAATAAAATAGAAGATATTTTAAGGCCTCTTGGGACTTTTAGAAGGAAGGCTGTTTATTTAAAAGAAATAGCTACTTCGTTATTAGAAAATCATAACGGAAGTGTTCCTAATGATCGAAAGTATTTGGAGAGTCTTCCAGGAGTTGGCCATAAAACTTGTAATGTTGTTTTATCAAATTTGTATGATGAAGATTGTATGGCAGTTGATACTCATGTTACAAGAGTATCTAAACGACTGGGATTAGCTTTAGAAACTGATGATGTTACAACCATTGAAAAGAAATTAGTAAAAAAATTTAAAGGTCACAGTTTAAAAGATTTACATCATCGTTTGGTTTTGTTTGGGAGATATATTTGTGTTGCAAAAAAACCTAAGTGTTCATCTTGTTGGTTTCAAAAGGATTGTAATTATTATAAAAAACTTCATTGATTTTTCTCAATGAAGTTTTTTGCTAATCTAAATTTTCTCCCGAATTAGAACTTGAATTAGTAGGAGGAGTTGGAGTAGTATTTTCGTTATTAACGTTATTCTCTATATTGTTACCACCAACAATATCTTCAATATTACTATCCATATTAGCATAAGCATTAATTGTTAAGCCTGAACTCATATTGCTTTTAAAGATACTATAAGTTGATTTTATCACAAAGGTATACGCAGTAGTAGAAGCGTTAGTAGGATAAGTAAAGGATGTGTCCTTAGTAAATCCTAAAGGCACAAGATTTCCGTTTGCATCTTTTAAGTAAACTTGGTATCCCAAAGTTCCAATGTTGCTCTGATTATAATTTAAGCGCTTTTGATAATATTTTGAAGCATCTTTTCCATAGTATTTATTGAAATGCTCTTGCAAGTAACTTTCGTTTATAGCATCAGGAATATCTATAGCATTCCAAGTTATTTTTATGCTAGTGCCATCAAACGTATAAGAACCATTTTTGGGATTAGATAAAGTACTAAATCTTGTTGATACTTCGCTAGGTTCAGTGCCTTTTTTAAATAACTCGGTAATAGTTAAACTAGATGGAGTATATTCACTCGCCAATTGTGGAGGGAAAGTTTCTAGTTCAACATTAACTTCTACAACGCCACTTGGTTTTTTAAATTTTTTATCTTTTTTATAAATCTTTTTACCAACTGCACTCATGATTCCTCGACGAATTTTTCCACCTTGAGAGTTGGTTAAATAATGTTCTTTTGTGGTTGTATCATAACCGCTCCATAATGCAATGCAGTAATCGGTACTATAAGAAATATTCCAGTGGTCTGGAGTAACTCCTGATGGAAGTCCTAATTCTTCTCTAGCAGCTTTATCTAAATTGGTTGTACCACCTTTTGTGGCAATTTCAGCTCCACTAATTTTTAAGTCCCCACCAACATTTCTTCCGCCTGCAGTAACTAACATATCGGTAATCATATAAGCTGTTTCTTCGCCCATTACTCTTGATTTAGTATATTTATTATCAAATTCTTTTTCATCTTCTAAATAAACAATTTTGCTAAATGAGTATGGTTTTATATAATAACCGCCTCTAGCAAAAGCAGCATAAGCGGCACTCATTTCAAGTGGATTAGTTCCGTTAAAACCACCAATCGAAGAAGATTCGAATAAATTATTACCATAATCAATACCTAAGCTATGAACAAAATCAGATATATAATTAGAATTTTCTTCATAAACATCTTGGAAAGCTTTTAAAGCTGGAATATTTCTAGATTGAACTAAAGCTTCTCGCATAGTAATTAAACCTTTATATGAATTATCAAAGTTATTAATTTTTGTTCCATTTGAATAAGTATAAGGTTCATCTAAGAACATCGAGTATGTTGAACCATTTAAATATTCAATATATGGTCCATAATCAAATAATATTTTAGCTGTTGATCCAGGTTGTCGGGATATATCGGTTGCTCGATTTAGGCCTTTTGCGGCATAATCGCGACCGCCACTTAAAGCGAGAATAGCACCATTTTCAACAGAAGTAATTGCAACTCCCATTTGAATGGAGTCATTAGGAAAATTATATATTTCTTCGCTTTCTACTTTATTTAAAACATTTTGAATGTCTGGATCCAAAGTTGTATATATTTTCATTGGAGTCTTTACCGGATTATTGCCAGTAGTTATCTCAACATCTTCAATTACATAATCGATAAATGCTTGGAAAGCATTTTTGGTAGTAGTTTTTTTCTTTTTTAATAAGCTTCTAATATCAACTTCTTGAGCAGCTTTTTTTTCATCTTCGGTAATATATCCATGTTTTACCATTAAACTAAGAACTGTATTCCGACGGTTTGTACATCCTTCAGGATTTTTATATGGATTATAAAAAGTTGGATTTTGGAACATTCCGACAAGCATTGAGGCTTCTGAAAGGTTTAAATCTCCAACAGATTTACCGAAATAATATTGACTGGCTTGTTCAACTCCATAAATTCCAGAATAGTTTAAGTCTCCATCGTTTCCTAACCATTGAGAATTAAAATAAAATTCAATTATTTCTTCTTTTGTATAAACGCTTTCTAACTTAAATACTGCCATATAAATATCAGTAAATTTTCTTATGATTCCAGCAATACCACTTGCTTCTTTTCCTGTATAAGTATTTTTTATAACTTGCATAGATAAAGTAGAGGCACCGCCAGCAGTAGAATCCCCAAAAGCTTGTTTGAAAGAGGCAACTAAGAATCTTGCACCATCTAAGCCGTTGTGTTGGAAAAATCTTGAATCTTCCGTAGCGAGTAGGGCGTCAATCAAAACTTGAGGCAAATCATCATAAGTTATTAAAACACGATTTTCAGAACCAATTCTGGCAATTTCGTTATTTTTAGCGTCATATAAAACAGATGCTTCCTGCTTATATAATAAATCACGATCAAAATCAGGAGAAGCAATTATAATATATAAGGCAAAGGCCAGTACTAATGAAGCAACGCATATACCTCCGAGAGCAAGAATTATTAATATTGCATTACCAATTTTTTTGTTTAACTTCTTTTTTACTTTAATTTTTTTTGGTTTTATTTTACTTTGTTTTGTTTTTTTCATTTTGATCTCCTAACTAAAATATTTTTTATCTAGAATGCTTAGATAATCTAGACCTTTATTAAATTTATAATTAATTACAAAACCCTTTTCCTTGATATAATCATAAGTAATACTATTTCTTTGATTATTTTCAATGTAATCTAAAAAATCTTTTCCATCTAATAAATAATCAAGTTGATTTATTTTAATGATTATAAAAACAATACCACCATGTTCTAAAACTTTAGAAATATGTTTTATTTGATGAGGATGAATATTTCGTAAAGGAAAAGATGTTTTGTTGGTAGTTTCTTTAGCTTCAAATTCAATATATTTTCCTTTATATATTCCATTATAATCAAGAGTAGATGGTTCTTTAAAATAAGCTTTATCAATAACTTTAGAATTATTTTCATAACTTACTTTAACAATACCAATTGGAGTTGGCTTTTTATAGATTAAAGCAAGATTATTTTCCAAGTAATATTCATTAGCTTCGTTAATAGAATTTTCTAAATCCATTCCTCGGTTATTATAAGTAACAAATTTTTTATATGATTTATTTATATTATTAGGATAATTCACTTATATTCACCTTTATTAATTATACAATAAAAGTGCTAAAATATCTACTAGAGATTGCGACTTGACATTAAACTTGAAAATTTGTATTTGGGTGTCCTTATCCGTGTGTTTTGATATTACAAGATTGTGAAAAAATCATAAAAAAATAATTTTTAGATATTTTGTCGAATTTCACTTTTCTTGTTTGTTTTTTTGTATACTTTAGAAAAAGGAGCGAAATATGATTAGAGTAGAGTATATTTTAAATGATTTAATAAGTAAGTTGACAGAAGCTGAAATTGAATTTATTTCACAAAATATTAGTAAAAATGATAAAAAGGAAGAAAATACGTAAGTGTTTTCTTTTTTACTTTACATTAGTGTACCTTTTTTTGACAATTGACAAAATAAGACAATTTTTTATATAATTGGTTAGTAAGAAGGTGACAAGCATGTATAATGATAAGATTTTTTTAACTCCTCAGGAGATATTAGAGAAAGAATTTAAATATGATGCTAGAGGTTATCGTCCTCAAGAGGTTGATAAGTTTTTAGATATGGTCATAAGAGATTATACAGAGTTTGCTTCTATTATTAAAAAACAGGAACGTGATATTAAAGATTTAACTGATGATAATATTAAGTTAAAACAAGAATTAAGAAGACTTAAAACAACAATTGAAGCCGCTGAAAGTAGTGAAAGCCAAACACGTTCAATTAATAATGTTGACCTTCTAAGAAGAATTAGTCAACTAGAAAAAATAGTTTACGGGAACAACGAATAATATCGAGACAAATGCTGCATAAATTTATTATGTAGAGGAAAGTCCATGCTCGCACAACCTGTGATGGTTGTAGTGTTTGTGCTTAGGGAAAAAATAACCTAAGGTAGTGTAATGCTAACGGCTTTGAAATAACCTTAAATGGTTATAGTAGATATAAAAGTGCCAAAGAGACGAGCTGTTTTGGAAACGAAACAGAGTGGAACGTGGTAAACCCCACAAGCGAGAAACCCAAATTATGGTAGGGGAGCTTCTAGAGGAGAATAAAGAATCTAATAGAGGACCAGTAATGGTAGATAAATATTTGTCCCTTAATTTTAAGGACAGAACATGGCTTATGAAATATTATTTAATTTTAAAGGAGTGAAAAAACTTGAATGAGATAGGTAGCCTGTTAAAAGCTACAAGAGAATCTTCAGGGATAAGTGTTAATGAGGTAAGTAATGACTTAGATATTAAAGATGTTATCATTGAAAATATTGAAGATGGTAAGATCGGAGCGTTTAAAGATATATTTATTTTAAAAGAATATATTGAAAATTATGCTAAATATTTAGGGCTAAACGAAAGAAATATTTTAAATAAATTTAATGAATATTTATTTGAATATACTTCGAAGATACCTGTAAAAGAAATCGAAAAAGCTGTTTTAGAACAGACAAAAGAACAAAAAGCTGAGAATAAAGTTATTTCTCCGTACACAAGAAAACCAACTAAACATAATAAATATTTTTATATAGTAATTTATATAATCATATTTATCTTAATTATTTTGACTATTTTTTGGTCAGTAAAACAAATAACTATAGATAGTAAAAATGCTACAATAATTAGTTATGTGAAGTAGAAAGGGTGTAGAGTATGAATTTACCAAATAAAATAACGATGGGAAGAATAGTTTTAGCGGTTGCTATAATGGTTATGCTGTTGATTCCTTGGTACGAATTAGGAATTGAGTTTCCAATTTATGAAGTAGGTGGAAGAGTAAGAATTAATCTAAAATATATTATTGCTGGAGTATTATTTATTGTTGCATCAGTTTCAGATTTTGTTGATGGATATTTAGCTAGAAGTAGAAACTTAGTAACTGACTTTGGAAAGGTTATGGATGCAATAGCTGATAAAATATTGGTTAATGGATTACTTATTATTTTAGCGTATGATGGTATGATTTCTATAGCGGTACCAGTAATTATAATTACAAGAGATATTGTTGTAGATTCATGCAAAATGATTAGTGGAAATAAAGGAAAGGTTGTTGCTGCAAGTTGGTGGGGTAAGGCCAAAACTATGTGTATGATGGTAGGACTTACTTTGACGATGTTTTATAACTTACCATTTGAATTAGTTAATTTTAATCTTGGGGGATTATTAATATTGATAGCAACTGTGTTATCTATTGTATCAGGATGTCAATATTATTATAATAGTCGAGAATTCTTATTTCCAAAAAAGTAATTTAATAGTATAGCGATTAACAAAAAAGATAATTTTAGTAAATAAAATTGTCTTTTTTTATAAAAAAGACAAACCAAACAAACGTTTGAAAATTATGTTGACAAACTAATTTATTTATATTAAAATTAGTTTGTAGTAAAAATTAGGGAGGATTTATGAAAATATCAAAAGACGAAACAAATAAAGATAAAGCATTAGAACAAGTATTGGCTGACATTCAAAAACAATTTGGTGCTGGCGCAATTATGAAATTAGGGGAAGACTCTCATGTAAATATAGATGTAACTTCAAGTGGATCTTTACTTTTGGATAAAGCTTTAGGGGTGGGAGGATTTCCTAAAGGCAGAATTATTGAAATATTTGGACCTGAATCATCAGGTAAAACAACTGTAGCTTTACAAGCGATAGCTGAAGCGCAAAAAGCAGGAGGAAGAGCGGCATTTATTGATGCCGAACATGCTTTAGATCCTGTATATGCCAAAAATTTAGGAGTTAATTTAAATGAGTTACTATTATCTCAACCTGATACTGGAGAACAAGCTTTAGAGATTTGTGAAGCATTAGTAAGAAGTGAAGCAGTAAATATCGTTGTTATCGATTCAGTTGCTGCTTTAGTTCCTCAAGCTGAAATTGAAGGAGAAATGGGTGATTCTCATGTAGGGCTTCAAGCTAGATTAATGAGTCAAGCTTTAAGAAAATTATCAGGAACTATTAATAAAACTAAAACAACTGCTATTTTTATTAATCAGTTAAGGGAGAAAGTAGGAATTATGTTTGGAAATCCAGAAACTACTCCTGGAGGAAGAGCATTAAAATTTTATTCAACAATTCGATTAGATATTAGAAGAGCTGAGCAAATTAAAAATGGTGATCAAGTTATTGGAAATAAGACTGTTATTAAGGTTGTAAAAAATAAAGTAGCTCCACCATTTAAAACTGCTAATGTTGAAATTATGTATGGACAAGGAATTTCACGTGAGGGTGAAATAGTTGATTTAGCTAGCGAACTAGGAATTATGGAAAAAAGTGGAGCTTGGTATTCTTATAAAGGTGAAAAAGTTGGTCAAGGCAAAGAAAACGTTAAACTGTTATTAAAATCTAAGCCAGAATTAAAAGAAGAACTAGAAGGTTTAATTAGAGAATCTTTAAAAGAAAATAAATAGAAAATTGAAGGATGTGATTGTATGTACCGAAATACATACGCATTAATCGATACAAAAAAAATATATGAAAATGTAAAATATGTAGTTAATAATTATCAATACGACTACTATATTGGGGTTGTAAAGAATAATGCTTATAATCATGGAATAAACACCATTAATTCCATGATTAAAGGCGGTATAAATTATTTGGCTGTTTCATCATTAGATGAAGCTCTGCAAATAAGAAAAGCTTATTCTAAAATACCTGTTTTAGTTTTAGAGCCTATTGATTTAAAATACATTGATCAGTGTGATTATTATAATATTACTGTTACGGTAGAAAATTTAAAATATGTTAAAGAATTAGTAGAAATTAAATTGAATAAAGGTATTAATATTCATTTTAAAGTAGATTCAGGGATGAATAGATTAGGTTTTAATAATGCGACGGAATTAAAACAAGCATATGATCTTCTAAATAAGAATAAAAAATTAAATTTAGAGGGAATTTATTCGCATTTTGCTACGAGTGGATTAAATGATGAATATTATAAAAATCAAATTGAAACGTTTAAAAAAACCACTAGTACAATTGATTTAGCAAAAATCCCTATGATTCATCTTGATCGTTCTATTACTCTAATTAATAATGAAAAAATTCCTTTTTGTAATGCTTGCCGTTTTGGTATGTTGATGTATGGAGTTTCTGGAAAGAAACCAGTATTAGGAAGAAAACAAAAGTTAAAAGATTCTGTCAAAAAAATATTAGGTAAGGAAATTAAATATCCTGCAGTGTTACCATTAAATCCCGCTTTTGAATTATATACCGAGGTAATGAGTGTAAGAAAAGTAAAAAGTGGGGAATATATTGGTTATGCTACTTATAAAGCTGAAACTGATATATATATAGCAACACTTCCCATTGGTTATGCAGATGGAGTGGATTTAAGTTTTAAATACGTTTTTATTAATGGGAATTATTGTGAAATTTTAGCAGACACTATGGATATGATTATAGTTAAAGTATCACCCAAAGTAAAAATTGGTGATAAAGTAGAAATAATCGGCAAAAACATTCCGTTATTAAAAGTATGTGAAAACACCCGATTAAATTCTTATCATTTGTTTAATAAAATTACTAATAGAGTAGCAAGAAAATATAAATAGATTTGATGAAACTCCTTTTTAAATTTATTTTAATTAGTAGTTTAAATGAAACTGGCAGATAATGCCAGTTTTTTATGTGTCAAATTATGTCGAATTGTGTTTACAAACTCAACTTTAATTACTATAATAAAAAACATCAATTTCAAAGGGAGGTGCAAGCTTTGAATAAGTTACCAGTTTTACTTTTAAAAAGTTTTGTTATCTTTCCTAATCAAGAAATCAAACTTGAACTTAATAATGAAATAAGTAAGAAAATAATTAATTTAGCCAATAAAAATTTTGATGGACGAATACTAGTTATTTGTCCTTTAGATGAAATAGAAGAAAGTCCTGATGTAGATGATCTTCCTAGTATTGGAGTTGTAGCAAAAGTAACTAGTAAATTAGTGTTACCAAATGATAACTTGCGAGTAACTCTAAAAGGAATAAAAAGAGTGGCTGTAAAATCTTATTGTAATAATGAAGAATTGAAATATGTTTTAGAAAGTAATATTGAAGACGTATCTTTACCAAAATTTGCTAAAGAGGAAGAAATTGCTTTAAGAAGAAAAATTTTGGAACTTATAACATGCTATATTGCCAAATCACCAAATTTATCTAATGATATTATAAATCATTTAAAAAACACTAAAAATTTTTATAATTTTACTGATTCAGTAATTACTTATTTATCGCTTTCAACATCTTCAAAACTTGCTTATATGCAAGAAATTAATCCTTTATATCGTGCCCAAAATCTAATAAAAGACTTAAGTGTTGAAATAGAAATTTTAAAGTTGGAAGAAAAAATAGAAGATAATCTTCAAAAAGAGTTAGAGGAAAGTCAAAAAGAATTTATTTTAAAAGAAAAAATAAGACAAATTCGCAAAGAATTAAATGAAGAAGATTATAAAGACGAGGAAGTTAATTCTTTTACTAGAAAAGCTGAGTCCCTTTCTTTAAATGTAAAAACATTAGAAACAATTTTAAGAGAAATAAAGAAGTATTCTTTAATTAGTGAAGCTAGTCCTGAAAATGCTATGATCAGAAATTATATTGACACTTTTCTTAATTTGCCATGGAATAAACATAGTGAAGACGAAGAAAATTTAAAAGAAATAGCAAAAACTTTAAATAAGTCGCACTATGGATTAGACGAAGTCAAAGAACGTATTATTGAATATATTGCCGCCAAAAAAAGAAATCCTATTATTAAAAGTCCGATTATCTGTTTGATAGGTCCACCAGGAGTGGGAAAAAGTAGCTTAGCAGTTTCAATAGCACAAGCTTTGAAAAAAAGTTTTTATAAAATTAGTGTTGGAGGGCTTAATGATCCAACTGAACTATTAGGAAATCGTCGTACTTACATTGGGGCAAGTCCTGGAAAAATTATTTTGGCATTGCAAAAATGTGGATTTAATAATCCAGTTATTTTAATTGATGAAGTTGATAAAATGGTAAAAGATATTAAAGGAGATCCTGCAAGCGCTTTACTTGATATTTTAGATACAAACTCTAATCATAAATTTATTGATAATTATATTGAAGAACCATTCGATTTATCAAAAGTATTGTTTATTTTAACTGCAAATAATGAAGATGATATTCCCGGTCCATTAAAAGACCGTTTAGAAATTATTAAAATTAGTGGTTATAGTGAATTTGAAAAAATAGATATTGCTAATAATTATATAATACCTAAACTATTTGAAGAAAATTTAATTAAAAATGAAATTAAATTTAATAACGAAAGTCTAAAAGTTATAATTAATAATTACACTAAAGAAGCAGGAGTTAGAGACTTAACCAGAAAATTGGATAAGATCATTCGCAAAGTAATAACGCAAAGTTATTTAAATCATAATAACAAATTAAAGATAACTCTAAAAAAAGACACAATTCAAAATTATCTGGGAGCAAAAGAATACACTAATGCTTTATCCAATATAAAAAATACATTTGGTTTAGTTAATGGCCTTGCTTATACTTCTTTTGGTGGAGTGGTTATGCAAATTGAATCCTTAATGTTAGAAGGTAGTGGTAAAATAAAAGCTACTGGAAGTCTTGGGACGGTAATGGAAGAAAGTATTGAAGTTTCTTTAAGTTATCTTAAAAGCAATGCTAGAAAGTATGATATAGATTTAGATATATTGAACAGAAAAGATATTCATATTCATTTTTTAGCTTCATCTGTTAAAAAGGAAGGGCCTAGCGCCGGATGTGCAATTACTACATCTTTATTAAGTGTTATCTTAAATAAAAAAGTTGATTTGAATATTGCAATGACAGGAGAAATATCATTAAAAGGAGAAATATTAAAAATAGGTGGATTAAAAGAAAAATTAATTGGAGCTTACAATAGTAATATTAAAATTGTATTTATTCCAGAAGAGAATATTATAGATTTAGATTTAATTGATAATAAGATAAAATCCAAAATGACTATAATTCCTGTAAAAAATTATAAAGAAATATATGACTACTTATTTGTAAAGAAAAGTGATTGATTTTGACTTTTCTTTTCTTATTTAATAAAATTTTAGTAAAGAGAATAAAATTAAGAGGATGATAATATGAAGATATATGAAATAAAAGATAATATTCCTTTAATAAGCGAATATATAAATAATAATGAAGAAATCAAAGGATTTTCTAAAGATACAAGAACTATTGCAGTTGGTGAAGTTTATGTAGCTATCAAAGGAGAAAGTTTTGATGGAAATGATTTTATTATAGATGCATATAAAAATGGAGCAGTTTTAGCTATTAGTGATAATCCCAATGATGAGATAATTTCTTATGTTAAAGAGAATAAAAAGAATTTAATAATTGTTGAAGATTCAATTAAAGCTTTACAAGAGTTAGCTATATATAAAAGAAATCTATATGATATTCCCGTAGTAGCTATAACAGGAAGTGCGGGAAAAACCAGTACGAAAGATATGGTAGCAAATGTTTTGGCTCAAAAATATAAAGTGTTAAAAACGCCTGGTAATTTAAATAACCACATTGGACTTCCCCTTACTATATTAAGTTTAGATGATCATGAAGTATTAGTGGTGGAAATGGGTATGAATCATTTTGGAGAACTGAGTTTATTATCTAAAATTGCTAAACCCACTATTGCTCTTATTACAAACGTCGGAACTGCTCACATTGGGATTTTAGGAAGTAGAGAAAATATCTTAAAAGCAAAGCTAGAAATATTAGATGGACTTTGTGCAGGTGGTCAAGTCATATTAAATTATGATAATGATTTATTAAATAAAGAAGCGATCAATCTAAAAAACATTATAACTTATGGTATAAATAATAAATCAGATTTTCAAGGAAAAGATATTAAATTAGAAGCTTTAACTAGTTCTTTTAAATATAATGATGAAGAAATCAGTTTAAACATAAGTGGAGAACATTTTATTTATAATGCGTTGGCAGCAATTGCAGTAGGTACCACTTTAAAAGTTCCGATAGAAGATATAAAAAAAGGACTTTTAACTTTTCAGATAAGTTCAAATAGGATGCAAATCATAAAAACAACCAAGTATACTTTAATAGATGATTCTTATAACGCTAATTATGATGCTGTTATTTATTGTTTAAAATATCTTAATAGTTTAAATAAAAGAAAAATTGCTGTTTTAGGAGATATGTTAGAATTAGGTGAACACTCTATTAAATTACATCAAAAAGTTGGCGAAAAAATAAACGAACTTAATTTAGATTTAGTAGTAACTGTAGGAAATGACTCTTTAAATATAAATAAAAAGATTACCAATACATTAAACTATCATTTTGATAATAATAAAGATACTATAAATTTTTTAAAGGAGACTTTACATAAAGGAGATTATGTTTTAATAAAAGCAAGCCACGGATTAAACTTTAAAGAAATTGTGGAAGAACTAAAAATTAATGAGTGATTCATTAATTTTTTTACTAATATACTAAAAGGATTGAATTAAATTAAAAATAAGCTTTATATATATTGATTTAGAAAACACGGAATCCATATATATATCAATAAAATAAATTTAAAAGAAGCAAACATAAGAAAAAGCTAGTGGTAAAACTAATAAGTGGCTGATACCATATAAGGTGTCGGCTGCTTTTTTTGCATAAATATATTTTAATAATCATATAAATTGTTAGGAGGATTGATATGATGGATTTTGTAATACCTTATACAAAAGAAATTACTTTTAAAACAAAAATAGCGGAGATTTATAGCATTTCATTGGAACATGAAATGGACATTAATGATAATGAAATACTAGGGAATTTTATTGTGAGTGGAGAGTACAAAACTCATGAATTAAGTGTTAATAAAGAACCATTTGAATATACATTGCCTTTTTCAATAGATATAGCAGACAATATTGATAAAGATACAATTGTATTTGAAATAACGGATTTTACTTATGAAATTCTAAAGAATGATACTTTAAAGATTATAATTGAACTAGCTTTAAAAGGAACCGAAATAAAAAAGGAAGAAGTTGACGAAGAAAGAGAAATAATTTTTGAAAAAATAGAAGAACAAAAAGAAATTTTTGTAAAGCCAGAAAAAGAAATATCCGAAATTGAGTTACCGATTGAAGAAGATAGAGAAATGATAGAAGATAAAATGGTATCAGAAACTAAAGTGATTGAGAAAAATAATATAGAAGAAAGAAATATTGAAGATAAACAAGAAGAAAATACCATAATTGAATCAGTAAATACTGATGATGATACGTATCAAACTTATCATGTGCATATATTAAAAGAAAATGATAATATTGAAGCAGTGTGTACAATGTATAATTCCAATATGAGTATTTTATCAAATTATAATGATGTATCAGAAATAAAAGCAGGAGATAAACTCATAATTCCTGAAGAAGATAATGAATAATTCATTAGAAGTTTTAAAAAGTATTTATAAACCCTTAAAATATACAATTAAAGGAAAAACAACTATTTTACAAACTACAAGTGGGGATTTTGTAGTTAAAGAACGACATAATGATATTAGAAGTTTATATAATTATTTACAAAGTAGGAGCTTTTATAATTTTCCTAAGTTAATAGATGACTCTAGAAAAGATTTAAATGTGTATGAAATGATAGAAGATGTACCAATGCCAAAAGAGCAAAAAATGGATGATTTAATTGATTTAGTAAGTATGCTACATAATAAAACAAGTTATCATAAAGAAGTAACTGAAGACAAATATCAAGAAATATATGAAAATATTAAAAATAATATTGAATATTTAAGAAATGTATATAATAACTATTATGATATCTATTTACCAAAAAAATATCTTAGCCCAAGTGAGTATACTTTAATGAGAAATATATCTAAAATATTTTCTTCTTTAGAATTCTGTGAAAGCGAAATAAATGAATGGTTTGAGGTTGTTAAAGATGAAAAAAAACAACGAGTTAGCGTTGTTCATAATAATTTAGATGTTAGTCATTTGATTAGAAATTCAGATAATTATTTAATAAGTTGGGACTACGCTAAGGTAGATACACCTATAATAGATCTTGTTAAACTTTATAAAAATGAATATTTTAATTATGATTTTGAACCATTATTAGAAAAGTATTTTTCTAGATATCCTTTAAATGAAGAAGAAAAGAAACTCTTTTTTATTCTAATTGCTTTACCACCAGAAATTAAAATGCTAGAAAATGAGTATCAAAATACTAAACAAATTAGAGAAAAACTTGATTATGTTTTTAAAACAGAAGAATTACTTCGGCCATATTATTCTAAAAATCAAGAAAAATAGTAGAAATACTTCAATAAGCAAAATAAAACAATTAAATCTAATTGGAAGTATTAATGTAATAATAACTTGATAAAAAATTAAGACGCATAAAGCAAAGATAGCTAAGATAGTAAATAATCCCCCACCAAAAGGTCTATGACACATAAAAAATCACCTATTATAACTTATGTAAATCATAAAAAAAGGAAATAAGAAAAGACGTTTTTTGTCTTTTTTTTTTAGCTTATTTATTGTATACTAAATATAGTAGAAAGTAGGTAATCTTATGAAGAAAGGATTTACATTAGTTGAGCTTTTAGCGGTCCTTATAATTTTAAGTTTAATTATAGTAATTGCTGGTGGTAGTTATTCTAAAGTAAGTAAGAAAAATAAGCAGAACCAATGTATTAATTTAAAAAAACAAATTGAAAATTTAGCTATAGAATATGTTATAGATACAAATGGACTGTATAATAATGCTAATGAAGATAATGCTAGATGGATTACTTTAGCTATGTTGATTAAAAATGGTTATATTGAAAAAGAAGATTTAGTAAACCCATTTGATAATACTAGTTGTGATAATGGTTGGAACTGTAATGCGACCACCGCTAGTTCTAGTGCTAATTATTATGTAATAGTTAATTATAATGAAGGAAAGTATACAGCTATATTTAATGGGATAAAGTGTGAATAATATGAAAAAGAAAAATGGATTTATGTTTGTAGAAACGATTGTGACTTTAACTGTTTTGATTACAGTGTTACTATTACTTTATAATGTATTTGTAAATTTATTAGGTAACGAAAAAAGAGTTACAGATTATGAAAAAAAAGGTTATCGATATGCACTATTTTATATTAAAGAATGGCTAATTGCGAATGATGTCGATCTATCAGCTGATAAAGTATTCATAGATACTAATCGTAATGATAATAATTTTAAAGTTTTGGCTTCATATATTAATAAACAAAGTGATGGAGAGGCAAGAAGTTTTACGGATTGGGTTCTTAATAGTGATAATACGGAGTCAAAGTTTAATGTTATGGCGAATACATATAATTTAAAAACATTAGTAATTTTAAGATGTAAAGCAGCTGATGGCGGTAAGATTGATAATGAGAAATTAAAAAATGAAATGGAAGCTCAAGCAGCGCTTTTAACAAATGAATTTATGGAATATATATTATCTTTAGGAGCTTGTGAAAATTATAATGATAAATATCAAACATATCGTATAATTGGAGAATTCCAAGATTCTAATACCGCAAATGATGATTTAGGGATAATAGCAACAGATTATCAGGCATTTATATATTATCCTAATTTGAAAGAAGGTTATTAAATGAAAAAGAAAAATGGATTTATATCAATATCAATAATGTATTCATTCTTTATTATCTTTTTAATAATAATGTTAGCTATGCTTGCTTCATATACTAATAAAAGATATTTAAAAGATAAAGTATTATTAGATGTACCAGCAGATAATATTGACCCATGTGATAGTGGGGATTCATTAGCTGAGTGTATAAAAAAAACAGAAGCTACTAAGAAAGGGTATTTTACAGCGCAAGGTACACCTGATACAAAGAAATTATACATAAATGAAAATATCTTAACACCTGCTCAACTTACTGATGACGTAGAGGAAAGCGGTTTGTATGCTGCACCAGATGATTACACTAGATGGAGAAGTGCAACAGGGCAACATCTTAGTTTATATTATCGTGGTGATGTTGATAATAACTATGTAAAATTAGGAGATTATATTTGGAGAATAGTAAGGATAAATGGAAATGAGACTGTAAGATTAATATATCAAGGTGAATATAACTCATCTGCTGGAGCAAAACAATCAAAAGTAAAAGGAAATGATTATATTACTGTTAATCTTTACAAGGATAACGGAGATTTCATAGGAACTGCTACATCAACAAAGTATAACTCAAGTTCGTATAATTCTAATAAGTGTGCAGCTATTGAATTGGCAATGAATGTGACAAGTGAAGTTGTTGACAAATTGGATGAAGGATCAAAAAATTGTGCAGCAAGTTGTCCGGAGTTTTGGGGACGTCTTACTTGTTTAAATATCGAATGTAACATAAAAAAAGCAAGTCTTAATATTGCTCAAGAAATAGAAGAAGGTTATGAAGATTTCTTTAAAGCACAGTGTGCGTCACCAAAGAATCAATATGGTGCTCATTTGCTTCATAATATTGGATATATGAATAATGAAGAGGCATTATTGTATAGATACGATAGTAAGTATGATAATCAAAATAGCAGTGATATAAAAGAAAAAGTAGACCTTTGGTATACACAAAGTGGTCTTAGTGCATATACAAATGTATTGAGTAACGAAACCATTTTCTGCGGAGATAAAAACAGAACAAAATGTGCAAGTGTTGATGGTACTGGAAAAGTAACATTTGGAAATTGTGAGGAAGATAACGATACAGATGAGGAATCGTGGCTAGAAACAATAAAAAATAATATAGAAAGTTCTTTCCAAAAATCAGAAAGATATTATTATTCTGGATGGGAAAGAATTGTTCAAAATAACACAGCAAGTTTTATCTGCCCAAATACTGGTAGCATCGCATCCAATAGTGATAACAGAGTATACAACTTAAGTCGATATAATGTTTCGAATTTATCAAGTCAAGTTAATTCTGGGTATGAAGAACGCTTAAGGTTATATGCTAATGCTAGCGGAAAGTATTCTGAATATTCTTATTTACCTTATGTTGCAGTTGGAACTAAATATAGCGAAAAGACTGCTAAAAAAAGCTATGATTATACAAAAAAAGAACAAGCTGGAGGAATAGGCTATATAATGTTTTATCGAAATGTAAATAATGTTAACATGGGAAGTAAAAATCTGTTTAATGGAGTCAATAATTATGATTACCAATACGCAACTCTTACTACTCCTGGAGGGTATAGTGGTTACAGCTATAGATCTTCACTTGAATATTTAGGAAATGGAGATTTAACTTATCCGATTGGATTATTATCAGCTGATGAAGCAATATTTGCTGGATTACAATATAATAGTACAGGAACAAAAAGTTATTTACTAGATCGCGCCTCTAGCGATGAAATGTTTTGGACTATGACATTATCATATGCTGATTATACAAGTCTTACTAATAGAATGGGAGCATATTATTTTGCAGTTAAGCAAACAAAAAAATCTGAAGGGACAATAGTTCAGTTAAACGACTATCCTAAAGATAGTTTATATACTACTTTAAATGATAAATATGGAGAAACAATTGATGACGTTTTATATGTTTCAAATATCGGAGCGTATATTAGACCGGTTATCAATGTAAATGTTGATCTGAAGCGTTGTTCTGGTAATGGAACAGAAAGTAATCCATACATTGTAAGGGCCGGAGGCTGTTAATGAATAACAAAGGTATGACGTTGATTGAGTTAATCATAACTATTGCGATGTTAAGTGTAGCGATGACATTTATGTATGGGTTAATGACCAATTTACAACGTAAAAAAAATGATAATGATGCCTATACTGATAATCTTATGAAAATCGTTGATATTGAAACAGGTATTCAAAAGTCTATAATGAACGATTTCGATTTTGGCAGAGAAGAAGTGACTAAAGTAAGGGTTTGGAATGATTTATGGTTCAATGGAAATGACACTAATGATTATAGTAAAGTAACTGGTCATTATATAAGACTAGATGTATATATGGATGGAGTTTGGTATGAAAAATCCATTGGCATTAATGATAAAGGAAGAACTGTGCGAGTTAGATATAAAAAAAATAATGCTTGGGTAGATGACAAGATATGGAAGTTTGATTCCGAAGTTCAAGGAATAAACATTAATGAAAATTGCCATCGCTATATTGATAGCTTATTCTGTCAAATAAATTTATACTTATATGACGATAATAAAAAGGTTTTGGATACCATAAATATTCCTCTATATTTTAAAACAGAATTATTATATACGGATACTACTAATGAAAGAAAATGTAGAAATAATATAGATACTAATACATCTAATTGCCCTGACATTTTTTCGGAAACAAGAGATACTAGTTTACCATATTCAAATACTTTATCATACTCAAGGCAATATTAATAATAAACCAAAGCTAATTAATGTTTGAACTAATCTTCCTTTGAGAAAATATTTATAATTAATAGAAGTATCAGCAATGATACTTTTTATTTGGCTATGAATAGAAAATCCTCCAAAATTAATAAATATTGTAGCTAAAATAGCTTTTAACTTATTATTAATGAATAGCTCATTTAAAAAATTAAGTCCTTGGGTAACTTCTAGTAACCCCTTAACTATGGAATTATTTATCGAATTTAGATTTAAAACATTTTCTATAATATAAGAAATAATTATATAAAAAATAAGTGTTCCCAATATCATAATTAACGTATTCATTGCTTTATTTATAGCTTGAGTAAAATTATTTCCAAAACTACTTGGGTGGCGATAAATAATAGTTTTATTAATTTTTATCTTATAGAATAAACTTATAATTATATTAGATAAATAATGAATTAAAATAATTTTTATTATAATAGTTTTATTGGTAAATAATGATGATAGCATAGTAATTAAAAATATAGGGCTAGAAAAATAAGTAAATGATAATAGCTTAGAAGCATTTTTTTCATCAATTATTTCATTTTCATACAATCTTTTTATAATAAGAGCGCTAGATGGACTTCCTGAAAGTAAACTCATTATAATTACATAAAATTTTAAGCCACTATTTTTTAATAATTTACATATATAATAATCTAAATTATAACTTAGTAATAAATCATTTAGAATAAACATCGGAAGTAAAGAGGGAAATACTTTATTAAACCAAAGTAAAGCTGAATTTTTAATAATAGTAGTTATTTCTTGATTATTTACAAAAACATAAGCTATTATTAAAATTATTGTAGTAATAATTAAAATATCTTGTTTCTTTTTCATAAATACTCCAATATTTGATATAATTAGAATGGTGATAATAATGATTAATAAAATATATGAATATATTAAAAGTTTTATTAAAGAATGTTATAGGGAACTAATTGTTCTTTTTGTAATATTTTTAGTTTTTTATATAGAGCTTCCCTATGTAATATATACCCCAGGAGGAACTATTAATTTAAATGAAAGAATAATAATCGATGAAGGCTATGATTCTGATGGTGAAATTAATATGAGTTATGTAACAATGGTTAAAGGAACAATCCCTAATATTTTGTTATCAAAAATCATTAAAAATTGGGACGTAGAGAAGGCGAGTAATGTTACTTATGATGGCGATTCAGTTAAAGAAACTATAAAAAAAGATAAGTTGTCAATGGAGGAATCCCAAGATAATGCAACGATAGCTGCTTACCAATTAACTAAACATGATTTAGAAATAACTAAGTATCATAATATCGTTACTTATATTACAGATGAAGCAGATACTACATTACAGGAATATGATGAAATAGTAGCTATCAATGATAAAGAGGTTACTTCATTAGAAAATATGAAAGAAATAGTTAATTTGTACCAAGAAGGGGATACTTTAGACATTAAAGTGATTCGAAATAAAAAAGAAGTTATGACAACAGCAAAAATATATCAAACAGACGACGGATTAAAAGTAGGAGTCACGATTGTAACTGATGTTGATTTTAAAACTGATCCAAAAATTGAAATCGAAAGCAAAAATAGCGAATCAGGTCCAAGTGGTGGACTCATGACAGCTTTAGCTATTTATAATAAACTTACAAAAGATGATATTACTAAAGGAAAAAAAGTTGCGGGAACCGGAACTATTGATGCATTAGGAAATGTTGGAGAAATTGGTGGAGTAAAATATAAAGTTTTAGGGGCAATCGATGATGATATGGACGTATTTATCTGTCCAGAAGAAAATTATGAAGAAGCTGTAAAAACTCTAAATTCTACTGATGATGATTTAATAATTATTAAGGCAAAGACATTAAGTGATGCTATAAATGAATTGCAAAAATTATAATAATTTTTGCTTTTTTGTTTAATGTTTTATTAATTTGACATTTATAGATGAGGAAGTTATAATATTTTTCATTAAAGGGAGGGGAAAACTTTTATGAATAATGATGACAATAATAAAGAACCTTATTATGAAAGACAGAATTTTTATACTTTGGAATTAAAATATAGTGAAAAAGGAAGAAAAAACGTTTTAGCTGGAATATGTGGTGTGGGGGTTTTTTGTGTAGCTTGTTTGGTTGCTTTATTAAATGGAAAAGGTACAAAAGAAATAAAGCAAGATAATAAAAATACTATTCCAACAACAGGAATTGAAGAAATGACGAAAGATGATTTAATTCTGTCAGAAAGTGCTTTGGGTGAGTTAACAACTACTTTACCTGAAATTACTAAATTTGGTGAATCAGATACTAAGGTAACAGAAGCCAAACTTGTTAAAATGAAAGCCGATCTTGATGAAAAATTTGCTTTCACTGATTTGAATGATATTTATAAACCAAGTTTAGATTATACAAATGAAGAATTAATATTATCATCTTTTGCTTGCCCAAAAGATGAAGATGTAGCTGATAATTTAATTAAATTTATTGTTGATTTTTGTCAAAAGTATAATATAAAAAATCTTGACTTAACGGCTGATTTAGTCAAGAAATTGCCAAAAGATTTTGCTGAAATGATTACAAACATTTCGATACATTCTACATACACTTTACTAGATTATGCAGAATTTGAAGATGTTTATATACAAGACTATGCTATAGTAGATCTACAAAATTTTTCTAATTTAAGTGAACTAACTTCCTTTGGTGTTCATTTTATTAATTTAACTAGTTGTCGTAACTTAAAAAGCTTTTCTCTTTTAAATTATGAGGGATATGGTCTGTACTATGATTTTGAAAAAGAATTAGAACAATTAGAAGAACTCTCATATATAGTAGGTGAATTTGACTTTATTAGATTAAATGACATTTTTATTAGCAAAAAGTTACCAGTTAGTAAAAAAATAAGTATTACAATTAAACAAAATTTTGGTCAAAATATTAAATTAACGGAAACAGATTATTTGGCGTTGAGTTTTGAGGCTTCTATGGCTCCTCAAGTTACCATCACTGGAAAAGTAAATTCTTCTATCTATTGTCATGGCAATGGTAGTTTAAATTTAGAAAATTTAGATGGTCAACCAAAACTTTACGACGAAAAAGGAGAGGTTTCTTATAAAAAAGAACAAGCTTATATTTTAGTAAGAAAAAATGATTAGATTTACGATTTCAATCCTATGTGCATTTAAAATAGAAATGTAACAGAAAGGTGATTTAAATGCACAATATCTTTTTTTGTTAAGCTAGTTTAAGTGAAGTTGTAAGATAAATGTAGACAGAAAAAAACTGTCTACATTTTTTGTTATAATAAAATCGGAGGTAAATATGGCAAGAATAAGAAAAGAACCAAATAGATATTGGTCTAAGGAAGATAAATTAAAAATAATAAAAG